>NZ_VHLH01000004.1 GCF_006516965.1 Pararhizobium mangrovi | reverse complement strand
CGGAGACGGACCGTGTGATGATCTGCGGCTCGATGGAGATGCTGAACGACACGAAGGCGATGGCCGAAAGCTTCGGGCTCGAAGAGGGTGCGAACAGCGCGCCGGCGACCTTCGTCGTGGAACGCGCCTTCGTCGGCTGACTTACTGGCTTGAGCTCGTCCGCATCAACGCTGAGCGTTTCGCCCGATCGAGCCGGGACTGGAACCCGAAGACGCAGGATGCGTTCACACCCCACACGAACGGGGAGTGCCCATGGACCTGATCCGCATCATCTTCGCCATCATCCTGCCGCCGGTCGGCGTCTTCATGCAGGTCGGCCTCGGCAAGCAGTTCTGGCTGAACATCCTGCTGACCCTGCTCGGCTACATTCCCGGCATCGTCCACGCCGTCTGGGTCATCGCCAAATACTAGGGTCGCGGTAGGTTCTACGCGCCTCGCGTGATCGGGCCTTCGCGCAGGCAATGGACCACGCACGGTTCGCCGGCATCGGCGGCCGGCGCGTAGGGCGGGCGGACCACGAGAGCGTCGGCTTGCGCGAAGACGCGCATCATCGACGAATCCTGCCGCTCGAAGGGCGTGGCGACCAGTTCGCCTTCGTCTCCGAGGGAAAGTCTGGCTCGCATGTAATCCTGGCGTTCGTCGTTCGCGCCGACGGCACGGCCGAGAACGGCGGTTCGCCGATCGTCCCGTTCGATACCGCCGGCAAGCCGGATGACGAGCGGGCGCAGGAAGAGATGGGCACAGACAAGGCTCGAGACCGGATTTCCGGGCAGGCCGAGCACGCGCTGCCGACCCAGCCGGCCGAACATCAGCGGCTTGCCGGGGCGCATGGCGATCTTCCAGAAATCGAGCGCCATGCCGCGTCGCGACAGCGCTTCCCGAACGAGGTCGTGGTCGCCGACCGAAGCGCCGCCGAGCGTCACGAGCACGTCCGCGCCCGCTGCATCGCCACGATCGATCGCTGCGTCGAGGCTTGCGAAATCGTCCGGCGCGACGCCGAGATCGATCGCGACCCCGCCGGCTTCCTCGACGATCGCCCGAACGCCGAAACCGTTGGAAGCGATGATCTGGTCGACTGCCGGCGTTTCGCCCGGAAGTACGAGTTCGTCGCCGGTCGCAAGGATCGCCACGCGCGGACGTCGCCGCACGGGCACCTCGGCATGGTTCATGGCAGCCGCGAGCATCAGCCGTCCGGCATCGAGGATGTCGCCGGCGCCGAGCAGCCGGTCGCCCTCGCGAAAGTCGAGACCGGCAGCGCGGATGTGCCGGCCCCGCTCCGTCATCTCGCGAAAGGTGATGCGATCGTCGGCATGCCGCTCGACGTTTTCCTGAATGACGACGGTGTCGGCACCTTCGGGCAATGGGGCGCCCGTGAAGATGCGCACCGCCTGTCCGGCACCGACGCCGCCCCCGAAACCGTGGCCGGCCGACGACGTTCCGACGACGCGCAGTTCACCGGTGCCGTCGGCGATATCCGCATGCCGCACCGCATAGCCGTCCATCGCCGATGCGCTGAAGGGTGGCTGCGTCCGTGTGGCGGCGAGATCGCGCGCGAGATGCCGTAAACGCGCGTCGCGCAGCGGAACGCTTTCTTCGTCCATGATCGGCACGGCATCGGCAAGGACGCGAGCGATCGCCTCTTCGAGCGCGAGCAGCGCCATTCATGTCTCTCCGGTGCTTGCCGCGCGAGACCAGTCGCCGGACTTGCCGCCGCTCTTGGACAGAAGCCGCGTCTCGCCGATCTCCATGCCCTTGTCGGCAGCTTTCGCCATGTCGTAGATCGTCAGGCAGGCGATGCTGACGGCCGTCAGCGCTTCCATCTCGACGCCGGTTCTGCCGGAAAGGCGCACCGTCGCCTCCACGCGCAGCCCCGCACCGTCGTCGCGTTCCGTAATCGCGACGCCGACCTTGGTGAGCATCAGCGGATGGCAGAGCGGGATCAGCGAGGCGGTGTTCTTGGCCGCCATGATGCCGGCGATGCGTGCGGTGCCGATCACGTCGCCCTTCTTGGCGTTGCCGGAGCGTATGAGTTCCAGCGTCTCGGGCTTCATGAAGACCGACCCTTCGGCGACGGCGACCCGTTCGGTCTCCGCTTTTCCGCCGACATCGACCATGTCGGCCGTGCCGTTGGCATCGATATGGGAAAGGGCGTCGGCCATGGGGTCACTCCGCCGCCGTGCGTTCGGTCTCGGTGAGAAGCCTTGCGGTCGCTGCGGCCACATCGGCCTGGCGCATCAGGCTTTCGCCGACGAGAAAGGTGGAGATGCCGCTTTCTGCGAGTATGCGGCAATCGGCATGGGTGAAGATGCCGCTTTCGGCGACCAGATGGCTTTCTTTCGGCGCCAGCTTCGCAAGCCGCGTCGCGACGGAAAGATCCACCTCGAAGGTTCTGAGGTCGCGGTTGTTGATGCCGACGAGGTGAGTGCCGAGCGCATGCGCCCGTGCCATCTCCGCCTCGTCGTGGACCTCGACCAGCACGTCCATGGCGAGTTCGCCCGCCGCATCGGCGAGTTCATGCGCAAGCGCATCGTCCACGGCCGCGAGGATGATAAGGATCGCATCCGCACCCCATGCGCGCGCCTCATAGACCTGATAGGTGTCGAAGAGGAAGTCCTTGCGCAGGGCGGGAAGCGAGCACGCCGCGCGAGCGCTCGTCAGGAACTCCGGACGTCCCTGAAAGGAGGGATTGTCGGTCAGCACCGAAAGGCAGGTCGCGCCACCGGCTTCATAGCGTGCCGCGAGCGACGGCGGATCGAAATCCTCACGGATGAGGCCCTTCGACGGGCTCGCTTTCTTGATTTCGGCGATCAGCGCGAAGGCACCGGCATCGCGGCGCGCGTCGAGGGCCTTGCGAAAACCGCGCGGTCCATCGAGATCGCGGATCGCCGCGCGAAGTTCGGCGAGCGGGCGCGCGCTCCTGGCCGAAGCGATCTCCTCACGCTTGTAGGCTTCGATCCGCGTCAGGATGTTGCTCATTCGGCCTTGCTCCATGGATTTCGTGCGAAAACCGGTGATCGGTCGCTCGGGCCGTAGCACGTTTCAGCGTCGTGCGTCCGCCTTGGCGTGGATATTGGAAACGCTCACCAGCTTTTCGAGGACAGCGAGAGCGGCGCCACTCTCGATGGTGCCCGCGGCGATCTCCATGCCTTCGCCGAGTGTCGCCACGCGTCCGGCGACGACGAGGGCGGCACCCGCATTGAGCACGGAGATATCGCGATACGCGTTGCGCTCGCCGGTCAGGACCGCACGCAGGGCCGCAGCATTGTGCACGCCGTCGCCGCCCTTGAGCGCGCTCAGATCGACACGATCCACGCCGAGGTCGCGCGCGTCGATCTCTTCGGTGCGGATCGCTCCGTCTTCGAGGATGGCGACGGTGTTCGATCCGGTCGTCGTCAGCTCGTCCAGACCGTCGCCGTGCACGACCCAGACGCGCTCCACGCCGAGATCTCGCAGCACCTCGGCAAGCGGCTCGACCCATTCGCGCGCGTAGACACCGAGAAGCTGGCGCTTCACGCTTGCCGGATTGGCGAGCGGACCGAGAAGATTGAAGATCGTGCGCGTGCCAAGTTCGACCCGCGAGGGACCGACATGGCGCATTGCCGAATGATGGTTCGGCGCGAACATGAAGCCGAGCCCGGCCTCACGCACGCATGCGGCAATGCCTTCGGGCGAAAGCTCCAGATTGACGCCGAGCGCCGTCAGCGCATCCGCCGTGCCCGATTTCGAGGAAAGGGCACGATTGCCGTGCTTTGCGACCGGAACGCCGGCCGCCGCGGTCAGAAACGCAGCGCAGGTCGAAACGTTGTACGTGCCAGCACCGTCGCCGCCGGTCCCGACGATGTCGATCGCGTCGGCGGGCGCCTCGACGGGGACCATTCGCGCGCGCATCGAACGCACGGCGCCGACGATCTCGGGCACCGTTTCGCCGCGCACCCTCAGCGCCATCAGAAAGCCGCCAATCTGGCTCGGCGTTGCGTTGCCCGCCATCATCACGTCGAAGGCCTCGCGCGCGGCGTCGGCATCGAGGCGCTCACCGTCGGCAATCCGCGCGATCGCACTCTTCAGATCGGTCATGCGCCTCTCGTCTTCGCCATGAGCGGGCGGGTCCATGCTATAAGCAGGCGGGTCGATGCCATGAGCAGGCGGGTCAATATTGCTGGATGGCCTGCTGGCCCAACTGCTGGTTGATCGAGACGCCGTATTTCTTCTGCAGCATCGTGACCATCTCACCGAACACCGTGTTCTTCATCCGGTTCGTCATGGCCGTCAACGCCTGGTCGGGCAGGGCGTCGTAGCCCTGCTGCGTGCCGTTATGGACGCCGGTGACGTGAAGCACGATCTGTTCCGGCGGGTTGGCGGCCGGCGCCACCGCGACGAGCCCCTGCGGTCCTTCGAACGCTGCCGCAACCGCCGCATCGCCGAAGACAGCGTCGCCGCCGCTTCGCTTGATGCCCTGTTTCGTCTGCAGGCCGACGCCGAGTTCGTCGGCGACGGCCTTGAGCGTCGTATCGCCGGTGATCTTCTTGCGGATCGCCTTCGCCTTGGCGGCGACGGCCTTGTCCGTCTGTTCGGCCTTCCAGTCGCTCGCCACCTGGTCGCGGACCTCCTTCAACGGGCGCTGATGTGCCTTGTCGACGTTCAGCACTTCCACCCAGAGATAGCCGGCGGTGCCGTAGTTCAGCGGCTGGATTTCCTCGCCCTGCGGATTGTCGAAGGCCGCCTTCAAAAGTTCGCCCTGCTTGGGAAGATCGAGCTTCTTGCCCTTCGGCGTCTCGCCCTGGCGGTTCACGGCATCGACGACGACAGGCTTCAGGCCCTCCTTCTTGGCCGCTTCCACCAGGCTCGCCCCACCCGCGCGGTCGTCCTGGTAGCTCGTCAGCACGTCCGAGATGCGATCGCCGGCGTTTTGCGTGGCGATCTGCTTGCGGATCTCGCCCTCGACCTGATCGAAGGGCTTGGTATTGCCCGCCTCGATGTTCGTGACCTTGAGAATGACCGGCCCGAACGCGCCCTTGACCACACCCGAGGTGTCGCCGGCGTTCTTCAGCGAAAAGGCGGCTTCGGCGAGGTTCTTGCCGGGAAAATCCTTGCGGCTGAACGTTCCGAGCTTGATGTCGTCGGCGCTCTTGCCCTGTTCCTTGGCGAGCGCTTCGAAGGACGTGCCCTCATCGAGCTTGTCTTTCGCGGCTTCGGCGACCTTCTGGTCGGGGAAGGACAGCTGCTCAACCGTGCGCCTTTCGGGCGTACCGTACTGGTCGGCGTTCTGCTCGTAATATTCCCGCGCCTGCTTTTCGGAAACGGAACCCGGATCGGCGATCGTCTGGGGCGTCAGCGCGGCATAGGCGATCTTGCGGAATTCCGATGCCTGATAGTCGCTCTTGTGCGCGTCGTAATAGGATTGCAGCTGCTTGTCGCTCGGATCCCCGATCGGGTCGATCATGTCCTTCGTGACGAGCAGATATTCCACGTCCCGGGTCGCGTTCTCGTGCTGCAGCGTGGCGTTGACGAGGGTCACAGGCGGCTGCATGCCGCCCGCGAGCGCCTCGACGATCTGCCGGCGCACGGCGGCGTGACCCTGGTCGGCGATGTAGTCCTTCTGCGTCATGCCGGCATTGGCAAGCGTGCTCTGGAACGTCTGGCGGCTGAAATTGCCGGACGAATCCTGGAAAGCCGGATCGGAGCCGATCGTCTTGGCGAGTTCGTCCTGCGAAATGCCGAGATCCATGTTTTCGGCCAGCTGGTCGAGCGTCGCGCTCGATGCGAGCTGCGAATAGACGCGTTGTTCCACGCCGAGCGCCTTGGCCTGTTCGGGCGTCAGCTGCGTGTTGAACTGCTGGGAAAGCATGGCGAGGTCGCGCCGGTAGGCAAGGCGGAACTCGTTCGACGAGACGTCGATATTGCCGACCTTGACGACCGCATCGCCGCCGCCGATCCCGTTCATCACCGTGCCGGAGATACCCCACACGCCGAACGAGAGAACGAGAACGATCAGAAGCAGCTTGGCGGCCCAGGTCTGGGCGGCGCGGCGCATCAAGTCCATCATGGCGGTGTCGACCTCGTCGCTGTTTTTTAAGCGTTCCGGTGGTGATTTCGCGCACCTGATAGCCGAAAGAACCGGTAAATTGAAGAGCGCGGAGCGAATTGGCAGGTGCTTCGTTCACCCGCGATCGTTGTCGCGCACGGTCGCCATCTGATAGGCGGCGTGAAACGACAAAAGGGAGAGGTGTCATGACACCCGGCATTCGTCCGCTCGTGGCGGGCAACTGGAAAATGAACGGCCTGCGCGCGCGGCTCGGCGAGATCAAGCGCGTCGCGGATGCATCCGACGCGCTGGCGCCGAACTGCGATCTCCTCCTGTGCCCGCCGGCGACGCTCACCTACGTCGCGACGACGCTTGCACAAGATACGGCACTTTGTATCGGCGGGCAGGATTGCCACCCCGAGAGTTCCGGCGCGCACACGGGCGACGTTTCCGCGGCGATGCTCGCGGACTGCTTCGCGACTCACGTCATCGCCGGCCATTCCGAGCGTCGGGCCGATCACGGCGAGAGTGACGACCTCGTGCGGCAAAAGGCCGAAGCCGCCCATGCGGCCGGATTGATCGCCATCGTGTGCGTCGGCGAAACCCGATTCGAACGCGAAAACGGAGAGACGATCGCGGTCGTCGGCCGCCAGCTCGAAGGTTCGCTGCCGGTGGGTGCCACGGCCAGGAACACCGTCATCGCCTATGAGCCAGTCTGGGCGATCGGCACCGGACTGACGCCCTCGCTCGAGGATATCGGCGAGGTTCACGATTTCCTGCGCCAGCGCACGGAAACGCTCGCACCCGGTATGCGGCTGCTGTACGGTGGCTCCGTGAAGCCGGACAACGCCGGCGCCATCATGGGCGTCGCCAATGTCGACGGAGCACTCGTCGGCGGTGCGAGCCTCGATGCGGGCGGCTTTCTCGCGATCGCCGAGGCGACGGCGCAGCCGGACGCCCCGTGACGTTTTGACGGCAGGTCCGGCCGGCGGGGTTGGAAAGCCCCGCGGCGTCGTGTAATGACCCGCCCAACTCGATTTTCCCCCTTTTTGCGCCCGGAAAGCCTTTATGCACACGATCCTGATCGTCCTTCATCTCCTGATCGTCATCGCGCTGGTCGGCATCGTCCTCGTCCAGAAGTCCGAGGGCGGCGGTCTCGGGATCGGCGGCGGCTCCGGTTTCATGTCGGCGCGTGGTGCGGCCAACGCGCTGACACGCACGACGGGCATCTTGGCGGCGGCCTTCTTCGCCACCTCGCTCGGTCTCGGCCTTCTGGCCCGTTACGGCGGCGGCCCGACGGACATTCTCGACCGCATCCCCGTCCAGCAGGGCTCCGGCCAGAACGGCGACAATTCCGGTGGCACGCTCCTCGACCAGCTGAACCAGAGCGCACCGGACGGTAATGCCGGTACCGGTGGCAACCAGGCGAACGGTGGCACGGCCGGGCAGGGCGCGAACCAGAACGGCTCGACCAATGGCGGCAATGCCGGTGGCCAGTCCTCCACGCAGCAGCCGTCCTCCTCGAACGGCGGCAATGCGGCCGGGCAGGGCAACGGCCAGACGACGACCGGTGACGACGCTCGGTCCGGCGTTCCGACGGGCGGCGGAAGCGACGCGGGTGTCGGGAACGGTGCTGGCCAGAATGGCGGACAGAGTTCCAGCCAGGGCTCGGGCCAGAATAACGGTCAGCAGACGCCTTCGAACGATGACAATTCGGGAACGGATATGCCGACCGGTCAGTAATCTTTCGCCCATCCTCATCATCAAGGCCGGCGCCGCTTTCGCGGTTCCGGTTCCCTTTGCCTGCCGTTTGATCCGTCACGAAGCGTGGAAAAGGTCAAAATCGGGCTGGCGGAATCAGGTTTCAGGCGGTAACGGTTCACGCCCATGGCGCGATATGTCTTCATCACTGGCGGCGTGGTCTCCTCGCTTGGAAAAGGAATCGCTTCGGCTGCCCTCGGCGCATTGCTGCAGGCCCGAGGCTACCGGGTGCGGCTGCGCAAGCTCGACCCCTATCTGAACGTCGACCCGGGCACGATGAGCCCGACGCAGCACGGGGAGGTGTTCGTCACCGACGACGGTGCGGAAACCGACCTCGACCTCGGCCATTACGAGCGCTTTACCGGGCGTTCGGCCGTGCAGGCGGACAACATCACGACCGGCAGGCTATACAAGAACATCCTCGACAAGGAACGGCGCGGCGACTACCTCGGCGCCACCGTTCAGGTCATTCCGCACGTCACCAACGAGATCAAGGAGTTCGTCCTCGACGGCAACGAGGACTACGACTTCGTCCTGTGCGAGATCGGCGGCACGGTCGGCGACATCGAGGCGATGCCGTTCATGGAGGCGATCCGCCAGCTCGCCAACGACCTGCCGCGCGGCAATGCCGTCTATGTCCATCTGACGCTGATGCCGTTCATTGCCGCGGCCGGAGAGTTGAAGACCAAGCCGACGCAGCATTCCGTCAAGGAGCTTCAGGCGCTCGGCATCGCCCCCGACGTCCTGCTCGTGCGCGCGGACCGCGAGATTCCCGAAGAGGAACGGCGCAAGCTCTCGCTCTTCTGCAACGTTCGCCCCTCCGCCGTGATCCAAGCGCTCGACGTCGCAAGCATCTACGACGTGCCGATGGCCTATCACAGGGAAGGTCTCGACGACGAAGTGCTCGCCGCCTTCGGCATCGACCCCGCGCCGAAGCCGCGTCTGGGACCGTGGGAGGATCTGGCCGAGCGCATCCGCAAGCCGGAAGGCGAGGTGACGATCGCCATCGTCGGCAAGTACACCGGCCTGAAGGATGCCTACAAGTCGCTGACGGAAGCGCTCTACCACGGTGGTCTCGCGAACCACACGCGGGTGCGGATCGACTGGATCGAATCGGAAGTCTTCGAGAAGGAAGATCCCGCCTACTGGCTCGAGAAGGTCCACGGCATCCTGGTGCCCGGCGGCTTCGGCGAGCGCGGATCCGAGGGAAAGATCCATGCGGCGCAGTTCGCACGCGAACGCAAGGTGCCGTATTTCGGAATCTGCTTCGGCATGCAGATGGCCGTCGTCGAGGCCGCGCGCAATCTGGCGAAGATCGAGAAGGCTTCGAGCACGGAGTTTGGTCCGACAGAGGAACCGGTCGTCGGCCTGATGACGGAATGGCTGCGCGGAAACATGCTCGAAAAGCGCTCGTCGAGCGGCGATCTCGGCGGCACGATGCGGCTCGGTGCCTATACCGCGCGGCTCGAGGAAGGCTCGCGGATCGCCGGCATCTACGAAAAGCTGGAGATTTCGGAGCGCCACCGCCATCGCTACGAGGTGAATGTCGGCTACAAGGAACGCCTCGAAGAGAGCGGGCTCGTCTTCGCCGGCATGTCGCCGGACGGCGTGCTGCCCGAGACGATCGAATATGCCGACCATCCCTGGTTCGTTGGCGTGCAGTTCCACCCCGAACTGAAGAGCCGGCCGCTGGAACCCCATCCGCTGTTTTCGAGCTTCGTTGCTGCCGCGCTGGAGCAATCGCGGCTCGTATGAGCGCGTGCGGCATCCGGCAGGCCGAACGCGAAGCCGCTCGGCTTGCTTGATATCCGGCGAGAAAGCGGGCAAATCCTCGGCATGAGCACGAGAAGCGAGCTTCCCCGCGCCGTCGACCACGCGGTCCTGCCGACAGCCGATCTCGCCGTCGCGCGTGGCAGGCTGGAATCCCTCGGCTTTGCGGTCGCGCCGGAGGCGAACCATCCCTTCGGCACGAAGAACGCCTGCGTCTTTTTCGCCGACGGCACCTATCTCGAGCCGCTCGCGATCGCCTCGCGCGAGACCTGCGAGGCGGAAGCGCGGGCCGGCAACGTCTTCGTCGCGCGGGACTACGCCTACCGCTTTCGAAACGGTGACGACGGCTTCTCCGCCGTCGCCTTCGTGAGCCAGGACGCCTCTGCCGACCATGCGACATTCGCACGCGAAGGGATGTCGGCGGGCGCTCCGCTTTCGTTCGCGCGAGCCGTCCGCGCACCGGACGGGGGGAAAACGCGACGCCGGCTTCCGCCTGGCCTTCGCCGCGGACCTGCGCGCGCCGGACGCGACCTTCTTTACATGCGAGCGCGTCGGCGAGGTGGCGCTTGCTGCCGAGGACGCGACGACGCACGCAAACGGCGTTTCCGGCATCGCCGAAATCGTCATGAGCGAGCCGAACCCTTCCGATTTCCAGTATTTCCTGCAGGCGCTTGCCCGGCAGCGCCACGTCGATTCGCGCTCCTTCGGCCTTTCCATGGAAACCTCGAACGCCCGCCTTTCGGTCTTGACGCCGGAAGGGTTCGAGGCGTTCTTCGGGGAAACGGTCGAAAGTCGCGAGCGTGGTCTGCGCTTTGCCGGTATCGTCTTTCGGGTCGGCTCGCTCGCCGCGGTCGAGACATGCCTGCGCGAAACCGGCGTCGCAGTCCGCCGCAAGGGTGCACGCCTCGTCGTGCCGCCGGCGACGGGCCAGGGCTGCACATTCGCCTTCGAGGAAGCGCCATGATCACGAGACCGAATGCGACCGTCACGGTCGGCGAAGGCGAAAAGGCCGTTGCCTTTTCCAACACCGGCCGGCTCACCCTGATTGCCGGTCCCTGCCAGATGGAAAGCCGCGAGCACGCCTTCGACATGGCCGGCATGCTCATGGAGATCTGTGCCGAACGGGATATAGGCCTCG
This sequence comes from Pararhizobium mangrovi, assembly GCF_006516965.1. Classification (GTDB taxonomy): domain Bacteria; phylum Pseudomonadota; class Alphaproteobacteria; order Rhizobiales; family Rhizobiaceae; genus Pararhizobium_B; species Pararhizobium_B mangrovi. The sequence goes on along the minus strand of NZ_VHLH01000004.1, from coordinate 224,034 downwards.
TCTACAAGTCCTCCTTCGACAAGGCGAACCGTACGTCGCTTTCCGGCCAGCGTGGCATGGGGCTGGAAAAAAGCCTCGCCGTGTTCGAGGAACTGCGTGCCGAGTTCGGCCTTCCCGTGCTCACCGACGTGCATTCGCCCGAACAGTGCGCGACCGTCGCGAAGGTCGTCGACATTCTCCAGATCCCGGCCTTTCTCTGTCGCCAGACGGATCTGCTTGTCGCGGCCGCCGCGACCGGGCGGGCGATCAACGTCAAGAAGGGCCAGTTCCTTGCGCCCTGGGACATGAAGAACGTGCTCGCCAAGATCACGGGAAGCGGCAACCCGAACGTGCTTCTGACCGAGCGCGGCGTCTCCTTCGGTTACAACACCCTCGTTTCCGACATGCGCGCGCTGCCGATCATGGCGGGCCTCGGAGCACCGGTGATCTTCGATGCCACCCATTCGGTGCAGCAGCCCGGCGGCCAGGGCGGTGCGACCGGCGGCCAGCGCGAATTCGTCGAGACGCTGGCGCGCGCTGCCGTCGCCGTCGGCGTCGCGGGTGTCTTCGTCGAAACGCACGAGGACCCGGACAACGCGCCGTCCGACGGCCCGAACATGGTGCCGATCGAGGACATGCCGCGGCTTCTCGACAGGCTGCTTGCCCTCGATGCGGTCGCCAAGAGCTGAGCGGCGTCCGCGCGTCTTCGTCCGATTGCACGAATTCGGCGTATTGATTAAGGCTTCCCGCGAAAACAGAAATCCATCGTCAGGAGAGACGTTATGACCGCCATTACAGATGTCGTGGGCCGCGAAATCCTCGACAGCCGCGGCAACCCCACCGTGGAAGTCGACGTCGTTCTCGAGGACGGGTCCATGGGCCGCGCGGCCGTTCCCTCCGGCGCCTCGACCGGGGCGCACGAGGCCGTCGAGCTTCGCGATGGCGGCGAACGCTATCTCGGCAAGGGCGTCGAGAACGCCGTCGATTCGGTGAATACCGAACTGTTCGAGGCCGTCGTCGGCCTCGAAGCGGAAAACCAGATGCTGATCGATCGCACGCTGATCGATCTCGACGGTACGGAGAACAAGTCGCGGCTCGGCGCGAACGCAATCCTCGGCGTCTCGCTCGCCGTTGCCAAGGCGGCTGCGGACGCTTCCGGCCTGCCGCTCTACCGCTATGTCGGCGGCACCAGCGCGCATGTCCTGCCGGTGCCGATGATGAACATCATCAATGGCGGCGAGCATGCGGACAACCCGATCGACTTCCAGGAATTCATGATTCTCCCGGTAGGTGCGGACTCGCTGCGTGAGGCGGTGCGCATGGGTGCCGAAGTCTTCCATACGCTGAAGAAGCAGCTCTCCAAGGACGGCTTCAACACCAATGTCGGCGACGAGGGCGGTTTCGCGCCCGACATCAAGAGCGCCGAGGATGCGTTGAAATTCATCATGCGGGCGATCGAGACCGCCGGCTACAAGCCGGGTGACGATATCTGCCTCGGGCTCGACTGCGCGGCGAACGAGTTCTTCGAGGACGGCAAGTACGTCATGAAGGGCGAGGGACGTACGCTCGATTCGAACGAGATGGCCGATTACATCGAGTACCTCGTCGACACCTACCCGCTCGTCACCGTCGAGGACGGCATGCAGGAAGACGACTGGGAGGGATGGAAGACGCTGACGAAGAAGATCGGCCACAAGTGCCAGCTCGTCGGCGACGATCTGTTCGTCACCAATACCGAACGGCTGACGAGCGGCATCGAGATGGGCGTCGCCAACTCCATCCTCGTCAAGGTGAACCAGATCGGCTCGCTGACGGAGACGCTCGACGCGGTTTCGACGGCCCACCGCGCCGGTTATACGGCGGTGATCTCGCACCGCTCGGGCGAGACCGAGGATTCGACGATCGCCGACCTCGCCGTCGCGACCAATTGCGGACAGATCAAGACCGGTTCGCTCTCGCGTTCGGACCGGCTGGCGAAATACAACCAGCTGATCCGCATCGAGGAGGACCTCGGCGACCAGGCCGTCTTCGCCGGACGCAGCGTCTTCGGCCGATGAGGCGCCTGCGGCAAAGCCGCACGGCGTGGTCAACGCCCGGTTAACGCTTCGGCGCTAGGCTCCGACGAAACCCGTTTTGCGTCTCGTCTTCCGGAGCCTGTCGCCCATGGTCATGCGTACCAAGCACCGCCGCCAGTCGCGGCTCGGCCGCCTTACGGTTCCCTGCCTGGCGGCCGTGTTCCTGAGCTATTTCGGCTACCACGCGGTGAACGGCGATCTCGGCCTCAATGCGCGTGTCCAGCTCGAAGCAAAGAGGGCGGAACTGAGCAAGACGCTCGACGGGCTGCGCCACCAGCGCGAGGGGCTCGAACAGAGGGCCTCTCTGCTCAAGGGCGATACGCTCGATCGCGACATGCTCGACATACAGTCGCGCGAGATGCTCGACGTCACCAGCCCCGACGACATCGTCATATTCAGGCGATCGAATTAACCGCAATCTGGTTAAGCGCTACTTTATCGGCTTTTTTCAGCGGTTTGGCGTGCAAGAGAGGCATGCAATATTGGCATTGCCGGCCTACCTTCTTTTGCCTATGTTCATGCGAACAAAGACGTGAAGGGAGGCATGCATGGCCGCGCGCAAGTCCGCATCGTCCAGCCGGCGGAAAACCGGCTCTTCGTCGCGATCCACCAAACCTTCGATCGGCGACAAGATCGCGGACTTCTCCAAGGACGAGGAGTTCGACGCGCTGCGCCGGATGCTTCTGATCCGCCGCTTCGAGGAAAAGGCCGGCCAGCTCTACGGCATGGGCTTCATCGGCGGCTTCTGCCACCTCTATATCGGTCAGGAGGCCGTCGTCACCGGCATGCAGCTGACGCTGCAGGACGGCGATCAGGTCATCACCGGCTATCGGGACCACGGCCATATGCTGGCAACCGGTATGTCGCCGCGCGGCGTGATGGCGGAGCTGACGGGGCGTCAGGGCGGCTATTCCAAGGGGAAGGGCGGCTCGATGCACATGTTCTCCAAGGAAAAGAACTTCTACGGCGGCCACGGCATCGTCGGCGTGCCGGCGCCCCTCGGGGCGGGTCTGGCGCTCGCCAACCAGTACCGCGAGAACGGCTTCGTCAGCCTCACCTATTTCGGCGACGGCGCGGCCAATCAGGGCCAGGTCTACGAAAGCTTCAACATGGCCTCGCTATGGAAGCTGCCGGTGGTCTTCATCATCGAGAACAACCGCTACGCCATGGGCACCTCGGTCGCGCGTTCTTCCGCGCAACCTGCCTTTTCCGAACGCGGCGCCTCGTTCAAGATCCCCGGTTTCCATGTCGACGGCATGGACATTCGCGCCGTCAAGGCGGCCGGCGAGGAGGCGACCGACTGGGCGCGCTCCGGCAAGGGTCCGGTGATCCTCGAGATGGAGACCTACCGCTATCGCGGCCACTCGATGTCGGATCCGGCGAAGTATCGTACGCGCGACGAGGTGCAGAAGATGCGTTCCGAGCACGATCCGATCGAGCAGGTACGCAAGCGCATCCTCGACAACGAATGGGCGGACGAGGACGAACTGAAAGCCATCGACAAGGAGATCCGCGACCAGGTCTCCGATGCGGCGGACTTCGCCCAGTCCGATCCGGAGCCGGACGAGTCCGAGCTTTACACGGACATTCTGCTTTAGGGATCGGGAGAGAGCGAACCCATGTCAACGCAAGTCCTCATGCCCGCGCTTTCCCCGACGATGGAGGAAGGCACGCTCGCCAAATGGAACAAGAAGGAAGGCGATACGGTCGAGATCGGTGACGTGATCGCCGAGATCGAGACCGACAAGGCCACGATGGAGTTCGAGGCCGTCGAGGAAGGAACGCTCGGCAAGATCCTCGTTTCCGAAGGTACGGAGAACGTCAAGGTCAACACGCCGATCGCCGTGCTGCTCGAAGAAGGCGAAAGCGCCGACGACGTCGACGAGGCCGCGCCGCCAACCGGCGGCAACGGTGCTGCGAAGGATGGCGGCGAAGCGGACGAAAGTTCGCAGAAGGAGAAAGCTGCTTCCGACGAGGGCAAGAAGAAGGCCCCGGCGCAGCCGAAGCAGGCAGAGGTTCCGGCCGATCCCGACATTCCCGAAGGCACGGAAATGGTCGAGACCACCGTGCGCGAGGCGTTGCGCGACGCGATGGCCGAAGAGCTGCGTCGCGATGGCGACGTCTTCGTCATGGGCGAGGAAGTCGCCGAATACGAAGGCGCCTACAAGATCACGCAAGGGCTGCTCTCCGAGTTCGGCGCCAAGCGCATCATCGACACGCCGATTACCGAGCACGGCTTCGCCGGCGTCGGCGTCGGTGCGGCGATGGCGGGCCTGAAGCCGATCGTCGAGTTCATGACCTTCAACTTCGCCATGCAGGCGATCGACCAGATCGTCAACTCGGCGGCGAAGACGCTCTACATGTCCGGCGGCCAGATGGGTGCGCCCATCGTCTTCCGCGGCCCGAACGGTGCGGCCGCGCGCGTCGGCGCGCAGCATTCGCAGTGCTACGGCGCGTGGTACAGCCACATTCCGGGCCTCAAGGTCGTCATGCCCTATACGGCAGCCGACGCGAAGGGCCTGCTCAAGGCGGCCGTGCGCGACCCGAACCCCGTCATGTTCCTCGAAAACGAGATCCTCTACGGCCAGACCTTCGAGGTTCCGAAGCTCGACGACTTCGTGCTGCCGATCGGCCGCGCGCGGACGCATCGCGAGGGGGCGGATTGCACGATTGTCTCCTTCGGCATCGGCATGACCTACGCCATCAAGGCTGCCGAAGAGTTGTCCGGCATGGGCATCGAGTGCGAGATCATCGATCTGCGTACCATCCGCCCGATGGACCTCTCCTCGACGATCGAGTCGGTGAAGAAGACCAAGCGGCTCGTGACGGTGGAAGAGGGTTTCCCGCAGTCCTCGATCGGCACTGAGATCGCGACGCGGGTCATGCAGCAGGCCTTCGACTATCTCGATGCGCCGATCGCGACCATCGCCGGCAAGGACGTGCCCATGCCCTACGCCGCCAATCTGGAAAAGCTCGCCCTTCCGAACGTCGAAGAAGTCATCGACGCCGTGAAGGCGGTCACCTACACGGCGTAAGGGGGAGCGCGTCATGCCCATCAACATCACGATGCCGGCCCTTTCTCCCACGATGGAGGAAGGCAATCTCGCCAAATGGCTGATCAAGGAAGGCGACAGCGTCTCGCCCGGTGATGCCATCGCCGAGATCGAGACGGACAAGGCTACGATGGAAGTCGAGGCCGTCGACGAGGGCACGCTTGCCAAGATCGTCGTGCCGGACGGTACCGAAGGCGTGAAGGTCAACGCGCTGATCGGCGTGCTTGCCGAAGAGGGCGAGGATCCCGCCGACGCAGCCAAGGCTGCCGAAGACGGTGGCGGCGGATCGTCCGACCGCTCGGGCAAGGCCGAGCAGGCCAAGGCCGAAGAGACCGCCGGCGGCGCGGCCGACGAGGCGCAGGCAAAGAGCAGCGAAACGCCCAAGGAGGGTGATACGCCGCAGGCCGACAAGGCGCCGGCCACCACGGGTACGCCGGCGCCGAAAAGCGAAAAAGGTGAGCGTATCTTCGCGTCGCCGCTCGCAAGGCGGCTCGCCAGGGAGGCCGGCCTCGACCTTTCGGCGGTGAAGGGTTCCGGTCCGCACGGACGTATCGTCCAGCGCGATATCGAAGAGGCGAAAGAGAAGGGTACGGCTACGCAGGCGGAGGCTTCGCAGGCGGGCAAGGCGGCTCAAGCCGCGCCCGATGCGCCGAAGCCGATGGCCGACGAGCAGGTGCTCAAGCTCTTCGAAGAAGGCTCCTACGAACTCAAGCCGCACGACGGCATGCGCAAGACGATCGCGCGGCGTCTCGTGCAGGCGAAGACGACCATCCCGCATTTCTACCTGACGGTGGACTGCGAACTGGACGCGTTGCTCGACCTTCGCAGGCAGATCAATGCTTCGGCGCCGATGCGAAAGAACGAGCACGGCGAGAAGCCGGCCTTCAAGCTTTCCGTCAACGACATGGTCATCAAGGCGATGGCACTGGCGCTGCGCGACATTCCGGAAGCGAACGTTTCCTGGACCGAGCAGGCGATGGTTCAGCACAAAAGCGTCAATGTCGGCGTCGCCGTCTCGATCGAGGGCGGGCTGATCACGCCGATCGTCAAGCGGGCCGAGGAGAAGAGCCTGTCGGCGATCTCCAACGAGATGAAGGATCTGGCGCGCCGTGCGCGCGACCGGAAGCTGCAGCCGCAGGAATACCAGGGCGGGGCGACGGCCGTTTCCAACCTCGGCATGTTCGGCATCAAGGACTTCGCCGCCGTCATCAACCCGCCGCACGCGACGATCCTCGCGGTTGGCGCGGGCGAGAAGCGGGCGGTCGTCAAGGACGATGCGGTCGGCGTCGCGACGATCATGTCGGTGACGCTTTCGACCGACCACCGGGCCGTCGACGGCGCGCTCGGCGCGGAAGTGCTGGCGGCGTTCAAGAACTACATCGAGAACCCGATGGGAATGCTCGTCTAGGGAGCCGGGGATGAAGTCGGTCCTTTGCTACGGGGACTCGCTGACGTGGGGGACGGATGCGCAAGCCGGAAGCCGGCACGATCATGCCGACCGCTGGCCGAGCGTCCTCCAGAAAGCGCTCGGAACCGATGTTACCGTCATTCCGGAAGGATTGGGCGGACGGACCACGGCATACGACGATCATCTGGCCGATTGCGATCGCAACGGCGCGCGTATCCTGCCGACCATCCTGCATACCCACGCGCCGCTCGATCTGGTGATCTTCATGCTCGGCACGAACGACATGAAACCCGTCACAGCCGGAAGCGCGCAGGCGGCCTGCCGCGGCATCGAGCGGTTGATCGAGCTTACGCGCAACCATGCCTGGCCGAACCGGGCCGAGACGCCGGAGATCCTGATCGTCGCGCCGCCGGTGCTGTGCGAAACCGCCGATCCGGGTTTCGCGGCGATGTTCGCCGGCGGCATCGCGCAGTCGAAGATGCTCGCGCAGCTCTATTCCGATCTTGCGGACGAGACCGGCTGCGGCTTCTACGACGCGGCAACGGTGGCGAAAGCCTCACCGGTCGACGGCGTCCATCTCGATGCACGAAACACGCGCGCGGTCGGCAAGGCGCTCGAACCGGTCGCGCGGCTCATGCTCGGACTGTGAGCGAGGGCATAAGGCGACGCACGATGCAAAGGGTGGTCGCGGTTGCTTTCCGCGTGGACGGTTCGCCATCGGCGCTCGACGCAGCATCAAACTGAACGGGTACCGTGGCACCGCGCCACGGGCCGAAGAACGAAGTGAGGAAGCCCATGGCGAACGCCTACGACGTCATCATCATCGGCTCCGGGCCGGGGGGGTACACGACCGCGATCCGTGCCGCGCAGCTCGGCTTCAAGACGGCGATCGTCGAGCGCGAGCACCTTGGCGGCATCTGCCTGAACTGGGGCTGCATTCCGACCAAGGCGCTGCTGCGCTCCGGCGAGGTGATGGACCATACGCGCCATCTCGAGCAGTTCGGCCTCAAGCTCGACGGCACGGTGAGCCCGGACGTCGATGCCGTCGTCAGCCGTTCGCGCAAGATCTCCGGCAGGCTGAACGGCGGCGTCGGCTACCTCATGGGCAAGAACAAGATCGAAATCATCTGGGGCGAGGCGAAGGTCACGAAGGCCGGCGAGGTTACGGTCTCCGAGCCGCAGAAGACCCCGATGGAGCCGCAGCCGCCGAAGCCGAAGAAGACGCTCGGCCCCGGCACCTATACGGCCAAGCACGTCATCATCGCGACCGGCGCGCGTCCGCGTGCGCTGCCGGGCATCGAGCCCGACGGCGACCTGATCTGGACCTATTTCGAGGCAATGGTTCCGAAGGAAATCCCGAAATCCGTCGTCGTCATGGGTTCCGGCGCGATCGGCGTCGAGTTCGCGAGCTTCTACCGCTCGATGGGCGCGGAAGTGACCGTCGTCGAGATCATGCCGACGATCCTGCCCGTCGAGGACAAGGAAGTTTCCGGCATCGCCCGCAAGGCGCTCGAAAAGCGCGGCATCACCTTTCATACCGAGACAAAAGTCTCGAAGGTCGAAAAGGGCAAGAAGGGCGTTTCCGTCACCATCGAGCCGAAGGACGGCAAGGCTCAGACGATCGAGGCCGACAAGCTGATCTCGGCCGTCGGCGTGCAGGGCAACATCGAAGGTCTCGGCCTCGAAGAGCTCGGCATCAAGACGGAGAAGGGCTGCGTCGTCACCGATGGCTTCGGCGCGACGGACGTGAAGGGCGTCTACGCGATCGGCGACGTCGCCGGTCCGCCGATGCTCGCCCACAAGGCCGAGCACGAGGGCGTGATCTGCATCGAGAAGATCGCCGGCGTCGAAGGCGTCCACGCGATCGACCCGAACCGCATTCCCGGTTGCACCTACTGCCATCCGCAGATCGCATCCGTCGGCATGACGGAAGCGCAGGCGAAGGAAGCCGGTCACGAAGTGAAGGTCGGCCGCTTCGACGCGAAGGCCAACGGCAAGGCGATCGCGCTCGGCGAGGACAACGGGTTGGTCAAGACGATCTTCGACACCAAGACCGGCCAGCTTCTCGGCGCACATATGGTGGGCCCGGAAGTCACCGAACTGATCGAGGGCTACGTCGTCGCCATGAACCTCGAGACGACCGAGGCGGAGATCCAGCATACGATCTTCCCGCATCCGACGCTCTCGGAAATGATGAAGGAAAGCGCGCTCGATGCCTACGGCAAGGTGATCAATGCCTGATGCGGCGCGATCATTTCCTTCCTCGGAAAGCCGGCCGGAACGTATCCGTCACCGACGCGTTACCGGGACACCGTAAAGGCAACAACGGCAACAGGAGAGAGACATGGCATTGAACGGCGTCGGGCTCATCGCGGCGATCATCATCGGCGGCATCGCAGGCTGGCTGGCAGAACAGTTCATGAAGTCCAACATGGGCCTCATCATGAACATCGTGCTCGGCATCGTCGGCGCGCTCGTCCTCAACTTCATTCTGGCGCTCTTCGGATTCGCCTTCGGCGGCTGGATCGCCTATCTGATCATCGGCTTCATCGGAGCGTGCATCCTCATCGCCATCGCTCGCGCCATCAAGCGCTGACATATCCGAAGCTTATGCACTGAAGGTCGGGCCGCCATGCGAATGGGCGGCCTGACTTTTTTCGTCTTTCGGTCTATATGGGTGTGAACGGAAAAACACGGCCCAAGGACTGAGAATGGTTACGGTTCTCGACACTGCAAGCGCGAAGCCGCGCGTTCGCCATCCGGAAAAGGCTCATCGGCCGGATACCGAAATGCCCCGCAAGCCGGACTGGATCCGGGTCCGGGCGCCGAACTCGAAGGGCTACCACGAGACGCGTTCGATCGTTCAGGATCACGGTCTGATCACCGTGTGCGAAGAGGCGGGTTGCCCGAATATCGGCGAGTGCTGGGACAAGAAGCACGCCACCTTCATGATCATGGGCGAGATCTGCACGCGTGCGTGCGCGTTTTGCAACGTCAGCACCGGCCGGCCCATGCCGCTCAACACGAACGAGCCCGAAAGCGTCGCCCACGCCGTTGCGCAGATGGGCCTCAATCACGTAGTGATCACCTCGGTCGACCGCGACGATCTCGACGATGGCGGAGCGGAGCACTTCGCCCGCGTGATTCGCGCCATCCGGCAGTCTGCGCCCGGTACGACGATCGAGATCCTGACGCCCGATTTCCTGCGCAAGCCCAGCGCTCTGGAAACCGTCGTGGAAGCAAAGCCAGACGTCTTCAACCACAATCTCGAAACGGTCGCCGGAAACTATCTCACGGTGCGCCCCGGTGCGCGCTATTTCCACTCCATTCGCCTGTTGCAGAAGGTGAAGGAACTGGATCCGTCGATGTTCACGAAGTCCGGCATCATGGTCGGTCTCGGCGAGGAGCGCAACGCGGTGCTCCAGCTCATGGACGATCTGCGCACCGGCGACGTCGACTTCCTGACGATCGGCCAGTACCTGCAGCCGACGCGCAAGCACCACCGCGTCGAGCGGTTCGTGACGCCGGAGGAGTTCGCGTCGTACGAAACCAGCGCCTATACCAAGGGTTTCCTGATGGTTTCCGCGAGCCCGCTGACGCGTTCTTCCTATCATGCCGGCGACGATTTCGCGCGGTTGCGAGCCGCCCGCGAGGCGAAGCTGGCGGAAGCGGCGCAGTAGCGCGATCATGCCCAAGCATCATACGACAAGACGGGTCGAGCACAGCCCGCAGAACATGTTCGACCTCGTCGCCGACGTCGAAAGCTATCCGAAATTCCTGCCGCTTTGCGAAAGCCTTCAGGTGCGTGAACGGCGCGAGGGGGAGGACGGCAAGACGCTGCTCGTCGCCGACATGAGCGTCGGCTACAAGTCCGTGCGCGAGACCTTCACCACGCAGGTGCTGCTCAAGCCGAAGGAACTGGCGATCGACGTCAAGTATCTCGACGGGCCGTTCCGCTACCTCGACAACCGGTGGCTGTTCCTGGATGCCGGCGAGAACCGGTGCGACGTCGATTTCTACATCGACTACGAGTTCAAGAACCGCATGCTCGGCATGCTGATGGGCTCGATGTTCGACCGTGCGTTCCGCACCTTCGCCGAAGCCTTCGAGAAGCGCGCCGACAAGATCTACGGCCGGAAGGGTGGCTGATCCCCGATCCGCGCGACGATGAGTAAAAGGGCTGCCGAAACCGTCCTCACGCGGATCGTGGCGCGGCCGAGATCGCCGAAGCGCAGTTCCTCGTGATGCGTCGGCCTACCGCGCATGGCGAGCGCCACATGGACGAGACCGACGGGCTTTTCCACGCTTCCGCCGCCGGGACCCGCGACGCCGGTGACGGAAACCGAAGCGTCGGCCGGCGAAACGGCGAGTGCGCCTTCCGCCATCTCGATGGCGACCTCTCGCGAGACCGCGCCGTATCGGTCGAGCGTCGCCTCGCGCACACCCACCATCGCGACCTTCGCCGCGTTGGAATAGGTCACGAAACCACGCTCGAACACGTGTGACGCGCCCGCGACGTCGGTGATCGCCGCCGCGATCATGCCGCCCGTGCACGATTCCACCGTGGCGAGCGTCACACCGCGCGATTCGAGGCACGCGACGACGTTTCGGGCAAGCTCGTGGTCGATGGTCATGGCCGGCCGTTCCGGTAGAAGACGCTCGCCGTCGCGATCGCCGCGATGCCTTCCCGCCGCCCGACGAAGCCGATCGTCTCGTTCGTCGTGGCCTTCACCGAACAGCGCGACACGTCGATCTCCAGCATTTCGGCCATCGCCGTGCGCATGGCCGTGCGGTGCGGGCCGATCTTCGGCGCTTCGGCGACGAGGCTGACATCGGCATTGAGGATCGTCCCGCCGGCATCACGGACGAGGTCGCGAGCATGGCGCACGAAAAGGTTCGACGCCGCGCCCCGCCATCGTGCCTCGCTCGGCGGAAAGTGGTCGCCGATATCGCCGGCGCCGCAGGTCGCAAGCAGTGCGTCCGTCAGCGCGTGAAGGCCGACATCTGCGTCGGAGTGGCCGGAAAGCATCTGCGAGTGCGCGATCCATACGCCGCACAGCCACACACCTTCACCGTCCACGAGCTGATGCACGTCGTAGCCGTTGCCGGTCCGTACGTCGGGGATCTGCGTTTTGCCGAACGTTGCGTGCGCCATGGCGATATCCTCGGCCGTCGTGAGTTTGATGTTCGACCGCTCGCCCTGCACGATCGCGATCGAAAGCCCGGCCGCTTCCGCCACGGCGCAGTCGTCCGTGAGATCCGCGCTCTTCGCCGCCTCGTGTGCGCGAAGGATCGATCCGTAGACGAAGGCTTGGGGCGTCTGTGCCGCATGAAGATTGTCCCGGGAGACCGTTTCGGCAATCCGCGCCGCGGCGGTCGCGCGCTTGAGCGTGTCGACGACGGGCAGCGCGGGAAGCACGCCGTCCGCACCCGCGTCGAATGCCGCATCGATGCGCTCCAGAAGCGTTTCGGCGATGAAGGGGCGCACCGCGTCGTGGATCAGGACGTGCGTGGCGCCGCTGCCGTCGAGGGCGCGAAGGCCGGCGAGCACCGAGGCCTGGCGCGTCTCGGCGCCGGTGACGCGCACCAACCGGCCGTCGGATGCGAGCGTGCCGAGGGCGCTGTCGTAGAGCGCTTCGTCTTCCGGGTGAATGACGACGACGAGCCGATCGATCCGGCCCCATGCGAGCAACGCATCGAGCGAGCGCGCAAGAACGGCCCGTCCGCCGATCGGCCGATACTGCTTCGGCCCGTCGGGGGAGAAGCCCGCCCGCGCACCGCGACCCGCGGCGACGACCACGGCCGCATATCGACGCGTTGTGCGCATTGGTTTATCGGTGCTCCTTCGACGGAAGTTCGACGAAATCCAGGACCCGCTCTATCCTCGCCGCCAATGCTTGGCCAGACGGCATGGCAGCCACGGCGGATTTTCGCTTGTCGCCGGTGGCAGAAATCTGGCAGATGGCTAGATGGAAAGCAGGCGCCACCCGTGCTCGAAAGATAAGCAGTTGACCCGATCCCTACTCGGCCAACCCATGAAAATCGGCCCGGTCCCGGTGCGCAACCGGGTCTTCCTCGCGCCGATGTCCGGTGTCAGCGACGTTCCGTTTCGCCGTATCGCATGGCGCTTCGGTGCGGGGCTCGTCGTTACGGAAATGATCGCGACCCGCGAACTCGTTCATGGGCGGACGGAATCCAGAGTGCGCCTGGCGGGAGCCGGTATCTCGCCGCACATGGTGCAGCTTGCCGGTCGCGAACCGTACTGGATGGGCGAGGCGGCGCGCATCGCCGTTGCCGAAGGGGCCGATATCGTCGACATCAACATGGGCTGTCCCGCCAAGAAGGTGACGGGCGGCTATGCCGGTTCCGCGCTCATGCGCGAGCCGGACCTCGCGATGGCCCTGATCGAGGCGACCGTAAGGGCCGTCGACGTGCCGGTCACGCTGAAGATGCGGCTCGGCTGGGACGCACATTCGCTGAACGCGGCGGAACTCGCCAGGCGGGCCGAAGATGCGGGCATCCGGATGATCACCGTCCACGGGCGCACGCGCTGCCAGTTCTACGAGGGCAGGGCGGACTGGGCGGCGATCGCTGCCGTGCGCAAGGCGGTCCGCGTTCCCTTCGTCGCGAATGGCGACGTCGCGAGCACGGCCGACGCGGAAAGGCTGATGGCCGTTACCGGCGCCGATGCCGTCATGGTCGGACGCGCCGCGCAAGGGCGGCCCTGGCTGCCGGGAGAGATCGCCGGCGCTATCGCGACGCCGTCTTCGGTCCTCGTCGCCGAAACCGCCTGCGAGCACTACCGCGCCATGATCGACCATTACGGGGCGGTGAAGGGTGTGCGGCATGCGCGCAAGCATCTCGGCTGGGCGATCGACGCGCATGCGCCGGACTGCCCGCCGGCGTTGCGTCGCGCGCTTCTGACCGAGACTGATCCCGATGTCGTGGTCGCCCGTCTGGAGCAGGCTCTTCGAAGCAGCTGCCAGCCGATGGATCGCGCGGCGTGAGCGGTCCGCAGAACACGAAGGGCGCGGCAGGCGCGGGTACAACGCCGGTCGGCATCCTCAATGCCATCCAGCACCCGATCATCCTCGTCGACGAAGATGGGCGCATCGCCTTCGCGAACTGGGAGGCGGAGGCGTTCTTCGGTGCCAGTGCCACCTATCTCGCGCGGCAGACGCTCGAAAGCTACATCCCCTTCGGAAGCCCGCTCCTGTCGCTGATCGAACAGGTGCAGGAACGGCGCGCGCCGGTGAACGGATACCGCGTCGACCTTTCCTCGCCGCGTCTCGGCGAAGACAAGATGGTCGACGTCTACGTCTCGCCGCTCAGCACGGGCGAGGGGCCGATCGTCGTCATGCTGCAGGAACGCACCATGGCCGACAAGATCGACCGGCAACTGACCCATCGCGGCGCCGCCCGTTCGGTGACGGGCCTTGCCTCCATGCTGGCGCACGAGATCAAGAACCCGCTCTCCGGCATTCGCGGCGCTGCGCAGCTTCTCGAAGGGTCGGTCGAAGGCGAGGATCGCGGGCTAACGCGGCTGATCCGGGAAGAGACGGACCGGATCGTCTCGCTCGTGGATCGCATGGAGGTCTTCTCCGACGAGCGGCCCGTCGACCGCCAGCCCGTCAACATCCATTCCGTGCTCGATCACGTGAAGGCGCTTGCGAGTGCGGGGTTTGCGAGCGGCATCCGGTTTACGGAAAACTACGATCCCTCGCTGCCGCCGGTCTTCGCCAATCGCGACCAGCTCGTGCAGGTGTTCCTCAACCTCGTGAAGAACGCGACGGAGGCGGTTGCCCGCGAGCCGCACGCCGAGATCGGCCTATCGACGGCCTTCAGGCCGGGCATGAGCCTTTCGGTCGCCGGCAGCCGCCACAAGGTTTCGCTGCCGCTCGAATTCTGCGTGACCGACAACGGCCCCGGCGTTCCGGCCGATCTGCAGCCGCATCTCTTCGACCCGTTCATCTCGACGAAGACGAACGGCTCGGGCCTCGGGCTCGCCCTCGTCGCCAAGATCATCGGTGCCCATGGCGGCATCGTCGAGTGCGACCGCCACGGCCAGCGCACCGTCTTCCGCGTGCTGATGCCGGCATCGCAGGACGCCCCACCAATCGACCAGCTTTCCGATTTGAAGCGGGATGATACTGCATGAGTGGAGAAACCATCCTCGTCGCCGACGATGACGCCGCCATCCGCACGGTGCTGAACCAGGCGCTGACGCGGGCGGGTTATCAGGTGCGCGTCACCTCGAACGCGGCGACGCTCTGGCGCTGGATCTCGGCGGGCGAGGGCGATCTGGTCGTCGCCGACGTCGTCATGCCGGACGAGAATGCCTTCGATCTCCTGCCGCGCATCAAGAAGGCGCGCGAGGAACTGCCGGTCGTCGTCATCAGCGCGCAGAACACGTTCATGACGGCGATCAAGGCGTCCGAAAAGGGCGCCTACGACTACCTGCCGAAACCGTTCGACCTGACTGAAATGATCGGCATCATCGGCCGGGCGCTCGCCGAACCGAAGCAGCGCCACGTTGGCCCCGGCGACGACGGCGGCGACAAGATGCCGTTGATCGGCCGCTCGACGGCGATGCAGGAAATCTACCGCGTGCTCGCCCGGCTGATGCAGACGGACCTGACGCTGATGATCTCGGGCGAGTCGGGAACCGGCAAGGAACTCGTCGCCAAGGCGCTGCACGATTACGGCAAGCGCCATCACGGCCCATTCATCGCCATCAACATGGCCGCGATCCCGCGCGAACTGATCGAATCCGAACTCTTCGGCCACGAGAAAGGCGCGTTCACCGGTGCGCAGTCGCGCTCGACCGGCCGCTTCGAGCAGGCCGATGGCGGCACGCTGTTCCTGGACGAGATCGGCGACATGCCGATGGACGCGCAGACCCGGCTCCTTCGCGTGCTCCAGCAGGGCGAATACACGACCGTCGGCGGACGAACGCCGATCAAGACCGACGTGCGCATCGTCTCGGCGACGAACAAGGACCTCAAGGTCCTGATCAATCAGGGGCTTTTCCGTGAGGATCTCTATTACCGGCTGAACGTCGTGCCGCTGCGCCTGCCGCCGCTGCGCGACCGGGCGGAAGACATCCCCGATCTGGTCACGCATTTCCTGCGACAGGCCGAGCGCGAGGGACTGGCGCCGAAGCGCGTCGACATCGACGCGCTGGAGCGCATGAAGGGCTATCCGTGGCCCGGCAACGTGCGCGAACTGGAAAACGTCGTTCGCCGGCTCACCGCGCTCTATCCGCAGGAGGTAATCACCCGGGAAATCATCGAGAGCGAGTTGCGCACCGAGGTGTCCGACAGCCCGCTCGGAACCGCCGACGGGGGACCGGCCGATCCCAGCATCGGCCAGGCCGTCGAAGACAACATGAACCGCTATTTTCGCGGCTTCGGCGACGATCTTCCTCCCCCCGGCCTCTACCAGCGGGTGCTGAACGAGGTCGAATATCCGCTGATCCTCGCGGCCTTGACGGCCACCCGCGGCAACCAGATCAAGGCCGCCGAACTGCTCGGCCTGAACCGGAACACGCTACGCAAGAAAATCCGTGAACTCGGTGTCTCCGTCTATCGCGGTCCGCGCAGCACATAGGCGCGATCGGTTCCCGTCCGATCGGTGCGAGTGAGCCTCAAGCGTGTGGTTCGTGGATCGGGCAGCGGTTGAAGCGCTCGCGGAAGCCGGCCGAATGGCGATATGTCGCCTTGCGCGCGCGATTGATGCTGCCGAGCGGCTTGTGCGCGGTGATACCGGTCCACACGCTGAAGCGCATGCCCTCGTCGATCTCGGCGACCTTCTCCGCGCTCCAGGAGTCCTGCGGTCCCGCTTCGAGGATCGCGACGGTGTGAAAGGGCGAACTTTCCTCGTCCCATTGAACCGTTGGGTCTTCGACAGGCTGCTTTTCCAAGTCGCGGCAGAGCTGGACCCGAAGTTCCCAGCGGCCCTCGATCGCCTTCATCTCGTCCCGGACCGTGTTGCGGATGGCATCGGAATCATCGCCGATCGGCATGCTTTCGCCGGTGCGCGCAGTAAGATCGTCCGAAACCGGGGCAAGGCTGAACTTGGCGACGTAATCGCCGTACCGGAACGGGGTGGCGCTGTAATAGGTCTCGCCCAGCGGGTCGACGTTCGGCGCACCGCCGAGGGAATGGACCTTCGGGCTTTCCTTGCCGATGCTTGCCATGGCCGCGTTCGCCCCGCGCAGGAAGGTCGAAAGCACCTTCTTGACGCCTTCGATGCGATCGGTCGTGCCGGCGAGCATCTTCAGGTTGCCGAGGAACTCGCTCGACGTCTTCGCCTGGAAGATCGGTCCGTTGACGAAGACGAAATCCTGGCTGTCGCCTTCCGCGTCCGGCAGCCTCTCGCCCGCAACGCCCGCTATCTTCAGGGCGAAGCCGCGGGGCAGGGACACGGCGTCGTCCACGATATCGCCGGGATTGGTCGAAATGCGCATCCATGCCTCATGGGCGCCCGGCGTCGCGAAGACGCCCTGCGCGAACTCCTCCGGCAGGTCGTCGAGCACCGTCAGCGTGCCTTTCAGAAGACCGTGGCCCTTGGCGTGAACGGCGCGCACCGCATGGCCGTAGTTCTGCGACGTCGTCTCGAGGATGGTGTCGAACGCCTCGTTGAGGCCTTCGATGGTCTGTTCCTCGTCCTCCTCGACGTGTTCGAGGTCGGGCGTATAGCGAAGCGGCGGGTTCGTCGGCATGGTGCCTCCCTGATGGACGGGGAAAAATGAGTATCGGGACAAGCGACGATCGCCGAAGAGGTTCCGGATCACGACGAACGTGATCGATGGCGTGCGGTTTCCGCACCGCCAAGAGACTTAGTTGCAGTTTCGCCACATTCTGTTGCTCTACCGCCACGAGCTGCCGTAACATTCCGGCTAAGCGCAGAGCGCGAACCGTGGGGACGAAAGCGCCATGGCCGTGGGGGACACCCTGCCCAGTGATAGCACCGCAAGGGGCACCGGCGAACGCCGGCGCTCCTTTACCGGCCGCGGTATCGCGCTTGTCGTCGGCGCGCTGATCAGTTCGTCCGCCTCGTTCGCCATCCTGCTCGGCCTGACGCCGATCGCGCCGGTCACCAACGTCGTCATCGCGCTGGCACTGATCAACCTCTTCTTCGTGCTGTGCCTGATCGCTGTCATCGGCGTCGAAATTCGCAAGCTGTTGAAAGCGCGCGAACGGGGAAGGGCCGCCGCCCGCCTTCACGTGCGGATCGTCGGGCTCTTCTCGATCGTCGCCATCACGCCGGCGATCCTCGTCGCGATCGTCGCCAGCTTCACGCTGAACGTCGGGTTGGACCGCTGGTTTTCCATGCGCACCCAGTCGATCGTCAACCAGTCGCTGGACGTGGCGCAGGCCTACGTCATGGAGAACGCGCGCTATCTCCAGGGCCAGACCGTGACGATGGCGACGGAGCTCGACAAGGCGCGCTCGCTCTACAATCTCGACCGCACCGGCTTCAACAATCTGCTGACCCGGCAGGCGCGCGGACGCGGCTTCCTCGGCGCGTTCGTCGTCACCGAGGACGGCAACGCAACGATGCAGGCCGACATCCAGACCGAACGGCCGTTGCCGGCCATTCCGAAGGATGCGCTGCAAAAGGCCGTATCCGGCGAGCCGACGCTGATTCCGCCGGGCGTGACGAACCTCGTCGGTGCGGTGATCAAGCTTCGAAGCTTTCCCGACATGCTGCTCTACACCGTGCGCGCGGTGGACCCTTCCGTCATCCACTCCATGCGCGAGATGGAGCAGACGACGCAGGAATACCATTCGATGGAAGAGGGGCGCACGCCCCTGCAGATCGCCTTCGCGATCCTCTATCTCGGCTTCGCGCTGATCGTGCTTCTGGCCGCGATCTGGACCGCGATCGCCGTTGCCGATCGGCTGGTGCGCCCGATTCGCCTGCTGATCGGCGCTTCGGACGACGTCGCCAAGGGCAACCTTCAGGCAGCCGTCCCGGTGCGCGCGTCCGACGGCGACGTCGGCAATCTTTCCAAGACCTTCAACAACATGATCGTGCAGATCCGCACGCAGAGAAACGAGATCCTCGAGGCGAAGGACCAGATCGACGAGCGCCGGCGCTTTTCCGAAGCGGTCCTTTCAGGCGTTTCGGCCGGGGTGGTCGGCGTCGCCAAGGATGGGCGCGTCTCGATCGCCAATCGCTCGGCGGAGACGATGTTCGCCTGCGTGCCCGGCACGATGGTCGGCATGAACCTTCTCGAGATCGCGCCGGAATTTCGCGAGGTGGTCGAAGAGCACAGGCAGCGCCGGCGCAAGGAGCACCGCAAGCAGATCACCATGGTGCGCGGCGGCAAGGAACGCACGCTCAACGTCCAGATCACCGGCGAGGATGCGACGGACGCGCGTGATTCCTTCGTCATCACCGTCGACGACATCACCGACCTCGTCATCGCCCAGCGTTCGACGGCCTGGGCGGACGTCGCGCGGCGCATCGCCCATGAAATCAAGAATCCGCTGACGCCGATCCAGCTTTCGGCCGAACGCATCCGCCGGCGCTACGGCAAGCAGATCGCCGAGGAGGACCGTGCCGTCTTCGACCAGTGCACGCAGACGATCGTGCGCCAGGTCGAGGATATCGGCCGCATGGTCGACGAGTTCTCCTCCTTCGCGCGCATGCCGAAGCCCGCCAAGGAGGAAGTGGACCTACGTGTCATTCTCAAGGATGCGGTCTTCCTGCGCGAGATGGGCACGCACAAGGTCGACTTCACATCCGATTTCGGCGAGACGCCGCTCGTCGGCCGCTACGATTCGCGCATGCTCGGTCAGGCCTTCGGCAATCTCATCAAGAACGCCGGCGAGGCGATCGAGGCAGTGCCGGAAGGCGAGGAGCGCGACGGCAGGCGCATCGCCGTCTACGCGCATTCGGAAGGCGAGTACGCCACCGTCGACGTCATCGACAACGGCAAGGGCCTGCCGCCCGAAAACCGTCACCGCATACTCGAGCCTTATATGACCATGCGCGAAAAGGGGACCGGGCTCGGGCTCGCCATCGTCAAGAAGATCATCGAGGACCATGGCGGCGTGCTTGAACTGCACGACGCGCCGGCCGATTTCGACCGGGGCAGGGGCGCCATGTTCACCGTCAAGCTGCCGCAGGGCACCGGCACCGCCGAACCTGCCGTAGAGAGAGAGGAAGCTGGAAATGGCGTCTGACATTCTCGTCGTCGACGACGAGGCCGATATCCGCGATATCGTTTCGGGTATCCTTTCCGACGAAGGCCACGAGACGCGCGTCGCCGGCGACAGCGATTCGGCGTTGAAGGCGATCTCCGAACGTGTGCCGAACCTCGTCCTATTGGACATCTGGCTGCAGGGTAGCCGGCTCGACGGGCTGGCGCTGCTCGACGAGATCAAGAACCGCCATCCGGAACTTCCCGTCGTCATGATCTCCGGTCACGGCACCATCGAGACCGCGGTCGCCGCGATCAAGCAGGGCGCCTACGACTTCATCGAGAAGCCGTTCAAGACCGACCGCCTGATCCTGATCGCCGAACGGGCGCTCGAGACGTCCAAGCTCAAGCGCGAGGTGAACGAACTGAGGCGTCGGTCGGGCGATTCGCTCGAACTGATCGGCACGTCGCTTGCGATCTCGCAGCTCAAGCAGACGATCGAGAAGGTGGCGCCGACCAACAGCCGCATCATGATTCTCGGCCCGTCGGGATCCGGCAAGGAGATGGTGGCGCGCATGATCCACCAGCGTTCCTCGCGCGCATCCGGCCCCTTCGTGGCCCTGAACGCGGCGGCGATCACGCCCGAGCGCATGGAGATCGAGCTTTTCGGCACCGAGCCCGGCAGCAGCAGCACGCGCGAGCGCAAGGTCGGTGCGCTCGAACAGGCGCATGGCGGCATTCTCTATCTCGACGAAATCGGCGAAATGCCGCGTGAGACTCAGAACAAGATCCTGCGCGTGCTGATCGACCAGCAGTTCGAGCGCGTCGGTGGCAACCAGCGCGTCAAGGTGGACGTGCGCATCATATCCTCGACCGCCTACAATCTGGAAAACCGGATCGCCGACGGCGATTTCCGGGAGGATCTCTATCATCGCCTCGCCGTTGTGCCCGTCCGCGTGCCGGCTCTTGCCGAGCGGCGGGAGGACATTCCGTTTCTGGTCGACCTTTTCATGCGGCGCATCGGCGAGCAGGCGGGTATCAAGCCCAGAAACATCGCCGACGATGCCATGGCCGTGCTTCAGGCGCACGACTGGCCGGGCAACGTCCGCCAGCTCCGCAACAATGTCGAACGGCTTCTGATCCTCGTACGTTCGGACGGGCCGGACACGACGATCACCGCCGATCTTCTGCCGAAGGAGGTTTCGGACATGCTGCCGAAGACGCCGACGCAAGGCGACGGGCACATCATGACCGTGCCGCTTCGCCAGGCGCGCGAGATGTTCGAGCGGGACTACCTCGTCGCCCAGATCAACCGCTTCGGCGGCAACATTTCACGCACGGCGGAGTTCGTCGGCATGGAGCGTTCCGCCCTGCATCGAAAATTGAAATCTCTTGGCGTATAAGGCGGACCGCACGAAAGGCCGGGCAACGCCGCCCGGCAGCACGAAAGGCGGCCCATGAAGGTCATCATCTGCGGCGCGGGGCGCGTCGGCTACGGCATCGCCGAACGGCTTTCGCAGGAAGCCAACGACGTATCGGTCATCGATACCTCGCCCTCGCTGATCAACGTCATCCGCGATACGCTCGACGTGCGCGGCTATGTCGGCCACGGTGCGCATCCGGACGTGCTTGCGCGTGCCGGTGCTGCGGAAGCCGACATGATCATCGCCGTGACGCTCTACGACGAGATCAACATGACGGCCTGCCAGGTCGCGCACTCGCTGTTCAGCGTGCCGACGAAGATCGCCCGTATCCGCGCCCAGAGCTACCTCGCGCCGCACTATTCCGATCTCTTCTCGCGCGAACACTTGCCGATCGACGTCATCATCTCGCCGGAGATGGAAGTCGGACGCATGGTGCTGCGGCGCATCGCGCTGCCCGGTGCGACCGACGCGGTGCGCTTTGCCGACGAACGCGTGACGATGGTCGCCATCGAGTGCAACGAGGAATGCCCGGTGGTGAATACGCCGCTGGAACAGCTTTCCGAGCTCTTCCCCGACCTCAAGGCGACGGTCGTCGGCATCTGGCGCAACGAGCAACTCTTCGTGCCGCGCTCCGGCGACCAGCTTGAGATCGGCGATCTCGCCTACGTCATCTCCGACCAGGAACACGTGCGCCGCACGCTCGGTCTCTTCGGTCACGAGGAACAGGAAGCCGCCCGCATCGTCATCGCAGGCGGCGGCAATATCGGCCTCCACGTCGCGCGTTCGATCGAGGCTCGCCAGACGCGCACGCGCATCCGCATTATCGAGCACAACCGCGAACGCGCGGTGAAGATCGCCGACGAGCTTCAGCGCACCGTCGTCCTTCACGGGTCCTCGCTCGACCAGCAGATCCTGACGGAGGCCGACATTCACGATGCCGACCTGATGGTCGCGCTGACGAACGACGACCAGGTCAACATCCTGTCGAGCGTCATGGCCAAGCGGCTCGGCTGCAAGGCGAACCTGACGCTGATCAACAATCCGTCCTATCAGGACTTCACGCGAACGCTCGGCATCGATGCGCACATCAACCCGCGGGCAGTGACGATCTCGCGGGTGCTGCAGCACGTTCGGCGAGGGCGCATTCGCGGCGTCTACAGCGTGCAGCAGGGCCAAGCCGAGGTGATCGAGGCCGAGGCGCTGGAAACCTCGCCGCTCGTTGGCATGCCGCTTCGTGACCTCCAGATCCCGGACGGAGTGCGTATCGGGGCGGTGCTTCGCGGAAGTGCCGTTCTTCGGCCCGAAGGCGAAATGCGCATTAAGGCGAAGGACCGCGTCGTGATGTTCGCGACCGTGCAGGCCGTGCGCCACGTCGAACAGATGTTCCGGGTCAGCCTCGAATTCTTCTGATCGTGCAAACGAACACCGCGTTTGGGGCACACCGCGCTTTCTTCGGCGACCGGACCTGGCGGCCGGAAATCGGCCGCGTTTCACCGGTATGCAGCGCGCTCGTCGGCGCCGGCATCGCCTCTTGGCATCATGCTTTGCGCGACGCGGAATCTTTTTCTGGATGAACATGGAAAACTTGTCGGGGTTCGCACGTTCCGGGCTACGGATGGTACACGCGGTAAGCGTCAGGGTAGCGCCGCCGCGTGTAATGTGGTTGTAATTGAAAACAACGATAGGATGTCGCGCTTGGCGGGAAATCCGGCTCGCGACCAAGGAAACTGCGTGGAACGATGGCTGAACGGACGCAAAACTTGCAGGATTTATTTCTCAACACCGTTCGCAAGCAGAAAATTTCTCTGACGATCTTCCTGATCAACGGGGTCAAGCTGACGGGGGTCGTCACCTCCTTCGACAATTTCTGCGTGCTGTTGCGGCGCGACGGGCATTCGCAGCTCGTCTACAAGCATGCCATCTCGACCATCATGCCGGGTCAGCCGATACAGATGTTCGAGGCCGAGGAAGGCGCCGGCGAAAAAGGCAACTAAGCCATTACGAGCGATCAGGACAAAGCCTCTGCGGTCGAGCAGGCTCGCGGCGATGGCGCGGAAGCCGTACGCGCGCTCGTCGTCGTGCCGGTGCTTCGTCGCGCGCCGATGGACGACGACCGACCGGCCAATCCGCGTTCGGGCGAATCGCGCCGCGACGAGGCGATCGGGCTTGCCCGTGCGATCGATCTTCAGATCGTCGACGCCGAGATCGTTCAGGTGAGCCGGCCCCGGCCGGCAACACTGATCGGCGGCGGCAAGGTTGAGGAGATCGCCGAGCGGCTGAAGGTGGAGGACGTATCGCTCGTCGTCGTCGACCATCCGCTGACGCCGGTCCAGCAACGCAATCTGGAGCGTGCCTGGGACGTCAAGGTTCTCGACCGCACGGGGCTCATCCTCGAGATCTTCGGTCAGCGCGCATCGACCCGGGAAGGCGTGCTGCAGGTCGATCTCGCACACCTGAACTACCAGCGTGGCCGGCTTGTTCGAAGCTGGACCCATCTCGAGCGCCAGCGTGGCGGCGCAGGCTTCATGGGCGGCCCGGGCGAAACGCAGATCGAGAACGATCGGCGCCAGCTTCAGGAAAAGATAGCCAAGCTCGAGAAGGAGCTCGAGCAGGTTCGCCGTACCCGTACGCTCCATCGCGCAAACCGGCAGAAGGTGCCGCACCCCGTCATCGCGCTCGTCGGCTACACCAATGCCGGCAAATCCACGCTGTTCAACCGCATGACCGGTGCGCAGGTGATGAGCGAAGACATGCTCTTCGCCACGCTCGACCCGACGCTGCGCCGCATGAAGCTGCCGCACGGACGGTTCGCGATCCTGTCGGACACCGTCGGCTTCATTTCCGACCTGCCGACGCATCTGGTCGCGGCCTTCCGCGCGACGCTCGAAGAAGTGCTCGAAGCCGATATCGTGCTGCACGTGCGCGATATGGCCGATCCGGAAGCCGAAGCCCAGGCGACCGACGTCGTCTCCATCCTGAAAGGCATGGGGCTCGATCCGGAAACGACCAAGGTGCCGATCGTCGAGGTCTGGAACAAGCTCGACCTGTTGGCGCCCGACCGGGCCGACGCATTGCGTGCGAAGGCCGAGAACGGCCAGCATACGACCTGTGTTTCAGCGTTGACCGGGCAGGGGGTCGACACCCTTCTCGAACGCGTCGAGCGTCTGCTTTCCGGCGAAATGGTCGAGCGCGGGATCGACCTCGACGTCGCGCAGATGCCCGTGCTGAGCTGGATCTACGATCACGCCACCGTCAACGGACGCACCGACATGGAAGACGGAAGCGTGCATCTCGATCTGTCGCTGAGCGAACATGACAGCGGCGAACTCGAACGCCGGCTTGCCGAAGCGCGATAGAGCGTTTCAGGGATACGGTTCACTCCGGCTGGCGTTCGGTGAGCTTCGCTTTCTGCCAAAGCGCTTCCATGGCGTCGAGGCTCGCTTCCTCGGCCGAACTTCCCGCATCGGCGAGGGACTTTTCGATGAAGGCGAAGCGTCGGCGGAACTTCGCGTTCGTGTCGCGCAACGCCATTTCCGGCTCCACATTCCGGTGGCGGCCGAGATTGACGAGCGCGAAGACGAGGTCGCCGAGTTCGTCGGCGACGGCTTCCGTTCGACCGGCCGACATCGCTTCGCGCAGTTCGGCGATTTCCTCTTCCACCTTGTCGAGAACGCGCTCGGCATCACCCCAGTCGAAACCGACCTTGCTGGCCTTCTTCTGCAGATCGAGCGCTTCGCTAAGCGCCGGCTGACCGCGCGATACGCCGTCCAGCAGACCCGCTTCCTCCTTCTCGGGCTGCCCCGAAGCGGCGCGGCGGCGCTGGCGCTCTGCCCGTTCCTCGGCCTTGATCGCCTCCCATTGGACCTTCACCGCCTTCGGCGTATCGGCATTCGAACGGGCGAAGACATGCGGATGGCGGCGGATCATCTTTGCGGTGATCGCATGAACGACGTCGGCGAACGCGAACGCGCCTTCTTCTTCGGCCATTCGCGCGTGAAAGACGACCTGCAAGAGCAGATCGCCGAGTTCGTCGCACAGATCGGCCCGGTCGCCGCGTTCGATGGCGTCGGCGACCTCGTAGGCCTCCTCGAGCGTATAGGGCTTGATCGTCTCGAAGGTCTGCTCGACGTCCCAGGGGCACCCGGTTTCCGGTTGGCGCAGCGCGGCCATGATTTCGATAAGACGGGTGATGTCGCCGGATGGCTGCATGGATCGGGGCCTTTCACGTTCGCGGCCGCCCGTGCCGCTCGAAATCAATTGAGCGGAATGCGGTTTTCCGCCTTGCCGGCCTGATAGGTGGCCGAAAGATCCGCATATCGCGCGGCAATGCTTTGGATCCGCGCCTCGATCGCCGCACGTTCGCCCGGCTCGGCATCGCACGAAAGCTCACCGATCGAAGCGGCGGACCAGAAGGCGTTTTCGCGACGATAGCCGTCCGGTTCGAGCCCGAAGACCTCTTTCAGGATCTTCAGGTCGTGCGGGATCGCAAAGCGGTCGCGCGAATCGGCATGGCCGAAGAGGTGGAAGAAATTATCGAAGCCGGCCCAGGTGATGGCAGACAGGCAAAGCGGGCAGGGCTCGTGCGTAGCGAGGAAGACGAGGTCCTTCGTTTCCGGGTGCCCAGCCTGCTCGTAGAAACGTTTCAGCGCATGCATCTCGCCGTGCCAGAGCGGGTTTTCGGTTTCGTTGTTCGTCTCCGCGATGACTAGCGACCAGTCCGCCTTGCGAAGGATGGCGGCGCCGAAGATCTTGTTTCCCTTCGCAACGCCCGCTTCCGTGAGCGGGAGAATATCGTTCTCGACGACGTCGAGCAGCCGCCGGGCGAGGGGAACGCGATCTTCCGTGTCGAGCTGCATCACCGGGCCTTTCGTAGCAGGGTTCCTTCCTGCTTCATGCAGCGAGAGCGCGTCAAGCGCGGGGTCCCGCAAGAAGCACTTTGGGCACCTATTCTCCGCGTCTGCCCGTTTGCAGCAAAACAATGCACTGGGCGTCGACGACGAGCACAGCCGTTTCTTCGCCGAAGAAGCGAATTCGATCATTCTACGAACCATGGCAAGGACAGACTCCCGACACATATCGAAGGCACGCCTGACGACCTTTCCGGCCTTCTTCCGGGTGGACGGCGAAGTCGTGATCGTGATCGGGAACGGCGAGGAAGCGTTCGCCAAGACCCGCCTTCTCGCAAACACGAGCGCGCACGTACGGGTCGTCGCGGACGAGCCGGAAGAGCGCTTCGCCGCCTACCTTGCAGAGCACGGCATCGAGCGGATCGCCGACACATATACGCCGGATTACCTCGATGGTGCGCGGCTCGTCTTCGCCGCGACGGGCGAGAGTGAAGCCGACCGGCAGATTGCCATGGACGCGCGCGCGCGCCGCATTCCGGCGAACGCCGTCGACCAGCCCGACGCCTGCGACTTCTTCACGCCGGCACTCGTCAACCGTGCGCCGCTTTGCGTGGCGATCGGCACCGAAGGGGCGGGCCCGGTCCTCGCGCAGATGGTCCGCACTAGGGTCGACCGCATGCTTTCGCCACGGCTCGGCGACCTGGCTTCGCTGGCGAGCACCTATCGGACGGCCGTCGAGAAGCTTTTGCCGCGCGGCGCTCCACGACGCCTCTTCTGGCGGCGGTTCTTCACCGGCACGCCGGCCGAGGCGATGGAGCGCGGCGATGTTTCGGGCGCCCGGCGCGCGGCGACGGCGTTGCTCCGCGCACCGGATTGCGTTCCGGGACATGTCTGGCTGGTCGGAGCGGGGCCGGGGGCCGCCGACCTCATCACGTTGCGTGCCCATCGGGTGATGATGGAAGCCGACGTCATCGTTCACGATGCGCTCGTGCCGCAGGAAATCGTCGATCTGGCGCGGCGTGATGCCGAACGGATCGCCGTCGGCAAGCGCAAGGGATGCCATTCGAAGAAGCAGTCCGAGATCAACGATCTGCTGGTCGAGCTTGCCGGGCAAGGCAAACGGGTCGTGCGGCTCAAATCCGGCGATCCACTGGTCTATGGCCGTGCCGGCGAAGAACTCGCCGCATTGCGCCATGCCGGCATCGGCCACGAAATCGTGCCCGGTATCACTTCCGCCCTCGCAGCGGCCGCCGATTTCGGTCTGCCGCCGACGCTGCGTGGCGTCGCGTCGTCACTTGTCTTTGCCACCGGCCACGACCTGACCGGCGCGGTGCTTCCCGAATGGGGTCAGCTCACGCTCTCCGGCGCGACGGTCGCCGTCTATATGGGACGCAGCGTCGCTGCACGTGTCGCTTCCCGGCTGATCGAAGCCGGCCTCCCGCGCGCAACGACCGTTGCCGTCGTCGAGAACGCTAGTCGCGAAGACTGCCGGCTCTTTCACGGGGTGCTCGAGGAACTTCCGGCGCTCGAGACGAACAGCGCACTTGCAGGGCCTGTCATGGTCATCGTCGGCGAAGCCGTCGCCGGTGCCGATTTCACCCGTTCGATGCCGCTCGCCGAAATGGCGCGCGCGCTCGAAGCCGCCTGAGGAGAACGCCATCATGGTTTCGAAGGTCGTGACCGCGAACCGCCTGAGCGACGGGCTTGCCGTTTGGCTCGGCGCATCGGGCCGCTGGAGCGAGCGCATCGACGAAGCCTTCGTCGCCCGCCACGACGATGCCGTCCGTTCGCTCGAAGCCTGTGCGAAGCAGGCATTGGGCGACAACAAGGTCGTCGAGGTGAACGTGGTCGATGTCGTGGAGGAGGGTATCCACCTGCGCCCGGCCCGGCTGCGCGAGCGCATTCGCGCCGACGGACCAACGATCCCCTACGGCCGAGACGCTCGCGTCACGCACCGCGTGGCCGGCTGACCGCGACCGACGAAGCGAGACCAGGAGTTTCCCGCATGTATCGCTATGACGAGTTCGACCGCGCCTTCGTCGCCGAGCGGATCGACCAGTTCGCCGATCAGGTCGAACGCCGGCTTTCCGGCGAGATCACCGAGGACGCGTTCAAGCCCCTGCGGTTGATGAACGGCGTCTATCTTCAGCTGCACGCCTACATGCTGCGCATCGCCGTGCCCTACGGGACGCTTGCGAGCCGGCAGCTGCGCATGCTCGCCCATGTGGCGCGGACCTACGACCGCGGCTACGGGCATTTTACCACGCGCCAGAACATCCAGTTCAACTGGCCTCGGCTTGAAGATATTCCGGCGATCCTGCGCGATCTCGCGAGTGTGGAGATGCACGCGATCCAGACCTCCGGCAACTGTATCCGCAACGTCACCGCCGACCATTTCGCCGGTGCCGCGGCCGATGAGGTCGTCGATCCCCGACCCTACGCCGAGATCCTGCGGCAATGGTCGTCGGTCCATCCGGAATTTTCGTTCCTGCCGCGCAAGTTCAAGATCGCGGTGACGGGATCGCAGCACGACCGCGCGGCGATCCAGGTGCACGACATCGGCCTGCAGGCCAAGCGTGACGAAAACGGCAATCTCGGTTTCACCGTCTATGTCGGCGGCGGGCAGGGACGCACGCCCATGCTTGCCAAGAAGATCAAGGACTTCCTGCCAGAAGAGCACCTGCTTTCCTACGTCACCGCAATCCTGCGCGTCTACAACATGCAAGGACGGCGCGACAACAAGTTCAAGGCCCGCATCAAGATCCTAGTCCACGAGACCGGGCTCGAAGAGCTTCGCAGCCAGGTCGAGCGCGAATGGGCCGAACTCAAAGACGGCGAGCTGACGCTGCCGGATCGCGATATCGCGGCCATCGGCGATTATTTCGCGCTGCCCGATCTTTTCGCTAGGCCGGAGGGCTGGCGCCAGCTCGCAGAATGGCAGCGTGGCGACGAAGGCTTCGCACGGTGGGCGGCGCGCAGCGTCTCCGCCCACCGCCATCCGGACTATGCGAGCGTGACCGTATCGCTGAAGCCGATCGGCGGCATTCCCGGCGATATGGACGCCGATCAGATGGATGCCTTTGCCGATCTCGCAGAGGAATACGGCTTCGACGAGTTGCGCGTCACGCACGAGCAGAACCTCGTGCTGCCGCACGTCGCGAAGGCGGATCTCGAGCCGCTCTACCGGGCGCTCGTTCCGCTCGGCCTCGCCGAAGCCAATGTGGGGCTCGTGACGGACATCATCTCGTGCCCCGGGCTCGACTATTGCGGGCTCGCGACGGCACGCTCGATCCCGGTCGCGCAGGCGCTTTCGCAAAGGTTCGCCGATCCTGAGCGCCAACGCACGATCGGCGATCTCAAGATCAAGATCTCCGGCTGCATCAACGCCTGCGGACACCACCATGTCGGCCACATCGGCTTACTGGGGTTGGAGAAGAAAGGCGTCGAGGCCTATCAGATCACGCTCGGCGGTTCGGCCGACGAGACGGCTTCGATCGGCGAGATCGTCGGCAAGGGTTTCGCACCGGAAAAGGTCCCGGATGCCGTCGAAACCATCGTCGACACCTATCTTTCCCTTCGCGACGGCGCGGACGAAGCTTTCATCGAGACCTATCGCCGTGTCGGTGCGGAACCGTTCAAGGCCGCGCTCTATCCCGAAAACGCCAAGGCCGCGTAGGGCAGCAAGGAGAGCCGCATGAGCCGAATCTGGACCGTCGACGGTTTCGTCGAAAACGATCCGTGGACGATCGAGCCGGATGCCGGAGCTTCGGATGGAACCCGCGTTCCGACGCTCGAGACGTTCCTTGCCGAGTTTGCCGACGGCGCGAAACCGGCCGCCGGCGTGATGGTGGAACCGAACGAAGAGATCGAGCGGCTCGTCCCGTATCTTTCCGGGCTGGAGCTCGTCGCACTGCGCTTTCCGGCCTTCAATGACGGACGCGCCTTTTCGCAAGCGGCCTTGCTTCGTAGCCGGCACGGTTATGCTGGAGCCCTGCGTGCGACCGGCGACGTGCTCATCGATCAGATACCGCTGATGCTGCGTTGCGGCTTCGACAGCTTCGTCGTCACCGACGAGATCGCCTTGAAACGGCTGGCCGACAAACGCCTGACAGGCATCGCGAACCACTATCAGCCGGCAATCGCCGGCGACGCACCCGTGGCACGTTTCAGTTGGCGCCGAGGCAACGCGGCGTAAGGAAGGTCACCCGTGGTGGCGGTCAGTTCACCGCCATCATGATGGAACTCGGTGGCCGGACCGTGGATCCAGCCGAAACGCGCCCTGAGCCCCTCAGTCCATAGATCGCATAAGATGGATTATGGAACTAAAACCGATCTGGTCGGTGGCGTGCGGCTGAGGAATTGCGATTACCGTGCGTCGACCAGCGACTTGACGATCTGCGCGACGTCGGAGCCGTATACGTTCGCAGCATCTTCTACCGTACGCGTGGACCGGTCCACGAGCTGGATCTCAATCGCAAGCCCGATAAGCGTTGCGGCATCCTCGACGCGTACAAGGCCGCTTTCCACCGGCGCTCACAGTTCCACGTCGCGCTCGAAGACCAGTTGGTCGTAAGCCGGTTCGACGTGCTCCGGCGTTTCGGCCATCGCGACCGCGTAATCGAGCGGCGTATGCATGTGGGTCAGATAGGCGCGCCGGGCGCCGAGCCGCTCAATCCAGCCCAGCGCCTGGTCGAGTGAGAGATGGCTCGGATGCTCGCGCTTCTGCAATGCATCGATGACCAGCACGTCGAGATCGCCAAGCTTGGCGATGGTCTCGTTCGGAAAATCGCTGACGTCACAGCAATACGCGACATCGCCGATGCGATAGCCGAGCGAACGGATATCGCCATGGATTTGTTCGAGCGGGCGAAGCACGATCGGACCGCCCGGCCCTTCGATCGTAACGTCGGGCCAGGACGGCGGTATCTCGTGCGCGTCGAGAATCGGCGGATACGCGCTACCCTCGGGCGTTTCGAAGCAGTACCGAAACGCTTCGTAGAGCCGGTCGAGCGTGTGGCGTTCGGCATGGATCGGGACGCGGGTGCGCATCTCGATCGCGAAGCCGCGCAGGTCGTCGATGCCGTGAATGTGGTCGGCATGCGGATGGGTGTAGACCACGCCGTCGATGCGCGTGACGCCGGCGGCGACCATCTGGCCGTGGAAATCCGGACCGGTATCGATGATCACTGACGTGGATGCGCCGTCCGCGGCGATCTGTTCGACGAGCATCGACGAGCGGCTGCGCCGGTTCTTCGGTTCGTTCGGATCGCACGCGCCCCAGTCGCCGGTGATGCGTGGCACGCCCGGTGAAGACGAGCAGCCGAGGATCGTGAAACGCCGCCGGACCTTCATGAGGCCGGTCGCGGCATCTTCGCGAAGACACGAAACGCGTTTTCGCTCGTCTGACGGAGGATTTCTTCGTAACTCACAGCCCGCGTCTCGGCCAGAACCCGTGCGGTGTCCGCGACGTAGGCCGGTTCGTTGCGACCGCCGCGATGCGGGACCGGTGCGAGATACGGCGCATCGGTTTCGACGAGGATGCGTTCGGCCGGAATATCCGCTGCGATTTCACGGATGTCCTGAGAGTTCTTGAAGGTAAGAATTCCAGAGAACGAAACGTAGCCGCCGAGCTTCACGCCGGTTTCCGCGAGCGCGCGACCGGCAGAAAAACAGTGCAAAATGAAGGGGAAGGCGCCCTTTTTTGATTCGTCTTCGAGAATGGCGATCATATCGTCGTCGGCGGCGCGCGAATGAATCACGAGCGGCAGGCCGGTTTGCCGGGCAGCGGCAACATGGCGGCGAAAACCGGTCGCCTGCGCTTCGCGCGGGGCGTTGTCATAGAAATAGTCCAGCCCCGCCTCGCCGATCGCCACGACCTTCGGTCCTTCGGCAAGACGCACCAAGTCGGCCGTTTCGATGTCCAGTTCCTCGTCGGCGTTGTGCGGATGGGTGCCGACGGAGCAATAGACGTCGTCATAGGCTTCGGTCAGTGCATGGACTTGCTCGAACTGCTTGACGCGTGTCGAGATCGTCACGAAACGCCTCACGCCGGCTTCTCGCGCGCGTTCGACGATCGCATCGCGTTCGTCTTCGAAATCCGGAAAATCCAGATGGCAATGGCTGTCGATCAGCATGGAGGAAGTCAGCTGTCCTTGATGGATTCGGGTTCGACGTAGCGCGGAAAGACGGGCTTCGGTGCAGGAAGTTCGCTGCCCGAAGCGAGACGACCCCCCTCGCCCAGCCGGTCGAAGCCTCGTGCATCCTCGGCGACGCCGAGAAGGTCGAGCAACGCGGCCGAGGACGACGGCATGAAGGGCTGACAAGCGATGGCGATCTGGCGAACGATTTCGGCCGTCACGTAGAGCACGCTGCCCATCCGCTCGGGATCGGACTTCTTCAGGGCCCAGGGTTCCTGCGCAGCGAAATACCGGTTGGCGTCCGCCACGAGCGCGAAGATCGAGGCAAGCGCGGCGTGGGTCGCCTGGGCCGCCATCGCTTCGCGCAACTGCGGAAGCAACGCGTCGACGGCGGAAAGTATGGCCCGGTCGGCCTCGTCGGGCTCGCCGAACGCCGGGACGATGCCGCCACAGTTCTTGGCGATCATCGACAGCGAGCGCTGGGCGAGATTGCCGAGATCGTTCGCCAGATCGGCGTTGATGCGCCCGACGATCGCGTCGTGCGAATAACTGCCGTCCTGCCCGAACGGGACCTCCCGCAAAAAGAAGTAGCGTACCGGGTCCAGACCGTAGGTTTCGACCAGCGCGAAGGGATCGACCACGTTCCCGACCGATTTCGACATCTTCTCGCCGCGGTTGAACAGGAACCCGTGGGAGAAGATCCGTTTGGGCAGAGGCAGACCGGCCGACATGAGGAAAGCCGGCCAGTAGACGCAGTGAAAGCGCGTGATGTCCTTGCCGATCACGTGCAGGTCCGCCGGCCAGAACGGCCAGCGCGCGTCGCCTTCGTCGGGATAGCCGACGCCGGTCAGGTAGTTCGTCAGCGCATCGACCCACACATACATGACGTGCCGTTCGTCGTTCGGCACCTTGATGCCCCAATCGAACGTCGTGCGCGACATGGAAAGGTCGCGCAGGCCGGACTTCACGAAGGATACGATCTCGTTGCGCCGCTCCGGCGGGCCGATGAACTCCGGGTGTTCCTCGTAATGCTCGAGCAGGCGGTCCTGATAAGCGGAAAGACGGAAGAAGTAGCTTTCCTCCTCCACCCATTCGACGGGCGTGTTCTGCGGACCGTAGCGCACGCCGTCGCCGCGAACCTCGGTCTCGCTTTCCTGGTAATACGCTTCCTCGCGCACGGAGTACCAGCCGGCGTAACTGTCCTTGTAGATGTCGCCGGCGGCTTCGAGGCGTTGCCATATCTCACGACAGGCGGCATGGTGGCGCGCCTCGCTGGTGCGCACGAAGTCGTCGTTCGAAGCGTTAAGCGTTTCTGCCATCTCTTTGAATTTGACGGAGTTCCGGTCGGCCAGTGCCTGGACCTCGATGCCTTCCCGCCGTGCCGTCTGGAGCATCTTCTGCCCGTGCTCGTCCGTGCCGGTGATGAAATGCACGGTCTTGCCGTCGCAACGCTGGAAGCGTGCCATCGCATCCGTCGCGATCAGTTCATAGGCATGGCCGATATGCGGATTGCCGTTGGGATAGGAAATGGCGGTGGTGATGTAAAAGCGATTGTCGTCCGTCATTCGGCCTGCCCTGGATGCAAAACGCGTGCGCCTGCCGGCGCCTACTCGCGTCGTCTTAGATCGTTTCCCGTCCGCACGAAAGCGCTGTGTTCGAACTCCACCGGCAGACCCGGCTCACTCCGGCAGGGCAGCGAAGAGCGATGTGAATGTCGAAAGGATCGTCTGCTTGCGATCAAGGTTGTAGGCGTCGGCCTCGCGCCAGCGTTCGCCCAGCTGCGAGACGAGCGCGGCAAGACCGGCGGCCTCGCGGATCCTACCCCGGCCGGCCGCCTCGCGCGCCCGCTTCTCGATCCATTCGACGACCTCGCTGCGAAAGAAGGCGTAGGCGGTTTCGCGATCCCTTGCCGAAAGCGTATCGGCAAGCCGGTGCATGTCTTCACGCGACGCGCCCTTTCCCCGTCCTGCCCCCCTTTTTTCGACGATGGCCTCGAAGCCTGCCGCGATGTCGAGGCCGCCATAGCGCAGCATCATCAAGGCGCGCGCAACGCTGCCGCCGGCGCGTGCGATCACCGCTTCGATGTCGTCATTCCCGCCAGCGGCAAAACCGAGATGGGCGAGAGCCGCTCGCAATGCTTCCTCGCCGAGCGGCTCGAGCCTGAGCGGCAGGCACCGCGACCGGATGGTCGGCAGGAGCCGGCCTGGGGCATGCGAAACGACGAGGAACAGCGCGTTGCGCGGCGGTTCTTCGAGGATCTTCAGGATCGCGTTCGCCGCCGCCCGGTTCAGATCGTCGGCCGGATCGACGATGACGATGCGCCAGTTCCCGCTTCCCGACGTTTGAGCCAGAAAGCGGCTGGCGCGACGCACCTCCTCCACCGTGATCGCCGATTTGAGCCGTCCGGATGCGGCATCGCTCGGGCGGGTCAGGTGCAGGAGATCGTGCGAGGCACCGGAGACGATCTGCCGATAGGCGGGCGAAGCCGGATCGGGTGCTGCGAGTTCGCCCGGCGCATCCGTATGCCTGGGGAAACGCAAGATCTGGTTGGCGAAGCGGAAGGCGAGCGTCGCCTTGCCGATGCCCTCCGCACCTTCGAGAAGAACCGCATGGTGGATCCGGCCGTTGCGATAGGCCTGCGCCAGGAATGCGCCGGCATCCTCGTGCCCGAACAGGGCGGTGTTTTCGTTCGGCGGCAATGCACCTTCGAGCAGGCCGGCAGTCTCGCTCATGTCCCCTGCCCGCCGGCTTTGCGAGAGGCTTGCGCACCCTTGGGAAGCACCGAATGAACGGCGATCAGGACCGCGCTCGCAATCGCTTCGACGCTCTGATCCGCGTCGATGGTGCGAAACCGGTCGGGCTCGCTCTCGGCAAGATCGAGGAATGCCTGCCGACGCGTTTCATGGATCGCAAGATCCTCGCGCTCGAACCGATCGGAGACGGGGACGACAGGCGCTCCCTCCTGCCCCGAAACCGTAGCTCCGTCCCTGGTATCGGGCGATTTCGGCTCGTCTCGCGCCCTTGCCCGCGCGAGCCCGGTCTCGGCCGGCATGTCGAGCAGGATCGTGAGATCGGGCGTCAGCCCATTCAGCGCGAGCCGCTCCAGCGCGTGCACGAAGTTTGCTTCGAGATTGCCGGTCGCGCCCTGGTAGACGCGCGTGGAATCCATGAACCGGTCGCACAGTACGACCCGCCCGTCCTCGATCGCGGGACGAATGACCTGTGCAACGTGATCGGCGCGCGCGGCGGCGAAGAGCGTCGCCTCGAAGCGCGTTCCGAACTCTTCGGCCGCGCCGGTCAGAAGCACGTGCCGCACCGCTTCCGCACCCGGCGAACCACCGGGCTCGCGCGTGGTGGTCACGTCGAACCCCTTCTGGCGAAGCTTTTGCGCGAGCAGGCGGATCTGGGTCGACTTTCCGACCCCTTCACCACCTTCGAAGGTGATGAACCGCCCTGGCGAATTGTACGGCATCGAACCCGATCCTTCCTCGCCGCGCGAATTCCGCGATCCTACCGCCGGCCGAAGCGGCGAATCATTGCGCTTCGAGCGTTTCGACGAGCCCAACCAACAATGCGCGGCGGGCGATCGCAACCTGCCATGCGCCAACGGGAGGTCACGCTGGCATTGCCGATGCCCTAGAACTGCGAAAGCGTCAGTTCCTCGAAGGCATCGAAGGCGCGCTTGTAGAGCGGGCCCTTGTCCATGGCCGCCGCTGCATAGACCGGCGTCTGCTGGCTGAGCGTATCGCCGAGAAAGATCTTCAGCGTGCCGACTTTCGCACCCTTTTCGACGGGTGCCTTGAGCGGCCAGTCATAGTCGATCTGTGCGCGCAGGCGGTCGGGGTCCGTGATCGGAAGAAAGATCGACACGGGCTTGTTTGCCGTCACCGGCAGCGAGGATTGCGTGCCACCATAGACGCTGACCTTGCCGACCACGTCGTTCTTGGCGAAGAGCGAATGCTTTTCGAAGGAACGCATGCCCCATTCGAGCAACTTGCGCGATTCCTCCGCGCGTTCCCGTTCGCTGTCCATGCCCGTCATCGCGAGGTAGAGACGCCGGTCGTTTCGCTGCATGGAGGCGACGATGCCGTAGCCGGCATTTTCCGTATGCCCGGTCTTCAGGCCGTCCACGCCAATATTCTCGTGGACAAGAGGATTGCGGTTGCGCTGGCGGATGTCGTTCCAGGTGAACGATTCCTCGCCGAAGATATGGTAATATTCGGGGTACGTATCGTGGATGTGGCGCGCGAGCAGCGCCAGTTCGTGCATCGTCACGCGCGTTTTCGGGTCCGGAAGGCCTGTCGCGTTGTCGAAGGTCGACTTCTTCAGCCCGATCTTGCGCGCACGGTTCGTCATCACCCTGGCGAAGTTCGCCTCCGAGCCCGCCATGCCCTCGGCGACGACGATACAGGCATCGTTCGCGGACTGAACGATGATGCCCTGGATCAGGTCCTTGAGCGGGATGGTGGAGTGCACCTTCGCGAACATCGTCGAGCCGCCGGAGGATGCCCCGCCCTGGCGCCAGGCGTTTTCGGAAACCTGGAATGTATCGTCCATCTTGAGCCGGCCGCTCTTCAGCGCGTGGAAGACGACGTCGACCGTCATCAGCTTCGCGAGAGAGGCAGGCGGCACGAGCCGATCGGCGTTCTTGGAGAAAAGGACGGTGCCGGTTTCGCCGTCCATCAGATAGGCCTGCTTGGCGCGCGTCTCGAACAGCTGTGCGCGAGCGGGCGCCATCGCGGCACACGCCATTGCCACGGCCACAGCCAGACCCGCCGCGCGCGAAACCCATTTTTGCATCACGTCATTTCCCGAAGCCCGTCAGAACAAGGCTCGACGCTAGCCCATCCTGACCGGCTTGGGAAAGTGCGTGGAAGGCAAAAGCACGGTAAAAGCTTCGTCAGTCCTGATCGCCGGAGCCGTTTCGAACGGTCGGACCTACGTTGCCGTGCTGCCCGTTGGCCAGAATGGACCGGAATGCACCAGCAGCCTGCCCTTCGCCCATCGCCGGAGCGAACGCGTTGACGGCGGGGTCTCTCGCGGGTTCCGGCCGCGCGGGCGCCATGGACGGGCGTGCCGCCGGCATCGGCGCGTGTTGCGGTACGAGCACATCCTGGATCTCGCGCTGCGCCGGGCCCGTCCGGATCTTCGTGGAGACCATGGCGGCCGCGCTCACCGGCAGCGAACGGTTCGAAGCGTCGGCGGAAGAGACGCCCGGAAGCCAGCCCAAATCCGAATCGTTGCTTGCGACCATCGTACCGGCACCGCTCGAAGATGGCGTCGGCGCGGCATCACCGCTGCCGGAGCGATACGAAGCCATGAGCAAAGACGTGTCGTCGCTCTTCGACGAAGCCTTGCCGACATAGGTCACGCGGACCTTGGCGACGCCCTTGCTGCGCATGTGGAGAAGCTTCGCCGCTTCGTTGGAAAGGTCGATGATGCGGTTGTCGGCGAACGGCCCGCGGTCGTTGACGCGCACGGTCACCGCGTCGCCGGTCATTTCGTTGGTAACGCGCACGTAGCAGGGAAGCGGAAGCGTCTTGTGGGCGGCCGAAAGGCCGTGCTGGTTGTAGACCTCGCCGCTGGCAGTGCGTTGGCCGTGGAAATTCGGCCCGTACCAGGAAGCGAGCCCGATCTTGTCGTATTCCGGATTGCGCTTGGGTCGATACCATCTGCCTGCGACCTTGTAGGGCTTGCCGACGACCCCAGTCGCCTTCTTGCGCTTGGCAGCAGCCGGCTCGGCGGGCTTGTGGCTCGCGGCGAACTGCGTCGCCGTGCTCGTTTCGACGGATGCCGTTTCGTTGCCCGTGGTCGTGCAGGCTGCGAGCCCGGCGACCAGAAACGACGCGGATGCGATCTTGCCCGCGCGCATAAGCGGCACGGCATGGCTATGCGATGCGTTCGACACGTTCCCCGACCCGTTCACGTTCATCGTGTTCGTGCAACGAACCGGACCCCCGCCGAAGTTCGCTGCCGCCGCTCCTTATGGATGCCCGAAAGTGGCAGAAAGGTGACACCTACGCATAAAGGGCGGCAAACCTGCTTTACAGCGGAACCCGGGCGCCGGCAACGGCGGCCGCGAGTGTGATGGACAAGCCGACCGATTCGTCTACATCACCGACTTTCGAGGACATCCGGCCACCGAAGCAGGCGACCGGCGCAACGCATTCCAGGAGCGACAAGGCAAAGATGGGAAAGATCGTCTCGCTTCGAAAAGAACGCCAATCCCGCCGTCGCGACCAGCTCAAGAAAAAGATCGCTACGCGTCTGCGCCCGTTCCAGAGCGCGATCGTCATCGTCGCCATCCTTGCCTTTGCGGCGATCGCCGTGCTCTGGCAACCCGGTGGACCAGCCAAGACGACGAACGGCAACGCCCACGAAAACACCAACCAATAACCCGTCGTCGCCATCGCGAAACGCTTATGATCGCGTCGATGCCACAAGCACGATCGCGTTGACGATACGAAGTCCGACGCGGTAAGGCGAAGCCTCGAAGGCATTCGGTAGCGCGACCGTTGCGACCGCCTCGCCGCTCGAACGTACGAACGCGCATAAGCGGACAGAACAAAGCCTTCGGAGGAGTGGCCGAGCGGTCGAAGGCACCGGTCTTGAAAACCGGCGTGGCAGCGATGCCACCGTGGGTTCGAATCCCACCTCCTCCGCCATCGCCCTGCAAGCCCCTGATTTTTCTCGAAACCTTGCATACCAGGGCTTTGCGCCGCATAAACTGTCCCAATCGACTGTCCCAAGTTGCAGGGGAGATTGGAACACATGGCGGGCTGCTCATACCTCAAGCGGCGAACGCATGAACGTGCACGTCCTGAAGCTCGTCGGCGTTAAGACGAAGCGCATTCCGATATGGGAAGACGAGTGATAAGTTCGGCTACTCAATTAGGGGACCGGCATGAAACGAGACGACGATTATATTCGGCAGTTGCTTCTCGACATGGAGGCGTCCGACGACTTGTATCTTGTCGCTTCGCTCAAACTAAGCATGAGACCGGAAGAACAGAAAAAGCATCAACACGCCGAGCTTTTGTGCGACGCCGGCTTTTTCGAAGCCGTCAACAAAGGCGTTTATCGAATGACCAATCAGGGGCACGACTACCTGAACGTCATTCGAGATCAAACGGTATGGGCGAAGACGAAGAAGGGAGCTTCATCGCTTGGCGGTGCGACGCTTGGCATGATGAAGGATATAGCCATCGCATACGTCAAAAAGGAAGCGATCGAAAAGCTCGGCATCCAGATATAGGCTCGGTCAAATGACACTATCGGGACACCCGGAAAAGTGTCCCAATTTACCCACTCGGCAAACGCGAAAGAAGCTGTAAATTATTGATTTTATTGGTGTAATAAAAACAACTCCATCATCCCACCTCCCCCGCCATCTCGCAGATCGTGTGCCTACGATCTGCCGCCCGAACCGACCGTAGCGGTATTCGCCGGGGTCGTCTCACGGATCGATGCTTCGAAATGCTGGCCAGCCTGGTTGGTCGAGAGGAAAGTCCGTGAAGAAGTTCGTGCGTCTTCTCGCTGTCGTCAGCGTCCTGGTCCTCGTGGCCGCTACGGTCTCGCCGATCTCGTTGCGGCCTTCGCTGGGGTTCGGGGCGGATGTCGATCGGGCTTTCGGGTTCTTCGTGGCCGGTCTGGTAACGGCGCTGGTCACGCCTCGGCGATCCTGGTCGCTCGTGGCGGCTGCGTTCGTCGCGGGGGCCGTCGGGCTCGAACTGTTGCAATTCGTCGCGATCGGCCGTCATCCGCGCCTGCATGACGCGGCCATAAAGGCGTGCGCCGGCGTGCTCGGCGTCGGCATCGCCACGCTCGTTCGTCCTCGGCAGTAGTTTCGCAGGCGTCCGCTCGATCGGGTGGGATGGCACGGTAGCGCCGACGTCGGACCCATGCCGACCGGAGCATAGGCGTTCAATGCTCGTCGGATGCATGGTTCGGCGGCCGGCGTTCGGGCCGCGTGACCTCGACCGGCGTGTGCATGAGGATCTCGCGATGCGGGAACGGTATGCGGATGCCGGCCTCCTGGAACGCGTCCCATAGCGCGAGAAGCACCTGGCCACGAATGTTGGTCAGGCCGGCCTGCGGATCGTGGATCCAGAAGCGCAGCGTGAAGTCGAGGGAGGAATCGCCGAAGGCCGTCAGCCAGCACACGGGCGCCTGGTCGGCAATGACCCGGGGCACCCCCCTCGCCGCCTCGATCGCGATGCGCGAGACTTCGTGGGGGTTGCTGTCATAGGCGACACCGAACTCGACGTTGATGCGCACCAGATCGCTCGAAAACGACCAGTTGATGACGCGCTGGGCGATCAGATCCTCGTTCGGGATCAGGTATTCGCGGCCGTCCCGCGTGATGACCGACACGAAGCGCGCGCGCAGTTCCCGGATCCAGCCGAACGTATCGCCGAGTTCGATCGTGTCGCCGGGCTTGATGGACTTGTCGAGCAGGATGATGATGCCGGAAAGAAAGTTCGAAACCACCTTTTGGAGGCCGAGGCCGACGCCGACGCCGACCGCGCCCGAAAAGACCGTCAGCGCCGTGAGGTCGATGCCGGTCGCCCTGAGCGCGATCGCTCCCGCAAAGGCGATCAGCGCGATCTTCGCGAGTTTCGCGAGCAGCACCTTCAGCGACGGCGAAAGATCTTCGGTGCGTGAGATGCGGTTTTCGATGAAATTGCCGGAAAAGACGGCGAACCAGAACAGCGCCATCGTCACCGCAACGATCTTGATGACGAAGAGTGCGGAGAGATGAAACGTGCCGATATCGATCGCCATGCGGTCGAGCGCGGTGACGACGGGATGTTCGATGCCGACGACCTTGACCGCGACGTAGCACCAGATCGCCAGTGCCACGAGGCGCGACAGGGTCCGATTGCGGATGATGCGCGTGAGGACGCCGATCACGAGCCACGCCGTCGCCAGATAGAGCACGGCGATGATCAGCCCGCTTTGAGCCGGCCTGTTCGCCGATAAAAGGGCGAGGCGTACGATCCACAGAATGGCGACGAAAACGACGAGACGCATGCGCCGTAGCGTCGCGACGACGAGCCTGAGCACGCCGGCGCTCGTTCGGAGCCCGCGCGCCCGGCGCTCCAATCGACGCTCGAACAGGCCGCCGACCGGCCGCGCGACAATGAACGCCGCGAGGATCACGCCGATCTGAATGAGGGCGGCGGGGCTGGAAACGGCAACTACGAACGCGTTCTTCACGTCCGACAGCCAGGCGACGATGGCAGCCTCGCTGATGTTCATTCCTTCGCTTCTCCTCGATGACGGAGGAAATCTTGGCGCGCGCAGGCGCGTCTTGCAACGCCGTTTTAGTCGCAGCGTATGCACACTCGTGCCGCCAGCGAAACTTTCTGTGCCCTTCGTCCGTCTTCATGAGAGGACGAAGGGAGATCGACGGCATGAACCATTCCATCCGCGGTCTGATGGCCATCCTGCTGCTTGCGGCAACATGCGTGCCGGGCCTTGCGGGCGACGGTTCCAAGGAAGCGCAGACAATCATCGCCGACCAGATCCAGGCGTTCCTGAACGACGACGAGGAAAAGGCGTATTCGTTCGCCGCGCCGGGCATCAAGCAGATGTATCCGACGCCCGACGCCTTCTTCGAGATGGTCAAGCGCGGCTATGCACCCGTCTACCGTCCGAACAATTTTACCTTCGGCGGATCGAAGGTCGAGGCAGGTGGCGATACGATCATCCAGTCCGTGCTGATCCATGCCCCGGACGGACAGGACTGGACGGCGATCTACCGGCTCGAGCGGCAACCGGACGGTTCGCTCAAGATTTCGGCCGTGCAGATGATCAAGGCGGCGGCCTCGGCCTGATCGGCGGACTTACCGGCCGTCGACCGGTGGCAGATCGCCGCGCGCCCATTCTGCCCGCACCGCCTCCACATGGTCGGCGTAGCGGCCGGCCTCGATGGCGGCGCGGATGCCCGCCATCAGGTTCTGGTAATAGGCAAGATTGTTCCAGGTCAGCACCATGCCGCCGAGCGCTTCCTTCGAGCGCACCAGATGGTGCAGGTAGGCGCGCGAATAGTCGCGTGCGGCAGGACAATCGGATTCGGCATCGAGCGGCCGGGTATCCTCGGCGTGCCGCGCGTTCCGAAGATTGATCCGGCCGCGCCTCGTATAGGCGACGCCGTGCCGTCCGGCGCGCGTCGGCATCACGCAATCGAACATATCGATACCGCGGCCGACCGAAAGCAGGATGTCCTCGGGCGTGCCGACCCCCATCAGGTAACGCGGCTTGTCCGCCGGAAGGTGGGCGCAGGTAGCGTCGAGCATGTCGAGCATGACCGCCTGCGGCTCGCCGACGGCAAGGCCGCCGACCGCGTAGCCCTTCAGGTCGAGGTCGACGAGTGCACGTGCGGACCGTTCCCGAAGATCGGCGTGGTCGCCGCCCTGGACGATCGCGAACATTGCCTTACCCGGCTGATCGCCGAAAGCGTGCTTGCACCGCTCGGCCCAGCGCACGGAAAGCTCCATTGCGCGCTCGATGTCGCCCCTCTCGCCTGGCAGCCGGACGCATTCGTCGAGCTGCATCTGGATATCGGAATCGAGCAGGCCCTGAATTTCGATCGAACGTTCGGGCGTCAGTACGTGCGGCGTACCGTCGACGTGCGAACGGAACGTGACGCCGGTCTCGTCGAGCTTGCGCAGCGCCGCCAGAGACATGACCTGAAAGCCGCCTGAATCCGTGAGGATCGGATGCGGCCAGCCGGCGAACGTATGAAGTCCGCCGAGGCGGGCGACACGCTCGGCCCCGGGGCGCAGCATCAGGTGATAGGTATTGCCGAGAATGACGTCGGCGCCGAGCGCGCGCACCTGATCCAGATACATCGCCTTCACGGTGCCCGCCGTACCGACCGGCATGAAAGCGGGTGTCCGGATCGTGCCGCGCGGCATCGTGACCTCGCCTCGTCGCGCAACGCCGTCACGCGCGAGAAGCCGAAAGCCGAAAGCCTCGCTCATGATGGCTCCGACCGAAAGAGGAGGTTCGAATCCCCGTAGGAAT
The DNA here is from genome assembly GCF_006516965.1 of Pararhizobium mangrovi. Classification (GTDB taxonomy): domain Bacteria; phylum Pseudomonadota; class Alphaproteobacteria; order Rhizobiales; family Rhizobiaceae; genus Pararhizobium_B; species Pararhizobium_B mangrovi. The sequence goes on along the minus strand of NZ_VHLH01000004.1, from coordinate 180,927 downwards.
AGAAGCGGTAGCCGTTCGCGATCGCATGGGCATAGGCCGCCTGCATCGTTTCGAGACCGGAAAAGGCGGAAACGAGCATGAAGAGCGTCGATCGCGGCAGGTGGAAATTCGTCATCAGGACGTCGACGAAGCGAAAGCGATAGCCGGGCGTAATGAAGATGTCCGTCGCTCCCGACCAGGGCTCAAGCGTGCCGTCCTCGCGCGCCGCACTTTCCAGAAGCCGGAGGGACGTCGTGCCGACCGAGACGACGCGCCCGCCGGAGGCCCGCACCGCGTTGAGCGCGGCCGCCGTCTCTTCGCTCACCTGGCCGATCTCGGAGTGCATGCGATGGTCGCCGGTGTCGTCCGCCTTGACGGGCAGAAAGGTGCCGGCGCCGACATGGAGCGTCACGAAATGAAGCGAGACGCCCCGAACGCGCAGTCTTTCGAAGAGGTCTTCGGTAAAGTGAAGCCCGGCCGTCGGCGCCGCGACGGCGCCGTTTTCACGGGCGTAGACCGTCTGGTAGTCTTCGATGTCGCTTGCATCTTCCGCGCGCTTCGAAGCGATGTAGGGCGGCAGGGGCACGTGGCCGGCGGCCGCGATCGCGCGGTCCAGTTCGCCGCCGGCAAGACCGAAGCGCAGGGTGACCTCGCCGGCCTCGCCCTTCTCGACCACTTCGGCATCGAGCTTGCCTTCGCCATCCTCTTGGCCGCTGAACGCGATGCGGTCGCCGGCACGAATACGTTTGCCGGGCCGCGCAAACGCCTTCCACGTGTTCCCGTCGGTCCGCATGTGCAGTGTGGCCTGCACGTGCGTGCGCGCATCTTCACCCCGCCGGCGGATGCCGTCGAGACGCGCCGGGATCACCCGCGTGTCGTTCAGCACGAGGGCGTCGCCCGGTTCGAGAAGCGTATCGAGATCGGCAACGACGCGATCCTCGAGCGGTTCACCCGGGCGAACGACGAGTTGGCGCGCCGTGTCGCGCGGGCTCGCGGGCCTGAGCGCGATCCGCTCGTCCGGCAGCTCGAAATCGAAGAGATCGACACGCATGGCGAGGGTCAGTCGAAGAAGGTGGCGTAGCGCTTGGCACCAGGCGCCAGGCATTCGCCGAAGGTGACCGGCACGCCGCGTAACGGCGCACCGGCATGGTCGGGTTCAGTCGAGGTCGGCCGCGACGCGCATCGTGAGAATGGAGTCGGGGCCCTGCACCGGCTCGCCTCGCTTCAGCTTGTCGACATTGTCCATTCCCTCGATGACCTGGCCCCAGACGGTATACTGGCTGTTCAGCCAGGGCGCGTCCTCGAAGCAGATGAAGAACTGCGAGTTCGCCGAATCCGGCTGCTGGCTGCGCGCCATGGAACAGGTGCCGCGAACGTGCTGCGTTTCGGAAAATTCCGGCGCGAGGTTCGGCTTGTCCGAACCGCCCATGCCCGTTCCGGTCGGATCGCCCGTCTGCGCCATGAAGCCGTCGATGACGCGGTGAAACACCACGCCGTCATAAAAGCCCGTGCGCGTGAGTTCCTTGATCCGGTCGACGTGTTTCGGTGCGGTTTCGGGCATCAGCTTGATGACCACCCTGCCCTTCGTCGTTTCCATGGTGACGGTATTTTCCGGATCGTTGATCTCGGTCATCGCGATAAACCCTTCCCTTGCTTATTTTCCGCTCGAATCGCTCGAGCCGTCGTCGATCGTCACACTCAGCATGCGGTCGGGATCGTCGACCTTGCCGTTGTCGGACATAGCGCCGCGCTTGATGTGATCGACCACGTCCATGCCGTCGACGACCTTGCCGACGACCGTGTATTTTCCATCGAGCGATGGCGCGGGCGCGAACATGATGAAGAACTGCGAGTTCGCCGAATCCGGATCCTGCGCACGTGCCATGCCGACCGTTCCGCGCACGAAGGGCGTGTCGGTGAACTCGGCCGGCAGGTCGGACATGCTCGAACCGCCGGTGCCGACACGCTGCGGGTCGTAGCCGTCCTTCATGTCGCCGTACTTCACGTCACCTGTCTGCGCCATGAAGCCGTCGATGACGCGGTGGAAAGCGACGTTGTCGTAGGCACCCTTTTCGGCAAGCGTCTCCAGACGCTCGACCGCCTTCGGCGCGAGCTTCGGCATCAGCTGGACGACCACGTTGCCCTGCTTGAGGTGGATGGTCATGCGGTCGCCGGCCGCCTTCGCATTTGCCGCCATGCCGGGCGCAGTGACGAGCATCAGCGCGGCGGCGGCAGTCAGGATCGTGCGTTTCATCGTGTCTCCTCGTATCGTTCGGCTGGAGGGGATTACCCGGGACGTCAGGACGCCGCTTGCCGGTTCTTCGCGACGAGAGCGTCGAGAACCGGTTTCGGTACGAAGGCCCCTACGTCCCCGCCCATCGCCGCGATCTGGCGAACCAATGTGGCGGTAATCGGCCGGAAGGAGGCACCGGCCGGCAGGAAGACCGTCTGGATCTCGGGCGAAAGTTGACGGTTCATGCCGGCCATCTGCATTTCGTAGTCGAGATCGGTGCCGTCGCGCAAACCGCGCACCAGAAGCGTGGCACCGACACGCCTTGCTGCCGCCACCGCCAGATCGTCGAAGGAGACGACCTCGATGTCGCCACTACGCTCCGGCCGGGCATCGGCCAGCGAACGGTGGATCAGATCGGCCCGCTCATCGAACGAGAACAACGGTTTGCGGCTCGCCTGGATGCCGACGCCGACGACCACGCGATCGGCCACGCGCAACGCCTGAGCGAGCACGTCGAGATGGCCGTTTGTCAGCGGATCGAAGGAACCGGGATAGAACGCGGTGGTCATGACCTTCCTTTTCGTGTGGCCGTTCTGTCACGCGCACGGCCCCGGCGCAAGCAAGAGAGACCCCGTGTGTCGATCGTCTGAAACTTTTCGGAATCCGCCGCGTTGGATTGCAAACGGGAGATCATCATGCTCATCGCGCTACTGGCCACCGTCATGTTCTTCGCCATGCTCACGGCGAGCCTCGCAGCCATGCGAAACGAAATGGGCGGCGCACGCGTGCCCGTCAGGATCGACGACCAGAAACGGCATCGTCACGCGCCGCGTCACTGACGCACGCACTTCGCAGATTACGAAGACAGGGCCGTTCGGATATTCGCCAACGGAGAATCGATGACATCGACCCTCGCACTCATTGCCGTCCTGCTTGCCAGCGTACTGACGCTCAGTCTCGCCGGCGTGGTATATCAGCTTCGGCTCGTCCATGCCGAGGCACGGCGTGCACTCGGTGGAAACGGCACGTTTTTCCAAAACACCCGCGATTGAGCTTCGTCGGATGAGAATTCCGCCGCCGGGCTAAGCCATACGCTTGGTCCAGCGGTTGTTCTCGTTCCGGGCACCGCTAGTCAGTAGTCGAGTCGTCCCCAGATCCGGGTACCTCGTCCGTCCTGCTGTGCGATGCTTCGTCCGCAACGCCTTCCGTCTCCTCGTCATCCGCTGCAGCGGCCTCGGCTTCTACGTCCGGTTCGTTGATGCGCTCGACGGAGACGACGCGCTCTTCCGCAGCGGTCGAGAAGATCGTAACGCCCTTCGTGGCGCGGCTCGCGATGCGAATGCCCTCGACCGGAACGCGGATCAGTTTGCCGCGGTTCGATACGAGCATGAGCTGGTCGCCCTCACTGATCGGGAAGGCGGCGACCATCTTGCCGATATCGTCGATCTTCGTGACGTCCGTCGCCTTGATACCCTTGCCGCCCCGGCCCGACACGCGGAAATCGTACGACGACGAGCGCTTGCCGTAGCCCTTCTCGCTGACCGTCAGGAAGAATTCCTCGTTCTGCCTCAACGCTTCGTAGCGTTCTTCCGAAAGCTCGACCTCCTCGGCGGCATCCGCGCCGGAAAGCGTCACTTCGTCCGCTTCGACGCCCGCGCGGCGGCGTTCGGCCGTCGCTCGCTTCAGGTAGCTCGTGCGTTCCTGCGGCGTCGCGTCGACGTGTCCGAGGATCGCCATCGAAATCAGGGCGTCGCCATCGGCCAGGTTTATGCCGCGCACGCCGACGGAATTGCGCCCCGCGAAGACGCGGACGTCGTCGACGGGAAAGCGGATCGACTGGCCGAGCGCGGTCGTCAGCACGACGTCGTCGGTCTCCGAACACGTTTCGACGTCGAGGATCGAGTCCGTCTCGTCCTCGAGCTTCATGGCGATCTTGCCGTTGCGATTGACCTGCGTGAAATCCGAAAGCTTGTTGCGGCGAACCGTGCCGCGCGTCGTCGCGAACATGACGTCGAGGTTTGCCCAGCCCTCCTCGTCCTCGGGCAGCGGCATGATCGACGTGATGCGCTCGCCCGACTGGATCGGCAGCATGTTGACCAGTGCCTTGCCGCGCGACTGGGGGCTTCCGATCGGCAGCCGCCACACCTTTTCCTTGTAGACGATGCCGCGCGAAGAAAAGAACAGCACCGGCGTGTGCGTGTTCGCCACGAAAAGGCGCGTGACGAAATCCTCGTCGCGCGTCGCCATGCCCGAGCGGCCCTTGCCACCGCGCCGCTGCGCCCGATAGGTCGCAAGCGGCACGCGCTTGATGTAGCCGTGATGGGAGACGGTGACGACCATGTCCTCGCGGGCGATCAGGTCCTCGTCGTCCATGTCCGGACCGCCCTCGGCGAGCTCGGTGCGCCGCGGCGTGCCGAACTCCTCCTTCACGTCGCGCAGTTCCTGCTTGACGATGTCCTGGATGCGCTCGCGGGAACCGAGGATGTCGAGATAGTCGCGGATCTGCTCGCCGATCGTGTTCAACTCGTCGGCGATCTCGTCGCGCCCGAGCGCCGTCAGGCGCTGGAGGCGTAGATCGAGGATGGCGCGCGCCTGCTCCTCGGAGAGATAGTAGGTCCCGTCCTCGTTGATCCGGTGGCGCGGATCGTCGATCAGCCGGATCAGCGGCGCGACGTCCGCGGCCGGCCAGCGACGCTCCATGAGCTGCGAACGTGCCGTCGACGGATCGGGCGCGTGACGGATAAGGCGGATCACCTCGTCGATATTGGCGACGGCGATCGCCAGACCGACCAGCGTATGCGCGCGCTCCCGGGCCTTGCGCAGCAGATACTTCGTGCGCCGGCTGACGACTTCCTCGCGAAAGCCGACGAAGGCCGTCAGCAGATCGGCGAGGGTCAGCTGTTCGGGCTTGCCGCCGTTGAGCGCCACCATGTTGCAGCCGAACGACGTCTGCAGCGGCGTAAAGCGATAGAGCTGGTTCAGCACGACGTCGGCGACGGCGTCGCGGCGAAGCTCGATGACGACGCGGTAGCCCTGCCGGTCGGATTCGTCGCGCAGATCGGAGATGCCCTCGATGCGCTTGTCGCGCACGAGTTCGGCCATCTTCTCGATCATCGTCGCCTTGTTCACCTGATAGGGAACTTCGGTGACGATGATCGCCTCCCGGTCGCCGCGGATCGTCTCGATATGCGTGCGCCCGCGCATGATGACGGAGCCGCGACCCGTCTCGTAGGCACTGCGGATGCCGCTTCGACCGAGGATCAGCGCGCCCGTCGGAAAGTCCGGTCCCGGAATGAACTCTAGGAGCTCGGAAAGCTCCATGCCCGGCTTGTCGATGATGGCGATACAGGCGTCGATCACCTCGGTGAGGTTGTGCGGCGGAATGTTCGTCGCCATGCCGACGGCGATGCCGCCCGCGCCGTTGACGAGAAGGTTCGGAAAGCGCGCCGGCAGGACCTTCGGCTCGTTCGACGACGAATCGTAGGTCTCCTGAAAATCGACCGTTTCCTTGTCGATGTCCTCCAGAAGCTCGTGCGCGACCTTGGAAAGGCGCGCCTCGGTATAGCGCATGGCCGCCGGTGGATCGCCGTCGATCGAGCCGAAATTGCCCTGCCCGTCGACGAGCGGCACGCGCATCGACCAGTTCTGCGCCATGCGCACCATGGCATCGTAGATCGCGCTGTCGCCGTGCGGGTGATACTTACCCATGACGTCACCGACGATGCGCGACGACTTCACGTATCGCCGGTTCCAGACGTAACCGCTCTCGTTCATCGCGTAGAGGATGCGCCGGTGAACGGGCTTCAGCCCGTCGCGCGCATCCGGCAACGCTCGGCTCACGATCACGCTCATGGCGTAATCGAGATAGGAACGCTGCATCTCGTCGATGATCGAAATCGGTTCGGAGCCGGGCGGTCCGTCGGGGCCGCCTGATGTGGGCTGGTCGGTCAAGTCAGGTCACGATCGCTGGTCTGAATCATTGATCTTCACTGTTTAGCGAAAACCGCCCGGTTGCGCCAACTTTCGCGGCATAGCGCAAAGGTTGTTCACAGCCTCGGTCCGTCGTGCCGTATCGTGTCGTGCGAATCGGTGCCCCCGCCCGTTCGCGGGCCACCGGTCGTCGTCTTTCCTGTGGCATGGCAGACGGTGGTCCGGTAAGCGCCGTTCATCCACTGGCGAAGCGGCTCATTCGCGGCCGATCGCTCCGACCGTTCTTGATCCCGACGGGCAGGCACGGCACGCTCTGCCTTCCATTCTTCATCGCAAGGCCACGATGTCCGGCATCGATTTTCTCGTCAACGTGCTCATCACCATTCTCGTAACGGTCGATCCGGTCGGAATGGCGCCGATCTTCCTCGGCCTGACGGCCGGCATGAACCGGGCGCAGCGCTTTCAGGTCGCCATCCGGGCATGTCTGCTCGGCGGCGGCGTACTCGTCTTCTTCTCGCTCGCCGGATCGGGTTTTCTGGAACTGCTCGGCATCACCATGCCGGCCTTTCGCATCGCCGGCGGCGTTCTCCTGTTCTGGATCGCCTTCGAGATGATCTTCGAAAAGCGACAGGAACGGCACGAGAAGAGTGCCGAACGGGCGGTTACGCAGGATCGCATCCGCGATACCGCCGTCTTTCCGCTCGGCATCCCGCTCATAGCCGGGCCGGGAGCGATTTCCGCCGTCATCCTGCTTGCCGGACGCAGCGACGGTGCGGTGCAGACACTTCAGCTCATTGCGATGGTCGTACTGGCACTCGCCATTCTGCTAGCCGCCCTCGTCATCGCCGAGCGCATCGACCGGTTCCTCGGCGAGACCGGGCGCATCATCCTGACCCGCCTGCTCGGCGTTATCCTCGCGGCGCTGTCGGTGCAGTTCGTCATCGACGGCATCCGCGCCGCCTTCGGCATCTAGTGCCTTTGAGATTCATACGGCAGCGCTCTCAACGAAAAACGGGCCACCGCGCCGAAACGCAGGTGGCCCGCCAAAAGTTGTCGCCTCAGACCTTTGTTGCGCGGCGCGAAGACCGGCCACGACCAGATCTTCACGCCGATAGCCACGGCTATTTACCGGCTTCGCCATTCTTGTCGGACGAATGATTGATCGCTTCCGTAAGCTTGCGGGCAAGCTTCGGGTTCGACTGGGCCGAGGCGAGAATCGCGCTGTATTCCTTGACGTTCATCCCGTCGACGCCGTTGACGGTCTCCACCATCTTCCTGCTCGCTTCGAGCTTGACCTTCTGACGCGTCTCGTCGTCCTTCGCCTGCTTCAGCTTCGGCGTATATTCCTGCTTGATCTTGCTGACGCCGAGATAGGCTTTGGCGAAAGAATCAAGTTTTGCGTTGCTGATGTCGGTGGTCTGTAAAGCGGAAGCGCTTTTCTGGTTGGTCGCTGCCTCGTCCGAGGTCTTCGAGGTGGTCTGTGCGAGCGCTGCTGAAGCCGACCCGGCGATCGTGGCGAGTGCGGGCACGGTCGCGAGCGCGACCGATTTGTACTGAAAGGACATCATCGTTCCTTCTCGAGTGTTATCGGGCGAACGGCCGCAGCCGGCATCGAAGCCGCCGTCCGGTGTTCGACATATCGTCGAACCCTGTTCGCCAACCGTGACTGGAATTTGACATGCGACCGATGCGCGAAAGGCCGTCCGCGCTCAAAAGGGGATGTCGTCGTCCATTTCCTGCGAGAAGCCGCCGGATTGGCCGCCGCCCGACGAAGCGCCGCCGGATCCGCTGCCGTAGTCGCCGCCCGAGTAGTTCGAGCCGCCGCCCCCGCCGCCACCTTCGCCGCGTCCGTCGAGCATGGTCAGCGTTGCGTTGAAGCCCTGCAGCACGATTTCGGTCGAATATTTGTCCTGGCCGCTCTGGTCCTGCCATTTGCGCGTCTGCAGCTGGCCCTCGATATAGACCTTCGCGCCCTTCTTCAGATAATTTTCCGCGACTTTGCAGAGCCCTTCGCTGAAGATGACGACGCGATGCCATTCCGTACGCTCCCGTCGCTCGCCCGAATTGCGGTCGCGCCAGCTTTCCGAGGTGGCGATCCGCAGATTGGCGATCGGGCGACCGTCCTGCGTGCGACGGATTTCCGGATCGGCGCCGAGATTGCCCACCAGAATGACCTTGTTGACGCTTCCCGCCATCTTTCTTCCTTTCGATCAGGTTCGCGGGGGGCGCCCGCAGATGAACTGTTGAAAAGCACCCTACCCCATGGCGAACGGGTTTGCGCCAGCCCGACATCTGGGTCCACAAGAGAAAACGTCCGGTGCGAACGTCGTTTTGTTCTTTTTCTGTTCTAGTCTTCGCGCTACCATGGCGTCAAGCGTTTCACTGTGGCTCGCCGCCTTTGTGCTCGACAGTTCGCTCGGGCGACTTAGATCAGGGCGGTCACGCGAGCGTTTCGCATAAACCAACGTCCGAAGGGACCCGGGCAGCATCGACATGAGCGAACTCAAGACGATCTCCATCCGCGGTGCGCGCGAACACAACCTCCAGGGCGTCGACGTCGACCTGCCGCGCAATTCGCTGATCGTGATGACCGGGCTTTCTGGTTCCGGCAAGTCCTCGCTCGCCTTCGACACGATCTACGCCGAGGGCCAGCGACGCTACGTCGAGAGTCTTTCGGCCTATGCGCGCCAGTTCCTGGAAATGATGCAGAAGCCGGATGTCGACCGCATCGACGGGCTGTCACCGGCAATCTCGATCGAGCAGAAGACGACCTCGAAGAACCCGCGCTCGACGGTCGGCACGGTTACCGAGATCTACGACTACATGCGCCTGCTCTTCGCGCGCGTGGGCGTGCCCTATTCGCCGGCGACGGGCCTGCCGATCGAAAGCCAGACGGTCACCCAGATGGTCGACCGCGTGATGGCGCTCGAGGAAGGCACGCGGCTCTACCTGCTGGCGCCGCTCGTGCGCGGGCGCAAGGGCGAGTACCGCAAGGAACTCGCCGAACTGATGAAGAAGGGCTTCCAGCGCGTAAAGGTGGACGGCACCTTCTACGAGATCGCCGAGGTGCCCGCTCTCGACAAGAAGTACAAGCACGACATCGACGTGGTGGTGGACCGCGTGGTGGTGCGTGAGGACCTCGCTTCGCGGCTGGCGGACTCGATGGAGACGGCGCTGAGGCTCGCCGACGGCATCGCGCTTGCCGAATTCGCCGACAAGCCGCTGCCGGAGGCCGAGACGGCAAGCGGCGGCAGCGCCAACAAGTCGCTCAACGAGACGCACGAGCGCATGGTCTTCTCGGAAAAGTTCGCGTGTCCGGTCTCGGGCTTCACGATCCCCGAGATCGAGCCCCGGCTCTTCTCGTTCAACAACCCGACGGGCGCCTGCCCGACCTGCGGCGGCCTCGGCTCGCAGCAGTCGATCGACCCGGCGCTGATCGTGCCGGAAGCCGGCCGCACGCTGCGCGAAGGGGCGATCGTGCCATGGTCGCGCTCCTCCTCGCCCTACTATACGCAGACGCTGGAAGGCCTCGGCGCCCATTTCGGCTTCAAGCTCTCCGATCGCTGGAGCGCGCTACCGGACAAGGCGAAGAAGGCGATCCTGCACGGGACGAAGGAGAAGATTCCCTTCAAGTACGACGACGGCCTGCGCTCCTACAAGACGGCAAAGACGTTCGAGGGCATCGTCCCGAATCTCGAACGGCGCTGGCACGAGACGGATTCGGCATGGGCGCGCGAGGAGATCGAGCGCTACATGGCCTATACCCCCTGCCCGGCCTGCAGCGGCTTCCGCCTCAAGCCGGAAGCGCTCGCCGTCAAGATCGACGAGCGGCATATCGGCGAGGCGGCACAGCTTTCGATCTCGAAGGCGCTCGACTGGTTCGATTCGCTGCCGGAAAAGCTCACCGAGCAGCAGAACGCGATCGCGCCTCGGATTCTCAAGGAGATCCGCGAGCGGCTGACCTTCCTCAACGATGTCGGGCTGGAATACCTGACATTGTCGCGCAATTCCGGCACGTTGTCGGGCGGCGAGAGCCAGCGCATCCGCCTCGCCTCGCAGATCGGCTCGGGCCTGACGGGCGTGCTCTACGTGCTCGACGAACCTTCGATCGGCCTCCACCAGCGCGACAATGCCCGCCTTCTCGAAACGCTGAAGAACCTGCGCGACATCGGCAACACGGTGATCGTCGTCGAGCACGACGAGGACGCCATCCTGACGGCGGACTACGTCGTCGACATCGGTCCGGCTGCTGGCATCCATGGCGGCAAGGTCATCGCCGCCGGCACGCCGTCCGACGTCATGGCCTGTCGCGAATCCCTGACGGGCCAGTATCTGACGGGCGAGATGGCCGTGCCGGTACCGGCCGAGCGACGCAAGCCGAAGAAGGGCCGCAAGCTGACGGTCGTCGGTGCCAGCGCCAACAATCTGAAGAACGTGACGGTCGACCTGCCGCTCGGGGTCTTCACGGCGGTCACCGGCGTTTCGGGCGGCGGCAAGTCCACTTTCCTGAACGAGACGCTCTACAAGGCCGCCGCTCGCCGTATCATGGGCGCGCGCGACCATCCAGCCGTGCACGAACGCATCGACGGACTGGAATATGTCGACAAGGTCATCGACATCGACCAGTCGCCGATCGGCCGTACGCCGCGCTCCAACCCCGCGACCTACACCGGCGCCTTCACGCCGATCCGCGACTGGTTCGCCTCCCTGCCGGAATCGAAGGCACGTGGCTATTTGCCGGGCCGCTTCTCCTTCAACGTGAAGGGCGGACGGTGCGAAGCCTGCCAGGGCGACGGCCTCATCAAGATCGAGATGCACTTCCTGCCGGACGTGCACGTGACCTGCGAAGCGTGTGGCGGCAAGCGCTACAATCGCGAGACGCTGGAGGTGCAGTTCAAGGGCAAGTCGATCGCCGACGTGCTCGAGATGACGACCGAGGAAGGCGCCGATTTCTTCGCCGCCGTGCCGGCCATCCGCGACAAGCTCGAGACGTTGAAGCGCGTCGGGCTCGGCTATGTGCGCATCGGCCAGCAGGCGACGACGCTATCGGGCGGCGAGGCGCAGCGCGTGAAGCTCGCCAAGGAGCTTTCGAAGCGCTCGACCGGCAAGACGCTCTATATCCTCGACGAGCCGACGACCGGCCTGCATTTCCACGACGTGTCGCAGCTCCTCGACGTCCTTCACGAACTCGTCGACACCGGCAATTCCGTCGCCGTGATCGAGCACAATCTCGAGGTCATCAAGACCGCCGACTGGATCATCGACCTCGGCCCCGAAGGTGGCGACGGCGGCGGCGAGATCGTCGCGACCGGCACGCCGGAAGATGTCGTGAAGGTCGAGCGTTCCTATACCGGCCAGTTCCTGCGCGAGATGCTGGAACGCCGCCCGGGGCACAAGGCCGAGGCAGCGGAATAGGCGATCGACGGTAGCTCGGAAGCGAACGAGCCATGGCACGGGATCGCCCGAGAAGCAGCGTGCACCTATGTCCGGTCGCTCGTGGTTTGCCTCCTCGCACGTGGTCGCCACCATCGAACGCGGGCCGACGACCCGACCGCCCGCTATGGCGTCGGCCTCTTGCTCGTCGCTGCGAACAGGAATGCACAAGGCCATACGACCCAGCGATTTCGCTCCTGTTACAACATGGCTGGATTTCGAGCTCTTGCCCAAGGACGGTGGTCGGTAGAGGGGTGCCGTCCCCGCCTTTCGAAGGCGGTCTCTACTGCTCTACCGGATTGCCGAGATAACGGTACTGGATATCGCGCCAGACACCGGACTGGATGATCTCGAGCAGGTTTTCATTGATCCGCTCGCGTAGCCGGCTGCCCTGCGGCAGGACGATGCCGTAATCCTGTCGGCCGAAGGTGCCGGGAAGAACGGTGATCGCGCCTTTGGTGTCCGTGTTCACGCGGTAGCGCAAAAGCGGTTTGTCGTAGACGAAAGCATCGATATCGCGGTTGGAGAGCGCGTCGAGGCCGGCCTGCACCGAATCGAAGCGCGTAAAGCCGATATGCTGGTTCGCGAGCCATCCGGCACTTGCCGAATCGCCGACCGTTCCCGTCTTCGCGCGAGCGAGGTCGTCGGGGCCCTGTACGAGCCCGGAAAGGCGGGTAGTCGTGATGGCCGAAGCGATCATGCCGGTGAAGGTCGAGATGATGATGATCGCCGCGAACATCCAGACGAGCGCGACGAAGCGCCCGCCGATCGAACGCGGTGCCTTGTCGCCGTAGCCGACGGTCGTCATCGTGACGGCGGAAAACCAGAAACCGGAAGCAAGGCCTCGCCACCATGGGCCGCCGAATTCGTCGCGGTTACGGCCACGCTCGAAAAGCCAGGTAAGCAGGCCGACGAGCAGAAGTACGGCGGCGAGCGCGGCGATCGCCTGAAGGAACTGCCAGGAAAAGATGCTGAGCATGATGCGGAACCAGCCGGCTCCCTCGCGATGGACGGCGATACCGAAACCGGTCGTGTAGAAGGGATGGGTGAAGTCGATCTTCGCCTCGCGCTCCGGCGTGATCGTCATGGCCGCGACGCTCGCGCCGAAACGCCCGTCGGCGACGCCGTCGATCATGTCGGAAAGCTTCGTGGTCTTCTGGAAGCGGTAGGTGAGGTTCATCCGTTCGGCGATGCGCTTCCACAGCTCGACGGAGATGCCCTCCCAGTTGCCGTTCGCATCCTGAAAGGCGAAGGGCGGCGCATCGCGCGTGGCGACGATCATCGTGCCACTGCCGGCACCCGCATCTGCCGTGCCGCTCGCACCGTTGGCGCCGGCCTCCTGCGCGCCGGCCGGCTGGATGAAGACGGCGATCGCCATCGTCGCGGCGATCAGCGCGCTCGTTAGAGTACCCATCGTTCGATGCATCGGTCTTCCCGTTCCCCTTTATGTCGTTCGATCCGGCAAGGCGTTTGACGCTGGCCGTTCGCCCTCGTCATCGTTATAGGGCTGAAAACCGGATGCATCGAGCTTTCGGGCGGCCAGGGAGGTACGGCATGGGCGAGCACGGAACCATTCGAAGCGGCATCGGCGGCTGGACGTTCGAGCCGTGGGAAAAGACGTTCTATCCGGAAAAGCTCGCAAAGACGAAACACCTCGCTTATGCCGCCGGAAAGCTTTCGACCATCGAGATCAACGCCACCTACTACCGTGGCCAGAAGCCCGAGACCTTCGCCAAATGGGCGGCGTCCGTGCCTGAAGGGTTCGTCTTCGCGGTCAAGGGCAACCGTTTCGTCACCAACCGCAAAAAGCTTGCCGAGGGGGACGAGTCGCTGGACCGCTTCTTCGCCTCCGGCGTTACGGAACTCGGCGAGAAGCTCGGGCCGATCCTCTGGCAGTTCGCCCCGACGAAGAAGTTCGAGGAGGCCGATTTCGAGGACTTCCTCAAGATGCTTCCGGCAAAGCACGACGGCGTGGACCTTTCCCACGCCGTCGAGGTGCGCCACGAGAGCTTTCGCGCGTCGGAATTCGCGGCACTCCTGCGCCGGCACGGCGTAGCGGTCGTCTTCGCCGACCACGCGACCTATCCGGCTATTGCCGACGTCACGGGAGACTTCGTTTATGCGCGCCTTCAGCGCGGTTCGGACGATGTCGAAACCTGCTACCCGGAAGACGACCTCGATGGTTGGGCGCGGCGCGCGAAGGAATGGGCCGAAGGCGGCGCGCCGGACGATCTCGCCTATGCCGATGCCGACACGAAGCCGGAGGCGAAACCGCGCGACGTCTTCGTCTACTTCATCCACGAGGGCAAGGCGCAGGCACCGCACGGCGCCATGGCACTGGCCGAGCGCACGCGCGCTTAGGACGTTCGTCCAGCCGAACCGTCGAAACGCCTATCCGCAAAGAGCCCATCGCGCTGCACCCGGGCCAGTGCTTGAGGAAGATCGTCTGCCGTCATGCCGGGGCCGGCGTGTCTTGCCGCTTCCCCATGCAACCAGACGGCCGCTGCCGCAGCCTCGAAAGCGGGCATGCTCTGCGAAAGCAAACCGCCGGTGATGCCGGAAAGCACGTCACCGGCCCCGGCCGTCGCCAACCATGGTGGCGCGTTCGTGTTGATGGCGGCACGCCCGTCGGGTGCGGCGATCACGGTATCGCTCCCCTTGAAGACGACGATGGCATTGATGGCAGCGGCGGCGAGGCGGGCCGCATCAAGCTTGGAGCGTCCCTCCTCCGGCACGAAATCCGGGAAGAGCCGCGCGAACTCGCCCGCATGCGGGGTTACGACCAGCCGGGTGTCACCCGCCGAGAACGCCTCGGCGAGCGCCGGGCGTTCTTCCGCGAAGGCGGTGATGCCATCGGCATCGAGCACGAGGGCGTTTTCGCGAAGGGCAAGCGCATAGTCCCGCACCTTCGCACCGACGCCGAAGCCCGGTCCCAGCACGAACGCCTTCATGCGGTTGTCGCTGGCGAAGTCGCGCACATCCTCGAGCGTATCGACGCGCTTGACCATCACGGCCGTCAGATGCGCGGCATTGACGGCGAGCGCCTGGCCGCTGCTTGCGACCGTGACGAGCCCCGCACCTGCCGTCAGCCCAGCTTCCGCGGAAAGACGCGCCGCACCCGTCGCGCTCATCGGACCCGAAAAGACGCCGAGATGGCCGCGGGCGAATTTGTGCCCGGCGGCTTGCGCATGCGGGAAGACGTGCTGCCAAAGCGCCGGCGTATTTTCGACGACGCGGCTATCCGCCAGAGAGGCGTAGCGGGCCGGAATGCCAATATCGACGACGCTCAGCGTTCCGCACAGATCGCGGCCGGGCATCAGCAGATGGCCGGGCTTGCGCGCGAAGAAGGTGACGGTCTCGACGGCCTGCAGGGCCGTGCCGAGCACCGCGCCACTGTCGCCACCGACGCCCGATGGCAGATCGATTGCCACGACCGGCGTTGCGGCTTCGCCGATACGGTCGATGCAATCGGCGGCCTCCCCTTCGATCGCGCGCGAAAGACCGGCACCGAAGAGCGCGTCGACGACGACGTCGCCGCCTTGCGGGTGGTAGTCGGCAAGGGCTTGCGGCTGCATGCCGGCATCGTCGAACGCATGGCGTGCATCTCCCTCCAGCTTGGCGGGATCGCCGAGCGAATGGACGACGACCGGTACGCCCGCTTGCGCGCATGCGCGCGCCGCCACGTAGCCGTCCCCGCCATTGTTGCCCGGACCGCAGAGCACCGCGACCCGCTCGACATGCGGGAAACGCGCCAGAAGTCGCGCGGCGACCGCCGTGCCGGCTGCCCGCATGAGAGCGTAGCTGTCGATTCCGGATGCGGCGGCGGCGTGATCGATCCGACCCATTTCCTGGGGCGTTACCAGCATTTCGAGTGGACCGCTCATGCCGCGCATCCTCGCTCGAACGCCGCGCCGGAGAGTGCATCGAAAATGCCCATTTTGCTCAATTTTTATGCTCGCGCGTCGGGTTCGGAACGGGCCGTCGTGGTTTGCGCGTGGAAAACCGCGCCGCATTCTTATCGGACATTTGTCCCGCCGCGTCACGGGCTGGACACCATCCATGAGGATCGGCTACCCAACGAGTGCCAGGCGGCTTTCTTCGGCGCGTGGAACGGTGAAAACTGGCATGGCGCATGCATCTGCGGGAGACGAGCGGGCAGCCGTCCGCTTTCCGGGTACGAGCGGAGAAACACCACCCCATGAAAAAGATCGAAGCCATCATCAAGCCGTTCAAGCTGGACGAGGTGAAGGAGGCGCTGCAGGAGGTCGGTCTGCAGGGCATCACCGTCACGGAAGCCAAGGGTTTCGGTCGCCAGAAGGGGCACACCGAGCTCTACCGCGGCGCCGAGTATGTCGTGGACTTCCTGCCCAAGGTCAAAGTCGAGATCGTGCTTTCCGACGAGACCGCCGAGGCGGCCGTCGAGGCCATCCGCAATGCCGCCCAGACGGGACGCATCGGCGACGGCAAGATCTTCATCTCGACGGTCGATGAGGTGATCCGCATCAGAACCGGCGAAACCGGCGCGAACGCGATTTAGGCAGCGCATTCTCGCGCCGCCGTTTCCAATTCGTCATCACAAACAGGGAAATATTCTATGACGACTGCCAATGACATTCTGAAGCAGATCAAGGACAACGACGTAAAGTTCGTCGATCTGCGCTTTACGGATCCCAAGGGCAAGATGCAGCACGTGACGATGGACGTGAGCTGCGTCGACGACGACATGTTCACCGACGGCGTGATGTTCGACGGCTCCTCGATCCAGGGCTGGAAGGCCATCAACGAGTCCGACATGGTGCTCATGCCCGACGTCGAGAGCGCACATGTCGACCCGTTCTTCGCCCAGTCCACCATGGCAATCGTCTGCGACATCCTCGATCCGATCTCCGGCGAGGCCTACAATCGCGATCCGCGCTCGACCGCCCGCAAGGCCGAAGCCTACCTGCAGGCTTCCGGCGTCGGCGACCAGGTGTTCGTCGGTCCCGAGGCCGAGTTCTTCGTCTTCGACGACGTCAAGTTCGCCGCCGAGCCCTACAACACGGGTTTCAAGGTGGATTCGACCGAACTCCCGTCCAACAGCGATGCCGACTACGAGGTCGGTAACCTCGGCCATCGGCCGCGCATGAAGGGCGGCTATTTCCCGGTTCCGCCGATCGATAGCGCCCAGGACATGCGCTCGGAAATGCTTTCCGTCATGGCCGAGATGGGCGTGAAGGTCGAAAAGCACCACCACGAAGTGGCCGCTGCGCAGCACGAACTCGGCATCAAGTTCGATACCCTGACGCGCAACGCCGACCAGCTCCAGACCTACAAGTACGTCATCCATCAGGTCGCGCACGCCTACGGCAAGACCGCGACCTTCATGCCGAAGCCGGTCTATGGCGACAACGGCTCGGGCATGCACGTGCACCAGTCGATCTGGAAGGGTGGCAAGCCGGCCTTCGCCGGTGACGAATACGCCGGTCTTTCGGAAAGCTGCCTCCATTACATCGGCGGCATCATCAAGCACGCCCGTGCGCTGAACGCCTTCACCAACCCATCCACCAACTCCTACAAGCGCCTGGTCCCGGGTTTCGAGGCGCCGGTTCTGCTCGCCTACTCCGCACGCAACCGGTCGGCCTCCTGCCGCATTCCTTTCGGCTCGTCGCCGAAGTCGAAGCGCGTCGAGGTTCGCTTCCCCGATCCGACGGCCAACCCCTACCTCGCCTTCGCCGCGATGCTGATGGCCGGCCTCGACGGCATCAACAACAAGATCGACCCCGGCAAGGCGATGGACAAGGACCTCTACGACCTGCCGCCGCGCGAACTGCGGCGGATCCCGACGGTCGCGACCAGCCTGCGCGAGGCGCTGACGTCGCTCGACAAGGACCGCAAGTTCCTGACCGCCGGCGGCGTGTTCGACGACGACCAGATCGATGCCTACATCGATCTGAAGATGGAAGAGGTGCTGCGCTACGAGATGACGCCGCATCCGGTCGAATACGACATGTACTATTCCGTCTGATCGTCGCATTCGGTCGAACGATTTCGGTCCCGGCGAGTTGCTCGCCGGGATCTTGCATTCAGGGAGTTGAAAATCATGGGTCTTCTCGACGGCCTGATGGGCCATGCCAGCGACGCCGATACGAAGAAGATCGGCGAGAAGCTCGAAGGCATCCTCTTGCCCGAAGAAGAGGTACGCCTCGCTTTCAACGTGCTGCGCGACTTCTTCGTCTTCACCGACCTTCGCTTCATGATCGTCGACGTGCAGGGCATGACCGGCAAGAAGACGAACTACCTGACGATCCCCTACGGATCGATCAGCCGGTTCTCGCTGGAGACAGCGGGCAGCTTCGACCTCGAAGCCGAACTGCGCATCTGGCTTTCCGGCGAGGACCAGCCGATCGAGCGCACGCTCGGCAAGGGCGTCGACACGAAGGGTATCCAGCAGGCGCTCGCCGCCGGCACGCTTCGCTGACACTCACGCCTTCAGGCATGCGCCGTTCGTCGTGGAAGCATCGCTCGTACGACCGCGCGCTACGGCGGTTCGCCGTTATCGTGCTTTTAAGGCACAATCATTTCACTGATTCGACCGCGATACGCATGATGGGAACCGACGGCCCCTGATGGACGACAAGAAGGACGATCTCTTTTCGGCAGGCGCGACACCCGCATCCGCCGGTAGCGCGAACGGCCGGCGAAAGAGTGCCGCAAAGGCGAAGCCCGCCGAACCGCAAGCCAACGGCGACTATTCGGCCGCCGATATCGAGGTGCTCGAGGGTCTGGAACCGGTGCGCCGGCGACCCGGCATGTATATCGGCGGTACCGACGAGCGCGCGCTTCACCACCTCTTCGCCGAGGTCATCGACAACGCGATGGACGAAGCGGTCGCCGGTCACGCCGACCACATCGACGTCGAGCTCGAGGCTGACGGCTTCCTTTCCGTTTCCGACAACGGCCGAGGCATTCCGGTCGACGCGCATCCGAAGTTCACCGACCGTTCGGCGCTGGAAGTCATCATGACGACGCTGCACGCCGGCGGAAAGTTCGATTCGAAGGTCTACGAGACCTCCGGCGGTCTTCACGGCGTCGGCGTCTCCGTCGTCAATGCGCTTTCCGACCATCTCGAGGTCGAGGTCGCGCGCAACCGCAAGCTCTACCGGCAGGTCTTTTCGCGCGGCAAGGCGCAGGGGCCGATCGAGACGATCGGCGACACGCAGAACCGGCGCGGCACGAAGGTGCGCTTCCACCCCGACGCCGAGATCTTCGGCGAGAAGGCCGCCTTCGATCCGCACCGGCTCTTCACCATGGCTCGGTCGAAGGCCTATCTCTTCGGCGGCGTCAAGATCCGCTGGCGTTGCGCGCCCGCCCTGCTCGCCGGTGCGCTCGAGACGCCCGAGACCGACACGTTTCACTTTCCTGGCGGCCTCAAGGACTATTTGCAGGCGACCCTGCCGAAGGAGCATCAGGTCACGCGCGAGGTCTTCGCCGGCCATTCCAGGAAGACCGGCGGACACGGCTCGCTCGAATGGGCGGTCACATGGCATGCGGGCGACGCCTTCATGCGCTCCTACTGCAACACGATCCCGACCGGCGAAGGCGGCACGCACGAAGCAGGCATGCGCATCGCGCTGACGCGCGGGCTCAAGGCATATGGCGAGCTTTCCGGCAACAAGCGCGCGGCGCAGATCACGACCGACGACGTCATGACGTCGGCCGCCGGCATGCTGTCGATCTTCATCCGCGAGCCGGAATTCGTCGGCCAGACCAAGGACCGCCTGGCGACGGCGGAGGCGCAGCGCATCGTCGAGAATGCCGTGCGCGACCCCTTCGACCATTTTCTCGCGGGTTCGCCCGGCGATGCCGACCGGCTGCTCGAATGGGTCATCGAACGCGCCGACGAACGCATGCGCCGGCGCAAGGAGCGCGACGTCTCGCGCAAGTCGGCCGTGCGTAAGCTGCGCCTGCCCGGCAAGCTCGCCGACTGCTCGCAGACCGCGGCGCAAGGGGCGGAGCTCTTCATCGTCGAGGGCGATTCGGCCGGCGGCTCCGCCAAACAGGGCCGAAACCGCGCGAACCAGGCGATCCTTCCGCTCCGCGGCAAGATCCTGAACGTCGTCAGCGCCGGGCGTGACAAGCTGATGGCCAATCAGCAGATCGCCGATCTCGTCCAGGCGCTCGGCTGCGGCACGCGCACGAAATATCGCGAGAACGACCTGCGCTACGACCGCATCATCATCATGACGGATGCCGACGTCGACGGCGCACACATCGCCTCGCTGCTGATCACGTTCTTCTATCAGGAGATGCCGGAGCTCATCCGGCAGGGGCATCTCTACCTCGCGGTGCCGCCGCTCTACCGCATGACGCAAGGGGCGAAGACGCTCTACGCACGCGACGACGCCCATCGCGCCGTGCTGATGGAGACCGAGTTCACCGGTCGGGGCAAGGTCGAGATCGGACGCTTCAAGGGCCTCGGCGAGATGCTGCCGGCCCAGCTCAAGGAAACGACCATGAACCCGGCAACGCGTACCCTGTTGCGCGTCGAGGTCGACGAGCTGGACATCGAGGGCACGCGGCTTGCCGTCGACGACCTGATGGGCAGCAAGGCGGATGCGCGTTTCCGGTTCATTCAGGAGCGCGCGGCCTTCGTCGGCGAGCTGGACATCTAAGGTCCGGCTGGACGTCCCCGCCCGCTATCTCTCAGGCGGCGTGAACGGCGTTCTCCGCTTCGCTTGCGAAGAGCCGCGCCCGCTCGCGCCGGGCATTGCGGTCCATTCGCTCGAGACGAAGAAGCAGATCGTCGACCACCGGGCTCTTCCGACGCCGGTCCGCATATTGCGTGGCGAGCTTCGCGGGGAACGCCGCAAGATCGCTGCGGCATAGGCGGCGCATCGTCGTCGCTTCGACCATGACGTCGAGCACTTCGTCGAAGAGCCCGGCCGAACGGAACAAGGCGTTGAGCGCCTGTGTCCGGCCGCCATCCAGCAGGCTCTGGACGCGCTGTTCGCGATAGCCGCTCAGCCTCGCGACGGCGGTCACGAAGAAGTCCGGCCGTTTTGCGCACAGCGCGTGCAGCAGGAACGCGCTCGTCAGGCGGCCGGAAATCCGCAGATGTTCGACGAGGGCCGGCATTTCGGTGGTGGGCACCTCGCCGGCGAGCGCCAGCGTTGCCTGCGTGCACGCCTCGTCGGTCACGCGGCGTACGCGCTCGTGTCCCATGGTCGCACGCAGCAGCGCATGCGTCGCCAGCGCATCTCCGACCCGGAGGATGAGATCGTGGCGGATGGCGCCCGGCAGCGCGTCCCGGTCTAGCAGGCGCATGCGGATGGCCGCATCCACGCCGAAACGCTCTGCGATCCGCGCCAGCGAGACATTGGCGATCGCAATGTCGTCACGGTCGAGAAGCCGGCATACGAGGTCGACACTGCCGATCTCGACCAAGGCCGCAACGACGCCGATCGACAGGTTCTGTCGCCTGGCGATCGTCATGCGCATCGCCTCGCCCGCTTCGCCGACGAGATCCACGAGATCGCGGTCGAGAAGAACGGGCGAGCGTTCGACGATCACCGAAGCGATGGTGCGTTGGTCACGCGCGAGCGACAGGACGAGCGCACGCGGCGCGCCGCGATCGTCGGCGAGCGTCTCCGCCAGCGAAAGCCGCACGTTCGGCGAAGGGTCGTCGAGCAGGTAGATCATCGCCGTCTCGGCCGCCTCGCGTTCGAGCGGCGCAAGCCGGCTTTCGAGATAGGCCCGCGCGAGAAGATGCGCGGCCTTGGCGCGATCGGCGGCCGAAGCGCTTCTCGCCCATTGCAGAAAACGGTACACGATCATCATTCGGCCCCCACACCGCCGTCTCGTACGCATGATGGTGCCCTGATTCCGTTGACGAAACGTTTACCATGATCGATGTCGAGCAGACCGGTTCGGATAAGAAGCGCATGACGGCGCGATTTCGTCGGATACCGCGGCGTGCCCATGCGGCCGACATGCCGCCCGAGAACGCGTAATGCGTTCCGTCCTCTACATATCGCTCGGCGAACCCTCCCAGTTCGAAGCGGCGCACTCGAGCGGTGCGGACTGGCTCCTGGCGGACCTCGAAATGCGCGAAGGGCGCGACCGCGCGGTTGGGCGTGAACGCGTGGCTACGTTCCTGAAAGAATGCGATCGATCCCCGCCTTACCGTGCCGTGCGCATCGCACCGGTAGGCGAGGCCGACTGCATTGCGGACCTCTGCACCATCATGGCCGGCCGGCCGGACTCGGTCGTCCTGACCGGCGCGACGGATGGCCGCGACGTCCAGCATCTGGCCGTCCTCCTCGGCGTGCAGGAAGCCGAACACGGGCTTCGCCAATCGAGCACGCGCATCGTGGTCGCGATCGACAACCCGGCGGCGCTTGTCCGCATCGAAGATTTTGCCGGCAAGACCGAACGGCTGGCCGCGTTTCTCTTCGACCGCGAGACGCTCCGTGCGGCGATCGGCGGCAGTGCAGCGATGCCGTTCGCCGCGGAACGGATCGTCCTGGGCGCTGCCGTCGCCAGCGTTCCGGCGATCGATGCGCCTTCATCAAACGACGCGCTCGCATCGGCATGTCAGAAAGCGATCGATGCCGGGTTCTCCGCCAAGATGGCGTCCGATCCAATCCAGATCGAAGCGATCAATCGTCGCTTTACGCCGGGGCTGGCCGACGTCGCATGGGCCGAGCGCGTGATCGCACTCCTCCATGATCGGTCGACCGCTCACCTGAACGGGCAGCGCATCGGCGCGCTTCACCGAAGCCGCGCGGAAACGATCCTGCGAGCTTCGGCCTGCGCGTCCGTACGGCGCGAGTAAGCCGCCTCTTTAGTCCTTATGCCGTTCCGCCCCACGGACCGTGCTGCCCGTCCGTCGGGTCGTCGACGCGCTGGAAGCCGTGCGCACCGAAGAAATCCCGCTGTGCCTGGATCAGGTTCGCCGTGCCGCGCGCGCGCCGATAGCTGTCGAAATAGCCCAGTGCGCTCGCAAGCGCCGGCACAGGAAGGCCGGCACTCGTCGCCGTCGCAACGACGTGCCGCAAGGCCCCGTCCGTCTCCTTCACCATCTCGGCGAATTTCGGCGTGACGATGAGGTTTGCCGCATCCGGCGTCTCGTCGAAGGCGGACGCGATCTCGTCGAGGAAGACCGAACGGATGATGCAGCCAGCGCGCCAGATCTTGGCGATGGTCGGCATGTGCAGGTTCCATCCGAACTCGCGCGAGGCACCCGCCATGACGGCGAACCCTTGCGCGTAGGCACCGATCTTGCCGGCGAGCAGCGCCTGCTCGAGCGCGTCGATGACCTTCTCGCGGTCCTCGTCGGCCATGGCACGATTGTCCGGAAGCCCGAAAAGCTCTTCCGCACGTTCGCGCTCTTCCTTCATGGCCGAAAGGCTGCGGGCCGCGACGGCCGCCTCGATGCCCGTCGCGGGAATGCCCATCATCTGGCTCTCGATGACGGCCCAGCGGCCGGTGCCCTTCTGCCCGGCACGGTCGAGAATCATGTCGACCATCGGCTCGCCGCTCTTCGCATCGTCGGCTGCGAGCACCTTCGCGGTGATCTCGATCAGGTACGAATCGAGCCGCCCGGTATTCCACTTCTCGAAGACCTTGCCGATCTCCTTCGGCGCCATGGCGAACCCGTCGCGCAGGATGCCGTAGACCTCGGCGATCATCTGCATGTCGGCATATTCGATGCCGTTGTGGATCGTCTTGACGAAGTGCCCCGCGCCGTCCGTGCCGAGGCGCGCACAGCACGGTTCTCCGTCGAACTTGGCGGAGATGGAGGTCAGGACCTCCTCGACGCGCGCATAGGCGTCTTGCGTTCCGCCGACCATGATCGACGGACCGTGGCGCGCGCCCTCTTCGCCGCCGGAAACCCCCATGCCGATGAAGGTGAGGCTCGTGTCCTTCAGGGTCTCGAAACGGCGCATCGTGTCGCGGAAATTGGCGTTGCCGGCATCGATCAGGATGTCGTTGTCGCCGAGCAGCGGCTTCAGGTGCTCGATCTGCTCGTCGACCGGATCGCCCGCCTTGACCATCACGATGACCGGCCGCGGCGGGCGGATCGCCTGGATGAAATCCTCGATCGTCTCGCACGGCACGATGCGCTCGGCGAGGTCTCCGGCATTGTCGTAGAAATCGCGCGTCTTTTCCGTCGTCCGGTTGAAGACGGCGATGGTGTTGCCCTTTTCGGCGATGTTGAGCGCGAGATTGGCGCCCATGACGCCGAGGCCGATCAGGCCGATTTCCGCTTCTGGCATTCGAGCGTTCCTTGGTTGTTTCCCACCCGATGTTCTGGCACCGGAGATCGCCTGCGGCAAGCGGTCGCCGGCCGCTACGGCGCTTCGTAATAGGTATAGGCGTAGGTCATCCGGTCAAAGCCGAGGGCAGCATAGAGCGTATGTGCGGGCGTGTTTTCCTCCAGCACCTGCAGCGCCGCAAACCGTGCGCCGGACCGGCCTCCTCAGGCAAGGAGCGCCGAAACCACCCGTCGGCCGAGCCCCTCGCGACGGTGGTCCGGATCGACGGCGACCGAATCGAAGACGAGCACCCCGCGATGGATCGCCGCGTACGCTTGCGCGATCACGCGATCGTCCCGACGGATGGCGGCGAAGCGGACCGGAACGAGAATAGCCCGGGTCATCGCATCGTAGATCGTGCGGCTTTCGTCCGGCGCGCCGTTCACCCGCTGCCATGCATCGATCCATGCGGCGTCGGCGCTCGTGGATAGTTCGACGCGATCGTCCGTGGCGTCGTCGCTCGAAGGCATGTCCTGCCACAGCGTCAATGTCGGCGAGGGCCGGACGGCGCGGTAGCCGCGCGCGCGAAGCAGCGGCGTGACCTCGGACGCGAATTCCGGCACCCGGAAGACGGCCTTGCGCCCGCGTTCGGCGTAGAAGGCTTCGACGAACGCGAAAAAGTCCCCGTCCATGCCACGCGGACCACGCAGCGGATTGACTGAATTCACGCGTCGGACGGCGTCTCCGGAAAAGCGCAGCAACCAGTTGTCGCATCGAAGGCAGACCGCCGCAGGCCATGCAGCGGCAAAGGCCTCCTCGAGCCGCCAGTTGAAATCGTCTTCTTTCTGCAACAAAAAGGCTCCATATCGTCTCGCCATGAAACCGACGGCGCGCCGTTTCGTGGCGTTGAAGTTCGGCGTTCGGGCGACCGGGCTTCGACGCCATTGGCTTTTGAGGCGGAGTTTCCTATAGCTGCCGCCCGAAGGGTCTTTATCAACGGGGATATGAGTGTGAGTGCAACCTTCGAACGAGTAGCGGACATCATCGCCGAAACGAGCGAGATCGACCGCGACACGATCACGCCCGAAAGCCATACGATCGACGACCTCGGTATCGACAGCCTCGATTTTCTGGACATTGTTTTCGCCATCGACAAGGAATTCGGCATCAAGATACCGCTCGAACAGTGGACGCAGGAAGTCAACGACGGCAAGGTGTCGACGGAAGAATACTTCGTGCTGAAGAACCTCTGTGCGAAGATCGACGAGTTGAAAGCCGCCAAGGCTTGAGGGGCAAGCGTCCGCTCAAGCCGGCAGGAGCCGCATGCTTCTCGAGTATTTCCAGATGGTCGATCGCGTCGAATCGCTCGACCGAAAGGCGGGCCGGCTCGTCGCCCGCGCCCGCACGCCGGACGAAAGCCCGGTCTTCGAAGGTCATTTCCCCGGCATGCCGCTCGTGCCGGGCGTGCTCCTGATCGAAACGATGGCGCAGGCTTCGGGTTACCTGCTGCTCGCGCTCGACGATTTCGCAGCGATGCCCTTCCTCGTGTCCGTCGACGGGGCGAAGATGCGCACCTTCGTCGAACCGGGGACCGATCTCGTTGTGGAAGCCGATCTGGAACATGCCGGCTCCGGATATGCGGTGACGAAGGCGCGGATCCTGCGCGACGGCCGCCGGATTTGCGATGCCACCCTGAAGCTGAAGACGACGCCGTTTTCCGAAGTGCCGATGGGTGACGTCGTCCGGAAACGAGCGGGCGAAATCGGTCTTCTGGACGCGATGACGTCCGACGACCGTGAAACGGCGGCATCCTCATGAGCGAAGCGGCGAACGATGTGGTGATCACCGGCGTCGGTCTCGTCACCGCGCAAGGGGTCGGCAACGATGCGCACGTCGCCCTTTTGACGGGCAGCGAGCGCGACCCGCATGTCGATGCGCGGACGCTCGCCCCCTACCCCGTTCATCCAAAGCCCGAGATCGACTGGTCGCAGCAGATCCCGCGCCGTGGCGACCAGCGGCAGATGGGCGACTGGCAGCGTCTCGGTGTCTACGCTTCAGGCCTCGCACTCGACGATGCCGGCTTGAAGGACGATGCGGAAGCGTGCGCAGCCATGGACATGGTGATCGCAGCCGGCGGCGGCGAGCGCGACCAGTCGGTCGATTCCATGATCGTCGACGCAGCCGCCGAGCGCGACGACCACGATGCGCTCGTCAACGAGAAGCTGACGAGCGAACTTCGCCCGACGCTTTTTCTTGCGCAGCTTTCCAACCTGCTCGCAGGCAACATTTCGATCGTCCACAAGGTCACCGGTTCCTCGCGCACGTTCATGGGCGAAGAGGCGGCTGGCATCTCCGCGGTGGAAACGGCCGCCGCCCGCATTCGCGCCGGGCAGTCGACGCAGGCGCTGGTCGGCGGTTCGCTCAACGCGGAACGTGCGGACATGCTTCTGCTCGTCGAAGCCGCGTCGGGTGCGGCGCGCGGAGAATGGTCGCCCGTATGGGCGCGCGAAAACGCGGCTGGCGGCGGCATCGTGCTCGGATCCGGCGGTGCGTTCGTCATCCTGGAGTCGCGCAAGAGCGCGAACGCACGTGGCGCGACGATCCACGCGCACCTTTCCGGTGTGGCCGGCGATCGCGGTGCGCGTACGCCGGACCGCCTTGCCGAGCGCATGCGTCGCCTCGCCGAGGAAACCGGTGCGCTCGAGGCAGATGCGCCACTCGTTCTTTCGGGCGCGAGCGGTCTGAAGGACATCACGCGCGATGAACGCGCGATCCTCGGCGATCTCTTTCCGCACGCTCCGGTACGCGGCTACGGGAGCCTGACCGGTCATCTGATCGAACCCACCTTCCCGCTCGGCATCGCGCTTGCCGCGCTCGCGCTCAAGGCCAATGCCGCCGTCGCACCGTTCGATGCCGAGAACGAGGCGCCGATGCGCGTGCCGGCAAAGACGGCGATCGTCACGACGCTCGGCCATGTCCGGGGCGAAGGTATGGCCGTGCTTCAAGCCGAGGATGCGAACGGATGAGCACGTCGCGCTACACCGACCATCTCGGCCGTCCGCTCGTCGCCGTCACCGGTATCGGCGTCGTGTCCTCGCTCGGCAGCGGCGTCGCCGACAATTGGCGCGCGCTGACGGACGGCGTTTCCGGCATCCATTCGATCACGCGGTTTCCGACGGAGGGGCTTTCCACCCGCATCGCCGGCACGGTCGATTTCCTCGATCTTCCCGCCGAAAACGCCACCGAACGCTCGCACGCCATGGCGGCTTTCGCAGCCGAAGAGGCGCTTTCCGGTTCCGGGATCTCTAGCGCGTTCGGCGGGCCCCTCTTCCTTGCCGCGCCGCCGGTCGAGCCGGAATGGTCGCAGCGTTTCGCGCTCGGCGACAAGGCACACCCGGCCGCCGGCGAAGCCGATGCGTATCGCCGCTTCCTCGACGTCCTGAAGGATGCGCCGGATCTCGCCTTCCGCGAGTCGATCCTCTTCGGCGCGATCTCCGAACGGCTGGCCGACCGGTTCGGCACACGCGGCCTTCCCGTTACGCTGTCGACGGCCTGCGCGTCCGGCACGACCGCCATTCAGCTCGGCGTCGAGGCGATCCGCCAGGGGCGGGCCGACCGGGCGCTGACGCTGGCGACCGACGGTTCGGTGAATGCGGAATCGCTGATCCGGTTCTCGCTGCTTTCCGCGCTCTCCACCCAGAACGACCCGCCGGAAAAGGCTTCCAAGCCGTTCACGAAGAACCGCGACGGTTTCGTCATCGCCGAAGGGTCGGCCGCGCTCGTGCTGGAGTCGCTGGAAGCCGCCGAAGCGCGTGGTGCGGAAATCCTCGGGCTCGTGACGGGATGCGGTGAAAAGGCCGACCATTTCCACCGCACGCGGTCTTCACCCGACGGCGGACCGGCGATCGCTGCAGTGCGTGCCGCGCTCGAGGATGCGGGGCTCGACGAAACG
Organism: Pararhizobium mangrovi; assembly: GCF_006516965.1. GTDB lineage: Bacteria > Pseudomonadota > Alphaproteobacteria > Rhizobiales > Rhizobiaceae > Pararhizobium_B > Pararhizobium_B mangrovi. The sequence goes on along the minus strand of NZ_VHLH01000004.1, from coordinate 153,164 downwards.
GGCATCGGCTACATCAACGCCCATGGCACCTCGACGCCGGAAAACGACAAGATGGAATATCTGACCTTGTCTTCCGTCTTCGGCACGGCGCTCGATACCATTCCGGTCTCCTCGAACAAGTCGATGATCGGCCATACGCTGACGGCCGCCGGTGCGATCGAGGCGGTGTTCTCGCTGATGACGATCCGCACCGGCACCGTGCCGCCGACGATCAATCACGAGACTCCGGACCCTGCGATCCCGCTCGACGTGGTGCCGAACGTCAAGCGCGAAGCGTCCGTCTCGCGCGTGCTGTCGAACTCCTTCGGCTTCGGCGGGCAGAACGCCTGCCTTGTCATTGCCGGCGAACCCGCTTAATCCCTCGGCCCGAACGTAATGGCCGGGCTGGCGCGGTTCTCGAAGGGCCCGTGCTTACAGCCCGCGGATCGATGGTGTCGCGCGTCGCCGCACGGTCGATCGACGATCGGACGGTCGACAGACCCCGCACCCACGACGAAGGAACGACATCCATGCGCGCATTGCAGCTCGTCGAGGACCGCAAGCTCGAAACCGTGGATCTGCCCCCGCCGGAAGCGCCTGGCCTTGGCGAGGTCACGGTGCGGATCAAGGCGGTCGCGCTCAACCATATCGACGTATGGGGCTGGCGCGGCATGGCCTTCGCCAAGCGCAAGATGCCGCTCGTCGTCGGCGCGGAGGCAGCCGGCGTCGTCGATGCCGTCGGTCCCGGTGTGGCGAACCTACAGCCGGGCCAGCTCGTCGCGATCTACGGCGCGCGCACGTGCGGGCTCTGCAAGGCGTGCCGCGAGGGGCGCGACAATCTCTGCGAGCACGTCTCCGGCGTGCACGGCTTCCACCTCGACGGCTTCGCCTGCGAGGCGGTGAACCTGCCGGCGCGCCTTCTGGTGCCCGCCCCGCCCGGCGTCGATGCGATCGGTGCAGCCCTTGCGCCGGTCACGTTCGGTACCGTCGAGCACATGCTCTTCGACAACGCCAGGCTCGAACCGGGCGAGACCATCCTCGTCCATGCCGGTGGTTCCGGCATCGGCTCGGCGGCAATCCAGCTGGCGAAGAAGACGGGCTGCACGGTCATCACCACGGTCGGATCCGACGACAAGATGGAAAAGGCCAAGGCGCTCGGGGCGGATCACGTCATCAACTATCGCGAGGATCGCTTCGAGGGCGTCACCCGCAAGCTGACGAAGAAGAAGGGCGTCGACGTCGTCTTCGAGCATGTCGGGGCGGACACGTGGGCGGGCTCGATGCTGTGCCTCAAGCGCGGCGGACGGCTCGTCACCTGCGGCTCGACATCGGGTGTATCCACGCAGATGAACCTCATGCAGCTCTTCCAGCAACAGCTCAAGCTCTTCGGCTCGTTCGGCTGCCGCATGGAGAACATGGCGAATGCGATGGAGAAGATGGCACGCGGCATCGTCCATCCGGTCGTCGACGCGACCATCGGATTCGACGGCATCGACGAGGCGCTGCACCGCATGGAAAGCCGCCAGATTTTCGGTAAGATACTGCTTACGCTCGACTGATTGCCGACGATGAAGCTTTTCCTCACGCGTATCGTTTTGAAGGCGAAGCGGTTTTCCGACTGGCTCGCCGCGCAGGTCGTCTTCGCGATCCTGAAGGTACTCGGCCTGCTTCCGGTCGATACCGCGCTCGATGTCACCGATCGGCTTGCCCGGCGTATCGGCCAGCACACGAAACGGCACGCACTCGTCCAAGCGAACCTCGCCAACGCCTTTCCGGACAAGACCGAGGACGAGCGCGAGGCGATTGCGGGCGACATGTGGGCGAACATGGCCCGGCTCGTCGCGGAATACGTCTTCCTGGATAAGATCTTCGATTTCGACCCGGAGCGTAACGGCAAGGATCGGGTCGAGGTCGAAGGGGTGGAGATCTTTCGCGATCTCCTCGAACGGCCGCGCCCCTTCATCGTCTTTACGGCCCATACCGGAAGCTTCGAGCTTCTGCCGATCGCCGCGGCGACCTTCGGTCTCGACGTGACTGTGCTGTTCCGCCCGCCGAACAACCCGTATGTCGCGGAGAAGCTCTTTTCCGCCCGGCGGACGCGTTCGGGCGCACTGATCCCCTCCCATGCCGGTGCCGCATGGCACCTCGCAGCCGCTCTCGACCGGGGCCAGGGTGTCGGCATGCTGGTCGACCAGAAGTTCAATCGCGGGCACAAAACCGCGTTCTTCGACCGGCCGGTGCGCACCAACCCCCTGCTAGCAAAGCTCGTGCGCCAGTTCGAGTGCGACGTCTTTCCTGCCCGCTGCATCCGCCTGCCGGGCAACCGGTTCCGCCTTGAGATCGAGCCGGCGATCACCGTCCCGCGCGGACCGCGAGGCGAGGTCGACGTCGAGGCGACCGCACAGCTTCTCAACGACACGGTGGAACGCTGGGTTCGCGAACATCCCGGCCAATGGCAATGGTTCCACGACCGCTGGCGCATCCGAAAGAAGCTCGAACGGGGCGAAACCGTCGTCAAACGGCCTTGCCCCACGACCGGATCCGACTAGCTGCGGTGAAAAGCGGCTTTCGCGCCGCACCATCGTCAGCGAACAGGAGTTTCTGGATGAGGATCGATCTTTCGGGCAAGCGTGCCGTCGTCACCGGTTCCACGGGCGGTATCGGATACGCCATCGCCAAGGGTCTTGCCGGCGCCGGTGCCAGCGTGGTCGTGAACGGCCGGAAGCAGGATCGCGTCGATGCGGCCATCTCCAAATTGAAGAAAGAAGTCGAAGGCGCCGGCATCGAAGGCGTCGCTGCCGACCTCGGCAGCGCGGAAGGCTGCAAGGCGCTCATCGATGCGGTGCCGGAGACGGACATTCTCGTCAACAATGTCGGGCTTTTCGGTCCGAAGGACTTTTTCGATACGCCGGACGATCTTTGGGAGCAGTATTTCGCCGTCAACGTCATGTCCGGCGTTCGCCTGTCGCGCGCCTATCTGAAGGGCATGGAAAAGCGTGGCTGGGGCCGGGTTCTCTTCCTCTCCTCCGAATCCGCCTTCAACGTCCCGGCCGCGATGATCCACTACGGTGTTACGAAGACGGCCGATTCCTCGCTTGCCCGCGGGCTTGCCAAGCGCATGGCCGGAACCGGCGTGACGGTGAACTCGATCCTACCGGGCCCGACCTTTTCCGAAGGCGTCAGCGAGATGCTGCGCGAGCAGGCTGAAGAGAAGGGTCAGACGATCGAGGAAGCCGGTATCGAATTCGTCAAGAGCGAACGCCCCTCCTCGATCATCCAGCGGCCGGCAAGCGTCGAGGAAGTCGCGAACCTCGCCGTCTACGTCGCATCGCCGCTTTCGTCGGCGACGACCGGCGCCGCCCTTCGCGTCGACGGCGGCGTGGTCGATACGATCGCCTGACCGGCTGCGCTTCGTCGACGCTTCAGGCGACGATCGCGGACAGCGCCACGAGCCCGAGCAGCACCGTGCACGTTCGCCGGTAAAGCGCGATGGCACGCTCGATATCGGCGGGCGTGGCCTCGCGTCGGCCTTCGGCGTGGATCGCGGGTTCGTCGAGCGCGATGCCGCCATAGCTTCGCGGTCCGCCGAGCGAGAGGCCGAGGCTGCCGGCCATGGCAGCTTCGGGCCAGCCGGCATTCGGCGAGCGGTGGAAAGGTGCATCGCGCCACGCGGCGCGGACGGCTCTCCGGCCGGCTTCCTTTCCCGAACGCCAGACGACGGCGAGCGCAATAAGCCCTGCCGAAATGCGGGCGGGCAGCCAGTTCACTGCGTCGTCGAGGCGCGCTGCAGCAAAGCCGAAGTCGCGATAGCGCGCGCTGCGATGGCCGATCATCGAATCGGCGGTGTTCACCATCTTGTAGGCGAAGAGCCCCGGAAGCCCGAACACGAGGTACCAGAAGGCTGGCGCGACGACCCCGTCGGCGAAGTTCTCGGCAAGGCTTTCGATCGCCGCGCGCGCGACGCCGGCCTCGTCGAGCGTCGCCGGATCCCGCCCGACGATCATCGACACCGCCTTGCGTCCGCTCGAAAGGCCCTCGCGTTGGAGCGCGCGCGCAACACGCGCGACATGCTCGGCCAGGCTTTTCTGGGCCAGGAAGACCGCGACGACGGCGATTTCCAGAAGAATGCCGATGCCGCCGATGAAGGCGAAGAAGCGCCCGATGAGTTCGCCCGAAACGACGGCGATCGCAAGTATGGCGGCGACGGCGAACCCACCGCGCAGGCGCCCGGCCCATGCGGAAAGGCCCTGCCCGTTCATCGTCCCTTCCAACCAACCAATGACGGCTCCGAAGAGCACGACCGGATGCCGGAACCGTTGCCAGAGCCAGTCCGGGTCGCCGACGATCCGGTCTAGAAGCAATGCCACCGCAAGGATCGCCAGATGCATTTTGACGGTGTCGAGGCCCATCATCGCGGCTTGCCGAACGCACGAAGGGCGTCGGCAAGCCGCGCTTCGTCCGCACGGTCCGCCAGAAGTCCGAAGCGAAGCCAGCGCGGCGCGTAGTCGAACGGTCGCGTCAGGATGTGGCGTCGCGCCAGATGGTCGTGGAGTGCGCCGGCATGAAGGTGGTCGACGAGAAAGAAGAGCGCCGTCTTTCCTTCGACGGCGAGGCCGGCCTCGGCGAGGATATCTGCCGTCGCGATATGGCGTGCGCGTATCGTCTCGCGGAGTTCGGCAAGCGTCGTGTCGTCGCCGAGGATAGCCGACGCGAGTGCCAGCGCCGGCCCTGATACGGCCCACGGCCCGATTCGTTCGCGCAGCCTGTCGAGCGTGTCGTCGCGCGCGAGAACGAAGCCGAGGCGGATGCCGGCCAACCCGAACATCTTGCCGAACGAACGAAGGACGACAAGACCCGCACGCTGGCCAGCGTCATTCGCCAGGGATTCGGCCGGATCGGCGTCGGCGAAGGCTTCGTCCACGACGAGCGTCGCGTTACGAGCCGAAAGGCGCTCGTTCAAGGATAGAAGTTCGCCACGCGGCGTCACGCGCCCGTCCGGGTTGTTCGGATTGACGACCACGACGAGCCCGTGGCGTTCGTCGACCGCATCGAGGGTGGTAATGGCGTCGACGGCAAACCCGTGCCGCTCAAGTACGGCTGAATATTCGCCATAGGTCGGCGAGAGGATCGCGGCTCGCTCACCGCCTTTCATCAGAAACGGGAGCTCGCGGATGATCGCCTGTACGCCGGGCACGGCAAGCGGAAGGGTTCCTTCGGCCGCGCCGTAAAACCGGGCGGCGGCGGTACGGGCGGTGCGTTCGAGATGGCGGTCGGGTAGCCGCGCCCATGCCGATTGCGGAATCGCCGGCAGGATCGGTGGGAGCGGGTTGATGCCGGTCGAAAGGTCCAGCCAGTCCTCCGGCCTGCCGCCGTAGCGTGCGATCGCGCCATCGAGATCACCGCCGTGGCGCGGTCCGGCCTCACCCATCGGTCGAACCCGCACGGTCGACGACGTGCATGAAGGAACCGGCGACCTTGCCGCGACGCAGCCCGGCAGCACCGAGCGGGTTGCCGCACGCGTCGGCGATGTCGAACAGCCGCTCGGCCTGCCCTTCGTACTGCGTGGTCGCGTAATGGAACGCATGGCCGCGCAGCGGCCCGGACCAGATGAAACCGGGCCTCGGCTGCAGCTTGCGGTAGCCGAGGGTCCGCGGGCGCCCTGCCGTGAATTGCGTTTCGAGCGGCAAGGCGCCGAGCATGGCGTGGCGAACGCCGTGCTCGTCCGTCAGCCCCTCGCCGAGCACCATGTAGCCGCCGCATTCGCCGTAGACCCAGGCGCCGCGTTCGATCGCCGCCGCCGTGCCCGCGTGGAACGTCGATGCAGCGGCGATCCGCCCGGCATGAAGCTCCGGATAGCCGCCCGGCAAGTAGACGGCATCGCAGTCGGTCGGCGGCGCTTCGTCGGCGAGTGGCGAGAAGAAGCGGATCTCCGCGCCGCGCCGTCGCCAGCCGAGAAGCAAATGTTCGTAGACGAAGGCGAAAGCGGTATCGCGCGCGATCGCGATCCGGCTTCCGGGCGGCGGCAGGCGTTCGATGTTCGCTTCGGGTACGGGCGGCGCGAAGATACCTGCCGCATGCACCAGCGCATCGCAGTCGACTCCGGCTTCTACGGCATCGCCGGCGCGTTCAATGAAGGCCTCGAGCCCGCCGTGCTCGCTCGCCTGGACAAGACCGAGATGGCGCTCCGGCACGGAAAGCGCATCGTCGCGGCGAAGCGCGCCGAAGACGCGGATGCCACGCGCATCGAGGGCCGAGCGCAACATGGCCTCGTGCCGGTCGCTGCCGACCCGGTTCAGGATGACCCCGGCGACGAGCGGCATCTCTCGGAAATTGCGATGGCCCTCGACGAGGGCTGCCACGGAATGGGAAAGCTTCGCGCAGTCGACCACGAGGATGACGGGCAGCGAAAGCGTCACGGCGAGATCCGCCGGCGTCGCCGTTCCGTCGGCCGCCCCGTCGTAGAGACCCATCATCGCTTCGACGACCAGCATGCGGCCACCGCGCCGCGACAGTGCCGCATTGGCGACAAGGCTTGCCGGTTCGCTCGCCCACGGATCGAAGTTCAGGCAGACCTCGTCGCTGGCCGCCGTATGAAACGCCGGATCGATATAGTCGGGCCCGGCCTTTCCCGGCGCCGCCGCAACTCCGCGCCGAACGAGCGCGCGTAGGAGCCCGAGCGTTACGGTCGTCTTGCCCGAGCCGGAAGCGGGCGCTGCGATCATGATGCCGTTCAAGCGTGATCCTTCCCGACCGCGGCACCCGTCCCGAGCGGATCGGCGACGAGCGTGCGCCCAACGAGTGCGCCGAGCCAGTCGAGCCCCGCGCGAAGCCGTACCACCTCGCCGAGCACGACGACGGCCGGCGGCGCCAAACCATGCGTGGAGACCTCGTCCTCCGCCCGAGCCAGCGTCGTTTCGAGGACGACCTGCCGTTCCGTCGCCGCCGCGCAGACGAAGGCGATCGGTTCGTCGCCCGGACGTCCCGCTGCCATCAGACGCTCGGTGATCGGCCCGACATGCTTCATCGCCATATACATGACGATGACCGGCGAACCCTTCGCGACGCCTTCCCAATCGATCCGGTCCGGCACCACACCACCGGAATCGTGGCCGGTGAGGAACGTGACCGTATGGTTCGTGTCGCGGTGCGTGGCCGGGATGCCGGCATAGGCGAGCCCGCCGATCCCGGCCGTGATCCCCGGCACGATGCGAAACGCGATCTCGTTGGCGACGAGCGCCAGCGCCTCTTCCGCGCCGCGCCCGAAGACGAAGGGGTCGCCACCCTTCAGGCGGAGCACGCGGTTGCCGGCGCGCGCCAGCTCCACGAGGCGAAGGGAGATGTCGCGCTGTTTCGCCGATGGTTTTCCGCCGCGCTTGCCGGCATATTCGAGAACGGCGCCGCGCCGGGCGAGCTTCAGGCATGCGGCATCGACCAGCGCATCGTAGACGATGACGTCGGCCTGGCGGATGGCGTTGACGGCGTGCAGCGTGAGAAGGCCCGGATCGCCCGGCCCCGCGCCGACGAGCCAGACGCTGCCCGGTGCCATCTCTGCCAGCCCCTCGAACGGATCGGTCATCGACTGCCCTTTGGATCGGATGGTGTACGCCTGTGCTCCACCCACTTTCGTGCGTTCGTGCCCGCGCCTATAAGCACGGCATGGACGAGGATTTCAACGCGGCGCCCGAGGAAGGGCCGGAGACCGAAGGCGAACTGCGCCGCGGCTGGACGACGGGCGCCTGCGCCACGGCGGCGACCAAGGCGGCGTTGACGGCGCTTCTCACCGGCGAATTTCCCGACCCCGTCGCCATTCGCCTGCCGAACGGCGAGGAACCCGCCTTTGCGCTCGCATTCCAGACGCTCGGGGAGGTCTACGCGTCGGCCGGTATCGTCAAGGATGCCGGCGACGACCCGGACGTGACGCACGGCGTCACCGTCATCGCCACGGTGCGGCCGCTCGGCGAGAACGAAGGCATCCGCTTTGCAGCCGGTCAAGGCGTCGGCACGGTGACGAAGGCCGGTCTGCCGATCGCCGTCGGAGAACCGGCGATCAATCCGATCCCCCGCGAGATGATGTGCGAGGTCGTCGAGGCGCTCTGCGCCGAGCATGCGGTGACCACCGATGTCGAGATCCGCATTGCCATTCCGGGCGGCGAAGCAATTGCCGAAAAGACATGGAACCCGAGGCTCGGCATCCTCGGCGGGTTGTCGATCCTCGGCACGACGGGAATCGTCAAGCCGTTCTCCTGCGCCTCGTGGATCCACTCGATCCACCGCGGTATCGACGTCGCGCGCGCCGAGGGGCTGACCCATCTGCTCGGCGCCACCGGTTCGACGTCCGAAGCGGCAGGCAAGGCGTTCCACGACTTGCCCGACGGCGCGCTCCTCGACATGGGCGATTTCGCCGGCGGTCTGCTGAAATATCTGCGTGCCCATCCGGTCGAAAGGCTGACCATCGCCGGCGGCTTCGCCAAGCTCGCCAAGCTCGCCCAGGGCGCACTCGACCTGCACTCTTCGCGTAGTCAGGTCGACAATGCCTTTCTCGCCGATCGCGCGGAAGAAGCGGGGTTCTCGCCCGCCGGAAGGGAGGCGATCCTTGCCGCCAATACGGCGATGGAGGTGCTGGAAATCGTCCGTGCGGAAGGGGTCGATCTGCCTGCGGCGATCGCCGCCCGCGCCCGTCAGACGGCGCTCGATACGCTGCGAGGCGCGCCGATCGAGGTCGACGTGCTGGTGATCGATCGCGCCGGAGCGATCCTGGTACACGCTAGCTGAAATGCGACCACGCACGGTCCTCATCCTCGGCGGAACCCGCGAGGCTTTCGAGCTTGCCGAACGGCTTGCGCCGCACGCTGGAATGCGGGTCGTCACGGCGCTCGCCGGGCGTACGCGCAGTCCCATGCGGCCGGCCGGCGAGATCCGGATCGGCGGATTCGGCGGAAGCACCGGCCTGGCGACGTATCTGCGAGCCGAAGCGGTCGACATGCTCGTCGATGCAACGCATCCCTTTGCCGCACGAATATCCGAAAACGCGCAGAAAGCCGCCGCGACCACCGGAACGCGCCGGGTGGTCCTCGTTCGGCCCCCATGGCACCCCCATGATGAAGACGACTGGCGTCCCTGCGCACGTGTCGAAGCGGCGGCCCAAGCGTTGCCGAACGGCGCGCGTGCCTTCCTTGCGCTCGGCAGCCAGCATCTGGTGCCCTTTGCGGCGAGAAAAGACTGCTTCTTCGTCGTCCGCATGATCGATCCGCCGAGCGAAGCGCTGCCGCCTGAAAACCACACGCTCGTGCTCGCGCGACCCGGCCGGGACCCGAACGACGAGATGCGCCTTTTTACCGAGCATACGGTCAGCCATCTCGTCTGCCGCAATTCCGGTGGCAAAGGCGCACACGCCAAGCTGGAGGCGGCACGCCATCTGCGCCTGCCGGTCTTGATGATCGACCGGCCACCCTGCCCGGACGGTGAAACCTTCACCGATGTGGATGCGCTCGTCGCCGCCATCGCCTGATCCGACCTTAAGCCGTCTCTCGCTTCTTCTTGCCGCGGTTGCGCAACACGTGCGCATAGTCCGCGTCGTAGAGTGCGGAGTCGCGGAAATCGTGTTCGCCGAGAACCGGACCGACGAAGATGAGCGCCGTGCGCGTGATCTTCTCCGCGCGTACGGCATCCTTCATCCCGGCGAGCGTGGTGTGGATGTAGCGTTCGTCCGGCCATGTCGCGCGATAGGCGACGATGACCGGGCAATCGGCACCGTAATGGGGTTCCAGCGCTTCGCGAACATAAACGAGATTGCGCACCGAAAGGTGGATCGCGAGCGTCGCGCCGGAACGGCCGAGCACTTCCAGCCGCTCGCCTTCCGGCATCGAGGATGCCTTCATGCCCGTGCGCGTCAGGATGACGGTCTGGGCGATCTCCGGCAGCGTGAGTTCGAGCTTCAGCCTGGCGGCGGCACCGGCAAAGGCCGGTACGCCCGGCACCACATCGTAATCGATGTCGAGCGCATCGAGCCGGCGCATCTGTTCGGCGACGGCGCCGTAGATCGACGGGTCGCCCGAATGCACGCGTGCGACGTCCTGTCCCTTGCGATGCGCCGTTTCCATCTCGGCGACGATCTCGTCGAGGTCCATCGGTGCCGTGTCGCGCACCAGCGCACCCTCCGGCGCCGCCTCGACGATCTCGACGGGTACCAGCGAACCGGCATAAAGGCAGACCGGGCACCGTTCGACGAGCCTCAGCCCCCGCACGGTGATGAGATCGGCGGCCCCCGGGCCGGCGCCGATGAAATGGACGGTCATGGACATGCCTCCGAGTAGATCTGCGCAGATGATTTCGGTCGCCGCGACAACGGGCCGAGCGTACGGCCCGCCTGCCGAACGCCTGCCGTTCGGCGAACATGGCCGAAGGTTCGAAACGGCCTCATCCTGTTTGCGCTTCCGCAGCGGCGAGCGCACTGCCTTCCTTGGCGGCGTAGCCGCGTGGCGTATAGACCCAGCGCTTTCCGTCGCCGGTCGTAACCATCCGGCTTTGCGACGAGCCGACGATGACCACCGTCAGCATGTCGACGTCGTCGACATCGAGCGAGCCGAGCGGGACGATACGCACGGCCTCGCCTTTTCGTCCGAGATTGGTGGCGAGCACCACGGGCGTTTCGGCCGGCCGCGCTTCGAGCAGGCGATCGCGCGCGAAGGCGAGCTGCGTGCGGCGGCGCCGTGAAACCGGATTGTAGAAGGCAACGACGAAATCGCCGTGTGCCGCCGCTTCGATCCGGCGCACGATCGTATCCCAGGGGGTCAGCAGGTCGGAAAGGGAGATGGTGCAGAAATCGTGGCCGATCGGTGCGCCCGCACGCGCGGCCGCGCCCTGCAAGGCGGAGATGCCGGGCGCGATCTCGATCGCGATACGCCGTGCCGCGGCACTGACGCCGCCCGCATCCGATCTGCGGTCGAGAAGCTCGAAGACGAGCGTCGCCATTGCGTAGATCCCGGCATCGCCCGAGCAGACCAGCGCGACCGAACGCCCCTCGCCTGCCAGTTCCATGGCGTGACGCACCCGCACCTCTTCCTTGCCGAGGTCGAAGTCGTGGCGCCGCTTGCCGCGTGTGAGCGGTCCGAGAAGATCGAGATAGAGCGAATAGCCGACGAGATCGCTCGCCGCATCGATCATCCGGCTTGCTTCCGGCGAGCGCCATTCGGCACTGCCGGGGCCGATGCCCACGACGAAGAGCTTGCCGCGCGCGCGGCCGAAGGCTTCCGGTTCGATCGGCTGCGGAGCGCGGGCGACTGCTGCCGTGACCCGTGCGCCCTTGCGCTTTTCGACGGCGAGCGCGCCTTCCGGCCCCACTGCCGCAAGCGCCGCCGCCTCGCTCACGCCATGGCAGCCGACTTCGGCGAAGACGATTTGCGAGGGATTGGCGAGCCGCGGCGTTTCTGCTTCGAGCGCTCTGGCATCGAAGAAGCGGGCGGGAACGTCGAAATGGTCGGCAACGGCATGAACGGCCGCTTCGTCCGCCTTCACGTCGAGCGACACGACGACGGCCACGCTTTCGCGCGCAAGCCCGGCCTCGTTCAGGATCGATTCCGCCAACGCCACGGCTTCGTCGGAGTCCGCCCCTCGCTCGGCGCCGATTCCGAGGGCAAGCGTCTTCGGGTGATAGACGAGGTGGAGCCCTTCCATCGGAACGCGTTCGTCGCTTACCGTCAACCGCACGGAACCATTCCGGGAAACCGGAAGATTGCTCTTATCGAGCCACGGCGCGGTGCTCTCGATGCGCGCGCTCGCACCGGCGACGAGTTCGGCCATGACGGCCTTCGCGCCGTGCGGATTGGCGAGCGTATAGCCGGCCGGCGGTTCGTCGAGCGCCACCGAGAAGCGCAGGTCACCCGCCGTCGTGATGGCCGCGTGCCCGCCCAGCGCTTCGGCCAGGCGGCGCGCCAGCGTGTTCGCGCCGCGATGCCCCCCGAGGAGCGGCACGACACTCGACCCGTCTTCGGCAATCGCGATCACCGGCGGTTCGGCACGCTTGTCGGAAAGGTGCGGCGCGAGAAGCCGGATCACGGCGGCGCTTGCCATCAAGGCGACGATCGGCCGGCCTTCGGCAAAAAGGTTGCCGAGGCAGACTTCGAGATCGTCGAACGTCGTGCCGACCTCATCGGCGGCGATCCGCTTTGCCGCGCCGTGGATCTCGCCGCCGACCGAGCGTGCGACGTCGTGCGCGATGGAAAGTGCCGCCGGCGAAAGCACGATGACGGCAGGCTTCTTCAGCGTCGTCATGTGCGTGCGCCTTCCGCGTTTGCGTCCGCTGCACGATCCGCAATCCATTTTTCGGCACCGCGATAGACCAGAGCCAGCGAGAAATACGGAACCTGCTCCGGATCGATCTGTGCCAGCGGCAGAATGCGTTCGTTCGCGAGCCCGATCCGTTCGATATAGCCGGCCGACGCCATCAATCCCCTTCTTTCGAGAATGTCTCGGATGCGGGCGAAATGCCGGCCGATCTTGATGATCGCAGCCGCATCGCACGCATCGAGCCGGCGCTCGATCGCCGGGGTTTCGAGCGGTGCCGGGATCACGGAGAAGACGTCGTTGCGCGCCGCGATCGGTCGCCTCATGGAAGCCGCGCCCGCCATGATCGACGAGACGCCGGGCACGATCTCGCACGGGAATCGCCGGGCGAGCCGTTCGAAGAGATACATGAAGGAGCCGTAGAAGAACGGATCCCCCTCGCACAGCACCGCGACATCCTCACTGGCATCGAGATGCCCGGCAATCTCGGCTGCAGCCGTGTCGTAGACGGCACGTGCCGGAAACCGCTCGACGCGCATCGGCACGACGATCGGAATTTCCTTCTGCGTTCCGGGCAGGTATTCGGCCGCGATGCTGCGCGCGAAACTGGTGCCGTGGTCGGGGGCCGGATAGGCGATGACCGAAACGGCTTTCAGCAGGCGATGCGCTTTCATGGTAACGAGTTCGGGGTCACCGGGACCGAGGCCGAGGCCGTAGAGCGTTCCGGTCATCGACCACGCTCCAAGAGGCTCGGGTCGCGCATCGCCCGTGCCCTCTCCGTAGATCGGACAGCGAACCATTCCGTGCAGTGCTTCGGCGCGTCGATGCGGATGGCGATCGCAAGCGCGTTCATGCCACCCCCTTGCGCCAAGACCACATCGTCACCGGCATGGCCGGACGCCAGCCATGCAGCGAGCCGATCGCCTCGGCATGGGCAATGTTGAGCCGTGTCAGTTCGCCGCCGTGCTGCCCGGCCATAGCGAGAAGGATCGTCTCGCTTTCGAGCGTCACCGCGTTGGCGACCAAGCGCCCATGCGACTTTAGTGCATCGATTGCCGCATCGACGACGGATGCATCGAGGCCCCCGCCGATGAAGACGGCGTCGGGCTGCCTGAGCTCGCCAAGCGCCTCCGGCGCGGTTCCGTCGACGAGTTCGAGCGCCGGCGTACCGAGCGCAAGCGCGTTTTCCGCTGCAAGCGCGCGACGTTCGGGCTTCGGCTCGATGCCGATGGCACGGGCCTCGCGCGCGGCCCGCATCCACTCGATGCCGACCGATCCGCACCCGGCCCCGATGTCCCACAGCACGCCGCCGCGCACCGGCGCGAGTTTGGCCAGCACCAGCGCACGCACGCCCTGCTTCGTCATCTTGCCGTCGTGTCGAAAACCCGCGTCCGGCAGTCCCGTGCGCGGCAGGATCGTCGCGTGTGCGCCTGCCACGCACTCGACGGCGAGCGTGTGAAAATCGGGCACCGACTGGTCCCACCCCTCCGCCGTGCCCTCGATCCGCCGCTCCTGCGCGCCACCCAGCGATGCAAGAACGGTCAGCTTAGACTTACCATAGCCGCGTTCGACGAGAAGCCGCGCGACGCTTGTCGGCGATCTGCCGTCGCGCGTCAACACGAGAAGACGGGCATCCGGCTCGAAGAACGGCACGATCTGCTCCGCCGGCCGGCCATGGATCGTCAACGTCTCGCAGTCGGCGAGCGACCAGCCCATGCGGCAGGCGGCGAACTGGAAGGCTGAAAGCTGCGGATGAAAGCGGATCTCGGCCGGCGGGATCGCCCGGGCGATGCGCGCGCCGACGGAGTACCAGAGCGGATCCCCCGTCACGAGTACGACGATCCTTCGACCGCGAAAGCTGCAGATCGTCTCGATCATCGCGTCGAAAGGCGAAGGCCATGCCACGCGCTGCGCCGTGACGTTCGCCGAAAGGCGATGGTGCCGGTCGCCACCGACGATCACTTCGGCTGATTCGACGAGTGCACGGGCAGCCGGCGAAAGACCTTCCATGCCGTCCTCGCCGATGCCGACGATATTGAGCCAAGGCGCGCTCATCGGCATTCCCCCGCAAGCGCGTTCAGCGCGGCCGCGGCGATGGCGCTGCCCCCGCGCCTGTCGTGGACGGTGATGAACGGCACATCGCCCGCCCGTGCGAAAAGAGCCTGCTTCGCTTCCACCGCTCCGACGAAGCCGACTGGCACGCCGACGACGAGTGCGGGAGGCGGCGCTCCGTCTTCGAGAATTTCGAGAAGGCGAAAGAGTGCCGTCGGCGCATTGCCGACGACGACGAGGGAACCGGCGAGGTCTTCACGCCAGAGATCCACCTGAGCCGCACTGCGTGTCGTTCCGCGTGCTTGCGCGACCGTGTCGACGCGCGGATCGCCGATCCGGCAAAGGGTCGCGTTCGCCGCCGGTAGCAACCGCCTTATAATGCCGTGCCGAACCATTTCCGCATCGCAGATGACGGGTGCGCCGGCGCGAAGGGCGGCGATACCTACCTCCGCCGCATCGGGCGAGAACGCGATCGCCGGCGCCAGATCGACCATGCCGCAGGCATGGATCATGCGGATCGCGACCGCTTCCATCGCGCCGGAAAAGCGTGCGAGATCGGCCTCCGCCCGTATCGTCGCGAACGAGCGCCGGTAGATCTCCGCCGGATCGGTCAGATACGCCGGCTCGATCACCGTTCCCCCTTCTTCTCCATCGAGCGCGGCCCGAGCGGATGGTCGGCCTGCGGATAGGGATGGTGGTGGTGATCATGCGCGTGGTCGTGATGGTGACCGTCGCCGTGGTGATGGTGGCCATGGCCGTGGCCGCCTTCTCCGTCGAGCGCGTTCGGCTCGGCATGGGAATGCACCGGGGTGAACGGCAGGCCGTGCTTGCGGCAGAACTCCTCGTCGCGGCAGGAGGCGTCGCAGTCGCCGCCGCAGGGGCAGTTTTCGAGCCCGCCACCGATGCCTTCGACGTGATGGTGATGGCTTTCCTGCGCCAGACCGACTTCCGCCTCGAAGCCAAGCACCTGTTCGCGATACTTGCACATCTGGCAGTTCATCAGTGCCTGCCCGTCGATGATCTCCTGGACGCGATCCTCGAAGGTGTCGAGAACGAGCGGATGGTCGTTCAGGTATCCGGCCTTGACGAAGGCGATGTCGCGATGACGCGCGGCGACCGCATCGGTCTGTGCGTAGATGCGCTTCACGAGAACGCCGGTGAACAGGAAATAGGGAAAGACGACGATGCGCTTGTAGCCGAGCTTCGTCGCATGTTCGAGGCCGGGCTCGACGAGCGGAAAGGTCACGCCGGAATAGGACGTCTCGGCCCAGCCGAAGCCCATGCCTTCCCAGAGCATGCGCATGACCTTGGCGACGTTGGAGTTCGCGTCCGGGTCCGAAGCGCCTCGGCCGACCACCATGAGCAGCGTCTCGTGCCGGTCGACGGGACCGTCCGTCGCGTCGGCCTCGGCGATCGCTTCCGCGATGCGTGCGCCGGCCGCGCGGATCATCTTCACGTCGATGCCGAGCTCGCGGCCGTAATGGATCACCATCCCCGGATTCTGCGCTTGGTAGGTGTTCAGCACGGACGGGATGTCGTTCTTCGCGTGGCCTGCGGCGAAAAGCATGCCGGGAACGGCGAGAACGCGCGTGACGCCACGTTTGCGCAGGCTGTCGAGGCCGTTGGCGATGACCGGATTGCAGAATTCGAGGTAGCCGTATTCGACCGGCATGTCGGTGCTGCGCGCGCGCAGCCCTTCGGCGACCTTGGAGAATTCGCGCGCGGCGTTCTGGTTTCGGCTGCCATGGCCGCACACCATGATGCCAAGCTTCTCGCCATTGCCGTTCGGGCTTGCGTTCACGTCGGTCCCCTTCGTCGCTCGTGCGAGAGTCGCGGTTTCTGCAC
This sequence comes from Pararhizobium mangrovi, assembly GCF_006516965.1. Taxonomy (GTDB): domain Bacteria; phylum Pseudomonadota; class Alphaproteobacteria; order Rhizobiales; family Rhizobiaceae; genus Pararhizobium_B; species Pararhizobium_B mangrovi. The sequence continues at coordinate 137,006 of NZ_VHLH01000004.1, read as the reverse complement.
GAAACGCCGGTTCCGCAATGCCGGTTTCAGGCCACGGAATAGTCCGGTTCGGGACCGACAGCTCCGGAATTGCTCCCTCGAATGGGTCGAGCGCACCGGAATTTCTCTCAGCCTGCTGCCCGCAGGCGCCGTCGTACAGCGACCGTGCTCTTAAGGGATTGCGCGACCCCGGTCAACGAAGCGACGGCGGAACCTTGCGCTTCGGACCGCGTAGTTCCGAAAGATAAATCGCATTCGCGTCACGATCCCGAAGGAAACCAGCATGCCACCGTTCTCCGCCGTCAATCCACCCCATAAACGCGCGCTCGGCAGAACCGGCATGGACATCACGCGCGTCGGCTTCGGCGCGTGGGCGATCGGCGGCGGCGACTGGGCGGTCGGTTGGGGCGATCAGGAAGACGCGGACTCCATCGCCGCCATCCGCCACGCGGTCGAACGTGGCGTGAACTGGATCGATACGGCCGCAGCGTACGGCCTCGGCCATTCCGAAGAGGTCGTGGGCCGTGCCCTGCGCGAGATGCCCGAAGCCGAAAGACCCTTCGTCTTCACCAAATGCGGGCTCGTCTGGGACGAGGCGGAGCGAAACGCACTTCCCAAGCGGATCGGCAGGCCCGAAAGCATCCGCACGGAAGTCGAGGCATCGCTGAAGCGGCTCGGCGTCGAACGCATCGATCTCTACCAGATGCACTGGCCGGCCGAGGACGGCACGCCGGTCGAGGAATACTGGCAGGCGCTTCAGGACCTCAAGCAGCACGGAAAGATCCGCGCGGCCGGCCTTTCCAACCACACGCCGGACCAGCTCGATGCCGCCGAACGGTTCGGCCATGTCGATTCGGTCCAGCCGCCCTTTTCGGCGATCCGAAGAGGCGCGGCGGAAAAGGAGATCGCCTGGTCGAAGGCGCACGAGACCGGCGTGATCGTCTACAGCCCCATGCAGTCGGGCCTGCTCACCGGCACGTTCTCGCAGGAGCGTGCGCAATCGCTGCCCGGCAACGACTGGCGCTCCCGCGCCGACGCTTTTCGTGGGGAAGCGCTTACGGCGAACCTTTCGATCGCCGAAGCGATGCGGCCGATCGCGGAGCGACACGGCACGACGGTGCCGGCCGTCGCCGTTGCATGGACGCTGACCTGGCCGGGCGTGACGGGCGCGATCGTCGGTGCCCGCCGGCCGGATCAGGTCGACGGCTGGATCGATGCCGGACGTCTCGACCTTACCGGCGGCGACCTGCGCCAGATCGCGGCTGCGATCGAAGCGAGCGGCGCCGGCTCGGGACCCGTGTCGCCGATCTGAACGGCGGCGCTCTTACCTTCTCTCGCGTGCGGCGAGCGCGCGACGAACTCAGCCCTTGTCGCTGACGCCCGCCTGCTCGAACGTCGCCATGCCGGTATGGCAGGCGGCGGCGGCCTTGACGATGCCGGCGGCGAGCGCCGCGCCCGTGCCCTCACCAAGCCGCATGCCGAGTTCGAGCAGCGGCGTCTTGCCGAGCTTTTCCAGAAGCCTCCGATGGCCGGGCTCCGCCGAAACGTGGCCGACGAGGCAATGGTCGAGCGCGTGCTCGTTCGCAGCGAAGAGCACGGCGGCGGCTGCCGTCGTCACGTAGCCATCGAGGACGACGGGAATACGCTGCGTGCGCGCGGCGAGGATGGCGCCGGCCATGGCTGCGATTTCGCGCCCACCGAGCCGGCGCAGCACCTCGAGCGGATCGTTCAGATGCGCCCTGTGGCAGGCGACGGCCGCTTCGACCGCGGCGATCTTTCGTTCGAGCCCCTCGCCCGTGGCGCCGGTACCGGGGCCGACCCAGTCGCGCGCCGAACCGCCGAACAGGCCGTGGCAGATGGCGGCGGCGACCGTCGTGTTGGCAATGCCCATCTCGCCGATGCACAGGAGGTCCGTGCCGCCGGCGATCGATTCCATGCCGAAGGCCATCGTCGCCGCGCAGTCGCGCTCGCCGAGCGCCGCTTCCTCGGTAATGTCGCCGGTCGGCAGTTCGAGAGCCAGGTCGAAGACCTTGAGGCCGAGATCGTTGGCGACACAGATCTGGTTGATCGCCGCGCCGCCGGCCGCGAAGTTCGCGACCATCTGCTGCGTCACGTCGGCGGGAAACGGCGAAACGCCCTTGCGTGCCACGCCGTGATTGCCGGCAAAAACCGCGACCAAGGGTCGCGTGACCGCCGGCGCATGGCCACTCCATGCCGCAAGCCAGGCCGAAATTTCCTCGAGACGTCCAAGAGCGCCCGGCGGCTTGATGAGCGTGGATTCCCGGGCGCGAACGGCAGCTTCCGCCTGCTCGTGCGGGCCGGGAAGCGTCCTCAGGAGCTCGCGGAAATCGTCGAACGGCAGACCCGATGTCGCCATATTCTCGTCCTTGTCGCCATGGTTTCTGGAACGGTCCGTATTTTTCCCTGTCTAGAGTGACTTCTGCGCACCCACAAGGCGGCGCGGGACGTGTAGATTCCCGACCATGCGATCAGAGTTCAAAGAACGACTGGCTGTTCCGGTGACGATGGCGCACGAAACGGTTCGTGCCGTCGGCTTTTTGAGCCGGATCCCGGTTCCTTCCCGTTTTTTCGGCACCGGCGACGCTCCACTCGCTGCGATGGTGCGCGGGTTTCCGCTCGCCGGCGTCGTCGTCGCGTTCGCTCCGGCCGTGCTTCTTGCCATCCTCGCCGCCGCCGGCGCCCCGGCCCTTCTCGCCGCCTTCGTCGCGCTTGCGCTCCAGACTGCGGTAACCGGCGCACTGCACGAGGACGGGCTTGCCGACACCGCGGACGGGCTCGGCGCTTCGAAGCGCGAGCGTGCGCTCGAAATCATGCACGACAGCCGCAACGGGACCTTCGGCACGCTCGCGCTGATGTTCTCGCTGGCGCTGCGCGGTGCCGCACTCGGCGCGCTCGCCGCTTCAACCGGGGCGGTCTCGGCCGGCTTCGTCATGATCGGCATTGCGGCTGCGAGCCGGGCCGCCATGGTCTGGCACTGGCAGGCGCTGGCGCCCGCGCGTGGCGACGGCGTGGCGGCGGCCTCCGGCCAGCCCGACGAACGCCAGACCAACTGGGCGATCGGCATCGGCGTCGCGATCTTCGTTCTCGTCGTCCTGCCCGGTACGGGCGCCACGGCCTGCACTGCCGCGCTCGCCTCGATCGCGATCGCGACGGGCGTCCTCACGCGCCGGCTGGACCGGTTTCTCGGCGGCCACACCGGCGACACCATCGGTGCGACCCAGCAGGTCGCCGAGATCGCCGGCCTCGTAACCCTCGCGATCTTCGCATGAGGCGGCGATGAGCGCGAAGTCCGTTTCACCCGAACCTGCCGTAAAGGGAACGACGGCGGTCGAAAGTCCCTGCACCGGCGTCTGCCGCATCGCGGCCGAGGACGGCCTGTGCAGCGGCTGCCGTCGAACGATCGACGAGATCGCCGGCTGGTCGACCATGACCGCCGGCGAACGCCACCGCATCATGCTGGAGTTGCCGGACCGCAGGGCGACCGAGGTCCCGTTCAACGCGGCCGGAAAGGAGTGTTGAGCGACCATGCATCGCGGCATTCTCTTCCCGGTTCTCATGGCGCTTATCGGCGCGGCACTCGTGCTCCTTCTCGCCAACCACGAAAGCGGCACGGTGTTCGGAATCCGCGACGATGCCTTCGCGGCCGTGGTGGCGCTATCGGCATGGGCGGCGGTGCTTGCCGCCGGTATCGTCAGTTCCGGCCGGTTCGGCGAGATCGTGCGCCATCTCGCCATCTGGGCGGTGGCACTGCTCGCACTCTCGACCGCCTATCTCTACCGTTACGATCTGCAGAGCGTCGGTGCGCGGCTGACGGCCGGTCTCATTCCCGGCATGCCCATCACCCGCACGAGCCTCAACGGCGCTGCCGAAGTCGTTCTCCACACGACGGAGAACGGACATTTCGAAACCACGGCCGATGTCGATGGGCATTGGCTGCACTTCCTGATCGACACCGGTGCGAGCCGAATCATGCTGTCCTACAGCGATGCACGCCGCATCGGGATCGATACCCGTTCGCTCGACTTTTCGCAGGCGATCCAGACCGCAAACGGCAAGGCGAAGGCAGCACCGATCACGATCGGCACCATCTCGCTCGGTCCGATCCGCCGCCACGACATCGATGCAAGCGTTTCTGCACCCGGCACGCTCACACAGAGCCTGCTCGGCATGAACTTTCTCGGCACGCTGACTTCGATCCGCATGAACCGGGACGTTCTGGTTCTAAGAGATTAAGGTGCAACGGTTTCGCTCGGCGATGGTGATCCGCGGCCGCGTTCGTTCCCTGCCGCGCAAGGCTCAAAGCCGTACCCGGATGCCGTGCTCCGCTTCGCCGCGCGGTTCGATGTGGATGGCAATCGAAGCCCCCGGCACGAAGGCCTTGATGGCGTTCTCGAGCCGGTCGCAGATGGCGTGCGCTTCGGCGACGCTCATGTGCCTCGGCGCGACCATGTGAAAATCGATGAAGGTCGCAGGACCCGCAACCCGGGTCTTCAGGTCGTGCACGCCGAGCGAACCCTCCGCATGGTCGGCGATGATCGTCTTGAGTTCGTCGATATCGCCGGGATCCATCGCCTGGTCCATCAGGCCGTTCAGCGAAGACGAGATGACGCGCCAGCCTTCCCAGACGATGTTGACCGCCACGATCAACGCAAGCAGCGGATCGAGCACCGCCCATCCCGTCGTCACCGCGAGCGCCAACCCGACGATGACGCCGATGGAGGTCAGAACGTCCGTGTAGAGGTGGCGTCCGTCGGCGACGACGGCCGGTGAATTGTGTTTGGTACCGAGCCGGATCAGCGTCATCGCCCAAACGGCGTTGATGATCCCGCCGAAAGCGTTGATCGCAAGGCCGAGCCACGGCGTGCCGGGCATCGCCGGCGACGTGATGTCGGCCAGCGCCTCGCGCGCGATAAGGAGTGCCGCGACGACGATCAGCACGCCTTCGAGGACGGCCGAGACGTACTCCGCCTTGTAATGCCCGAAATGGTGGCCGGCATCGGCCGGCTTGCGGCTGTAGCGCACCGCGGCGTAGGCGGCCGTCGCGGCGACGACGTTGACAATCGTCTCGAGCGCGTCGGAAAAAAGCGCGACCGAGCCCGTCAGCCGCCACGCAAGCACCTTGAGCGCAAGTACGACGAGTGCGATCGGGATGGAGTAGAGCGCGAGGCGCTCCACCATGCGCGAATGCCGCGGGGGCCGTGTGCCACCGCCCGAATTCCCGTTCATGCGTAGAGGATCTCGCTGGACCGAAAAGACGCCGTCATGCCGCGCGCTCGCGGGCACGCCGGCGAAGGTGGGCGACGACGTTCTCGATCATGCGCATGCCGGCACCACCGCCGAGCGACATGATCGATTCGGGGTGGAACTGGACGGCGGCGACCGGTTCGCTCGCATGCTCGATCGCCATGACGACACCGTCCTCGCTTCTCGCCGTTACGCGAAGTTCTGCGGGCAATCGGTCCGGATCGGCGAAGATCGAGTGGTAACGCCCCACCGTGATCTCCTCCGGAAGACCGGAAAACACCGTGCCGGCATGCTCGACGCGTACGCGCGAGGGCTTGCCGTGCATCGGCTCGTCGAGCTGGCCGAGACGTCCGCCATAGGCTTCGGCGATCGCCTGCAGGCCGAGACACACGCCGAAGACCGGCAGATCGCGCGCCCGTGCCTTGGCGATCGTCGCCGCGCAGTCGAAGTCTCCCGGCGTGCCGGGTCCGGGTGAAAGGACGACGAGATCGGGCGCGAGCCGGTCGAAGACCGCTTCGTCGACCGGCGTGCGTACGGTGGAAACGGAAGCCCCCGTCTGACGGAAATAGTTGGCGAGCGTGTGGACGAAGGAATCTTCATGGTCGACGAGGAGGATCGAGCATCCCTCGCCGACGCGTGCCGTCTCGCGCACTGTATCGGGCGCATTGCCCCTGGCGGCGTCGCGGATGGCGGCGAGCATGGCCGAGGCCTTCAGTTCCGTCTCGGCTTCCTCGTCCTCGGGAACGGAATCGTGGAGCAACGTCGCGCCGGCGCGGACTTCGGCGATGCCGTCCTTGATGCGGATGGTGCGAAGCGTCAGGCCGGTGTTCATGTCGCCGTTGAAGTTGACCATGCCGACGGCACCGCCGTACCAGGCACGCGGGCTCTTTTCGTTCTTCTCGATGAAGCGCATCGCCCACAGCTTCGGCGCGCCGGTGACGGTGACCGCCCAGGCGTGGCTCAGGAAAGCGTCGAAGGCGTCCATGCCCTCGCGCAACCGGCCTTCGATGTGGTCGACGGTGTGGATCAGCCGCGAATACATCTCGATCTGCCGCCGGCCGATCAGCTTCACCGAACCCGGCTCGCAGACGCGGCTCTTGTCGTTGCGGTCGACATCGGAGCACATGGTCAGTTCCGACTCGTCCTTGCTCGAATTCAAGAGCTTCAGGATCTGCTCGGAGTCGGAGATGGCGTCGTGTCCGCGCTTGATGGTGCCGGAGATCGGGCAGGTCTCCACGCGCCGCCCGTTGACGCGGACGAACATCTCCGGCGAGGCGCCGATCAGGTATTCCTGTTCGCCGAGATTGATGAAGAAGGAATAGGGCGACGGGTTGATCGCCTTCAGACGCCGGGCGATCGCAGAGGGCGCGCTTTCGCAGCGTTCCATGAACATCTGTCCCGGCACGACCTCGAAGAGATCGCCGCGGCGAAAGCGCTCCTTCGCGCGCTCCACGAGCCCCGCATATTCGCCGGGACGGTGATCCGAACGCGGCGGCACGCGGTCGCTTCGAACGAAGGGATCCTCCGCGACGCCGTCATCGCGACCTTCGGTGGTCGCCTCTCCCATGGTGAACGTGTAGCGATCGTTCCAGGCGGAGGCGGTGTAGTGATCGACGACGGTGATCGCGTCCGGCAGGTAGAGCACGAGGTCGCGCTGGCTTTCGGGCCGTTCGAGCACCTTCTCGACGGCGTCGAACTGGAAGGCGAGATCGTAGCCGAAGGCACCGTAGAGGCCGAGATTGGTGTCGGCGTCGCTGTAGAAGAGGTCGCGGATCGCCCGCAGGACGCTGAATGCGCTCGGCGCACGCGAGCGCTCCTCCTCGCTGACGATGCGCTCCGGCTCGCCGACCACGAGATCGAGGGTGCGTGCCGTCCATTCGCCGCAGGTAACGTCCGGCTCGCCTTCCAGCCTGCCGGCGATCATCAGGAGCAATGCCTCTCCGCGCCCGTTATAGGCCTCGACGCGCATCGTGCGCCCCTTCGCGACGATGCCGAGCGGCGGGCCGACGACGGCGACGTCCCAGCGGGTGTATCGGCCGGGATATTCGTAGTTCGAGGAAAAGACGGCACCGCGACGCGTATCGAGCGCCCCGATCGCGCCTTCGATCGCCGAGGCGTAGTCGACCGTCTGGCGTTCCCGCCGGATTTGCACGCCGCCGCGCGTCTGGAAAGTTTCGCCTGCCATAGCCTGCTCCATCATCTCGGCCCTCGATCGGTCCACCCGGACGAACATGCCGGCAGCAGGAACAAAAAAGCCGCCGGGGAACTCCAGGGCGGCTCGTCGGTTCTCTTGAACGTGACTGGTTGCGGCCGCCGTTAGCGAGCCCACCACCAGATTGCATTGATGCGCATTCCGTTCATATTTTCGTTGTTAGCTCGACATGGGGGCGAGTGCAAGATGCAAGCCGCATGGCGATAACGTCGTGCCGCTTGCGAAAGGAACATGCGATGCGTTGTGCGCGCGAACGGATCAGTGCAGGCCTGATCGCCCTCCTCCTCGCTCTACCGGCACACGCGGCCGAAACCTCCGGCACTCCCGTGCCGAAAGCCAAGCCCGAACCGTCCGCAACGGCCGGGAATGCCGAGACGTCGGCAAAAAAGGAGAAGGACGAGCCGCCGGACTCCAGCGCAGGGGACAGCAAGACCGGCAAAGAAGACGCAGGCCCACCCGTACCGGACGGCGACGAGGCCGTTCCGACACCGGAGAAGCGTCCTACGCCGCCGCCGCTCCCGCCGGGGAAAAGCACCGCTCCGTCCGAAGGCAAGCCGCTGCCCGGCGATCGTGGAGCATCGGACGAACCCGAGAAGGACGACGCCGATACGGAAAACAGCGGAACGGACGAGGACGCCCTGCCCGAGCCGCGCTCCGCAGGGGTCCACGAAGATCCGAAGCTGCTTGCAGCCTGCTATCATCAGCTGAACGAACTCGGCGTCGCCTACCAGAAGCAGCCGGCGGTCAACGACGAGGGACGCTGCGGCATGGAGGCGCCGATCTCCGTCAGCGAAATCCAGCCGGGCATATCGCTCAAGCCGGAAAACGAGATGCGCTGCCAGACGGCGCTGGCGCTGGCGCGATGGACGAAGCGCGTCGTCGAGCCGGCAGCCGAAGAACTCGGAGACGGCGTGGAGCTGAACGGGCTCTCACACGGGTCGGCCTATGTCTGCCGACACCGCAACCATATTCCCGATGCCAAGATCAGCCAGCACGCGTTCGGCGATGCCGTCGACATCGTCACCTTCAACTTCACGAATCATCCGCCGCTTTCGATCGAACCGCGCCATCGCACCGGCAAGATCGAAGAGGGGTTCCAGCGCGCCGTGATCGCCGGCGCCTGCCTCTATTTCACGACGGTACTCGGCCCGCAGGCGGACGCCGCGCATCAGGACAATCTGCATATGGACGTTATCGAACGGCACGGCGGTTTCCGCCTCTGCCAGTAAGGCGCCGCGCCGGACCGCCTATCACGTATCGCTCCACACGTCCGTCTCGAAGGTATGGCGTCCGCCGTTCGGCGCCTCGCTGTGCCAGGTCGCCTGAACCGCGTCCCGTGAACGATCGATCTCCAGCCAGTTGCGTTCGCGCAGATAGAGGCGGTCGGTTCCGGGCATAGGCAGGAACGTCACCGAGATATCCGGCTTCAACCGCTGGACGCCGCGGCTTGCCCATTCGAGGCCGCGTACGCCGAATGCGTCGGGCGGCGGATGGACGATGCCGGATGCCGTCAGCTGGACGATGCGCGTATCGCCACGGCTGATGCGGCCGAAGGCTCCGAGGTGGATTTCGCCCGAAAGCGTGACGATCCGCGCACCCGTGCGGGCCGAGAAATCGGTGAGCTCGCGCAGCAGGTCGGCCCATTCGCGCCGGTGGTGCACGCTCGGCCATTGGTCGATCAGGTCGTCCTGCCACGTCTGATGTCCCGGGAACCAGTCGAAGAAGCGTTCCAGCAGGCCGAGCCGGACATTGACGAGCGGCACTGTACTGATGAGGAAGATCTGGCGGCAGCCGCCCATGCGTTCGAGTGCGGCGGTCAGGTCACGGCGTTGCTCGTCGCTGAGGATGCGCGTGCGCGAGCGCTGCGAGCGCAGGTCCGGCGCCAGGATGCCGACGTCGCCGACGATATGCGACCAGCCGAAATGCTGCGCACCGTGCCCGCTTTCGTTCGTGCCGCAGGACGGTTCGATGGCGAGCTGGAAGAGGCAGAAGGCTTCGCGCGCGGCCGACCACACGCCCTGGAATACGGCACTTTCCTGCCATTCCGGCCCGTAGCTTCCCCAGCCGTCGAAGATGTCGTGATCGTCCCACATCATCAAGGACGGGATCTCGGCGAGCAACGGCGCGAGTTCCGGCTGCGCCCAGAGCCAGCAATAGGAATCGAAATAGGCGTCCGCAGTCGCGCGTGCCATCTCGTCGGTGAAGGGTTCGTCGCGCCGGCGCGGCCAGCGTTCGCCCTGCCAGCGCTTGAGAACCGGCACCTCCTCCCAGATCGCGTCCGCATAGAGCTGATCGCCACCCTGGAGAAGAAGATGGAACGGCCGTTCGCGATGGACTTCCGCAAGATCGAGCCAGTTGGCGTTACGCTCGCGCGAGGTCGGCCAGACATTGCCGGCCTCCTGCCCGTTGCACGCGGTGAAGGCGAGCCGCAGATCGGCCGCCGAAGCCGCCGGAAGATGCACCGTAAAGCTGCGCTCGCCGATCGCGTAGCGATGGACAGCCGGCTCGTCCGTGACGACGAAGGTGAAGTCGTAGCGCCAGAGCTTCAGGCCGCGTCGGCGCGCCAGGAACGTTGGCGAAACCGGTTCGGCATCGTCAGCGGAAAGTAAGGCGGGTTCTTCCCCTTCGGGAATTCCAACCAGCGCCGAAAGGCGCCAGGCATCGCCTTCGACGCCGCGAAAATATAGGACCGGACCAAATGCTTGCATGATGTTCGACGTCGACGGACCCCCGCTTGTCCCTTCCCGAACCGAAAGCCAGTCCGATCGACATGGGCCGCACGTGATGCGGCCCTTCGTTATCCATCGAAACCATATGGCGTTTTGTCCACGTTCGGCAACGCCGCATGGCCGGCCGTGATCTCACTCCTCGCCCGCAGCGTCGTTCTACCCTTCGCCCATGGCATCGTTTCACCCCTCGCCCATGGCGATCAGACTCGCATTTCCGCCGGCGGCGGCCGTGTTGATCGAGACGACCTGTTCCTGCGCGAATCGCGTGAGGTAGTGCGGTCCGCCCGCCTTGAAGCCGGTGCCCGACAAACCGGTTCCGCCGAAGGGCTGCGTGCCGACGACGGCGCCGATCATGTTGCGGTTGACGTAGACGTTGCCGACGTCGAGGCGCTCGGCGATCGCCTTCGCGGTCGCCTCGATGCGGCTGTGGATACCGAGCGTCAGGCCGTAGCCCTTGGCGTCGATGGCATCGAGAACGGCCGGCAGATCGTTCGCCTTCCATCGCACGACGTGGAGGATCGGACCGAAGACCTCCTTGTCGAGCGCGGCGGCGCTGTCGAGTTCGACGATGTGCGGTGCGAAGAACGTACCCGTCTTCGGTGCTTCGCCGGCGTAGCGCACGTGCTGGCGCCTCCGCATGGCGGCGATGTGTTCGCCGAGCATCGCCTGCTGGCCGGCGTCGATCACCGGGCCGATGTCGGTCGCGGGATCGGCCGGATCTCCGTTCTTCAGTGCCCTTGCCGCACCTTCGATCATCGCGAGCATACGATCGGCGACGTCTTCCTGCAGGAAGAGCAGCCGAAGTGCGGAGCAGCGCTGACCGACGGAGCGAAAGGCGGACATGACCACGTCGTCGGCAACCTGCTCGGGTAACGCCGTCGCGTCGACGACCATCGCGTTCAGCCCGCCGGTTTCGGCGATCAGCGGCGCGATCGGCCCATCCTTGGCCGCAAGCGCGCGATTGATCGCGTGCGCGGTCTCGATGGATCCGGTAAAGGCGACGCCGGCGATCGCGGGGTGGGCCGTCAGTGCCGCACCGACATCGCCCTCGCCCGGCATATAGGCGAGCGCATCCTCCGGCACGCCCGCCCGATGCATCAGTCGGACGATCTCGTAGGCGATCAGGGGCGTCTGTTCGGCAGGCTTGGCGATCACCGCATTGCCCGAGACGAGCGCGGCGGCGATCTGGCCGGTGAAGATCGCCATTGGGAAGTTCCAGGGCGAGATGCACACGAACACGCCGCGACCGCGCCAGCCGTAACGATTGTCCTCGCCCGTCGGTCCCGGCATGCGCCGAACCTCACCGAAAGTGGCGCGCGCCTGATGCGCGTAGTAGCGGCAAAAGTCCGTCGCCTCGCGCAGTTCCGCCAACCCGTCGTCGAGCGTCTTGCCCGCCTCGTGGGAAAGCAGCGCCATCAGCCGGTCGCGGTTTTCCTCGAACAGGTCGCCGATCCGTTCGAGAACGGCCGCGCGTTCCTCGACCGGCCGACGCGACCAGCGCGTGAAGCCGTCCTGCGCGCTGCGCACGACGGCATCGACGTCGTCGACATCGGAAAAGCGCACGCTGCCGAGGACACGGTCGTGGTCGGCGGGCGAGACGGCCTTCCGTTCGTTCCCGCGCGTTGTTGCGCCCGGATGAAGCGGCACGGCATCGACGGAGACCGGTGCCTTTCCCATTCCTTCGACCAGTGCGGACAGCTGCCGGCGGTCACCGAACTCGAGGCCCGCGCTGTTCCTGCGCGCACCGTAGATATCGCGCGGAAACGGAATGCGCGGATGGCGTCCGCCGTCGGCCGCCGAAAGATCGAGCTTGTCCGCCGGCCGTTCGAGCAGCGTCTCGACCGGCACGTCCCGGTCTCCCGCAACCGCGACGAAGGAGGAATTGGCGCCGTTTTCGAGAAGGCGGCGGACGAGATAGGCGAGCAGGTCGCGATAGCCGCCGACCGGCGCGTAGATGCGGCAGGGCACGCGGTCGTTGCTCTTCATCAGGTCTTCGTAGAGCGCCTCGCCCATGCCGTGCAGGCGCTGGAACTCGAAGCCGGACCGATCGTCGCCGGCCATCTCGAAGATCGTCGCGACCGTCAGCGCGTTGTGCGTGGCGAACTGCGGGAAGAGGCATTCGCGCTGTTCGAGCATCTTCTTCGCGCATGCGAGGTAGCAGAGATCGGTGGCCGCCTTGCGCGTAAAGACCGGGTAATCGTCGAGGCCGCGCTCCTGCGCCCGCTTGATCTCCGTATCCCAGTAGGCGCCCTTCACGAGGCGCACCATCATGCGGCGATCGTGGGCACGACAGAGCGCCGCGACGTGGTCGACGACGGCCGGCGCGCGCTTCTGGTAGGCCTGGATCGCCAGTCCGAAGCCTTCCCAGCCTGCGAGCGAAGGATCGGCGAAGACACGCTCGATCACCTCGAGCGAGAGTTCGAGCCGGTCGGCCTCCTCGGCATCGACGGTGAAGTTCAGGTCATGCGCCCTCGCCTTCTGCGCGAGCGCGAGCAGGTCGGGCACGAGTTCCCTCAGCACCTCCTCGCGATGGGTCGCGAGGTAGCGCGGGTGCAGCGCGGAGAGCTTGACGGAAATGCCCATGCGGTCCGGCAGCCCCGCATTGCCCTCGGCCCTGTCGGCAGCCTTGCCGATCGCCTCGATCGCGTCGGCATAGGCTTGCCGGTACTGGCGGGCGTCCTCGTGCGTGCGTGCGCCCTCGCCCAGCATGTCGAAGGAGTGTCGATAACCGCGCGCTTCGTTCTTCAAAGCCTTGCCGAGCGCATCCTTGATGGTCTCGCCGAGCACGAAGTGCGAACCGAGGAAGCGCATGGCCTGGCGCGTCGCGGAGCGCACGGTCGGCATTCCCATGCGGCGCACGAGGGAGCGCACCACGCCTTCGGGCGTGTCACTGCGGCCGATGGCGCGAGCGGACATGCCGACGGCCCAGGCCGAAGCGTTGACGAACCACGTATCGCCGTGCGCCTCGTGTTCGCTCCAGCCGCCTTCCTTGAGCTTGTCCTCGATGAGCTTGTCCTGCGTGCCCGCGTCCGGCACGCGCAGCAGCGCTTCGGCGAGCACCATCAGGGCGAGGCCTTCGCGCGTGGAAAGCCCGTATTCGCGCAGGAAGTCGTCGACGCCGCCGATGGTGCCGACGCCCTCGCGGATCGCCTCGACGGAAGCACGCGTGCGCCGGTCGATCGCCTCGTCCTGCGCCCTCGTGAAAGTCACGTCCCGGGCGAAGCGGGAAAGCAGCGTGGCGTCGTCGCCAGCATAGGGCGCGTCGAAGGTGGGTGCGCGGCGATCGGCGGTCTCGGTCACGGGGCGGTTCCTTCGATGGGGTGGCGCATGAGACGGTCCGTCACCGTGAAAACCTAGCGGTACTGCCGCAGCATGCAACGTGCAGACGCCCGACCCTGATCTGCCGGCGTCTAGTCGTTTTCCGGCCTGGCAGAGACGATTCCCGAAAAATGCGTGTCGAGCGCAGCGTCAACCCAGGCCTTGCGTTCCATGCATTCGGGCATGGAGAGAAGGCCGTCGCTGCGTGCGCGCATGAGGTCGCGAACCGTGCCCTCGCGTCGCTCGTCCATCTCGACGGGAACCGTATCGGAGCCATCGGCCGTGCGGTCGTCTGCAAGCGCGGAAGCGAACATGACGAGGCGCTCCGTTTCCACCTTCGCCTTCTCTCCGACGAGACGAAGGGTGCCGCGCGCCGCCAGAAGTCCGTCGAGATCGTGGCGGATGCGGCTTCCCTGCTTGCGCCAGTCCTCGAGGTGGTTGCGTCGCCCCGCCTGCCCGACGGTCAGCGCCTCGCGGTGCTGGCGGTGTTCGGCATGGTCGAGACCGAGCTTCGCGGCCGAATCGGCATCGGCGGCAACGGGAAAGCTCGCCTCCGCGTGGTCGAGCGTGGCGTCGAGTGCGCGCAGTTCCTCCTGCGTCTCCCGGATCTCCTCGAGGATGGCGAGCGTGCGCCGCGTCGTCGCCTTCGAGGCGCGTTCGGCGCGCAGGCACGCAATTTCGAGGAGCCGGGTCGCGCCGGCATGCAGCACGTCCACGCCATCGCAGACGCCGAGAAGATGCGAAAAGCGCATGCCGAGCGCGTTGCGCCGCGTCACCGAACCGCCGGACCACCAGCCTCGTGGGAAGAACCGCCCACGGCCCGATTCCTCCTCTTCGGTGCGAAACGCATCCCACTCCTCGCGAACCGCATCGATTTCGTCGGCAAGCTGCACGAGTAGAACGACGAAGCCTTCGAGCAGCGAATCAATGCGTGCGATCACCCAGCCCGAAGGCACGTCGCCGATCGAAGCGCCCGTTGCTTCCGGGTTCCCGCCCCCCGCATCGTGGAGGTGAACCGCGTGGACATCGGCGAGCAGCGCATCCATCGCCCCGAGCCGGCTCGCAAGCGCCAGCAGAGGCTCGTCGAGCCGTGGCATGCCTGGCTTGCTTCGCGAAAGCGAACCGATCACGAGGGCATCTCCCACAGGGCCGTCGTCGACGGCGGTGTATCGACCTCACCCGCCATCGGATCCTTCCTTCAGATAGGTGATGAGGTCGGTTCGCGCCTTCTGGTCGCCGAGGCCTCGATAGGCCATGCGTGTGCCGGGCACCGTCTTCACCGGGTTCGCGAGAAAGGTATCGAGACGGTCCTCGGTCCAGACCTTGCCCTTGCCGTAGTCCTCGAGGGCCTGCGAATAGCCGTAGCCCTGAACGCTCGCGATCGGTCGACCGACGACGCCGTCGAGCGGCGGCCCGACCCGCATCTCGCCCTTTTGGAGCGAATGACACAGGCTGCACTCGTTCGCGAAGACCTTCGCGCCCATTTCCGCGCGGTCCGCACCGAAACTCGGCGCGCCGCCGACGATGACGGCGATACCGGCGGCAAGAAGGACGGCTGAACGCGAGACGTACGACATTTGCGAAACCTTCGTTCAGAGGCGAACCGGCGAGAATCGCTCTCGCGCGATTGTTCCGTCGGCAGCGGCGAGCGTCAACTCGCGAACTCCCGAAATACCGGGCTTTCCTTACGCCGCCGAAGCCGTCTTCGCCGGGCCGGCGGCGATCTGTAGCGACACATAGCTATCGAGGAGCCGATAAGCGTCCGAATCGGCCATGCGCGCCGTGCCGAGGCCTTCCCGTACGTAAAGACCGTCGATCAGCGCGGCGAGGCCCGCTGCGACGCCGTCGGCCCGCTCGCCGACGAGCTGGCGAAGCTCGTGGCACAGGTTGCTGTGAAGGCGGCGCGTGTAGATCGAAAGGATACGCCGGGCCCGCGGCGAACGATGGGCATGGGCATAGAAGACGAGCCATGCCGAGACGACTTCCGGGTTGAACTGATCCTGCGCGAGGCTCGCACGGATGATGGCACGCACACGCTCGTGCGGACCGTCGGCGCCGGCCAGAGCTTCGCCGACCTGCGTCCGGTAATCGGTCATGATCGCCCGCATGGCCGAGGTCAGGAGGTCGTCCTTGTTGGCGAAATAGTGGTGGGCGAGACCGAGCGAGACGCCTGCCCGCGTGGCGATCTCGCGCATGGTGACGTCCATCGAGCCGCGCGTGTGAATCGCGGAGATCGTCGCCTCGACCAGCGAACGCCGGCGGACCGATTCCATTCCCAGCTTCGGCATGCGTGATCTCCAGAACCGGACCAATATGCGTTTATTGAACACCCATTCAATATACCCTTGCAATATCCGTCAGGATGTGGCGCCATTGGGGCCGACGGACAAAACCGACAGGGAGTTTGCCATGAGAAAGACGATCGCCGCCGCGTTGACGGCCCTTATTGCGCTTGGCAGCGCCTCCGCTTTCGCCGATGTTCCGGACAGCTGCAAGACGGTGCGCTTTTCCGATGTCGGCTGGACCGATATCACGGCAACGACCGCCGTGACGACCTTGATTCTCCAGGACATCGGCTACAAGACGGACACGAAGATCCTTTCGGTGCCCGTGACCTACCAGTCCATGAAGAACAACGACATCGACGTCTTCCTGGGCAACTGGATGCCGACGATGAAGTCGAACATCGAGCCGCTGAAGAAGGCGGGCGACGTCGACGTGGTGCGCGCCAACCTGACGGGTGCGAAGTACACGCTCGCGACGAACGCGGCCGGCGCCAAGCTCGGCATCAAGAGCTTCTCCGACGTCGCCAAGCACGCCGACGCGCTCGACGACAAGGTCTACGGCATCGAGCCCGGCAACGACGGCAACGCGCTGATCATCAAGATGATCAACGACGACAAGTTCGACCTGGGCAAGTTCCATCTCGTCGAATCGTCCGAGCAGGGCATGCTTTCGCAGGTCAAGCGGGCGAGCAACGCCGACAAGCCGATCGTCTTCCTCGGTTGGGAACCCCATCCGATGAACACCAATTACGACCTTACCTACCTTTCCGGCGGTGACGACGTCTTCGGCCCGAACTACGGCGGCGCCACGGTCTACACGAACACGCGCGCAGGCTACGTGAGCAAGTGCGCGAATGTCGGCACGCTGCTCAAGAACCTGCAATTCTCGCTGAAGATGGAAAACCAGATTATGGGCTCCATCCTCGACGACAACATGGACGGCCAGAAGGCTGCCCAGGCGTGGTTGAAGAAGAACCCGAGCGTTCTCGACGAATGGCTGAAGGGCGTGACGACGGTCGACGGCAAGCCTGCCCTGCCCGCCGTCAAGAAGGCGCTCGGCGTCTAGGGTCCGCCTATCGCTTTCGAATTCGACGGGCGGACCGTACGCGGCCCGCCCGTTTTCGCTTTCCGGGCCGATTCGCGACGCTGGACGCCGAAAGGCTCTAAAGGCCGCGACAACGCCAACAACGCAGGACCATCGACTTGAACTGGCTTACGCAACATCCGCTGCCCATCGGCGAAGGCGCCAACGCCGCCGTCGATTGGCTGACGTCCAATCTCAACTGGTTCTTCAACTGGCTGTCGAGCGTGCTTTCGAGCATCATCAGCGGCATTCTCTGGGTGCTGGACACCCCCCACCCCTTCATCGTCATCGCAGCGATCACCGCACTGTCGTTTGCCGTGCGCCGGTCGATCCTCATCGCGTTCTTCTCCGCGCTCGGTCTGCTGCTCATCGTCAATCTCGGCTATTGGGAAGAAACGACGCAGACGCTTTCGCTCGTGCTGGCGGCCACGCTCGTCTGCATGATCGTCGGGGTGCCGCTCGGTATCGCCGCCGCGCACAGTTCGGTGGTCTATGCGATCGTTCGCCCCATCCTCGACCTGATGCAGACCATTCCGCCCTTCGTCTACCTGATTCCGGCCCTCATCCTCTTCGGGCTCGGCATGGTGCCGGGACTCGTCGCGACGGTCGTCTTCGCCATTCCCGCGCCGGTGCGCCTGACGCGGCTCGGCATCGCATCGACGCCGCCGGCGTTGACCGAGGCGGCCTCCGCCTTCGGAGCCACCTCGTGGCAGATCCTCACCAAGATCGAACTGCCCTACGCGCTCCCGCAGATCATGGCCGGGCTGACGCAGGCGATCATGCTGTCGCTGTCGATGGTCGTCATCGCGGCGCTGGTCGGGGCCGATGGGCTCGGCGTGCCGGTGCTGCGCGCGCTTTCCTCGATGAACGTCGCAAAGGGTTTCGAATCGGGCCTTTGCATCGTCATCCTCGCCATCGTGCTCGACCGCTTCCTGCGTGTTCCTGGTGGAGATCGCTCATGACCACTGCCGTCACCTTCGACGCGGTCGACATCGTCTTCGGCGAACAGCCGAAGAAGGCCCTGCCACTCATCGACCGCGGTGCCACACGCGACGAGATCAGCAAGGAGACGAACCAGGTTCTGGGCGTCGCCGGCGCTTCGCTCGAAGTTCATGAGGGCGAGACCCTCGTTCTCATGGGGCTTTCGGGGTCGGGAAAGTCGACGCTGCTTCGCGCCGTCAACGGGCTGGCGCCGGTGCGCCGCGGCTGGGTGTCTGTGAAGTGCGGCGAGGAAACGATCAACCCCTACGACTGTCCAAAGCGCAAGCTGCGCGACCTTCGTTCGGATCACGTTTCCATGGTCTTCCAGCAGTTCGCCCTGCTGCCGTGGCGAACCGTATCCTCCAATGTCGGTTTCGGGCTGGAGCTTGCCGGCATGCGCGAGGCCGAGCGGCGCAAGCGCATCGACGAGCAACTCGACCTCGTCGGGCTGACGCAATGGGGGAACCGGCGCGTCGGTGAACTGTCGGGCGGCATGCAGCAGCGTGTCGGCCTCGCCCGCGCCTTTGCCACGGGCGCGCCGATCCTGCTCATGGACGAGCCCTTCTCCGCCCTCGATCCGCTGATCCGCACGCGTCTTCAGGGCGATCTCCTGGAATTCCAGGAGCGTTTGAAGAAGACGATCATCTTCGTCAGCCACGACCTCGACGAGGCGTTCAGGATCGGCAATCGCATTGCCATCATGGAGGGCGGGCGCATCGTCCAGTGCGGCACGCCGCATGACATCGTCCAGAACCCGGCCGACGACTACGTGCGCGACTTCGTGGCCGACATGAACCCGATGCGCGTGCTCTCGGCATCCGATGTCATGCGAAAGGGCTCGCCGAGCCGGGAGGACGCCGACGGAAACCTTTCCGCGACCGTCAAGCCGCAGACCCCGCTCGTCGAGATCCTCGATGCATTGACCGATCGGCCCGGCCGGATCGGCGTCGTCGACAACGGCTCCATCGTCGGCACGATCGGCGCATCGGAGGTCGTTGCGGGCCTGACGCGGCACCGGCGTTCCCGAAAGGACTAAGGAAAACGGCCATGGTGCCTCCGGGGGACGGTCTTCGCGAGACGGATGCGCAGGCAGTCCATCAGGCACGCGTCCTCTTGCGTGGGGCCCGCTTCGGCGCGCTCGCGGTCGCCGACCCGCAGACGGGCTTTCCTCTGGCAAGCCGCGTCCTTCTCGGCACCGATGTCGACGGCGTGCCGGTCACGCTGGTTTCCGCGCTCGCCCCGCACACCCGGGCCCTGAGCGCAGACGGCCGGGCAAGCATCCTTGCCGGCGAACCGAAGAAGGGCGATCCGCTCGCCCATCCCCGTCTTTCCGTGCGTTGCCAGGCCGAAAGCGTGCCGACGGAAAGTCCGGCGCATGTGCTCCTGCGCGCGCGCTTCCTTCGCCGACATGAAAAGTCCGCTCTCTACATCGATTTGCCCGACTTTACGTTTGTCCGATTCGTGCCGATCGACGCCCGTCTCAACGGCGGATTCGGGCGGGCCTACCAGATCGGCGGCGACGCCCTAAGTATTCGTTCACCTGCGATCGATGCCATTGCGGCGATGGAGGCTGCGGCCGTCGAGCATATGAATGCCGACCATGCAGACGCGGCACGTGTTTATGCCGCGCGCTACGCCGGTGAAAAGCCCGCAAACTGGCGCTTCTGCGGCCTTGATGCTGCCGGATTTGACCTCCAAGCCAGAGACCGGCTTGCAAGGGTCGAATTCGACGAAGTTCTTCTAAGATCAGATGAACTACGTGTGAAACTGGTAACAATGCTCGAAGGGAGCGACTGAATGTCGCAGTAAGTACCGTCTCGCACGAATCCATCGGTGCCGTGCGCAAAATACTGCGGAGAACGCCATTCACTACCGCAGGTACATGGACGGTCGGCTCCGTTCCCTTTTAGGTGAAAGTGTCGCCGCCGTCGGAAAAAAAGAAGCAAATGTGGCCATGGACAAAACGAAACTAGTGGACCGGTCGGAGGAAGCCTCGGCCTTTTTATCGGCTGTCTCAAACGCCAAGCGATTGATGATTTTGTGCCATCTTCAAAGCGAAGAAATGGCCGTTGGGGCGCTGGCAGAAGCGGTCGGTCTTAGCCAGTCCGCCCTGTCTCAACATCTGGCGAAGCTTCGCGCGCGCGACCTCGTCAAGACGCGGCGTGATGCGCAGACCATCTACTATTCGATCGCGTCGGACGACGTGGTAACGCTCCTCAAGACGCTCGACACGATCTTCACGCACGAACGCCGCGGCCAGCACGCCGCCGCCTGATGCGTCGCACGCGCCAGGTCTGGAGTTTACCCAAAACGCATGGGCCGACGGTGCGGAAGAAATTCCCGCCGCCGCGCGCATTGATGTTCGCTAAAGAACAAGCATGAACGGTTGGACGACCGGCGAGATCAAGCCGTACCGGCCGCCTGGTTGTCGAGGTCCATCATGCCGAGAAGGCGACGCATCTGCGGACGGGACGCCACCAGGTCCTCTATCGTGTACCGCTGCAGCACAGAAAAGAAAGCGTTCAGCGCCTCGTAGAACGCGCCGTTCAACGCGCAGCTGTCGACGAGCGGACAATCGACCTCGCCGGCCTCGAAGCATTCCGCCATGGCGAAGCTTTCCTCGGTCACGCGAACGACCTCGTAGAGCGTGATTTCGCCAGCCGGTTTGGCAAGGCGCACACCACCCTTCCGCCCGCGCACGCTTACCATCAGCTTGGCTTCGACGAGCGGCTGCAACACCTTGAAGAGAAAGAGCTCCGAAACGCCATATGCCCCGGCGATATCCTGAACGCGAGCAAGCCGCCCTTCGCAGTTGGCGCCGCAATACATCATCATCCGGATGGCGTAGTTCGTCTGCTTGGTAAGCCGCATGGGTTGAAGCCTTTGCGCGTTCGGTCGGCTCGAACTTAGAACAATTCCAAAGAGAATTAAAACGCTTTCTGGAACGTCTCGCCGATTATCGTCGACGGGAGCCGCGGCGTATCCTCAGGCCCATATGGCATTGTAGTCCGGCCCGAGACGAAGGCCGTGCGGCAGTCCGCGCTTGGGCGGTGGGTCGCACACGCCCTCGTGCAGGTAGTGCAGGCTCGCCTTCAGCGATTCGGAGGTGAACGGCTTGGACATGACGCCGATGGCGCCGAAGAATTCGCCTTCGAGCTTGGCGGGATTGGCCGTCAGGAAGACGAAACGCGACTTCGTCGCGCGTTGGACATGGCGCGCGACCTCGAGACCGGAGGACTGAAGCAGTTCGATATCGAGGAGGATGAGATCTGGGAGGTGCGCGTCGAAGGAAGCGATCGCGCTGTCCGCGCTCGCCTCCCAGCCGACGACATCGTGGCCGAGCTCGACGACGGTGTCCTCGATTTCCATCGCGATCAGCCCCTCGTCTTCGACGATGAGGATACGCATGGGGCGCAACGCGCTTACCGGGCCATCGGATCTTGCGACGGAAAGGTAATGGTCGCTCGCGTTCCCGGTTTTGCATCGCTCCATTCGAGATACCCACCGATCTGCCTTACCAACGAGTCGATAAGCCGTCGGCCGAAAGAATGTTCCCACACCGTGCCGCTCTCGAAGCCCTTGCCGTTGTCCTCGATCGCGAGAATGCAGTTTTCGCCGTCCTGGCTCGTGCGCACCGCGATGGTGCCGCCGGCATCTTCGGCGAAGGCGTGCTGCATGGCGTTGGTGATGATCTCGTTCAGAAGGAGCGAAAGGGGCGACGCCGCGCGCGCCGGTACCTCGACGGGAACGAGCTCGAGCACGAGCTCGATGCCGCTGTCGCGCGAATCGACGAGTTCCTTTGCCGTCTCCCGGATGAACTCGGACAGGTCGAAGCTCGCGACATCACTGCTTTCGTAAAGGCGGCGATGGACGATGCCGAGCGTCTCGACGCGCGAAAGCGTCGTGCGCAGCGCCTCCTTGGCGGCTGCGTCCTTGGAAAAACGCGCCTGGCTACGGATCATCGCCGAGATCATCTGCAGATTGTTCTTCACGCGATGATCGACCTCGTGGAGAAGCAGCGTCTTCTGTTCGAGTGCCGCTTCGAGTTCGGCCGTGCGTTCGCGCACCGCGTCCTCGAGCGCATCCCGGTCTTCGAGCGCCTGGCGTTCGCGTTCGCGGTCGGCCGTCACGTCGAGCTGGGAGGAAAAGAAGAACTGCACCTCGCCGCCTTCCGTGGCCACGGGGCTGAGGTAGAGCGCGTTCCAGAAGGCGGTGCCGTCCTTTGTATAGTTCAGGAGTTCGATGGAGATGTCCTCGAGCGATTCGACTGCCTGTCGAATCGCCGAGACTGCCTCGCGATCGGTTTTCTCGCCCTGAAGGAAACGACAGTTGTTCCCGAGACTTTCTTCCCGCGTATATCCCGTCAGACGACAAAACGCGTCGTTGACGAAGACGATCGGGTTGTCGTCCTGCCGGGGATCGGTAATGATCATCGGCATGCGGGTTGCGCGCACCGCCGCTGCGAAAGGATCCCCTGCCCCCTGTTCCGCATTCAGGCGATCCGTCAGCCGTACTGGATCCGACTCGTCCAAATAACTGCTCCTGATTGTCGATGCCGACCCCACGTCGGCGACCCCACCGTTGCTAATATTGTTGCATGTTCTCCATGTTCAAGAAAGCCGGTCACACAAGCGTGCGACAAGCGTGCCGAAGGGGAACGAAGACGGCACCCGGACATTGACCGGCCATGGCATACGAACTCTTCTACTGGTCGCCCATCCAGGGACGCGGCGAATTCGTTCGGCTCGCCCTCGAAGATGCCGGCGCCGACTATCGCGACGTCGCACGGATCGACGGCGACGGAGCGGTCAGCGCACTCATGGAGGAGAGCAGCACCCCGCCTTTCGCTCCGCCATTCATACGCGACGAAGACGTGATCGTCGGCCAGACGGCAGCAGCGCTCTTTTATCTCGGGCCGAGGCTTGGTCTGGCCCCGGACGACGAACGCCCTCGCTTGTGGACGCATCAGGTCCAACTGACCATCGCCGATCTCGTGGACGAAGCCCACGACGTCCATCATCCGCTCGGTATCGGTCGTTATTACGAGGACCAGAAGGACGAATCGGCACGGCGTGCCGAAGAGTTCCGCTCCGAGCGACTGCCGAAGTTCCTCGGCTGGATGGAGAGCGTGCTCGAGCGCAATCCTTCCGGGCCGGAATACCTCGTCGGCACGACGACGACCTATGCCGACCTTTCCCTCTTCCAGATCGTCGCCGGCTTGCGCTACGCCTTTCCCGAACGCATGACCGCGCTCGAAGGCGCATATCCGAATGTGCTTGCGCTGGCGCAGCGCGTCAGCGAACGCGAAAACATCGCAGCCTACCTGAAAAGCGAGCGCCGGATCGCATTCAACACGATGGGCATCTTCCGGCATTACCCCGAACTCGACGGTTCCCGCTGAGCCGTCGTCTTCACCCGGGCGCGAGGCCGTACGTATAGAGCCTCGCAAGGAAGGCCGCTGCGTCGTGGAAGCGCTCCTCTTCCTTTCCGCCGCCGAGCACGGCGCGAACCTGAACGTCGAAATCGGCATAGTGCTGGGTCGTCGCCCAGACCGAAAAGATGAGGTGGTACGGGTCCACCGGCGCAAGCGTGCCGTTTTCGATCCATCCACGCATCACGCTGGCCTTCTCGTCGACGAGCGTCTTGAGTTCGCCCGCGAGCAACCCGTGTATGCGCGGCGCGCCCGTCAGCATCTCGTTGGCGAAAAGCCGGCTTTCCCGGGGACGGTCGCGTGAAATCTCGAGCTTGCGGAAGACGTATCGCCGGATTTCGTCCAGCGGCTCGCCTTCGGCGCGCATTTCGCGCAGCGGATCGAGCCAGAGACTGAGCAGGTCGCCGAGCACGGCATCGTAGACCTCGCCCTTGCGCCGGAAGTAATAGAGGAGGTTCGGCTTCGACATGCCGGCCTTCGCGGCGATCTGGTCGATCGTCGAGCCCTTGAAGCCGTAACGGGAGAAGATCTCGAGGCCGGCGTCCAGGATACGTTCGCGGTTGGCGCGCTGGATGCGGGTCCCGCACGCCCGACGGCCGGTCGTCTCGTTCATCCTGTTCCCCTCGCCCCGAACGATGAATCGCGACGCCGCGCTTTGATCGACCGATCAAGAATTTGCGTAGCATAGGCTTTGGGATAAAAGAAGCCGCCGCGCCCGCCCTCTTCGAGCTTCGGGCAACGCGAAGAGATCGAACTGTTACCTGTCGAGGAACGCAACCATGGCCGAATCCAACGTCGTCCGCTTTGCCGAAAGCGAGGAAAAGCAGCTTCGCATCGATCTGGCGGCGGCTTTTCGCTTGGCCGCACGGGCCGATTGGCACGAAAGCGTCGCCAACCATTTCTCGGCGTCCGTGTCGCCGGACGGCAAGCGCTTCCTCGTCAATCCGCGCTGGAAGCATTTCTCGTCGATCAGGGCGAGCGACCTCATCCTCGTCGATGCCGACGATCCGGCGACCATGGAGGGCGAGGACGCGCCCGATCCCACGGCATGGTCGATCCATTCGGCGATCCATCGCTCCGTGCCGCACGCCCGCGTGGCGCTCCATCTGCATCCCCCCTACGCGACGACGCTTGCGACGCTGAAGGACCCGACGATCTATCCGATCGATCAGGTCACGGCGCGTTTTTACAACCGCATGGCGATCGACCTTTCCTATGGCGGTATCGCGACGGATGGCGAGGAAGGCGAGCGCATTGCCGCCACCTTCGGCAATCATCGCGTGGTGATGATGGGCAACCACGGTGTCAGCACGGTCGGGGAGACCGTCGCCGAGGCTTACGACGCGATGTATTTTCTGGAGCGCGCCGCCCGAACCACGGTGCTCGCCTATTCGACCGGCCGGCCGCTTTCCGTCCTCGACCACGAGACGGCCGAGATGACGGCTGCCGAATGGGATGCCGACCGCGAACAGCAGTTCGCCCATTTCGAAGAGATGAAGCGCATCCTCGACCGCGAAGCGCCGGATTACGCGGAATAGGTACAAGCGAACGCGCGCAGACGATGGAAGCAAAGACGATGACGGACAGCCTCGCAAAGCGGATCGAACAGGGAAGCGGCGCGGCGAAGGCCGATCTCGTGCTGAAGGGCGGCCGCGTCTTCGATCTCGTCACCGGCGATCTCGTCGAGAGCGACGTTGCGATCTGCGGTGAGACGATCGTCGGTACTTACGAGACCTACGACGCGACGCGCGAGATCGACGTCGCCGGCAAGGTGATCGTGCCGGGCTTCATCGATACGCACCTGCACGTCGAATCCTCGCTTCTCACGCCCCACGAGTTCGACCGTTGCGTGCTGCCGCGCGGCATCACCACCGCGATCTGCGATCCGCACGAGATCGCCAACGTTCTCGGCGCGGAAGGCATACGGTATTTCCTCGCCGCGGCCGACGAGACGATCATGGACTTGCGGGTGCAGCTTTCGAGCTGCGTGCCCGCGACGGACCTCGAAACCTCGGGCGCGGCCCTGTCGATCGACGATCTCCTGCCCTTTCGCGACCACGCGAAGGTCATCGGGCTTGCCGAGTTCATGAACTTTCCCGGCGTGCTCGCGCGCGATCCCGGTTGCATGGCGAAGCTCGAAGCGTTCCGCGGCGGTCATATAGACGGGCACGCGCCGCTGCTTCGCGGTCACGGGCTGAACGGCTACCTCGCAGCCGGCATTCGCACCGAACACGAGGCGACGAGCGCCGACGAGGCGCTCGAAAAGCTTCGCAAGGGCGTTCGCGTGCTGGTGCGCGAGGGTTCGGTCTCGAAGGATCTCGACGCGCTGCTGCCCATCATCACCGAGCGGCATTCGCCCTTTTTGGCGCTGTGTACGGACGATCGCAACCCGCTCGACATCGCAGAGCACGGCCATCTCGACTACATGATCCGGCACGCCATCGAAAACGGCGTCGAGCCGCTGGCGATCTACCGCGCCGCGACGATTTCCGGCGCACGCGCCTTCGGCCTGATGGATCGCGGCCTCGTCGCGCCGGGCTGGCGCGCGGACCTCGTCGTGCTCGACAGCCTGGAAGGCTGCAACGCGGAGATGGTTTTCTCCGCCGGGCGTAGGGTGACCGATGCGCTCTTCGATACGCGCCGTCCGGTGCCGGTCGTCGGGCGGGCGAGCGTTCGCGTGCCCGTTCTCGAAGCGGACGCCTTCGTGGCGAGACCCTCGCGGGGCGAGACGTCCGTCATCGGCATTCTGCCCGGCAAGATCATTACCGAACATCGCCGCCATCGTTTGCCCGAGGCCGGCGGCGAGGCCCTGCCCGACCCGCAGGCCGATATCGTGCGCCTTTCGGTCGTCGAGCGGCATGGAAAGAACGGCAATGTCGCGAACGCCTTCGTCCAGGGCTTCGGGCTCGCCCGCGGCGCGATCGCCTGTTCGATCGGCCACGATAGCCACAATATCGGTGTGGTCGGCCTCGACCGCGCCGAAATGGCGGTGGCGGTCAACCGGCTGCGCGACCTCGAGGGCGGCATCGTCGTCGTGGACGGCGGCAAAGTCGCGGCCGAGATCGCGTTGCCGATCGCCGGGCTGATGAGCGAGGAACCCCATGCGAGCGTGCGCGCCCGGCTCGAGCGATTGCGCGAGGCGGCCCACTCCCTCGGCGTGACGCTGGACGAACCCTTCCTGCAGCTCGCCTTTTTACCGCTGCCCGTGATCCCGCATCTGAAGCTCAGCGATCGCGGGCTCGTGGACGTCGACCGCTTCGCACTGGTCGAGCCTGCCGCCTTGCACTGACACGAGACCTTGCCGTCGGACTTCGGCTCCTCAGCCGAGCCTTGCGCAGAACACGTCGAGCCCGCCGAGGCGAACGCGGTTGTCCTCGATCGCTGGCGCGAAACCGGGCATCGCGACGGGTTCCCCGATCGTCAGACCATCGGGCAGGCGCCATTCGGCCGGCCGGCGCGCGAAGTTGAAGGCGAAGAGCAGACGTTCTCCGTCCCCTTCGCGGACGAAGGCGAGAATATCGTCGTCGGAGGTCAGAAACCGGGTCGTTCCGGTCTTCAGGACCGGATGCCGCCGACGAAACGAAAGCACCGCGCGGTAATGTTCGAGAATGGAACCCTCGACCTCTTCCTGCGTATCGACCGCGCGCAGGCGATGCGCTTCGGGAACCGGTAGCCACGTACGCTCGGCTTTCGAAAAGCCCGCGTTCTGCGCATTCTTCTCCCAGACCATCGGCGTGCGGCAGCCGTCACGCCCCTTGTAGGCCGGCCAGAAACGGATGCCGTAAGGGTCCGTCAGATCTTCGAATGCGAGTTCCGCCTCGCCGAGCCCGAGTTCCTCGCCCTGATAGAGGCAGATCGACCCTTCGAGCGTCGCGACGAGGGCCGCACCGAAGCGGGCGAGCGGATCGGTCCCCTCCCCGTCCCCGGCCCAGCGCGTGACGTGGCGAACGACGTCGTGATTCGACAGCGACCAGCACACCCAGCCGTCCCGGCTTTCGGCCTTGAAGTTCTCGACGGCGCGGCGGAAGTGCGCCGCGCTGAACGGACCCGTCAGCAGGTCGAAGGTGTAGCACATGTGCAGCTTGTCGCTGCCTGCGGTATAGCGCGCGACCGTCTGCAGGGAACGCGCGCCGTCGCTGACCTCGCCGACGGAGGTGCGGCCTTCGTAGCTGTCGAGCAGCGAACGGAACCGGCGCAGGAAATCGAGATTTTCCGGCCGGGTCTTGTCGTAAATATGGTCCTGAAAATCGTAAGGGTTGGTGCGCGCGTCGCCGAGAGTGGCGACGGCGTCCTCGCCGGCGGGAGGCGGCGGATTGTCCCTCAGTTCCGCGTCGTGGAAGTAGAAGTTCGCCGTATCGAGGCGAAATCCGTCCACCCCGCGCTCGAGCCAGAAGCGAACCGTTTCGAGGATCGCGTCCTGGACCTCGGGATTGTGAAAGTTGAGGTCGGGCTGCGAGGCGAGGAAATTGTGCAGATAATACTGTCCGCGCACGCCGTCCCATTCCCAGGCGGGTCCGCCGAAAATGGAAAGCCAGTTGTTGGGCGGCGTACCGTCGGGCTTGGGCTCCGCCCAAACGTACCAGTCGGCCTTCGCAGTGTCGCGGCCGGCCCGGCTTTCCTCGAACCAGGCGTGCTTGCTGGAGGTGTGCGAGAGAACCTGGTCGATGACGACCTTCAGGCCGAGTTCGTGCGCCCTTTCGACCACGGAGTCGAAATCGGCGAGCGTGCCGAACATCGGCTCGACGGCGCAGTAGTCGGAAACGTCGTAGCCCATGTCGTCCATCGGCGAGCGAAAGAACGGCGAAAGCCACACGGCATCCGCGCCGAGATCGGCCGCATGGCGGAGCCGTGCGGCGATCCCCGCGAGGTCGCCGATCCCGTCGCCCGTCGTGTCCTGAAACGATCGCGGATAGATCTGGTAGATCACCGCACCGCGCCACCAATCGGCATTGTCGACGTTCATTCCGGTATGCCCCTTTGTTCCGTATCCGCCGACCTATAGGGCATGGCTGCGCCCTTCGATGCAACCGGGCGTCGTGCAGCGAAACGGCATCGTGATTTTTCGGCAGTCCAACCTTTCCGGGGCATAGGCTCGCATTGCCGGCACGCTTTGGCTAGAACGTGCCGGAACGGTATGGCTGCGGGGCATTCACCAGTCGGACCGGAGAAGGAGAAGGGGAACAGGCAGTGCGAATGACCCGAACGATCATGGCTCTGGTGCTTGTCGGAGCCGGCCTTGCGACAGCGCCGGCGGCGTTTGCCGCCCCGACGAGCGCGACGATCGGCATGCCGCTCGAGCCGCCGACGCTCGATCCGACGACGGGTGCGGCTGCGGCCATCGACGAGGTCACCTACGCCAATATCTTCCAGGGTCTGACGCGCTTTGCCGAGGACGGCTCGATCGAACCGGACCTTGCCCGTTCCTGGGACATCTCGAAGGATGGTCTCGTCTACACCTTCCACCTGCATGACGGCGTGACCTTCCACGACGGCTCGAAGATGACGGCGAGCGACGTGAAGTTCTCGCTCGACCGTGCCCGAGGAAAGGACTCGGCCAACGCGCAGAAGGAACTCTTCACCGATATCGCAAAGGTCGAAGTCGTCGATCCGCTGACCGCGAAGGTCACGCTTTCGCAACCGGACGGAAGCTTCCTGTTCGACATGGCATGGGGCGACGCGCAGATCGTTTCCGAAAAGACGGCCGCCGGCGATGCGACGCATCCGATCGGCACCGGCCCTTTCGAGTTCGACGACTGGGTGCGCGGCGATCACATCACGCTCAAGCGCTACGCGAATTACTGGGGTGACCCGGCAAAGCTCGAAACCGTGACCTTCCGGTTCATCTCCGACCCGACCGCGGCGTTCGGCGCCATGATGTCGGGCGATCTCGACGCCTACCCGAACTATCCGGCACCGGAAAACCTGCAGCAGTTCCAGGGCGACCCGCGGTTCAAGGTCATGGTTGGGTCGACGGAGGGTGAGACGATCCTTGCGATGAACAACGGTCGCAAGCCGTTCAAGAACAAGAAGGTCCGAGAAGCCGTCGCGCATGCGATCGATCGCGAGGCGATCATCAACGGCGCCTATTTCGGATACGGGAAGCCGATCGGCTCGCACTTCGCGCCGCAGAACCCGGCTTATATCGATCTTACGGGCCTTTCGAAATACGACCCGCAGCTCTCGAAGAAGCTTCTCGTCGAAGCCGGCTATCCGGAAGGTTTCAAAACGACGCTGAAGCTTCCCCCGCCATCCTATGCGCGCCGTGGCGGCGAGATCGTCGCCGCGCAGCTTCGCCAGGTCGGCATCGACGTGAAGATCGTCAACGTCGAATGGGCGCAGTGGCTGCAGACCGTCTTCAAGGACAAGGACTACGACCTGACCATCGTCTCGCATACGGAGCCGATGGATATCGGCATCTACGCGCGGGACGACTACTACTTCAATTACCACTCCGATCGCTTCAAGAAGATCATGGCCGAGCTCGACCGAACCACGGATCCCGAAAAGCGCACCGAACTCCTGAAGCAAGCGCAGAAGCGAATCGCCGAGGATTACGTCAACGCGTTTCTGTTCGAGCTGCCCAAGCTCGGCGTCGCTAAAAAGAACCTTATGGGGTTATGGAAGAACTCCCCCACGCCGGCAAACGACTTGACCGAGGTGCACTGGCGGAACTAGAGCGCTCTGCGACCCGATTGAATCGCGTCCAGCACGCCATCTCTTTGATTCGCGCATTGTTCGCGACGCCGGACTGGGTCAGTCTGGCTGGAAAATGCTCCAGGCCCCTGGGATAAGCGATCGCCATACGCGGTCGCCTTCACCGAGCGAGGCGCGGCGGGTTTCGACATGCTTCTCTTCGCGTGCAAGCGCTTCGTCTCGCTCGCCCTCACGCTCGTTGCGGCGAGCATCGTCATCTTCGCCGTGACCAACATCGTGCCGGGCGATCCCGCGCGCGTCATGCTCGGCCTCGATGCGAGCCCGCAGGCGGTTGCCGCGCTGCACCGCGAACTTGGCCTCGACCAGCCGATCCTCATGCGCTACGCCAGTTGGGTCGGCGGGCTTCTCAGCGGTAATTTCGGTGTCAGCTACACCTACAAGGTGCCCGTTTCGCAGCTGATCGGCCAACGCATCTGGATCTCGCTGCCGCTCGCGCTCTATGCGCTTTCGCTCTCCATCCTCGTCGCGTTTCCAGCGGGCGTCCTGTCGGCTTCCAGGCGCAACTCGGCGCGCGACGTCTCGATCATGGGGCTGACCCAGCTCGGCATCGCCCTTCCGAACTTCTGGTTCGCGATGCTGCTCGTCCTTCTGTTTTCGATCACGCTGCACTGGTTTTCGGCCGGCGGGTTTCCGGGATGGCAAGCCGGATTTTTCCCCTGCATGAAGGCGCTGACCCTGCCGGCCATCGCCCTCGCCCTGCCCCAGGCTTCGATCCTCGCGCGCGTGCTCCGCTCCTCGCTCCTCGATATGCTGGGCGAGGATTTCGTGCGGACGGCACGCGCAAAGGGGCTGACGCGAAGCCAGGCATTGCGGCGGCATGCGCTGCGCAACGCGCTGATCCCGGTGCTCACGATCGTCGGCCTGCAGTTTTCGTTCCTGCTCGCCGGCGCGATCATCATCGAGAACGTCTTCTACCTGCCCGGCCTCGGTCAGCTCGTCTTCAAGGCGATCGCGCAGCGCGACCTCGTGGTCGTGCAGTCGGTCGTCGTCCTGCTGGTGCTCGCGGTCGTTCTCGTCACCTTCCTGACCGATCTCGCCTATGCGGCGGCGGATCCGCGGTTGCGGACGCGTCGGCGATGAGCGTCCCGGCCGATCGCACGCGCCCGAAGCGCACGGGCTTCCTTTCCGCAGCGGTGCGCACGCCGGCGTTCGCGATCGGCTTTGCCCTCAGTGCGGTGTTCCTCCTGGCCGCCGTGGTCTCGTTCGCATGGACGCCCTACGACGTCACCGCGATGAACATCGCCGACAAGCTGCAACCACCCTCGGCTGCGCACTGGTTCGGCACGGATCATTTCGGTCGCGACGTTTTTTCCATGGTCATGGTCGGTGCGCGCGCCTCCATCGCCGTGGCACTGGTCGCCGTCGGGATCGGTGTGGCGGCAGGGGTGCCGCTCGGCCTTGCCGCGGCGGCGCGGCGAGGTTCGCTGCTCGACGAGATCATCATGCGTACGAACGATCTCGTCTTCGCCTTCCCCGCCCTTCTCATGGCGATCATGATCACGGCGATCTTCGGTCCGGGCGCCGTCAACGCCATCGTCGCGATCGGCATCTTCAATATCCCGGTCTTCGCGCGCCTCTCGCGCGGCGCTGCCCTTTCCATATGGACGCGGGACTACATCATGGCCGCGCGCGTAGCGGGGAAGAAGGCTGCCCGGATCTCGCTGGAGCATATCCTGCCGAACATCGCCAACATCCTCGTGGTGCAGGCCACCATCCAGTTCTCGCTCGGCATCCTCGCCGAAGCCGGCCTCGCCTATGTCGGCCTCGGCACGCAACCGCCGCTGCCGAGTTGGGGCCGCATGCTCGCCGATTCGCAGACGATGATCGCCTTCGCCCCTTACCTCGCGATTTTTCCGGGCATGGCGATCGTGTGCACCGTTCTCGGCCTCAACCTGATGGGCGACGGGCTGCGCGACATCCTCGACCCGAGGCTGAGACGGGCGCGATGAGCAAGCCGCTTCTTGCCGTCGAGCACCTCGACCTTTCGATCGGCGACCGGCCGGTGCTCCGCGACGTGGGCCTTACCCTCGAGGCAGGCGAGGTGCTCGGCATCGTCGGGGAATCGGGTTCCGGCAAGAGCATGACGGCGAACGCGATCATGCAGCTCCTCCCGGAAACAGCGCAATGGACGGGCTCGATCCGTCTCGATGGCAAAGCCCTCGAAGGGTACGACGAAGCGCGGATGTGCACCGTGCGCGGGCGGGAGATCGGCATGGTCTTCCAGGAGCCGATGACCGCGCTGAACCCCGTCCGCACGATCGGCGATCAGGTGGCCGAGACGGTACGCATCCACACCGATGCGAGCAGGCGCGAAGCCCGCGACATCGCCCGCGAGACGCTGAACCGGGTCGGGCTGCCGGAGGAGCGCTTCTCGCTTGATCGTTACCCCCACGACCTTTCCGGCGGCCAGCGACAGCGCGTCGTGATTGCCATGGCGATCGTCCTGAAACCGAAGCTTCTGATCGCCGACGAGCCGACGACGGCACTCGACGTCACGACGCAGGCGAACATCCTCGCCCTTCTCAAACGCCTCGTCGCGGAGGACGGCGCAGGCCTCGTCCTCATCACGCACGACCTTGCGGTCATGGCCGGCATGGCGGACCGGATCGTCGTCATGCGCAACGGTGCGATCGTCGAAGACGGCCGCACGCAAACCCTCTTTACGACGCCACATCATCCCCATACGAAGGCGCTCCTCGAAGCGTCCACCAGCGCGCCGGCCGGCAAGCGGCAACTCGAGACATCGGCCGAGATCCTCACCGTTTCGGGCGTCGTGCGCGACTACGCCTTGCCGCGGCGATCCCTGTTCTCGCCTGCGGCGAGCTTCTGCGCCGTCGATCATGTTTCCATGGCGCTACGCCGCGGTGAGAATGTCGGGCTCGTCGGCGAATCGGGCTGCGGAAAGTCCACCCTCGTGCGCACCATTCTCGGGCTCGATCCCCTCACCACCGGCTCGATCGAGATCGGCGGCCTTCCGTTTCATGCGGCGGGTTCGAAGCCGGATCAGGCCCTTCGCCGAAAGGTGCAGGTCGTCTTTCAGGACCCCTACGCCTCCTTCGATCCGCGCCACCGGGTCGCCCGTCTCATCGGCGAGCCGTTCCATCTGCTTGCCGACGCCCCTCGCGGCAAGCAGCGACGCGAACGCATCGCCGCGGCTCTCGCCGACGTCGGCCTGCAACCGGACGACGCGGAGCGTTATATCCACGAATTCTCCGGCGGCGAGCGCCAGCGCATCGCGATCGCGCGTGCACTGATCATCGAGCCGGAGATCATCGTCCTCGACGAAGCGGTCTCGGCGCTCGACGTCTCGATCCGCTCGCGCATCCTGGACCTGCTCGCCGACCTTTCGAGGCGACGCTCGATCGCCTATCTCTTCGTCTCGCACGACCTTTCGGTCGTCCGTGCGATCACCGACAGGATCTACGTCATGCAGGCCGGGCGCATCATCGAGGAAGGCGAGACGGAACGCGTCTTCGCCGAGCCCCGCCACGCCTACACGCGCAGCCTGATCGCGGCGACACCCGATATCGAACGTGAGCTCGCGAAATCGCGAAGGAAGGCCGAACGGGCTGCCACCCCGTAAGCGCGGCGCGAGCGCTTCGCCTTCGACTTCACCGGCATCGCATGCGAAGATGCCGATCGCTCCGAATGAGCCAGGGAGGCCATAGGTGAAACCCGGTCCACGCAATCTCATCACCGACGTCGAGGGGCTGATCGTCGGCAACGCGGCGGATGCGCGGCTGAAGTCCGGCGTCACCGTCCTGACCTCCGCCGATCGCTTCACCGCCGCCGTCCACGTGATGGGCGGCGCGCCCGGCACACGGGAAACCGACCTGCTCGCGCCGGGCCGCATGGTCGAAACGGTCGATGCGCTCGTCCTTTCAGGCGGTTCCGCTTTCGGCCTCGATGCGGCATCCGGGGTTTCGGACGGTCTTCGTGCGGCCGGTCGCGGTCTGACCGTCGGGCCGGTAAGCGTGCCCATCGTTCCGGCCGCCATCCTTTTCGATCTGACGAACGGAGGCGACAAGGCTTGGACGGAAAACCCCTACCACGCCCTCGGCCGTGCGGCGTTCGAGGCGGCGGGCGAGACGTTCCCGGTCGGTTCCGAAGGTGCGGGAACGGGTGCCACCACCGGCACGCTGAAGGGCGGTCTCGGTTCGGCCTCGCTCGTGCTCGACAGCGGCCACACCGTCGGTGCGCTCGTCGCGGCCAATCCTTATGGCAGCGTCACGGTCGGGAACGGTCCGCATTTCTGGGCGGCGCCCTTCGAGGTCGATGGCGAGTTCGGCGGGCTTGGCCCGTCGCCCGAAACGCCGGGGCTCGTCCAGCCTGCCAACCGGAAGGGCGAGGCCTTCGCGTCCGGCGCCAACACGACGATCGCGATCGTCGCGACCGATGCGGCGCTGACCAAGGCCGGGGCGCAGCGCATGGCGACCGCGGCCCACGACGGGATGGCACGCGCGATCGTTCCTTCCCATACATTCTTCGACGGCGATCTCGTCTTCGCCGCGGCGACGGGAGCCAAGCCGCCCGGCGATGATCCCCACACGTTGCTGATGCTCGGCCACGGTGCAGCTCTCTGCCTTGCCCGCGCGATCGCGCGTGCCGTCTACGCGGCGCGACCGGCGGCCGGCGATACCCTTCCGACGTGGTCCGAGACCGTGCGCGACGATCCCGCCGACCGCAGCAAAGGCGCATGAGGGAAAGCGGTGTCGGCGTGTCCGAAGGCGCTTTCCGTGATTTTCGGTCGACAGGGCGGCGTTATTTTGCGCAGAATGTCGCGTGGCACATTATATGCGCAAGGAAGTTGCGAAGATCAAAACTCGATTGCGGGTGCGGATTGTGGCGACTAATAGGCGATTTACGCATCGGTGAAACCGGGTCGTGTTCCTGACCGTGATCGGATCGCGTTCCGCCTAGCCGCCGGCTGCGGCGTTCACCGTCATGCGCGCCTTGACGAAACTGGGAGAATTTCATGAAACGAATTACCAAAGTGCTGACCGCATCGCTCTTCGCGTCGGTCATGGCATCGGCGGTGCAGGCACAGACGCTGGTCTATTGCTCGGAAGGCTCGCCGGAAGGCTTCGATCCCGCGCTCTACACGACCGGTACGACCTTCGACGCCTCGTCGCGCACGATCTACAACCGCCTCGTCGAGTTCAAGCACGGTAGCACCGAGCTGACCCCCGGCCTCGCCAAGAGCTGGGACGTCTCGGACGACGGCACGGTCTACACCTTCCACCTTCGCGACGGCGTCAAGTTCGGCGCGACCGACTACTTCAAGCCTTCCCGCGACATGAACGCCGACGACGTCGTCTTCTCGTTCAACCGTCAGCTCAAGGACGGCAACCCCTGGCACGACTACGCCAACGGCACGACCTACACCTACTTTTCGAGCATGGGCTTCGATTCGCTGCTCAAGAAGGTCGAGAAGGTCGACGACAAGACGGTGAAGTTCACCCTGTCGCGTCCGAGCGCGCCGTTCCTGGCCGATCTCGCCATGGACTTCTCGTCGATCATGTCGAAGGAGTACGCCGATCAGCTCAAGAAGAACGGCAACATGGGCGATCTGAACCAGAAGCCGGTCGGCACCGGTCCGTTCACCTTCGTCGCCTATCAGCCGGACGCCGTCATTCGCTACAAGGCGAACCCGGACTACTGGGACGGCAAGCAGAAGCTCGACAATCTCGTCTTCGCGATCACGCCGGAAGCTTCCGTGCGCACGCAGAAGCTGAAGTCCGGCGAATGCCAGATCATGCCGTACCCGAATGCGGCGGACGTGGCCGGGCTGAAGAAGGACGACAGCCTCCAGGTTCTTGAACAGCCGGGCCTTAACATCGCATATCTGGCTTATAACGTCAGCCAGAAGCCCTTCGACAACGTCAAGGTGCGCAAGGCGCTCAACATGGCCGTCGACAAGAAGGCGATCGTCCAGTCGGTCTTTCAGGGCATGGCGCAGGTCGCCACGAACCCGATCCCGCCGACCATGTGGAGCTACAACAAGTCCGTCCAGGACGATCCGTACGATCCCGACAAGGCCAAGCAGATGCTGGCCGACGCCGGCGTCAAGAACCTCAAGATGAACATCTGGGCGATGCCGGTCTCGCGTCCCTACATGCTGAACGCACGGCGCGCCGCGGAAATCATCCAGGCCGACTTCAAGAAGATCGGCGTCACGGCCAACATCGTCAGCTACGAATGGGGCGAATACATCAAGCGCGCCGGCCAGAAGGACCATGACGGCGCGGTGATGCTGGGCTGGACGGGCGACAACGGCGATCCGGACAACTTCCTGAACACCCTCCTCGGCTGCGACGGCGTCGGAACGTCGAACAACGTCGCGGAATGGTGCGACAAGGATTTCCAGAGCCTCGTCGACAAGGCCGCCCGCACCACCGACAAGGACGAGCGCGTCAAGCTCTACCAGCAGGCCCAGAAGATCTTCAAGCAGCAGGCACCGTGGATGACGATCGACCATTCGACCGTCATCATGCCGATGAGCAAGAAGGTCCAGGGCTTCCAGCAGGACCCGCTCGGCTTCCACCGCTTCGACGATGTGAGCCTGTCGCAGTAGGCACCTCGATCAAGTATCGGAAAGCGCCGGTATCCGGCGCTTTCCATCCGGTTGCTCCCGTTCGTCAGCGTCGGCCTCCCGTTCATCGGAACGGGCCGGGCGTTCCGTACGGCCAGTCGAACGGAGCCTCGCAGGGTAACGCATGCTACAATTCATCCTCAGGCGCATCGCCGTCCTCGTGCCGACCTTCATCGGCGTGTCGCTGATCGCCTTCTCGTTCATCCGCCTTCTGCCGGGCGACCCCGTGATCCTGATGGCGGGCGAGCATGGCATGACGCCCGCGCAGCACGCCGCGGCCATGCACGCGCTCGGGCTCGACAAGTCGCTGCCGCTCCAATACCTCGACTATCTCGGCGGGGTGCTGACCGGCGATTTCGGCAGTTCCGTCGTGACCAAGCGTCCGGTCATCGACGAATTCTTCTCGCGCTTTCCCGCGACCCTCGAACTATCGATCTGCGCGATGATCCTCGCGGTCGGCATCGGCATTCCAGCCGGCATGCTCGCTGCGATCAAGCGCGGTTCCGTGCTCGAACAGGGCATCATGGGCACCGCCCTCATCGGCTATTCCATGCCGATCTTCTGGTGGGGACCGTTGCTCATCATTCTCTTTTCCGGGATCCTTGGCTGGACGCCGGTCTCCGGTCGCATCTCGCTGATGTATTATTTCCCGACGCCGACGGGGTTCATGCTGATCGACAGTCTGCTTTCCGGACAGGAAGGCGCGTTTACCTCGGCGCTATCCCACCTCGTGCTGCCGGCGATCGTGCTCGCCACGATTCCGCTCGCCGTCATCGCCCGGCAGACGCGTTCGGCAATGCTCGAAGTCCTCGGCGAGGACTATGTGCGCACGGCTCGCGCCAAGGGTATGCCGCCGCGCCGCGTCGTCGGCATCCATGCGTTGAGAAACGCGATGATCCCGGTCGTCACCACCATCGGCCTTCAGGTCGGCGTGCTGATGGCCGGCGCGATCCTGACGGAAACCATCTTCTCGTGGCCCGGGATCGGCAAGTGGATGGTCGACTCGGTCTTCCGCCGAGACTACCCCGTCATTCAGGGCGGTCTGCTCATCATCGCGATCATCATCATGCTCGTGAACCTTGCCGTCGACGTCCTCTACGGCTTCATCAACCCGCGCATCCGGCACACCTGACATGGCGCTTGAAGAAAGCATCTCCGAAGAAGCGGCCGAAGAGCTCGCCAGGAACGAAACCCCGGCGCGGCGCTCGGGCCTGTCCGAGTTCTGGTACTACTTCTCCGAAAACCGCGGTGCCGTCGCCGGCCTCGTCGTTTTCGCCCTGCTCGTGCTGGTGGCCATCCTCGCGCCGCTGCTCGCCCCGCACGACCCGAACATCCAGTTCGACAACGCCCAGCTCCTGCCGCCCGCATGGACGTCGGGAGGCGAATGGCGCTTCTTCCTCGGCACGGACGCCGTCGGCCGCGATATCTTCTCGCGCCTGATCTACGGCTCGCGCTTTTCGCTCTTCATCGGCATCGTCGTGGTGGCGATCGCTTTGCTGGGCGGCGTTACGGTCGGCCTCATCGCCGGTTACGTTCGCGGATGGCTCGATACGCTGATCATGCGGATCATGGATGTCATCCTCGCCTTTCCCTCGCTGCTTCTGGCGCTCGTGCTCGTCGCCGTGCTCGGCCCCGGCCTCGTCAACGCCATGATCGCCATCGCCATCGTCCTGCAGCCGCACTTCGTCCGGCTGACGCGAGCTGCGGTGATTGGCGAGATCGACCGGGAATACGTGATTTCCGCACGTGTCGCCGGCGCGTCGCCGTTCTACCTGATGACGCGCACGCTACTGCCGAACTGTCTCGGTCCTGTCATAGTCCAGGCCGCACTTTCCTTTTCGAACGCCATTCTCGACGCAGCGGCACTCGGCTTCCTCGGCATGGGCGCGCAACCGCCCACCCCGGAATGGGGAACGATGCTCGCCGAATCGCGCGAGTTCATCCTGAAGGCGTGGTGGGCGGTCACCTTCCCGGGCCTTGCCATCCTCGTCACCGTGCTCGCCATCAACCTGATGGGCGACGGCCTGCGCGACGCGCTCGATCCCAAGCTGAAGAGGTCCTGATGGCGCTTCTCGAAATCGAGAACCTTTCGGTCAGCTTCCAGACGTCTGGCGGCATGTTCCGTGCTGTTCACGACATATCGCTGACCTGCGACCAGGGCGAGATCCTGTCGATCGTCGGCGAATCGGGCTCCGGCAAGTCCGTCGCCATGCTCGCCCTCATGGGTCTCCTGCCCTGGACGGCGAGCGTCGAGGCGAAGCGGCTGGCCTTTCAGGGCAACGATCTGCGCGCCATGGGTCCGCGCGCGCGCCGCAAGGTCATCGGCCGCGAGATGGCAATGATCTTTCAGGAGCCGATGTCGAGCCTCAACCCGTGCTTCACCGTCGGCTTCCAGCTCGGCGAATCGCTGCGCAAACATCTCGGCCTCGGCCGGAAGGAGCGGCGCGAAAAGGCGATCGAGCTCTTGAAGCAGGTCGGTATTCCGGCGCCCGAAAAGCGGCTGAACGTCTTTCCGCACCAGCTTTCGGGCGGCATGAGCCAGCGCGTGATGATCGCCATGGCGCTCGCCTGCGATCCCAAGCTCCTGATCGCCGACGAGCCGACGACGGCCCTCGACGTCACGATCCAGGCCCAGATCCTGGAACTGCTCGTCGATCTTCAGAAAAAGAAGGACATGGCGCTCATCCTCATCACGCACGACATGGGCGTGGTGGCCGAGACCGCCGAGCGCGTTCAGGTCCAGTATGCCGGCGAAAAGGTCGAAGAGCAGCACGTGAAGGATCTCTTCGCCGATCCGCACCACCCCTATACCGCAGCGCTTCTCGCGGCCCTGCCCGAACGCGCGACGGACAAGCGCCTGCCCGCCATTCCGGGCGTCGTGCCCGGCCAGTACGACCGGCCGGAAGGCTGCCTGTTCTCGCCGCGATGCCGCTATGCCGACGACCTTTGCCGCAGGTCGGTCAAACGACAGGGCCCGGAGTTCGGTGGCGCGCTGTGCAACTACCCCCTCGTGAACGGCCGGCCGACCGGCAAGGAAGAGGCGAACGCGATGGACGACGTCACCTCATGAGCGAACACGTTCTCGAAGCGCGTGACCTCGCGCGCTTTTACGAAACATCGAGCGGTGCCTTCGCGAAACCGGCGACCGTGCGTGCACTCGACGGTGCCTCCTTCGATCTCGAAGCCGGGCGCACGCTCGCCATCGTCGGCGAATCGGGTTGCGGGAAGTCGACGCTCGCACGCGTCCTAACCATGATCGAGCCGCCCTCGCGAGGCGAACTCACCATCGACGGCAGAACCGTCAGCGGCAAGGCGGATCCGAAGCTTCGCCAGGCGATCCAGATCGTCTTCCAGAACCCGTTCGGCTCGCTCAATCCCCGCCAGAAGATCGGTGCGATCCTGGAAGAGCCGCTGAAGCTGAACACCGACGTGAAGGCCAGGGAGCGCAAGCGCCGCGGGCTTGCCATGCTCGAACGTGTCGGCCTTCGCGCCGAACACTACGAGCGGTATCCGCACATGTTTTCCGGCGGCCAGCGCCAGCGCATCGCGATCGCTCGCGCGCTCATGCTGCAACCGCGCGTCCTCGTCCTGGACGAGCCGGTTTCCGCGCTCGACGTCTCGATCCAGGCGCAGGTGCTCAACATCCTGAACGACCTTCAGGAAGAATTCGGTCTCGCCTACGTCTTCATCAGCCACGACCTTTCTGTCGTGCGTCATATCGCCGACGAGATCCTGATCATGTATCTCGGCCGGGTCGTCGAGCACGGCAGCGCGAAGGAGGTCTTCGCGCATCCGACCCACCCCTATACCGCGGCGCTTCTTTCGGCGACGCCGGTCGCCGATCCGACACGCGAGAAGAACCGCATTCCGTTGACCGGCGAACTGCCCTCGCCGCTCGACCCGCCGCCTGGCTGCCCCTTCAACCCGCGGTGCTGGAAGGCGCAGGCGGATTGCACGCGCGCCTTCCCGCCCGATACCGGCGAAGCCGGCCATTTCGCCGCATGCTACCATCCGCTTGCTGAAAACGAGACGACCGCATGAAAAGCTGGAACATTCTCGCGTAGTTGTCCGTTTTTTCCTGCTCCCGTGAACGAGGTTGAAAATGACGAACCATCCCGAAATCGACAGAGCCATCACCGCCCTGGAACGCCAGATTCACGAACTTCGTCGCGAGGCAGCCCGGGTTTCGAATTCCGTGCCGTCCGGACGGATGGCGCTCGATTTTCTCGGAAATCGCTCGCGCGATCTTTACGACGGGACGTTTCGTGGTCTTCGCCGTGCGGAGCGCTACGCCAAGCGCGAGGGCAACTATCTGGCAGGCGTCACGCGCGAAAACCCGGTGGCCGTCTCGACAGCAACGATCGCGGCCGTCGGCCTGATCGGCGCCGGCCTCTGGTATCTGATGAAATCCGAGAAGTAGTCCGCGCGCGCCTTGTAAGCACTACGCGAACTCGGCCGGCCGAGCGCCGTACTCGACACATCTGCAAAACGAAGAATGCCGCAGGATCGCCCCTGCGGCATTCTTCTTTGAGACTTCAACGAAGAAACGAAACAGCCGCTACTTGTCCTCGCGCCGTTCGTTATCGTCCAGCATGAAATCATCGAGTTCGAAGTCGAAATCGATGTCTTCTTCGGTGTCCTCGTCGTTCTTGCGCGGCGCCGTATCGTCGTCGGACGAACGAGGTATATCCACGTCCTGAACGACCGCGCCATCGGCTTCCGGCTGGTCCGTCTCCTTCGACCCCATGTCCACAGCTGGATCGGACGGAGCCTCTGCGGTCTCG
Organism: Pararhizobium mangrovi; assembly: GCF_006516965.1. Lineage (GTDB taxonomy): Bacteria > Pseudomonadota > Alphaproteobacteria > Rhizobiales > Rhizobiaceae > Pararhizobium_B > Pararhizobium_B mangrovi. The sequence continues at coordinate 95,632 of NZ_VHLH01000004.1, read as the reverse complement.
AACGTTTCCGGCGCATCGATGACCGACGATGTCGGCTCGTCCGCCAAGGCCACCGTTTCCGCCCGTTCCAGTTCGACGTCCTGCTGATGCGCTACGCTCGGCACCGGCAACGCTTCCTCTTCGCCGGGATCCTCGTCGGGCTCGGCCGCGAGTTCCTCAGCCAGTTCGCTGTCGAGCGCCGCCTCGAGTTCGCTCTCCTGAGCATCGAAAATGGCGTCGTCGGCCGGATCCTCGACGCTCGCATCCTCCTCGCCGGTTTCCTCGCTGCTGGTGTCGTCGCTTCCGGCCTCGCCGAACTCGGCGACCATCGCCTCCTGCGCGGCAGCGATGCTTGCGGCACTGAAGGCGACGGGTTCCGGTTCCGGCTCGGTAACGGTCTGCGGCTCTTCGGCGGCCTCCGCCATCTCCGCATGCATGGCTTCCTCATCGGCCGGAACAGGCGATAGCGGGGTCGGTGCGGCAAGGCTCGTGCCCGTTTCCGCCAGACGCACCAGGGTCGCGAGGTGCAGGTTCGCCACGCGCTCGAGCGCGTCCCAATTCACCTTGCCGGCTCCCGGATCGCCGTCCGCCGGCGTGAAGACGATGAGGCCGCTCGGACCCCGTGCCTGCATGATCTGCGCCTTGCGTCCGGCAACGACCATACGCGTTGCCGTCAGGTCGAGGCGCTGCGCCTCAGCTTCGACGATACCGGCGATTTCGCCGTCGAGCGCCTTCGGCTGCTCCCAGACCTTCTCCTCGATCGCCATATCGAGGCCCCTTGCGTTCGCGACACGTTCGACAAGCGCGATGAACGCCGCGCCGAGCGACTGCATCGTCCTTTCGTCGGGGTCCGAAAGATAGAGCGAGAAAGCGACCTCCTTCGAAACGCCGGGTCCGCGGTTGGCGGCGACATCCACCTCGCCCATCGTCATACGCGAGGCTTCGCTGCCGACGATGCGCATGATCGAGGAAAGCGTCGCGCCGATCTCGCACATGCCGGCCAGCGCGTCCGGCGATTGCGTGCCGGTATGTCCGCCGGTTGCGGTGAGGCGCACGCGCCGCACACTCTCTCCGGTCACCTGCTCGACGATGCCGACCGCGTTGCCTTCCCTCGAAAGCGCGCCGGTGTCGTCGACATGCAGGTCGACGAAGGCGCGGATCGCCTCGCCGGAGCGGGCGGCCGTTTCGATCAGCGCGACATTGAGATCGGCCCCGGCCATCGCGTCTTCCAGCGTCACGCCATCAACGTCGCTCGCTGCCGACAGGTCCTCGATCTGCGGGGCGCCTGCAAACGCGCGCACGCCCAGACGATCGGCAAAACGCCCGGCGCCGTCGGCGAAGACGACGAGTTCGATCGAACATTTCGGAGAGCCGTCTTCCGCTTCCTTCAACGTGCGGATGCTTTCGAGCGCGAGGCTCGCCGCAAGCGCACCGTCGAAGGCGTCCGAAGGACCACCGTCGAGATGGGCGCCGAGGACGACGGCCGCGCCGCTGTCGGCACCCCATCGACCAAGGAGGTTACCCGCATCGTCCCGGGATACCCGAAGGCCGGCATCGCTCATCTGCTCGGCAAACCAGCGCCGTGCGGCCATGTCGGCCTCGCCGAAGGCCGGCCGCTCGGCATCGTCCGTCGCCCCTTGTCGACCAAAGGCCTGAATGCCCTCGAAGAGCGCACGCAGTCGGTCGCTGTCGATACGGGCGGAGGTGCGGTCTGTCATGATTTTACGGGCCTCCTCGCGAGCCGGCCGGATGGAAAGGATCGGAACGCGATTCTATAGCGCGCTCGCTTCGAGGTTGCCAAACGATCCGGCCGCCAAACTTCGGCCGGAACGCGGATACGAACCGTTATCGACCGTACTCGTCGCAAATTCTGCGATTTCCGGGACCGGGAATGGTGATACTCGATCAGCGAATCGGCCTTCAAGCGGTCTCGTAGCCGACCGGAGTGGCCGCCTCGTCGAGCGTCTGCGAATCGAGATCCTCGTCGCCGAGCATGTCCGCAACGCGTTCGAGCGAGGCGATCATCATCGCCTGTTCCCAATCCTTCAGCCGGGAAAAGCGCTCGTGAAACCGTGCATGAACGCCGTCCGGGGCGATCGCGAGCGCCTGTTCGCCCCTGGTGCTCAGCGTGAGCCAGACGCGCCGGCGGTCCGTTTCGCCCTTATGGCGCAGGATGAAGCCGAGCGCTTCGAGTTTGTGAATGAGTGCCGTCGTCGTCGCCTGCGTGATGCGCATGGAGGTGGCGATCTCGCCGGCGGTCTTCTCGCGTCCATCGTCGAGAAGCTGCAGCAGGATCAATTGTGAAGGCGTAAGCCCCGTCTCGCGGATCAAAGCCTTGCTGTTTGCGTTACTGACCCGAAGGACTTTGCGCATGGCTGTCAGAACTGTCTTCGTCCGGTCGTCCACGATCTGGCCCAATCCTCACAGCGCCTTCGAAACCGAGGGTGTTTTCCGCTCGAAATTTATTTAGTCCAAACTAACTTCTTTGGCAATATGCGGCGTTCCCAAGGGGAATTACGCGTAGGGAAGTCGGCTTATGGATCCATGGTCGTGCGGAATAAAGATACTGTCTGGGCCGGATCCGCACGCGTTTGCGAGCGAACCGGCAGTCGGGCGTGATCCGCTTGACATTTAGTTCGTAGTGCCTAAACTTCAGGTCGACTTATACGGAGATGGACATGCATCCGGTGAACGAAAACCAGAACCAGCCCAAAGACGACATCGTGATCCGCGAGCCTACCGAACAGGATGGCTCCGAGATCTGGAAGCTGGTGCGCGACGCCGGCACGCTCGACGAGAATTCGATGTACTGCAATCTCCTGCAGTGCACGCATTTCTCCTCGACCTGCGCGCTGGCCGAACGAAACGGCGAGGCCGTCGGCTGGGTTTCGGCATACATTCCGCCGGAGGATCCCGATCGCCTTTTCGTTTGGCAGGTGTGCGTGCGCGAGGATGCGCGCGGCCATGGCCTCGGCAAGCGTCTCGTGCGCGATGTGCTCGCTCGCGAGGTGTGCGCCGAGGTTGCCTACATCAACACGACCATCACCGACGACAACGACGCCTCGTGGTCGCTCTTCGGCAAGATCGCAGCCGCACTCGACGCGGATATCCGCCGTGCGGAACATTTCGAAGAAGACACGCATTTCGACGGTAATCACGCGACCGAACACCTGGTCTCGATCGGGCCGTTCGCACGCGTTTCGGGTAATGTGAAATCCGCCGCCTAGACGTCATGCGTTGCGAGCACACACCGCGTCTTCCGTCCAGACAAAGAGGTTCCCCATCATGACCGACGCCATGCAGACCGCTGGTGATACCGAAATCTTCGATCGCGTCGAAAGTCAGGTGCGCAGTTATTCGCGCAGCTTTCCGCGCCTCTTCACCAAGGCGCGCAATGCGAAGATCCACGGCGCGGACGGCACCGAGTACATCGATTTCCTCGCCGGCTGCTCGTCGCTGAACTACGGTCACAACGATCCCGACATGAAGAGCGCGCTGATCGACCACATCACCAGCGACGGCCTTACCCAGGGTCTGGATCTCTTCACGAACGCCAAGCGTGACTTCCTCGCGGCGTACGAGAACATCATCCTCAGGCCACGCAACATGAACTACAGGATGCAGTTTACGGGACCGACGGGCGCCAACGCCGTCGAGGCGGCGATGAAGCTCGCTCGCAAGGTGACCGGGCGTCAGTTCATCGTCTCGTTCACGAACGGCTATCATGGCGTGTCCCTCGGCGCTCTGGCGGCGACGGGCAACAGTGGCCATCGCGGCGCGGCCGGTGTGACGCTGTCCGGCATCCATCGCGCGGCCTACGACGGTTATTTCGGACCGGACGTCGATACGGCCGAAATGCTCGACACCCAGCTTTCCGACCCGGGCAGCGGCATCGACGCGCCGGCGGCGATCATCGTCGAGGCAGTTCAGGGCGAAGGCGGCCTCAAAGCTGCGTCTGCCGACTGGCTGCGCAAGGTCCAGGCGATCGCCCGCAAGCACGGCGCGCTGTTGATCATCGACGACATTCAGGCGGGCTGCGGTCGCACGGGCACGTTCTTCTCTTTCGAGGAGATCGGTCTCGATCCCGATATCATCACGCATGCCAAGTCGATTTCGGGCATGGGCCTGCCGATGGCTGCCATTCTCATCCGTCCCGAGCACGACATCTGGAAGCCTGCCGAGCACAACGGTACTTTCCGCGGCAACAACCATGCCTTCGTCACCGCACGCGTCGCGCTCGAAAAGTTCTGGAAGAACGATCGCTTCGAGAAGGCCGTGAAGGAGAAGGGCGACCATCTGGCTTCCCGGCTGGAGAAGATCGCGCAGAACCACGGGCTTTCGGCGCGTGGACGCGGCATGATGCGTGGCGTCAATGCCGGCAGCGGCGAGCGCGCCGAGGCGATCTGCAAGGAGTGCTTCAAGCACGACCTGATCATCGAAACGTCCGGACCGCACGATGAAATCGTCAAGGTGCTGTGCCCGCTGACGATCGAAAAGGAAGTGCTCGACGCCGGTCTCGACGTCATGGAGAACGCGTTCGCCACGGTCTTCGGACAGAGCCATCTCGCAGCGGCCGAATAGGCCGCACGCGGTCGAGCGCTTTCAGCAACAATAATAGACAGGGACGACGAACGACATGATCGTAAGGGAACTCGAAGAAGCACGCAGCGGCGAGCGGCTTGTGAAGTCCGAAGGCTGGGATTCCACGCGCCTGCTGCTGGCGGGCGACGATATGGGATTTTCATTCCATATCACCCGCCTATTCGCGGGCAGCACCAATACCTTCGAATACAAGCATCACTTCGAAGCGGTCTACTGCATCTCCGGCGAAGGCACGATCGAGGATCACGGCACCGGCAAGACGCACACGATCAAGCCTGGTGTAATGTACGCCCTGAACGAGCACGATCGTCACACCGTGCGAACGAATGCCGGCGAGGATCTCGTCGTCGCGTGCAGCTTCAACCCGCCGGTGACCGGGCAGGAAGTCCATCGCGAGGATGGCTCCTACGCACCTCCCGGCGAAGCCGCCTAGCCATGGGCGTTCCATGCCGCCCGTGCATTCGCCATCAAGACCCCGCTTGAGCGTCCCCGGTCACCGGGGACGCATATCGGAGATTCCATGACTTCTCATTCCGTAGAGAAAATCGGTGGCACGTCGATGTCGCGCACCGAGGCGTTGCTCGACAACGTCATCATCGGAAACCGCGAGAACGCCGATCTATATAACCGCATCTTCGTCGTATCCGCCTATGGCGGCATGACGGACGCCCTTCTCGAGCACAAAAAGAGCGGCGAACCCGGTGTCTACGCCCTGTTCGCCAGCGCCGATGGCGGTTGGAGCTGGGGTGATGCGCTGACGGAAGTCGCGCAGAAGATGCTCGCCAAGAATGCCGAGATCTTCAAGGATCCGACGGCACGCGGCGATGCCGATGCCTTCATTCGCGAGCGTGTCGAGGGCGTGCGTTCCTGCCTGATCGACCTCAACCGGCTCTGTTCCTACGGGCACTTTCAGCTCGAACATCACCTCCTGACCGTGCGTGAAATGCTTGCCGCTCTGGGCGAGGCTCATTCCGCCTACAATACGGCGCTCATCCTGCGCCATCGCGGTGTCAACGCCCGGTATGTCGACCTGACGGGCTGGCGCGACGAGGAACAGCTCGACCTCGACGAGCGGATCCGGCGCGCGTTCGCCGACATCGACCTTTCGCGCGAACTGCCGATCGTCACCGGATACACGCAGGCGCAACCGGCGCTGATGCAGACTTACGACCGCGGTTATTCGGAAGTCACGCTTTCGCACATCGCAGTGGTCACCGGTGCGAGCGAAGCCGTGATCCACAAGGAATTCCATCTTTCTTCCGCCGATCCGAACATCGTCGGCAAGGATGTGGTCCGTGTCATCGGCGAGACGAATTACGACGTCGCCGACCAGCTTTCGAACATGGGCATGGAAGCTATTCATCCCCGTGCGGCGAAGAGCCTTCGCCAGGCCGAGATCCCGTTGCGCGTGAAGAACACCTTCGAGCCGGACCATCCCGGCACGCTCATTCAATCCGATCTCGATGCCCGCCAGCCGGGAGTTGAGATGGTGACGGGCCTGAAGAACGTCTTCGCCTTCGAATTCTTCGAGCAGGACATGGTCGGCGTGAAGGGGTACGACACCGACATTCTGGACGCGATGAAGCGTCACAATGTCTGGATCATCTGCAAGACGTCGAACGCGAACGCCATCACGCACTTCTGCAACGGCGCGATGAGTGCGATCGAGCGGGCGAGTGCGGAACTGGCGAAGAAGTATCCGGCCGCCGAGATCCGCACCCGCAAGGTGGCCCTCGTCTCCGCGATCGGACGCGATCTCAAGGGTACGCGGACGACGGCGAGAACGATCGAAGTCCTGACGGAAGCCGGTATCGAGCCGCTCGGTCTCCACGACCTCATGCGCAAGGTCGATCTTCAGGTCATCGTCGACGAACAGGACTTCGAGAAGGCGATCGTCGCCATGCACCGCGGCCTGATCGAAAATGCGCAGCCGGGCGAGGTTTCGACTTCCAGGGAACCGCTGGAAGCGGCCTGACACGGCAGCCGACGGAGATAACGCCTTTTCGCCTGCCGGTTACTCCCGGCAGGTCGTCGGAACGGCGTTCGAAGTATGGCCCTTCGCGCGAAGGAGCTTGCCGGAAACGATGTGCAGCGGCGTGAAGGGCGGCTTGCCCTGGATCTTTGGGTCCACCTGGCGAACGGTGTAGCAACCGGCCGCAACGATGGTCGAACCGTCGTGGTTGACCGTGCGCACGGCCACCGGTACGTGAAAATAGATGCTTCCCGCAGCTCCGTCCGACGTGATGTCGCCGACCACGAGCCGGGCATGCACGGTGCCGCGATATCCCTCGGAAAACGTCTTGAAAGGCGCGACGGTCCCGTCGTCCGTTCCCCAATAGGAATAGGCGCGGACGATTTCGTGCCGGTTGATCGCGTTATAGAGGGATTCGATCACCGCCCGCGCGGTCGACCGGTCGTCCCGGTATGCTGGTTCCTCGTGCCGCGGCCTCGTATTCTGTGCCAATGCCGGAGAGCTTATGCACGCGATCGCAACGCCGAGCGCACTGAAACGCCGGAGCGTTTTCAAATGGGTCCGAAACGCTCTCGATTTCGTTCGAAAAGCCGCCATTCTGCCCTCGGGTCCCTGATGGTCGTCCTGCGCGATGTCAAAGGTGTATGCGCAAGATAAGCCGGGTGCGCAAGCGGTTCACGGCGCATGGGGCTCGGCTTGGGGGATGGTAACCGGCGAGCGCGGCCGGCCCCGTATCACACACCCATGCGCGAACGCGGATTGCTCTGCTGCGGGTTCCAGCGTTCGACGAAGGCACGCAGTTCACCGTCCGCTTCGTCCGGCAGAACGATGCGAAGCGTCGCGTAGAGATTGCCCTTCGCGCCGCCGCGCTTCGCAGCACCCCTGCCCTTCAGCCGGAGAACCTTGCCGCTGGAAGCGTTCGCCGGCACCGAAACGGTGACGGCGCCACCGGGCGTCGGCACGGCGACCTTTGCGCCGAGCACGGCTTCCGAAAGCGTGATCGGCAGTTCGATGCGAATGTCGTCGCCCTCCCGGGTGAAGAAGGGATGCGCTTCGACATGCACCTCGATCAGCGCGTCGCCGGGTTCGCCTCCGCCGATGCCGACCTCGCCCTTGCCCTTCAGCCGCAGCGTCTGCCCGTCCTTCGTGCCCGGCGGGATCTTCACGTCGAGCGGCGAGCCGTGCGGAAGACGGATCTGGGTCGTCGTGCCGTTGATCGCGTCCAGAAACGCGACGTTCATCGAATAGTTCGCGTCCTGTCCCCGCACCCGGGCGCGGCTGCGGCCGCCGGCTCCACCGCGCTTGGAGAAGAACTGGGAAAAGATGTCCTCGGCATCGCCGAAATCGGAAAACCCGGAGCGTCCGGCACCACCGAACGGATTGCCACCGGCGCCGGCATATTCGCGCGAGCGTTGCTGCGCCCGCTCGTTGCCGTCGGCATCGATCTCGCCGCGATCGAACCGGCCGCGCTTTTCCTTGTCGCCGAGCACTTCGTAGGCGGCGGAAAGATCCTTGAAGCGCTGCTCGGCCTGCTTGTTGCCGGGGTTGAGATCCGGATGGTTGACCTTCGCCTGCTTGCGAAAGACCTTCTGGATCTCCTCCTGCGAAGCGTTGCGATCGACACCGAGCACGGTGTAGGGATCCTTTGCCATAAACCTGCAATCTCCGCGTTTACGCTGCGCCATACGACCGACCGCGCACGCCGCAAGCGTCTCTTGGAAAGGACTCAGGCGGCGTGCGCGGTTCGTGTCCGTTTTGCGGCATAATATCGTGCTTCGGCGAGCAGCTAGCAAGTGCACAACGCGATGTTGCCCAGCGGAAGTTGTCTCAGCTCGAAGGCTTCGTCGCCGAGAACCAGCCGACGTCGATCGTGAAACTGCCGTCCGCTTCCGTTTCGAAATAGCCGGTCGCTTCGCTGGCGACGCTCTTCTGCAGGGCACGAATGGCATCGGTCTGGACCTGTGGCGTCTTCATCCGCTCGATCCAGGCGTCGAAGTCGAGCCGCAGCCGATACTGACGCGCCTCGCCGACGCGCAGCCCCGCGCCAGTCATCGCGGCGATCCATTCGGCATGCGCATAACAGCGCACATGCGAGCAGTCGCGCAGGGTTTCGATCGTCTGCAGGTAGGTATCGAGCATCGGGCGGCCGGGCGAAAGCGTGTCCGCGAAGCCGACGATGCCGCCGGGCTTCAAGACCCGCGCCGCCTCGCCGATACCCTTCGCGAAATCCGACCAGTGATGTGCGCTGAGCCGCGTCAGCACGATATCGAACGAGGCGTCGTCAAAGGGCAGCGCTTCGGCCACGCCACGGCGTGTCTTAACGTTCGAAAGTCCTCGTTCTGCGGCCGCCCGTTCGACGACGGCGAGCATCTGCGGCGCGACGTCGTAGGCGGTGACCGACGCCGCGTGCGGTGCGGCGTTGAAGGTGACGTGCCCGCCGCCACAGCCGAGGTCGAGCACGGTGAGACCCGGGCGCTCGGCGACCTGGGCGACGATCGCCGCGAGATCTTCGCCCCCGGCATGTACCGTGCTTTCGAGATACGCGTCGGCCCGCGAGCCGAATTGCGTGCCGACGACCGTTTCGTATCCGTCTTCCCGTTCCATATCGCTTCCTTCTCCGTTGGCTTTAATACCCAGATGGCTACCATCGCAGCGAAACCGGTTTGAGGAGCATTCTTATACGGGTATCAAAGCTGCCATGACCGAACCCGCTCCTCACCCCACGCCCGATCGCGCCCGGGACCTTGCCGATTTCGTTCGCGCCTGCCGAGAGCGCCTGACGCCGCAGGCGATCGGACTGCCGGTGACGCCGCGCCGGCGAACGCCGGGGCTGCGGCGCGAGGAGGTCGCGCAACTGAGCGGTTTGAGCACGACGTGGTACACCTGGCTCGAACAGGCACGCGACGTCGCCGTATCGGCCGCGGCGCTCGACCGGCTCGCGCGTGCCCTTCGGCTGCAACGCGCCGAGCGCGCCTATCTCTTCGAACTTGCCGGCCGGCACGATCCTGCCGGGCAGGCTGCCATGCAAACCGTCGAAAGTGCCCTTCCCGCCGATTGCCTCGAGCATATCGACGTGCCGGCCTATGTGCTCGATCGCTATTGGTCCGCGCGGCACTGGAACCGCCCGGCCGCCGACCTCTTCGTCGGATGGCTGGACGAAGAGACCCCGGGAAACCTGCTGCGCTACATCTTCTGTACGCCCGCGGCGCGCGCGCTCATCCGAAACTTCGAGGAGCGTGCGCGCCGGATCGTGGCCGAGTTCCGCGCCGATGTCGGCACCGGTATCGAGGATGCCGCAATCCGCACGCTGATCGAAGAGCTGACCCAGGACAGCCCGCTCTTCGCGCGGCTCTGGCGCGAGCATGCGGTCGTCGAGCGCGAAGGCGGAGAACGCCTCTTCGATCACCCGATCCATGGCGCGCTCGGCTACGAGCAGGTCACCTTCGACGTGGCGGGCAGACCGGGTTTCAAGCTCACCATGCTCCTGCCGCGAACGTGACGGGCCGTTTCGCTCGCGACGTACGTGCGCGGCGTCGTCAGGCGTCGCCTTCGTTCTGCCATTTCGGGCGCAGCATCTCGAACGTGTCGGCACCGTCGGCGTAGTCCATGTAGCCGAGGCGCGCGAGCGGCGCAGCGCGCATCATGTCGATGCGGCCGTCGACGATCACCGCTTCGTCGATATGAATGCCGACCACCTGCCCGAAGACCATGATGTTTGTCGATTCGCGGCCATCGAGCCCGATCGGCCTGACGATCTGGGTCACCCGGCATTCGAGCGCCGCATAGGCCGCCTTGACGAACGGTGCGGGCACGATCCGTCCTTCTTCGGCTTCCAGCTCGGCATGGGAGAACTCGTCGACGCCGTCCGGCGCATCGATCGAGGAGGCGTTCATCTTCTCCGCAAGGTTTCGGCTGGCGAGGCTTGCCGTGAAGACACCGGTCTCCTCCGCGTTGCGCGCACTGTGCTTGCGGCCTGCGGAAGAAAACGCGATCAGCTTCGGCTTGTCCGAGACGGCGTTGAAATAGGAGTACGGAGCGAGATTGGCCGAGCCGTCGCTGCCGCGCGTGCCGATCCAGCCGATCGGTCGGGGCGAGACGATCGCCTTGAAGGGATCGTGCGGCAGGCCATGGGCGTTCTGTGCTGTCTCGTAGAACATCGTTCGCTTACTCCTCGCCGCCGACCCAGGTGACGATCTCTTCGAGCTCCGGCCGGTCGCGCTCGAACGGCTTCTGATCGTTCGAACCGATGTGGATGAAGCCGGCGATACGCTCGCTCGGCTCAATACCGAGCACGGAAGCGGCCGCCGTGTCGTAGGCCATCCATTCGGTGAGCCAGCAGGCGGCATAGCCGAGCGCGTTCGCCGCGATCAGCAGGTTCATGCCGGCCGCGCCGGCCGAAAGCTGCTGTTCCCATTCGGGAATCTTGGCGTGCGGGCCCGCGCGACTGACGAGCATGACGACGACGGGCGCCCGCGTCAGACGCTCGCGCTCGACCTTGAGAATCTCCTCGCCGATACCGGGACGCTGCTCCTGCGCGATGGCGGCAAGCGACCGGCCGAGGCGCTCGCGCTCTTCCCCGCGGAAGACGACGAAGCGCCACGGCGCCAGCTTGCCGTGATCGGGCACGCGCGCGGCGATCGACAGGATCTCCGCGATCTCGTCGCGCGAGGGGCCCGGCTCGCCGAGCTGAAGGACCGGGCTCGACCGGCGGTTCTGCATATAGGATTTGAGCGAAGGGCTTTCGGCCATGCGATCTCCGAGATGCGGGATGAAGGGGAATTACGGGCGAAGCGCGAAGGCAGCCTTGAATTCGCCCGAGGCTTTGGGTCAATTGGCGCCCATCCGGATCGATGTCAACTGCTTCGCACCCCATGCACCTGCCCTGCTCCATGCACCGCGTGCGCCTCGCCCTGACCGCCATGCTCGTCGCCGCTTTGACGATCGGCAGCGTCGCGCAGGCGCAGGAATTCGTCGAGCCGCAGGGCGACCATTCGACGGCCGACACCGCCATCCAGAACTTCGAACTCAAGCTGCCGGGGATCGACAAGTATCAGCAGCGCGACCGTTCTGAAGACACAGACGAGGCAGGCATACGCGAGATCCCCGTGATCGCTAGGCTGACGAAGGACGGGGCGCCGATCGGCGAAGGGCTCGAATGGCGTGTCTTCGCCGAATTCGTCGGCCCGGACGGCCGTTTGCCGTTGGTGACGAAGGCGAGCGGCGGAAGCCCGGCTTTGCGCGTTGCCCCCGGCACCTATTTCGTCAATGCCGCCTTCGGTCATGCGGACGTGACCCGCAAGATCGTCGTTCCGGATACGGGAGCGATCGGCGAACAGGCATTCGTGCTGCATGCGGGCGGGCTGATGCTCGACGCCGTCGCCGGCGACCATACGAAGATCCCGGCCGACGAACTCAGCTTTTCGATCTACCGTCAGACAGAGGACGGAACTGCCGGTAAAGAGCACGACGCAAAGGCGGACCGCACGCTCGTCGCCAGGAACGTGCCGCCCGAAAAGCTGATCCGTCTTGCCGCCGGCACCTACCACGTCGTCTCCGACTACGGCCACTACAACGCCGTGATCGGTGCCGATATCCGCGTCGAAGCGGGAAAGATGACGCGCGCGACGATCCAGCATCGCGCTGCCGCGCTCACGCTGAAGCTGGTGGCCAAACCCGGCGGCGAAGGCATCGCCAACACCGCTTGGTCCATTCTCACGCAGGCCGGAGACGTCGTCGGCGAAAGCGTCGGCGCCTATGCCTCGCTCGTCCTCGCCGAGGGCAACTACACCGCTGTCGCCCGCAACAAGGGTCACATCTATGAACGCGACTTCAAGGTCGAACCCGGCAAGAACCGCGAGGTCGAGGTCCTGCTCGACCAGAGCGAAGACGCGGACAAGGAATGACGCCTCACGGGCCGACGCGGAACCGCCGGCCCTTATGGATCAAGCCGTCGCCCCGATCAGCCGCTTGAGGTCCGGCGGCGTCGCCTCGACGCGCAGCGCTTCAACCGCCTCGTCGAGCGGAAACGAGACCTGCTCGCGACTGCCGAGCCGGCGCATGTTGACCGTGTGCTCCTCCGCCTCGCGCTTGCCGCAGACGAGAATGACCGGCACCTTCGTCACGGAATGTTCGCGAACCTTGTAGTTGATCTTCTCGTTGCGAAGGTCCGTTTCGACGTGCAGGCCGGCGGTCTTCAACCGCTTGGCGACATCGCGGGCATAGTCGTCGGCTTCCGACGTGATCGTCGCGACCACCACCTGCATCGGCGCGAACCATAGCGGCATGTGGCCGGCGAAATCCTCCAGCAGGATGCCGAGGAAGCGTTCCATCGAGCCGCAGATGGCGCGGTGGACCATCACAGGCTGGCGCTTTTCCGAGTCGCGATCGATGTAGAAGGCGCCGAAGCGTTCCGGCAGGTTGAAGTCGACCTGCGTCGTGCCACACTGCCAGTCGCGACCGATCGCATCCTTCAGCGTGTACTCGAACTTCGGTCCGTAAAACGCCCCCTCACCTTGCAGAATCCCCGTTTTTATACGTCCTTCGGATTGCGCTTCGATGGTTTCGAGCACGGCGCTCATGACACCTTCCGCGCGGTCCCACAGCGCATCGTCGCCGACCCGTTTTTCCGGACGGGTCGAAAGCTTGACGGTGATTTCGCCGAAGCCGAAATCCGCGTAGGTCGAGAGGATCAGATCGTTGATCTTCAGGCATTCGTCGGCAAGCTGTTCGTCGGTACAGAAGATGTGCGCATCGTCCTGCGTGAAGCCGCGCACCCGCATCAGGCCATGCATGGAGCCGGACGGCTCGTAACGGTGAACCGTCCCGAATTCGGCAAGCCTTACGGGAAGTTCGCGGTACGACTTCAGGCCGTGCTTGAAGATCTGGACGTGGCCGGGGCAATTCATCGGCTTCAGCGCGAAGACGCGTTTGTCCTCGGCGTCCTCGTCGGCGGACCGCACCGCGAACATGTTCTCGCGGTACCAGTTCCAGTGGCCGGAGGTCTCCCAGAGCGAGCTGTCGAGCACCTGCGGCGCGTTCACCTCGTCGTAGTCGCCTTCGAGCCGCCGGCGCATGTAGCTGACGAGATTCTGGAACATCCGCCAGCCCTTGGCGTGCCAGAAGACGACGCCCGGACCTTCCTCCTGGAAGTGGAACAGGTCCATCTCGCGCCCGAGCCGGCGATGGTCGCGCTTTTCCGCTTCTTCGAGCAGGTGGAGATAGGCTTCGAGTTCTGCCTGGTCGCGCCACGCGGTGCCGTAGATGCGGGTCAGCATTGGATTGTCGGAATTGCCGCGCCAGTAGGCGCCCGCGACCTTCATCAGCTTGAAGGCCGAGCCGATCTGCCCCGTGGAGGCGCCGTGCGGGCCGCGGCAGAGGTCGAACCAGTCGCCCTGCGAATAGATCTTGAGGTCCTGATCGGCCGGAATCGCGTCCACCAGCTCGACCTTGTAGGCCTCGCCCATGTCGGTGAAGGTCTGCTTCGCCCGGTCGCGCGACCATACATCCTTCGTGAACGGCCGGTTGCGCGCGATGATCTCGCGCATCTTCTTCTCGATCTTCGGCAGATCCTCGGGCGTGAACGGTTCCTCACGCGCGAAATCGTAATAGAAGCCGTTCTCGATGACCGGGCCGATCGTCACCTGCGTGCCGGGGTAGAGTTCCTGAACCGCTTCCGCCATGACGTGCGCGGCGTCGTGGCGAATGAGTTCGAGCGCGCGAGCATCCTCCCGAGTGACGATCTCGATCGCCCCGTCCTCGACCGGGTCCGAAAGGTCCCGCACGACACCGTCGAGCGCGATGGCGACGGCCTTCTTGGCGAGCGAGGGGGAAATCGATTTCGCGACGTCGCGCCCAGTCGTGCCGGGATCGAAGCTGCGTTCGGAATTGTCGGGAAATACGAGGTGAACGGCGTCGGCCATCGTCGGGTCTCCTATCCAGTCCCGCCAACGAATGCGGGTGGTTTCCTGATGCGAATGGGGCTTAGCGATCCTGACGGGCGGCGTAAAGATGCCGGAGCGCTTCAGGTCCGGCCGTGGCGTTCGACCTTTGCCGGCGTGCGTCGCCAGTAGCGCCATGGCGTCCACCAGTGCTGGCGTGGCAAAAGGTCGGGCGGCACGTTGTCGATCCCGTGCGTTCCGAAGGGACCGCAACGCGCGACGCGAAAGAGCGAGAGCCACCCGCCCGGCCACAGCCCGTGCCGGGCGATCGCCTCGTAGGCGTATTCCGAACAGGTCGGCAGGTGCCGGCACGTGCTGCCGACGAGCGGCGAGAGCGAAAGCTGGTAGGCACGCACGAGCCCGGTCCCGAGGATCCGTCCCGGCGTTCGGTGCCACGCGCCACCCCAGTTGCGCGAGCGATGCTTCACCCGAATCTCGCTCATCGAGGGCTCCGCCGCCGCCGCGCTCAGGCGGTCTCGGCCTGACGCTGCTCGATCTGCTCGATCGCATCGACGACGGCGTCGAAGGTCAGCATGGTCGAGGCGTGGCGCGCCTTGTAGTCGCGAACGGGTTCGAGGAACTTCAGATCCTGGAAGCGACCTTCCGGTGGCGGGCCGTTCTCCTTCAGCATCGCCTTCATATCCTGGCGAACCGACTTCAGCTCTTGCGCCGTCGCGCCGACGATGTTGCGCGCCATGATGGAGGAAGAAGCCTGGCCAAGGGCGCAGGCTTTGACGTCGTGGGCGAAATCGCTCACCGTGCCATCCTCCATCTTCAGCCACACACGCACCTTCGAACCGCAGAGCTTCGAATAGGCCGATGCTTCCGCATCCGCGTCCTCCAGCGATCCGATGCGCGGAATGTTGCCTGCGAACTCCAGGATACGCGCGTTGTAGACTTCGTCGATCATGACATGCCTGCCTTGCCTTCCAAACCGCATGCCGAGCCGCTATATGCGTGCCTCGGAATTTCTATACACATGGCGGTTTACCTGCCTATGTTCAAAGGTTGGAGCGCACCGGTGCGAATGCAAGCCATGTTCGACCGCTTGAACCATACCATCGGTCGATGAAACGCTTTCGGGCGGATTTCCGCACCCGACGATATGCCAATGAAGCGCGGCCTCTGGCTGGCCGCGTTCGAAAGACGAAACCGTAAAGAGCGATGCGAAAACAAGCCGGAGCCCCCAAGACCATGGACGCACGCGTCGAACCCTTTCCGGAACCTGCCGCCGCGGACCGGCGCCCGAGCCGGGCGGAGGCGGAAGAAGCCGTGCGCACGCTGTTGCGCTGGACCGGCGACGATCCGACGCGCGAGGGCTTGCGCGACACGCCGCGCCGGGTGGTGGATTCCTACCGTGAACTCTTCGCCGGCTACGACCAGGACGCCGCGGAAATTCTCGGCCGGACCTTCGAGGAAGTCTCGGGCTACGACGATATCGTGCTCGTGAAGGACATCCCCTTCTTCTCGCATTGCGAGCACCACATGGTGCCGATCATCGGCAAGGCGCATGTCGCCTACCTGCCGGACGAACGCGTGCTCGGGCTTTCCAAGATTGCCCGCGTCGTCGAGATCTTCGCCCGCCGCCTGCAGACCCAGGAGGCGCTGACGGCGCAGATCACCGACGCCATCGACGAGACGCTGGGCCCGCGCGGCGTCGCGGTGATGATCGAGGCGGAGCATCTGTGCATGTCGATGCGCGGCGTGCGCAAACAGGGCTCGCTGACGACCACCAGCCGCTTTACCGGCGCCTTCAAGGACCATGCGCAGAACCAGGCGCATTTCTTCGCGCTGCTGCGCGGCCGGGACGCGGCGTGAGAACCGCCCTTCGGATCCCATCATGACCGATCGATCCATCGGCACGCCGATCGACGAAGCCGAGCGTGAGATGGGCGCCACACTCGCGCCGCGCTTCGACGCGAACGGGCTGGTGACGGCCGTCGTCACCGATGCGGACGACGGCACGGTGCTGATGCTCGCGCACATGGACGCCGATGCGCTCGCCCGCACGATCAAGACCGGCGAAGCGCACTTCTTCAGCCGGTCGCGTCGGCGCTTGTGGAAGAAGGGCGAAACCTCCGGCAACGTGCTCGACGTCGAAACCGCCCGGATCGACTGCGATCAGGATGCGGTCTGGCTGACGGCGCGTATCCGCGGCTCCGGCGTCGCGTGTCACACCGGCGCACGCTCGTGCTTCTACCGGCGCATCGAGAGCGGGCCGGACGGCAAGCCGAGGCTCGTTCACGAGACGTCGCGATAGGGCGTGCCTGCGCCTTTCAGCCCGCGATATAGCTCTTCATTTCCTCCGCCTCCCGCTCGACGCTCTCGATGCGCTTGCGCACGACGTCGCCGATCGAGACGATGCCGGCGAGCTTGCCGTCGATCTCGACGGGCAGATGGCGGAACCGGCGTTCGGTCATGACGGCCATCACCTGTTCCACCGTATCGCTCTCGCGACACAGCGTGACGCTCTTCGTCATCGTCGCCGAAGCCGGACTGGACAGCGCGTCCTCGCCGCGATGGGCAAGAACACGCACGATGTCGCGTTCGGAGAGAATGCCGCCGATCTTCCTTCCTGCATCGACGACGACCGCCGCGCCGATGCGCTTGGCGGCAAGCAATTCGATCACCGAGCGAAGCGGCGTGTCGCCGGACACCGTAACGACGTCGCGGCCCTTTTCGTCGAGTATCGCCTTCACGTTCATGGTCACCTCCCGCATTCGGCGAAGCACGTGCCGCACCGAACGTTCATAGCGTCGTTTTGACGCAGAAGATGGTGCGCTCGCCGAAACGGGAAATCAAGATATCCGCGTTCGTGGTCAGGTCCAGTGGCGCCGGTCGAACGCGCCGAAGCACAGGAAGCCGAGCAGGAAACCGCCGACATGCGCCTGCCACGCGACGGCGACGCCCGCCCCCGTTCCCGGCGAGAAGCCGACCGCGGTCAGGAGGTTGATCGCGAACCAGATCACCACATAGGCGAGCACCGTGCGATTGCGCAGCGCCTCCACGATCCCGACGCGGGGAAGGAAATGCGCGTTTTCCCGGCGGAACGGGCCGCTGCGCGGAAACGCGAACCGTGCCGCCGCTCCCATCAGTCCCGATACGACACCGGAAGCGCCGATGACCGGCACCGGCTCGGCCCAGTTCAGGGCCAGAAACGCGAAGGCGGAGACGACCGAGGCGGCTAGCCAGAAGATCGTGAAGCGCGCCGGCCCGAGCCTGCGCGCAACGACGGCGCCGAAGGCGACGAGCCAGATCGAGTTGACGAAGATATGGACGAAACTGCCGTGCAGAAACGCGTAGGTGAGCGGCGACCAGAGCCATGCGGTGGATTGCTGGTCCAAAGGGGTGGCGTAGCGGATCGGAATGAAGGCCGTCTGCAGCAGGAACGCCTGGTTCTGCGCCGCCGTCAGCACGTAGACGCGTGCCAGATGCACGAGCCACAAGGCGGCGAGGAACCACGTCAGCACGGGGGGCACGTTGAACATCGGCTCGCGCGGCGGCCGGCCGTACTGCGCCGAATAGGCAGGCCTCGGCGGTTCGGGCGGCTCGGTTCTGTCGCGCATCCTCGGTCCTTCCCGTTCGCGTGCGGCTTCGTTCCTTAAACGTACGGCCGAAGGATATCCACCATCTTCCCGGGCACGCGTTTTCCGATGCAACCGTACGGTGGCATGGCATTCGCATTGCCTTCGATTGACCGCCTTCGTGTTCGCACGGATGTGCCAATGCGAGACGGTCGATCGGATGCGGAAGCATGGGAACGCTCATGAGACATACGGCCAGCCTTCACGTCTTCGCCTACTGGAACCGCCTGCGTGCCGGACGGCTCGCACCGGATCGGCACGAGATCGCGCCGAGCGAGCTGAAGAGTCATCTGCCGCACGTCTTCATGGCGACACGGCCGCAGGACGACGCGCCGCTCGCATTCCGGCTCGCCGGTACCGCGATCTGCGGCATGATGGGCCGTGAACTGCGCGGTAGCCGTGTCCATGCGCTCTGGTCCCCGGACGAACACGAGGCGATAGACGGCGCGTTGGAAGGGGTCCTCAAGACCGGAAGGGTTGCGGTCCTCGGGCTTTACGGCTTCAGCACGCTCGGCCGGCGGGCGGAATTCGAAATGACGGCGATGCCGCTTGCCGGCGAAGACGGGATCGAGCGGCTGTTCGGAACGCTGGTCCCACTTACGCGCCCCTATTGGCTCGAGATCGACACGCTGACCGGCTTCGTCACGACCGCGCTCGATACGTTTGCCCCGGACGAGGATCCGCCATCCGCTACGCAAGTGCCGTCCGCTGGCGATACGCAACGGGTCGACGAGGTTTCACCCCGCGCAATGGCGCCTTCACCCCGCACCACGGCGCTTTCACCCCGCGCAATAAGGCGCCGCCGCTTCGGCCTTATCCGTGGCGGACGCCAGGACGGTTGAAACGCGGTTTCGCGAAGTGGCACGGTCGTGCCGTTTCGACACGTTTCGGGCCGTCCCGCTCGCGCATGCCCGGCGCGCAACGCCCCGCAAACCCGGGCAGTCGCGGCACCGACTTACGCAATGTTAACGGCTCGCACGCTAGCTTCGCCTCGCCCCGAAACAACATGTGCAGACCGAACTCGTCATGCAAACCGCTTTCCACCAGAAGCCGTCCAATCTCGCGCACGAAACGTTCCATCGTGTGCGTATCGACCTGCCCGGACGGCTGATGCGGGCGAGCTACGAAGAGTTCGACTGCACCGTTACCGAGATGTCGCCGGGCGACGTGCGGTTCGAGACGGAGGCGAAGCCGGTCACGGGCGAGCGCATCGTCGCCTACCTCGATCACCTCGGACGCGTCGAAGGCCATGTGAGCGAAGTCGCCCATGACGGTTTCGTGCTGGAACTGAACGCGACCGACCGCAAGCGCGACAAGCTTGCGGCACAGCTGACCTGGATCGCCAACAAGCACGAACTCAGCCTTCCCGAAGACCGCCGCCACGAGCGTCTTTCACCGCGCAAGGCACAGTGCGACATCCGCCTGAACGACGGCCGGGAATACCCCTGCCGCATCATCGATCTCTCGCTCTCGGGTGCCGCGATCAGCCTCGACGTGCGCCCCGCCGTCGGTGCGCAGGTGACGCTCGGCACGATGCGCGGGCGTGTCGTGCGCCATTTCGAGGAAGGCGTTGCCATCGAGTTCGCGGCCATCCAGCCGCAGGACGCGCTGAAGCGCTTTCTTTAAGCCGTGCGATAGGGCCTTTCGTTTCCGTCTGGAAACGCATGCCGGTTCCGTCGCTGCGGGACTGCCTCTCCCCCCCTGCTCCACGACGTCCTCATGACGTAGCATCATACTCGGTGGACGCGGCCGGAAGTGATCCCGCCGGCGTTTGCGACATCGGACGAACCCCGCCGTCTGTCTGCCACCATCCGTCAAGACGACCTGCTGTTGCAGGGTCGATAAGGCGGCGTTAGCCTTGAGTCGATTTCGTGTCCTCTCTGCGGACGCACCGGTCTGCTCGGGCGCGCGAACAGCCGTGTCGCCAGCGGCCGAAGCCCTCCTGAAACAGACGACGCAATGTCCGAATCCCGATCCGATACAGCGAGCGCGCACTTCTTAGTTTGCCTAACCCGATGGAATGACCCGGCTTATACCCGATCGATAAAATTTTAGACGAATACGCGAAGTATTCGATTTGATTTCGCTGGTTGTTCTTCGCGTGAAATCAAAGTGTTGGTGGCATTGTTCGTCTCGACAGGGAGACGAAGATGAAAAATCTCGCCACGCTCATCGCCGCCGTCGTCGCCGGCCTGGTACTTGCTCCTCAGGCCGTATCCGCCGGTCCGCATCCCGCCTTCATGACCGAGACCGGACCGACCAGCCCGCCGATCGGACATTACGAGTTCTGCGAACGCGAGCCGGCGAGTTGCGCGGCGCATACGGCCAACGCGGCATCCCTCACCCTGACGCGGGAACGCTGGCACATGCTCCTGAAGGTCAACCACGCGGTCAACACCGAGATCATGCCGGAAACGGACGAGGCGGCATACGGCATGGAAGAATACTGGACCTATCCCGACCACGGCGTCGGCGACTGCGAGGACTACGCGCTTCTCAAGCGCAAGCGCCTGAAGGCCGAAGGTTTCCCCGCATCCGTCCTGCTTCTGACCGTCGTGCGCCGGCCGAACGGTGAAGGCCACGCCGTCCTGACCGTCCATACCGACCGTGGCGACTTCGTCCTCGACAACATGCACGATCGCGTGCTGCTGTGGTCGGAGACGGACTACACCTATCTCAAGCGCCAGTCGTCGCTCGACGCCAAGCGCTGGGAGAAGATCTCCAACGGCCGTCCCGCCCTCGTCGGCAGCGTGCGCTGACCTGACCCTTCGGCACGAAGAGCGACGGCGCGCTATGCCGTCGCGTCGTCGCCGACATTCTCCTTGCCGGCGACGCGATGCGCGAGCGCGGCTTCCATGTATTCGTCGAGCCCGCCGTCGAGCACGCCCTGCGGGTTGGTGTTTTCGAGTCCCGTGCGCAGGTCCTTCACGAGCTGATAGGGTTGAAGCACGTAGGAGCGGATCTGATGGCCCCAGCCGATCTCGGACTTCGCCTCGGCCTCGGCACTGGCGGCCGCCTCGCGGCGCTTCAGCTCTTCCTCGTAAAGGCGCGCGCGAAGCATGTCCCACGCCTTGGCGCGGTTCTTGTGCTGCGAGCGCTCCTGCTGGCACTGCACCACGATGCCGGTCGGCTCGTGCGTGATGCGCACGGCCGAGTCCGTCGTGTTGACGTGCTGTCCGCCCGCCCCTGACGCGCGATAGGTGTCGATCCGGCAATCGGATTCGGCGACGTCGATCGAGATCGAATCGTCGACGACCGGATAGGTCCAAACGCTCGAAAACGAAGTATGCCGGCGCGCGGCGCTGTCGAAGGGCGAGATGCGCACCAGCCGGTGGACGCCGGACTCCGTCTTCAGCCAGCCATAGGCGTTGTGGCCGCGGATCATGAGGGTCGCGGACTTGATGCCGGCCTCTTCGCCGTCATGCACCTCCATCACCTCGATCTTGAAGCCGCGACGCTCCGCCCAACGCGTATACATGCGAAGCAGCATCTGCGCCCAGTCCTGGCTTTCCGTACCGCCGGCGCCGGAGTGGATCTCCAGGTAGGTGTCGTTGGAATCCGCCTCGCCCGAAAGCATCGCCTCGATCTGGCGTCGCTCGACGTCGCCCTTCAGTTCGCTCAGCGCGCCTTCCGCCTCGGCAACGATGCCGGCATCGTTCTCCGCCTCGGCGAGCTCGATCAGTTCGAGGTTTTCGGAAAGGTTGGTCTCGATCCTGCGAACGGCGCCGATGCCCTCCTCAAGCTGCTGGCGCTCGCGCATCAGGCTCTGGGCCTCCTGCGGATCGTTCCAGATCGCGGCGTCCTCGGCCTTGTTGTTCAGATAGTCGAGACGTTTGACGGCCTGATCCCAGTCAAAGATGCCTCCTCAGCAGGCCGATGCCCTGCTGGATCTCGTCGACGGTCGTCTGCGTTTCCGTGCGCATGTCGTTGCTACCGCGTCCCTTGGTCGTGGTTCGATGGTCGGCCTGATGTAGTTTGCGGCCGGGCGGCTGTCAAAGCGCGCACCGCATCGACTTCGCGGTTCAGTAGAGGCCGCCGGAGCCGCTCGAGATCGCGCGCTCGGCCTGGGGCGAGACGTCGGTGATCTGCGCGCCGCTCGCCATGCCGTCGCCCATGCCGATCACCGAGTAGGTCTGAGAAGGACCGGTGCCGGGCTTGAAGAACTCGGTCATGACGTTCTGGTCGCCGGGCGTTGGCGCCATGCCGGTCTTGCGATCGATCCGCATGGCGAGCAGGCCCTGCGGCTCGTGGAAGTCCTGCGGCTTGGTGCCCTTCAGCGCATTGTTCATGAAGGTGTTGAAGACCGGAGCGGCGAGCGCGCCGCCGGTTGCGCCGTGGCCCATCGGTTTTGGCTGGTCGTAGCCGATATAGACGCCGGTGACGAGATCCGGCGTGTAGCCCACGAACCAGGCGTCCTTCTCGTCGTTGGTCGTGCCGGTCTTGCCGGCGACCGGCCGGTCCATGTGCACGCCGTGCGAGGCGGTACCGCGCTGGACGACGCCTTCGAGGATCGAGGTGATCTGGTAGGCGGTCATCGGGTCGAGCACCTGCTCGCGCTTGTCGACGATCTTCGGCTCGTTCTGCCCGTGCCAGTCCTTCGCGTCGCACCCTTCGCAGATGCGCTGGTCGTGCTTGTAGATCGTCCGCCCGTAGCGATCCTGCACGCGGTCGATCATCGAGGGATGGATCTGCCGTCCGCCGTTCGCGAAGACGGAATAGGCCGAGACCATCCTGAGCACCGTCGTCTCGCTGGAGCCGAGAGAATTCGGCAGGAGTGGCGGCAGGTGATCGTAGACGCCGAAATTCTCCGCGTATTGCGAGACGAGCTTCATGCCCATGTCGCGGGCAAGGCGCACCGTCATGAGGTTCCGCGAATGCACGAGGCCGAAACGCAGCGTCGCCGGTCCGGCCTGTTCGTTGGCGTAGTTCTTCGGCTGCCAGAGCTGTCCGCTCACCGTGCGCACGTCGATGGGCGCGTCGAGAACGAGCGTCGACGGGCTATAGCCATTGTCGAGGGCCGCGGCGTAGACGATCGGCTTGAAGGAGGAACCCGGCTGGCGCTCGGCCTGCGTCGCCCGGTTGAACTGGCTCTGGTCGTAGGAAAAGCCGCCGACGAGGGCCAGCACGCGCCCCGTGTGCGGATCCATCGCCACGAGCCCGCCCTGCACCTTCGGCGGCTGGCGCAGCGCGTATCGGATCGTCCCGTCGTCGCCCTTTTCCGGCTCGACATAGACGACGTCGCCCTTCGAAAGCACGTCGTCGGGCGAGTTGGCGTTGCGCCGGTGACCCTTCGAGACCACATGATACGCCCATTTCATGTCCTGCGGACGGATCGTGCCGGTCCGTCGCTCGTCGTCGGCCTTTCCGGCTGCCGTCGTTCCGGGCTCCAGGCCGATCTTCACGCCGCTGGTACTGGCGTCGAGCACGACGGCGAGGCGCCACTCGGGAACGTCGTTCAGTCCCTTGACCGCGTGGAGCGCCTTTCCCCAGTCGTCGCCGAGGTCGATGGTCTTGACGGGTCCGCGGTAGCCCTGGCGCTGGTCGTATGCTTCCAGCCCCTTGCGCAGCGCCGCACGGGCCATGCGCTGCAGATTGGGATCGAGCGTGGTGCGCACGGAAAGCCCGCCCTCGTAGAGGGCCTTGCGGCCGTAGCGGTCGATGATGTCCTTGCGAACGGCGGAGGTGAAGTAGTCGGCGACCGGCAAGTACGAGCCCGGATGCTGGAACTTCACGCCGAGCGGCTGCTTCTTGGCCGTCGCCGCTTCCTTCGTGCTCAGATAGCCGTTCTCCGCCATCCGATCGATGACGTAGTTGCGCCGGTCGATCGCCTGGCGGGTATCCTCGAAGGGATCGTAGTTCGCCGGACCCTTCACGATACCGGCGAGATAGGCCATCTCCGGCACCGTCAGCGCGCTGACGGACTTGTTGAAGTAGGTCAGCGCCGCGCCGGCGATGCCGTAGGCCCTGTGGCCGAAATAGATCTCGTTCAGATAGAGTTCCAGGATGCGGTTCTTGCTGTAGGCATGCTCGATGCGCATCGAAAGCACCGCTTCGCGGATCTTGCGCGCGAAGGTCTGGTCGGAACTCAGAAGGAAGTTCTTGGCCACCTGCTGGGTGATCGTCGATGCACCGACGAGGCGGCGATCCCTGCCGAGGTTTTCGACATTGGTGGCCATCGCTCGCAGGATGCCGGCGGGATCGATGCCGGGATGCGAATAGAAGTTCTTGTCCTCGGCCGAAATGAAGGCGGCCTTCACGCGGTCGGGAATTGCCTGGATCGGCAGGTAGAGCCGGCGCTGATGGGCGTATTCGGCCATCAGCTCTCCGTCTGCCGCGTGCAGTCGGGTCGCGACGGGCGGCTCGTAATTGGCAAGCACCGTATAGTCGGGAAGGTCGTCCGTGACGTTCTGGACGTAGATCGCGAGCCCGCCCGCAACGACGAAGAAGGCGAGCGCGCCGACGGCGAAGAGATAGCCGATGAACCTGATCATGCCTGCCCTGCCATGCGCCCGACGCCGCACGCGCCGCGGCCTGTTCCGCCGGCCGCCGAGGCGCTTGTGTATAGCGTGCTTTCGTATCGCATGCTTCCGTACGATGTGCGCGCCGCAACGACGCACCGCGAGTTTCGCCCCCTCGGCTCGCCGCTGTCTAGTGGGTTTGCATGGCCGAAGGAAGCCTTCTTCGAAGGCTCCCCGCAACATGGTGAAACACAGCCCGTGCCGAGGCAGCGCTTTTCGGAACGCGGCGATGGGAAACGCTTGGCGTTCATCGGCTTTCCGGGCTCACCTTGTCGCGATAGGCGAGGATCGCCTTGGTCATCAGCCCCGCCACCTTCGCCCGCCATTGCGGATCAATGAGTTGCTTTTCGTCGTCCGGGTTCGAGAGGAAGCCGAGTTCGACCAGGACCGACGGCACGTCCGGCGCTTCGAGCACGCGGAAGCCGGCATGGCGCTGCGGGTTGTTGATGAGGTCGACGTCGCCGGTGAAGGCGGAAATCACGCTGTCGGAAAGCCGTCCCGAAAAGCGGCGCGTCTCGCGTCGCGTGAGATCGGCGAGAATACCGGCGACCGCCTTCGGCTCCGAACCGACCTTGAGGCCGGCCACCGCATCGGCGCGGTTCTCGCTCTGGGCGATCTGATTGGCGAGGCGGTCGGAGGCGTTGTCGGACAGCGTGTAGACCGTCGCGCCACGAAGCGACTTCACGGATATGGAATCGGCATGGATCGAGACGAAAAGGTCCGCGTCGTTTTCCCGCGCGATCTTCACCCGGTCTGCCAGGCTGACGAAGGTGTCGTCGTCACGCGTGAGAACGACGTGCAGATCATGCCCGCCGAGATCGGCGGCGAGCTTCTTCGCGAAAGCGAGCGTCACCGTCTTCTCCGCCGTCTCGTCGACACCGACGGCACCGCCGTCGATGCCGCCATGGCCGGGATCGATCACCACGGTGAAGGCGCTTGCGTTGCCGCTGGTCGTCTTGCCCTTCGCCGCGTCCACCCCGCCGGTTTCGGCTTCCCTCCAGTTCTGGGAGGAAAGCAGATCGGAAAACTGCGACGCGGAGACCGGCGTCACGTCGAATGTCGCGCGGTAGCCGGCACCGCCGCCGTTCGCCTTCACCGATTCGAGGTGCGCGCGTGCGGGTTCGTCCGTCTGCAGCACGATGCGGGCACGATGCGGCCCCATGGCACCGGCCCGCAGACGCGTGACGAGACCGGTCGGCACGAGCGACTTCTCCGGAAAGCCGAGGACGGTGTCGGAAAAGTCGACGAGGATGCGCCGCGGCTTGTCGACGTAGTGGATCGCGACGTCCGGCTTGCAGTCGAAGTCGAGGACGAGCTTCACCTGCTTCGCGTCGCCTGCGAGACTAGCGGAAAAGGCGAGGCAGCGATCGTCCGCATGTGCCGGCTCGATACCGATACCCGTCATGTACGCAAGGAGGGTGAAGAGCGTGACGGCGACGAGCCCTCGTCCGGCCCGGCCGTTCCGACGATCCTTGCCGACGAAGGTCCGTCGCAGCGCATTCAGCGTTTCAGCCGTTCGTGAGGCCATCGTCGTCCTTCGTCTTCCCATCCGCGATCGGTTCGCAGCATTCGCACCGTGAGCGGCCGGCGACAAGCGCACTGCGCGAAGGCGAACCGATGCCATGCCTGCCGTTCGAATACGGCGATCTCATGCACGCCGTCCCGGCCGGCGTAGAAGTATTCCGCGTCTTTTCCCTTGCAACGCGTGTGCTTCGACCATAAAAGCGAAAGTGAGAAAAGGATGCATTGGCGGGATAGAAACGCCAGTCCTGGGCCGCCGACGGTTTAACTGCCGGGCGCCGGACCAAGGCTTCATCCAGCATTGGCATGGGTCCCGATCTCGTACGTAAAACGATTGATTCGTCGGGTATGCCTGATCGGCTTTGCGGCTGCGTGCCGCCTTTCCATCTTCAAGCACCCGATTTCCCCACGGACTCTCGCAGTCCTGTTTGTACTGGCTTCTCGTTTGACAGTGTTGGTTGCAACGACGGATATCCCGACTGATGCGCGCACCGTTCGCGCCACGTCGTATGGTTCGGATCGTCCCGCAACGCGGCTGAATCGGACGGAAGCCCATCGATCCGGCACCCCTTCGTCGCATTCGCCCGGCGGCCCCTTGCGGGCCGAAGCCGGGCAAAGCGCGATCGCGTGCCGAGGAGCATCCCCTTCATGGCAGAAAAAATGCTTATCGACGCGTCTCACGAGGAAGAGACACGCGTCGTCGTCGTTCGCGGAAACCGCATAGAGGAATTCGATTTCGAGTCGCAGCACAAGAAGCAGCTGCGCGGAAACATCTACCTGGCCAAGGTCACGCGGGTCGAACCCTCGCTGCAGGCCGCGTTCGTCGAATACGGCGGAAACCGGCACGGCTTCCTCGCCTTCTCCGAAATCCATCCGGACTACTACCAGATCCCGCTTGCCGACCGTCAGGCCCTGCTTCAGGCAGAGGCGGAAGCCGAGCGCGAGCAGGCCGAAAGCGAAAACGGCGAACGCGATTCCGAGGAGGCGGAGACCAAGAAGGCCCGCTCTTCTTCGTCCAAGAGCAAGCCGCGCCGCAGCCGCAGCCGCAAGAAGACGGCCGATGCCGAAGCGGAAACGGCCGACGACGGCAATGCCGGCACCGACGCCGAAACGCCGGCGGAAGACGTCGCGTCTCAGGAGCCGAGCACGGCATCGGACGAGGCCGCGCCCAACGGCGACGAAGCCGTCGCCGCGCACGACGTTGCCGGTGCGGATGACGAGACGCCGGCCGAGGTCGAAAACCACGTCGACGAGCCCTCGCCCGACGAGGACAAGTCCGGCCCCGACGAGATGCTGGCGGCGGTCGAGACGGACAGCGTTTCCGAAGAGATCGAAAGCGAGGACGACGATCGTTCCTCGCGTCGCGGACGGCGCAACGGCAGGTCCTCGGCGCGCCGGAACGACGATCACAACGGCGAGGACGAGACGAACGGCGACGGCACGAAGGTCGAGTCGGTCGGTGCCGAGGACGCCCTCGAGGAACTGCCCGAGCGCTCGCAGCGAGCCAAGCCGCGCAAGCAGTACCGCATCCAGGAAGTCATCAAGCGTCGGCAGATCCTGCTGGTGCAGGTCGTCAAGGAAGAGCGCGGCAACAAGGGCGCGGCGCTGACCACCTATCTTTCGCTTGCCGGGCGCTATTCAGTGCTGATGCCGAACACGGCGCGCGGCGGCGGTATCTCGCGCAAGATCACCAACGTTACCGATCGCAAGCGGCTTCGCGAGATCGCGCACGAGCTCGACGTACCGCAGGGTATGGGCGTCATCCTGCGCACCGCCGGCGCCAACCGCACCAAGGCGGAGATCAAGCGCGACTTCGAGTATCTGATGCGGTTGTGGGAGAACGTGCGCAACCGCACGCTGACCTCCAAGGCACCGACCCTCGTCTACGAGGAAGGCAGCCTGATCAAGCGTTCGATCCGCGATCTCTATAACAAGGACATCAACGAGATCGTCGTTTCCGGCGACGAAGGGTATCGCGAAGCCAAGGCCTTCATGCGCATGCTCATGCCGAGCCATGCCAAGGTCGTGCAACCCTATCGCGACATTCATCCGATCTATGCGCGCTCGGGCATCGAGGGGCAGCTCGACCGGATGCTGCAGCCGCAGGTCACGCTGAAATCCGGCGGCTACGTCATCATCAACCAGACGGAGGCGCTCGTCGCCATCGACGTCAACTCCGGGCGTTCCACGAAGGAACACTCGATCGAGGAGACGGCGTATCAGACGAACCTCGAGGCCGCCGAGGAGATCGCGCGCCAGCTTCGTCTGCGCGACCTTGCGGGTCTGATCGTCATCGACTTCATCGACATGGAGGAGAAGAAGAACAACCGCACCGTCGAAAAGAAGATGAAGGACTGCCTGAAGAACGACCGCGCTCGTATTCAGGTCGGCCGCATCTCGCATTTCGGCCTTCTCGAAATGTCGCGCCAGCGCATCCGCGCGAGCGTGCTCGAAAGCACGACGCAGGTCTGCGAGGTGTGCAACGGCACCGGTCACGTACGTTCGAAGTCGTCCGTCGCGCTCTACTGCATCCGCGGTATCGAGGATTATCTCCTCAAGAACACGACGCACGACATCACCGTGCGCGCCCTGCCCGAGACCGCGCTCTACCTGCTCAACCAGAAACGGGAGACGATCGTCGAGTTCGAGCGTCGCTTCGGCCTTTCGATCGCCATCGAGGCGGACGAGAACGTGACCACCCAGCATTTCGAGATCGATCGCGGCGAGCCGGTGCCCGAGCCCGTACGCATCGAGAACCTCGCGATCGAGATCGAGGAAGCCGCCGAAGCGGAGGCGGAAGCCGACGAAGCGGCGATCGACGAGATCGAGGAGACGCCCGACACGGCGAACGGCGAGGACGGCTCCAAGCGCAAGCGCCGCCGGCGCCGGCGTGGCGGACGCGGTTCCGACGACCATAACGATGCATCGGAGACGGCCGAAGCTTCGGGCGAAGACGGCGGTGAAGCCGAAGCCCACGATGGCGAGGACGACGACGATGACGCCCAGCGCCAGCGCAAGCGCCGCCGTCGCGGCAAGCGCGGCGGACGCCGCAAGCGCGCTTCGGATCAGGAATCGGGTGCTTCCGACGAATCGTCGTCCGACGATCACGAGGCCGACGAGGGTTCGACGCCGGACGCCGAACAGCCGGTAGCGAGCGAGCCGGAAGCGGGGGCGAATTCGCCGGCCGACGACGACCAGAACGCGGCCGCCGCGCAAACGCCGGAAGAGCCGGGTGAAAAGAAGAAGCCGCGCCGCTCCAGGCGTCGGCGCAAGGACGACGCGGAAAGCGAGACGCCCCCTGTCGAAGCCGATGCCGTCGAACCCGCCGTCTCGGCGCCGGAAGCGAACGTCGCCGAGGAGACACCGACGCCTGGGCCTATCGTCGCGACCGATGCGAACGACGAACCGGCAGACGGGGATGCGTCCCCGGTCGAGGAAAATGCGACGGAAGCGGCTCGCCAGCAGACCACGGACGAACCCTTCGGCAGCGAGCCGGTCGTCACCTCCTCCGAGGCGGAAACCGATACCAAAGCCGAAAAGCCTAAGCGCAAACGCATGGGCTGGTGGCAACGCCGTGGCTTCCTCTAGACGGTTTCCGTTGATGCCGGACGTGCGTCGCTCCTGAGCGCGGCACGAACCGGAATATCCCGAAAAGAACGGCCGCGTCGGATTCCATCCGACGCGGCCGTTTCTTTGTGCGGACGGGGGCGCAATGCGTCTGGCGCCGCTTATTCAGTGCCGCCCAAGAAAAACATCGTCGGCGTTTCGAACGAAGAGCCTGTCGCGCTACGTCAGCCAGCGTTCCATGCGGTCGAGCGCTTCCGCCATGTCCTCGGTCGCGCCGGCATAGGAAAAGCGCATGGTGCCGCATCCGTCGACGAGATCGAAATCGAGGCCGGGCGTCGCGGCGACGTCGATCGCCTCCAGCATGCGTTCGGCGAATGCCAGGCTGTCGTCGGCGTACCGGGTGATGTCCGCGTAGGCGTAGAAGGCGCCGTCCATCGGCGACGCGATCTCGAGGCCGATCGCCGGCAGGCGTTCGGAGAGCAGCGCCCGGTTCTTGGCGTAGCCGGCGCGCACGGCGTCGAGTTCGTCCGTCCCGTCGAAGGCGGCCATCGCGGCGATCTGCGAGAGTTCGGGCGCGCAGATATAAAGGCTCTGCGCGACACGCTCCATCGGCCGGATCAGGGTTTCCGGCAGGACCATCCAGCCGATGCGCCAGCCGGTCATGCAATAGTATTTCGAAAACGAATTCACGACGATCGCCTCGTCGGTCAGTTCGAGGGCGCTCGTCTCTTCGCCGGCGAATGTCAGGCCGTGATAGATCTCGTCCGAAATGAAGGCGATGTCGTTGGAGGAGCAGTAGCCGGCCAGCGCTTCGAGCGCGTCGCGACCGGTCACGGTGCCCGTCGGATTGGCGGGGCTTGCGAGCAGCACGCCGGCGATCCGCCCGATCCGGCGTTGTTCGGCTTCCAGAAGGTCCGGGCGCAGCGTGAAATCGCTATTCTCGTTGACGGGAATCTCGACCGCTTCGAGTTCCAGTGCGGCAAGGATGTTGCGATAGGCGGGGTAGCCCGGCCGCGTGATCGCGATGCGATCGCCGGGATTGAACATCGAAAGGAAGGCGAGATTGAAGCCGGCCGACGAACCGGTGGTGACCGCAATCCGGTCCGGTGCGACCTCCACGCCGTGGCGTCCGAGGTAATACGCAGCGATCGCCGCCTTCAGGTCGGCGCGTCCGAATGCGTCCGTATAGCCGATTTTGCCCGCCTCGAGCGCGAGCTGCGCCGCGCGCCGTGCCGTCAGCGGCGCAGGATGGGCCGGCTGGCCGACGGCCATCGAGATGACGGGCCTGCCGGCGGCCGCTCGCTGATTCGCGCGCGCGAGCACGTCCATCGCCCGGAAAGGCTCGACGATGCTGCGCGAGGAAGGATGAATCACGCTTGATCTCCCGCGTTTTTCGTTTCGCCGACATCATGCAGACCCCGTTCGCATTCACAATGGCGTCAGACGCCGGATTGCGCACCCATCGGTCGTTTCAAAGCGCGACGGAGAGCGAGATGATGCCGTCGCGTCGCGGTGTCGCCCGTCGGTGCGCGGACGGCCGACGGATGACATGCCGCGTCCGGCGCAGTATGCGAGGCTCGACATAAGAGCCTGCAAGGCGCAAGCCGCAAGCAACATGGAGGAATGCCGTGCCCCGCATGAAGCGCATCCGACGCCTCGCCGCCCTCACCCTCGCCGCCCTTACCCTCGCCGGAAACGCGCTCGCTTCGGATTCGTCCGGCTTCGATCCGTCGAACAAGGAACAGCTCGGCCAGTTCGTGCACGATTATCTCGTGCAGCATCCGGAAGTGCTTCTCGACGCGCAGGATGCGCTTCAGGCCAAGCAGCAGCAGGCCGCGCAGAAGAAGGTCGCCAAGGTCATCGCCGACAACCGGCAGGCGCTTTATTACGCGCCCGGCGACCTCGTGCTCGGCGATCCCGACGGCTCCGTTACCCTCGTCGAGTTCTACGACTACAACTGCCCGTATTGCCGGGCGGCCGTTTCCGACATGAAGACGATCGTCGCCAACGAGAAGGGCCTTCGCTACGTGCTGAAGGAATTCCCGATTCTGGGCGACGATTCGATGGCGGCGAGCCGGGCGAGCATGGCGTTCGAGATGCTTGCGCCGAACAAGTTCAAGACCTTTCACGACCGCCTGATGGCGATCAAGGGCTCTGCCGATGCCGAACGCGCGGAGAAGATCGCCGCCGATCTCGGCGTCGATCCCAAGCAGCTCGAAGCGAAGATGAAGGATCCGAAGATCGGCGCGCGCATTCGCCAGACATACGCGCTCGCCGACAAGCTGAACCTGACTGGCACGCCGGCCTACGTCGTGGGCGACATGGCGGTCTCCGGCGTGATCGGTGCCGACGCCCTGCGCAAGGCGATCGGCAACGTACGCGCATGCGGAAGCACGACGTGCTCGTGATGAAAACGGGCAACATCCGGCGTTAACGCTCCGTTTACCGTGAATGGCGCAGCGTACGGGGCGAAAAGAGTCCTTTCATCCCGGAAATGACTTGCTTATACCACGCACCGAGGGTCGGTAACGGCGATTCCGGAAACGGGATCCGTCGCGTGCCGGGCTTGGTCGTGGTCGACCGCAGCCGGCGTCGATCCGTACGGATATCGTGACCGCGATGCCGCCGGCGCTGGGCGCGCGGCATCGACGGACATAAGGAATAAAGGGGTAAACCCGATGGCCATCAAGAAGAACGGCGTCGATCAGCAACTCATTCGAGATCTCGCCAACATTCTCACCGAGACCGATCTGACGGAAATCGAGATCGAGCAGGAAGAACTGCGCATTCGCGTCTCCCGAAACGGCACGGTCCAGACCGTTCAGGCGACCGCCGCGATGCCCGGTGCGATGCCGGTCTCGCCGCCCGCTCTGGCGGCGACCGAGGCGGCCGCCGATACGCCGGCGCCCGTGCCTGCCAACACCGTGAACTCGCCGATGGTCGGCACGGCGTATCTCGCGGCTTCCCCCGGCGCACGGCCCTTCGTCGAGGTCGGCCAGACGATCCGCGAAGGCCAGACGGTCATGATCGTCGAGGCGATGAAGACGATGAACCAGATCCCTTCCCCGCAAGGCGGAAAGGTGGTCGAGATTCTCGTCGAGGACGGACAGCCGGTCGAGTACGGTGAACCGCTGATCGTCCTCGAATAGGCGCGGCAATGTTTCAGAAAATCCTCA
Source organism: Pararhizobium mangrovi (assembly GCF_006516965.1). Classification (GTDB taxonomy): domain Bacteria; phylum Pseudomonadota; class Alphaproteobacteria; order Rhizobiales; family Rhizobiaceae; genus Pararhizobium_B; species Pararhizobium_B mangrovi. Next base: position 62,776 of record NZ_VHLH01000004.1, on the reverse strand, counting down.
TAGCCAATCGCGGCGAGATCGCGCTTCGCGTGCTTCGCGCCTGCAAGGAACTCGGCATCCCGACGGTTGCCGTCCATTCCACGGCCGATCACAATGCCATGCATGTTCGCCTGGCCGACGAGAGCGTTTGCATCGGCCCGGCCCCTTCGCGCGAGAGCTATCTCAACATCCACGAGATCGTATCGGCCTGCGAGATCACCGGCGCGGACGCCATTCATCCGGGCTACGGTTTCCTTTCCGAAAACGCCAAGTTCGCGGAGATCCTGGAAGCGCACGGCCTGACCTTCATCGGCCCCACGGCCGAGCACATCCGCATGATGGGCGACAAGATCACGGCCAAGAAGACGGCGGCCGAACTCGGCATTCCGGTGGTTCCCGGTTCCGAAGGCGGCGTCTCGACCGACGAGGAAGCCGCCGCGATCGCCGAGGAGATCGGCTATCCGGTGCTCATCAAGGCGACCGCCGGCGGCGGCGGGCGTGGCATGAAGGTCGCACGCGGCCCCGACGACCTGTCGATGGCGCTTTCGACCGCGCGCAGCGAGGCACTGTCCTCCTTCGGCAACGACGAGGTCTATATCGAGAAATATCTCGCCAAGCCACGCCATATCGAAATCCAGATCATGGGCGACGGCGAAGGTGCCGCCATCCATCTTGGGGAGCGCGACTGTTCGCTCCAGCGCCGGCATCAGAAGATCTGGGAAGAGGCCAACTCGCCGGCACTCGACCCCGACCAGCGCCTGGAGATCGGCGAAACCTGCGCTGCGGCCATGCGCAAGCTCGGCTATCGCGGGGCCGGCACGATCGAGTTCCTCTACGAAGACGGCAATTTCTACTTCATCGAGATGAACACCCGTCTGCAGGTCGAGCATCCCGTCACCGAGGCGGTGACGGGCATCGATCTCGTCCACGAGCAGATCCGGGTGGCGTCCGGCGCCGGCCTTTCGTGCACGCAGGAAGAAGTGCGCTTCATGGGCCACGCCATCGAATGCCGCATCAACGCGGAAGATCCGCGCACCTTCGTGCCCTCGCCCGGCCGCATCACGCACTACCACACGCCGGGCGGGCTCGGCGTTCGCGTCGATTCCGGGGTCTATCAGGGCTATTCGATCCCGCCCTATTACGACAGCCTGATCGGCAAGCTCATCGTGCACGGCCGCACGCGCATGGAAGCGATGATGCGCCTGCGTCGCGCGCTGGACGAATTCGTGATCGACGGGATCAAGACGACGATCCCGCTCTTCAGCGAACTCCTGGCGAATCACGACATCGCCGACGGCAATTACGACATTCACTGGCTCGAGCATTTCCTCGAGGAGAGCCCGCCCGTTCCGCAGGCCTGAATAGACTTTCGGCGGGGCGGAGCGCGTTCGAGGATCACCAGCCGTCGGGAACGGGACGGCGTTCCGCCGACCGGTTCCGGTTCGCGGCCAATCGAGGGCGATCTGCCATGCCGACTTCGAAGGAAAATGCGCAAGCTCCGACCGCTGAGCTGACGAGCCGTACGCACGGCGTCTTCGCCATTGCACCGACGCCGTTCCTTCCGGATGGCGCGCTCGACGAAGCGTCCGTCTCCATGATGTGCGACTTCTACGCGGAAGCCGGTGTCGACGGCATGACGGTGCTCGGCATCATGGGCGAAGCGAACAAGCTGTTGCCGGAAGAGGCGTTGACGCTCGTTCGTGGCGTCATCGCTCGCTTTTCCGGACGACCCGTCGTGGTCGGCGTTTCGTCGCCGAACCTTCGCGCGCTCGAACGCCTTGCCGGCGAGGCGATGGCGGCGGGTGCTGCCGGCGTCATGTTCACCCCGCCTTCGACCCTTCGCACGGACGACCAGATCGTCGGCTATGCACGCACGGTGAGCGAGACGCTGGGGCCGGACGTTCCCTTCGTTCTACAGGACCATCCGACTGCGACCGGGCTCGTCATGTCGCCCATCGTCATCCGGCGTATCGTCGAGGAATGTCCGTCCTGCGTCATGCTCAAGCACGAGGACTGGCCCGGGCTCGACAAGATCACCACGATCCGCGCCTGGCAGAATGCCGGCGAGATGCGCCGCACGGCGATCCTGTGCGGTAACGGCGCGCTCTTCCTCGATTTCGAGATGGCACGTGGCGCCGACGGCGCGATGACGGGCTACGCGTTCCCAGAAATGCTGGTCGACGTCGTCCGCAACTACCGCAACGGAAATCGGGAGGCTGCGCAGGACATCTACGACACGCACCTGCCGCTCCTGCGCTACGAGCAGCAGCCGGTGGTCGGGCTCGCCGTTCGAAAGCACGTGCTCGCGCGCCGCGGCGCGATCGCCCACGAGACGCTGCGCGCGCCGGCGCCCGCGCTTTCGCCTGAGACGCTCGCCGATATCGACTATCTGCTGGCGCGGCTCGCAAGGCACGACATGCGCGCTGGCTGACGAGCGGCGAATCACGCCGATCGGTCAACGACATTCATCGTGCCCGGCAGCCCTTTTCGAGGTCGACTTATCCCGAAATCGATGTTTTGAGCCTCATTCTCTAGCTCTGTGCCGTCCCGAACGCGCGCTTAACGCTGCATTAAGCCTTGCGGAACACAAATAGAACGGTTAATTCTGTTCTGTCTTTGTTTCGTTGCGCCGGAGAGCGGCATGTTGACACGCAAGCAGCACGAGTTGTTGTTCTTCATTCACGAGCGAATGAAGGAAAGCGGCATTCCCCCCTCTTTCGACGAGATGAAGGAGGCGCTGAACCTCGCCTCGAAATCGGGTATCCACCGGTTGATCACGGCGCTCGAGGAGCGCGGCTTCATTCGCCGCCTTCCCAATCGCGCGCGGGCACTGGAAGTGCTGAAGCTGCCCGATATGCAAGGCGGCGCATCGCCCCGGCGTGGCTTTTCGCCAAGCGTCATTGAGGGCAGCCTCGGCAAGGAAACCGCATCTTCGAACCTTCCAGTTCGTCGCGATGCGGCACCCGCTGCCCCCGCTTCCAACGAAGTGCCCGTCATGGGCCGAATCGCGGCCGGCGTGCCGATCTCCGCGATCCAGAACAATACGCACGCGATTTCCGTTCCGGCCGAGATGCTTGGCAATGGCGAGCATTACGCGCTCGAGGTGAAGGGCGATTCGATGATCGAGGCCGGCATTCTGGATGGCGATACGGTGGTGATCCGCAACGCCTCCACGGCCAATCCCGGCGATATCGTCGTCGCCCTCGTCGACGAGGAGGAAGCGACGCTCAAGCGCTTCCGCCGCAAGGGCGCATCGATCGCCCTCGAAGCCGCCAATCCCGCTTACGAGACACGTATCTTCGGTCCGGACCGCATCAAGATCCAGGGACGGCTCGTCGGTCTAATCCGTCGCTATCATTAGTCGCCTCGTTCTCGGCGGCACATGCGCAAAATCGAAGCGCGCCGTACGCCAGTCGTAATAGCGTTGCCGGGTCCATGCGCGAACGATCCCGCCAAGCGCGGTATGCTCGATGACCCGGTAGCTTGCTGCGCTCCAGCGGGTCGCTCCATGGACGGGGCCGCTCTTGGCATTACGCTTGAGACCCTCCCCGTTCGATGACGGTAAAAGCCGCGTAAGCGAAAGCGTCACGGCGCCCGAGTGCCGCAGGGTGCGTGCGGTATAAAGCAGCGCACCGGAGTGGCAGTGCTCCATGCGCACCGGCCGGTCGGTCACCACGATGTCGGCGAGATCGCACGCGGCACCGAGAAGTGCCGGGTCGCGAAGCGTGACGATCCGCGCGCCGTTGTCGAGCGTTGTCGCGCACCATTCCTTCTCCAGGCACGTGAACGTGCCGGACGCGGCCGTCTGCAGTACCTTTCGTATGGTACGTGCGGCGTCTTTCGGCGGCAGCGTTTCGCCTTCGCCGTCCGGCTTACCCGGCCGGTTTGCAGTTTCGAGGAAGACGGGGGTTTTCGCTTTCCGCCCGGCGAGGGCGTCGGTCCATTGGTCCATGATGAAACCGGGCGGGCGTTTGCGATCGACGGCGACGGTTTGTCCGCGCGGCAACCCCACCATGCCGCCGTCCCCCGCGATGACGATATCGGGAGCGTGTCGCCATACGGGAAAGGCGACGAGCATGCCGGCGCCGACGAGCATGACGATGCCGAGCAGGCGCAAACGCGAGCGCAGCAGCGTCGCGAGCACCAGCCCGACGACGAAGAGAAGCAGGATCGCCGGCGGAACGCGCCCGGTGGCCGCCGTGCCGCCAAGTGCCTGCACCGTCTCCGCGATCCGGATGACGCCGGTCAGCCCGAGCCCCATCCCCTTCAGGGCGAGCGCATCGAGCCCGAACGGCATGGCAAGGGTCGCGACGAGCCCGAGCGGCATGACGACAAGGGTGACGAGCGGCATCGCCGCGAGGTTGCCGATGACGCCGAGCAGCGCGACGCGGTGGAAATGATACGCGGCGAAGATGCCCGTCGCGAAGCCCGCGACCAGCGAAGTCAGCGCGATCGCGCCAAGACCGACCACGAGCCCGCGCAGTACACGCACGCCGCGCGATCCCGTTTCGGCTGGAGACGATCCGGCCGGTCCGCGCCATGCCGTATAGGTGGCGACCAGCGCAAGGGTCGCCGCGAACGACATCTGGAAACTCGGTCCGACGACCGCCGCCGGGTTCGTCAGCACGATCAGGCCTGCGGCGAGTGCCACGTTTCGAAGCGTGATCGCCGGCCTGTCGAAGCAGATGGCGAGAAGCATGATGGCGAGCATCAGCCATGCCCTGATCGTCGAGACCGCCCCACCGGATAGCACCAGATAGGCCGTGGCGACGACGAGCGCGGCGACGGCCGCGATCTTCTTGACCGGAAAGGCTTCCGAAAGCGACGGAATCAGCGATGCCGCACGCCTTACGAAAAGGAAGAGCGTTCCTGCGACAAGCGCCATGTGGAGCCCGGAAATGGCGAGGATATGCGCCAGGCCGCTCGCGCGGAGCGCTGCGACCACGTGATCGGGAATGGCACGCCTGTGCGCGGTGACGAGCGCGGAAGCGAAGGCGCCGTTTGCTCCCGGCAGGACGGTCCGGATGCGATGGTCGATCGTTCCGCGAAGCCGCGACATCGCGCGGTGGAAACGAAGTCCGAGTGTCAGTTCGGAGGCAGGCAGGCGGACGCCCGGGGCCGGCGGACCGTAGAAGAAGCCGACCGCACCGATCCCGTGGAAGTAGGCATTGAAGGCGAAGTCGAACTCGCCGGGCATGACTGGGCCGGACGGCGGCATAAGGCGCGCGAGACCGCTGATTTCCTGGCCGATCTCGACCGGCGGCGCTCGCCCGCGCGCAAGCAGGCGCACGGTCTGCGGCGGGCGGTGGATGGTCGGATCGTGCGTATCGGCGATGCGAACGAGGTACCGCCAGTTCCCGTCCGCATCGTTCTCGCGTGCCACGACGAGACCATGAAGACGCGTGGTGACCTCGCCGTCGAGCAGGATCGTTCCGCGGCGCTCGATCTGCGCGCTCGCCGCAAGCATGCCCGTCAGCACCGCCGCGACCGCGAGGACGAGCGGCGCCCACGCCCGACCGCGCGCATGGGCGAAAAGCGCAAGCATCGCGAACTGGAGAAGGCCGAGCGCGATGGGAAGCACGGGAACCGGCCTTGCCGCGGCGAAGATGCCGGCGGCACCGAAAACCGCGAAGACTGGGAGGAACAGGAAGGGCTGGCCGTAGCGCGCCTCCTCGGCGCACTGGCGCCGGACCCACGTCGAGATCTCGCCGATGCCCCGGAACATCGCGCCAGCAGACGCCGCCCGCATGCGAGAACGATCGCCGACGCGGTCGGCCGTGGGGTCGTTGTGCATGCTCATTGCCCCCGAACGCCCTTCCCCGCCCGATCCCGGAACGCGATACATTCGGCTGGAACGGCTCCGACTGCAAACGCTGGATCGGCGTATGGAGAGACTTTCGCGATGAAACCGGCGGTGTTTTCAGGCGAAAGCCGGTCGGTTCGCGCCGATGGATCGCAGTTCGGCCTCAGGATAAAGGCCATGGTGCAGTGCTCACAAAACGGGCAGCACCTGCGAAATCGTCGCGGTGCCATGAGGCAGAGAATCATGTCTTCGTACGTGCGCACCCCGTAATTGCGGGCTTTTCTGCCGATTGAAATGGTAATCGAACGCTCTAGATCTGCATTGCGTCGCAGCATCGCATGCTCGTGAACTTGGCAGGCGATGTGAAATCGGATAGCAAATTGCCCGATAAAGCGAGCGGCCGAGCAGCGTCCCGGTCCCGACGGAAAACGACGGGAAGATCCTCACCATGGCAAACGACAATGCGAAACTGACCGTCGAAGGCACCGACATCGAGCTACCGACGCGCGCCGGCACGCTTGGACCGCATGTCTTCGACATCAACCAGCTCTACAAGCAGACCGGGGCTTTCACCTTCGACCCGGGCTATACCTCGACCGCCTCGTGCGAATCGAAGATCACCTTCATCGACGGCGACGAAGGGATGCTCCTGCATCGCGGTTATCCGATCGACGAGCTCGCCGACAACGGCGACTTCCTCGAAGTCTGCTACCTGCTTCTTTACGGCGAACTGCCGACGAAGGCCGAAAAGGCGGATTTCGACTATCGCGTGACGAACCATACGATGGTTCACGAGCAGATGAACCGGTTCTTCACCGGTTTCCGCCGCGATGCGCATCCCATGGCGGTAATGTGCGGCGTCGTCGGCGCCATGTCGGCCTTCTATCACGACTCTACCGACATCACCGATCCGCGTCAGCGCATGATCGCGAGCCTGCGCATGATCGCCAAGATGCCGACAATCGCGGCGATGGCCTACAAGTACCATATCGGTCAGCCCTTCGTTTATCCGAAGAACGACCTCGACTACGCCTCGAACTTCTTGCGCATGTGCTTTTCCGTGCCCTGCGAGGCGTACGAGGTGAACACGGTACTCGCGCGTGCGATGGACAAGATCTTCATCCTGCACGCCGACCACGAGCAGAATGCTTCCACGTCCACGGTGCGCCTCGCCGGCTCGTCCGGCGCCAATCCGTTCGCCTGCATCGCCGCCGGCATCGCATGCCTGTGGGGCCCCGCCCATGGCGGCGCCAACGAGGCGGCCCTCAACATGCTGGCCGAGATCGGCACCGTTGACCGCATCCCCGAGTTCATCGACCGCGCGAAGGACAAGAACGATCCGTTCCGCCTCATGGGCTTCGGCCACCGGGTCTACAAAAACTACGATCCGCGCGCCAAGATCATGCAGAAGACCTGCCACGAGGTGCTGAAGGAAGTCGGCAACGAGGACGACGAGCTTTTGAACGTCGCTCTGGAGCTCGAGAAGATCGCGCTGACGGACGAGTACTTCATCGAGAAGAAGCTCTATCCGAACGTCGATTTCTACTCCGGCATCACGCTCAAGGCGCTCGGTTTCCCGCAGGAAATGTTCACCGTCCTCTTCGCGGTCGCGCGTACGGTCGGCTGGATCGCCCAGTGGAAGGAGATGATCGAGGATCCGAACCAGCGGATCGGTCGTCCCCGGCAGCTCTATACTGGCGCGGAGAAGCGCGAATTCGTGCCGATCGACCGGCGCGGCTGAGCCTTATCGGGCGTTTGCGGATCGGATCGAACGCGAGCGCCCGACCCGTTTTCCCTGCCAGCGCAGCGGGACGCTATCGCGTTTCGCTGCGTTTTTGCTTTTGGGCGAAGACGTCGAGCACGATATCGGCGGCGTGTTCGCTCGGCGGACGGGCCGTCTCCATGCGTTCTCGTACGCAGGCGAACCCTTCGATCATCGCCCGGCGTTGAAGCGTGTCGCCGGCAAGCCGCTCGAGCCAACGTGCCAGCCGGCCCGGACGAACCGTCTCGTTCATGTATTCCGCGATCACCGGATAGTCGGCGATCATGTTCGGCAGGGCCGCCGACCACGCCGTGATGCGCCATACGAGCAGGCGTGCGAGCGGATCGAGCTTGTAGATCGAGACGCACGGCACGCCGGCGAGCGCCAGTTCCAGAAGCACCGTGCCGGAAGCTGCGACCGCCGCGTCCGCTTCCGCAAAGGCCTTCCATTTTCGCTCGGGCCCGACCACGACTTCGGGCTTTACCGGCCAGTCCGCAACCGCGGTGCGGATCCGTTCCTCGTGCCGGCGGACGGCCGGCAGAACGAAGCGGGGCGCGGAATAACGGCCGCCAAGTTCCACGAGCATGTCCCGCATGACCGGCAGGTGCCGCTTGAGCTCGCTCAAACGCGAGCCCGGCAGAAGCAGGAAGACCGGCTGCCCCGTCCGTTCGCCGGAAGCCTGGTCCAGGGTTGACCGGTTTCTGCGGGTTTCGACGAGCGCCGGCTCCTCGACCAGGGAATGGCCGACATAGGTGATCGGCGGGCCGCCGAGCCCGGTGACGATCTCCGGCTCGAACGGCAGGACGGCGAGCACGTGATCGACATAGGCGACCATGCGCCCGGCCCGGCGCGGTTTCCATGCCCACACCGTCGGGCAGACATAGTCGATGATCGGAACGTCCGGCAGATGGCGCCGCACGCGTCGTGCCACCCGATGGGTAAAGCCCGGACTGTCGATGATGACGAGCATGTCCGGTCGCTCGCGGATGATGGCATCGGCCGTCTGCCGGATACGCAGGAGTAGCACCGGAAGGCGTGTCACGATCGCACTGGCGCCGACGATGGAAAAGACGTGGTAGTCGAAAAGCGAGCGCAGGCCCTTCGCTTCCATCGCTTCGCCGCCGACGCCCATCAGTTCCAGATCGCCCCCGACGCGCTTGCGCAGGGCGGCGATCAGCGCTGCGCCAAGCGCGTCGCCGGAGCTTTCGCCGGCGACGATGGCGACTTTGCGAAGCTTCCGACCTTCGCCCGCATCACTCATGTGTCGTTCCCGCGCACATCCATCGAGAGACCGAGGACGAAAAGGCCCTTCGCATCGGCTTCGGCAATTAGCGCCTCCCGATCGAGGACCAGCGAGCGGCCCGCCTCGACGGCGATCCCCGCAAGACCCGCGGCCGCGACCTCGGCAATCGTGGACAAGCCGATGGAGGGCAGATCGGCGCGCTCGTCCTGCTGCGGCTTGCACAGCTTAACGAGAACGCCGCGGCTGCGCTGCGACAGGCGACCGGCAGCGCGTAGGGACGCCACGCGCTCGAGCATCGCGTCCGTCCCCTCCACGCCTTCGAGTGCCACGACCCGGCCGCCGACGGCAACGGCGCCCTGGCCGATATCAAGACGGCCGAGCAGCGATGCGGCCTCGCGTGCTGCCGCGATATCCCGTTCCTCGCTGGCGCCGGGACGCTTCTGCGTAAGCGGCCCGGTTTCGGCAAGCAGGCCGGGCACGACCTGTTGCGCGGCGACGACGCGATAACCGCCGCCTTCGATCAGCGTGATTACCATGCGCAATACGGCATCGTCACCGCCACGGGTGAGGATGCGCACGACCCGAGGAACCTGAAGGAGGTGGCTGAACGTACTACGGATCTCGCGCAGTTCCGGGCGTCGGCGCACGCCACCCGAAAGCACGACCCTGCCGATCTGCTCGCGCCGAAAGGCTGCCTGCAGCGCGGCGAAATCGCCTGTACCGATGGTCACGTGATCGAAGTCCGACCAGTCGCGATCGGCCTCGTTCCGCAGGACGACGATGAACGGGTTTTCGCCGTTGGCGCGCGCGGCCACCGCGACGTCATGAGGCAGGCGGCCACTGCCTGCGACGATGGCCAGACGACCGTCCGTGCCGGGATCTCCCGGCATATCAGGGCCTGTCGATGCGCGCCGGCGAGGAAAGCGCCCGCTCGTGATCGGTGAGGATGAAATCCAGGATATCGCGCACGGCGGGCAGTACGTCCGCACCGCCATCAAGCTTCGCAGCCTTTTCGCGGATGGCGCCTTCGCCATGGAAAATCTGACGGAAGGCACGGCGAACCGTATGGATCTCGGTCTTGCTCATGCCGTTTCGCGCCATACCGATGACGTTCAGCCCGGCGAGCACGCCCGGATTGCCGTTCAGCATGCCATAGGGAATGACATCGTGGCTGACCGCGGAAAGCCCGCCGATGAAGGCGTGGTGGCCGACGCGCGTGAACTGGTGGACGGCGGCTCCGCCGCCCATGATCACCCGGTCGCCGACGCTGACATGGCCGGCGAGCATGACGTTGTTCGAAAGGATCACATGATCGCCGACGTGACAGTCATGCGCGACATGCGAATAGGCAAGGAAGAGCGAGTGGTCGCCGACGGACGTGACGCCTCCGGCGTCGGGCATGCCGGTGTTCATCGTGACGCCTTCGCGGATGGTGCAGTCGGCGCCGATCACGAGCCGCGTATCCTCGCCACGATACTTCACGTTCTGCGGTTCGCCGCCGAGAATTGCGCCGGGAAAGATGCGCGTACGCTCACCGATCGACGTATTGCCCGTCACGACGGCATGGCTGACGAGATCGACCCCGGCCCCGAGCCGGACCTTCGGACCGACGTGACAGAACGGGCCGATGCGCACGTCGGCGCCGATCTCGGCACCCGGTTCGATGATGGCACTTGGATGAATGTCGCTGGCTGACGCCATGAACTAGGACTTCTCCCGCGGAACGAGCATGGCGCCGACTTCGGCTTCGGCTGCCTTGGCACTGCCGACCATGGCCTGGCAGGTGAACTTCCATATGTTGCCGCGCTGGCGCGTCTTGGTCACATGGTACTCCACGCAATCGCCCGGAACGACGGGCTTGCGAAAACGGGCGTTGTCGATCGTCATGAAGAACACGTCGTTCGACCCGCCCCCTTGGCTGCGCGCGCAGATCGCGCCTGCCGTCTGTGCCATCCCTTCGATCAGAAGCACGCCGGGCATGATCGGGTTCTCGGGGAAATGGCCGGTGAAATGCGGCTCGTTGGCCGTCACGTTCTTGATACCGACGGCCGATTGATCGCCATCGATGTCACGGATCCGGTCGACCATGAGAAAAGGGTAACGGTGCGGAAGCAACCGCATGATTTCCTGAATATCCGCTGCCTCCAGCGCGCTCGTCCAATCGTCACTCATCGCCCTTGTCCCGGTTCTTGTCCCTTCCGAATGCCCTGGCGTTGATTTCCGCCGCGTCGCGCAGGAACGCGCGCATCGGCCGAGCGGGCACCCCACCCCAGCGCGCGCCTGCCGGCACGTCGGAAGCGACGCCGCTCAGCGCGGCGATCTGCGCCCCGTCACCGACCGACAGGTGCCCGTTGATCTTCGCCGCGCCCCCGATCATGACCTGGTTGCCGATATTCGCGCTACCGGCGATCCCGACCTGGCTGACGATCACGCAATGGCGGCCGACGCGCACGTTGTGCCCGATCTGGACGAGGTTGTCGATCTTCGTTCCCTCGCCGATCACCGTGTCGTCGATGGCCCCGCGATCGATCGTCGTATTCGCGCCGATCTCGACGGAATCCTGAATGATGACGCGGCCGACCTGGATGATCTTTTCCATACCCGACGGCCCCGGGACATAGCCGAAGCCGTCCTGGCCGATCCGCACGCCCGGATGAAGGACGACATCGTTGCCGACCAGCGCGTACTGGACGCACGCGGTTGCCGCCACCACGCAGTTCCGGCCGAGCGTCACGCCCGGTCCGACGACCGCGCCGGGACCGATCCGGCTGCCGCGGCCGATTTGCGCACCGGCACCGACGATCGCGAAAGGCTCGACGACGACGTCTGCTTCGAGCACCGCCGTCTCGTCGACGACCGCGCGTTCGCTGATTCCCGTCGCGTTCGTCATTGGGCCGGGCTGCGCTGCGGTCGGGTACAGAGCCAACGCCGCCTTCGCGAAGCAATTGTGCGGATGGGGTGTCAGAAGGGCCGCGGTGCCGCGTGGCACGGCGACCGCCATCGCCTTCGAGCAGAAGACCGCCGAGGCGCGCGTTGCCGAAAGCTCCGCCGTATTGCGCCTGGAAAGCGCGAAGGTCACCTCGCCCGCCACGGCGCGCGACAACGGCGCGACGCCACGGATCGACGTTTCGGAAAGCCCCGGATCGCTGAGCTCGGCCCCGGTCATCGATGCGAGCTCCCCGACCGGAATTGTCCGTTCCTGTGGAAAGAAGGTACGCGCACTCATGGGCGCCGCCGGGCTACGACACGGCGTTGGTGGCTGGCCGTCGGGTGCGGCGCGAAGCGGGCTTTTCCCATGAAGACGGCAACCTCCTGCCACGCGCCGACGAACGAAGGCGCCCCGCCGATCGCAGGGCGCTACACGGGGCCCCGTGCCTAGAAGTTGGTCGACGCTCCGAAGCGGAAGTTCTGGACGTCGTCATAATCTTCCTTGGCGACCGGCACGGCATAGTCGAACCGCAGCGGACCGAAGGGCGAGGCCCAGATGATGCTGGCTCCGACCGAGGCGCGAATGTTGAAGTCGTCGCCGACGATGCGATCGTCCGATGCCGGATTGTTGTCCAAGCCGTAGAGCGTGCCGGCATCGGCGAACACCGCGCCACGAATACCGACATCCTGCGGAATGACGGGCATGGGGAAGCTCACTTCCGCCGACGCGTTCAGGTAGGTCGCGCCGCCGAGCGGATCATCGTAGCTGTGATCGCAACCCGACGTGTCGTCGTCGCAATAGGCGCGCGGGCCGATGCCGCGCGTATCGAAGCCGCGAATGGTCTCGCCGCCGAGGAAGAACTGGTCGAACGTGTTGACCGATCCGTTCGTCTTGATGAGCTGGCCAGCACCGGCGCTGAGCGAGCCGATCACGTCCGCCGATTCGATGATCGGATGGTAGTAGGCCGCCTTGCCGGTGATCTTCAGGAAATCGGCATCGCCGCCGACCCCGGCGAACTGTGCCGAAGCCTTCGCGTAGAAGCCTTCACGCGGCAGGTTGTGGTCGTCGATCGTGTCGTAGGTCAGGCTCGCCGTTACCGACGAGGTGATGCGATCGTCGACGCTGAGGTCGCGCTTATAGGTTTGCGACAGGTCGTCCGAGTCGGTGATGTCGTAGTCCGTACGCTCGAACGTGTAGGCGAGACCCGCTCGGATATCGTCGGTGATCGGCGCAGAGGCGCGCAGCGTGAAGCTGTCCTGCGAGTAGTCGTAATTGTCGAAATAGCTGTTGTCGATGTGCGAGGCGTCGAAGCCGGCCGCGAGCCGATAACCGAGGAAGTACGGCTCGGTGAACGACACCTGATAGTTGCGCGAGTCGGAGCCACCGCCGGCCGAGACACGGATGAACTGTCCACGACCGAGGAAATTCCGCTCGGTGATGCTCGCGTTGACCGTCGCGCCCTGATCGGTGGAATAACCGCCGCCGATCGAGAATTCGCCGGTCGGCTTGTCCTGCACGTTGACGACGAGGATCACGCGATCCGGCTCGGAGCCCTGGCGCGTGTCGATGTCCACGGAAGAAAAGTAGCCGAGCGCTTCGAGGCGACGCTTGGCTTCGCGAACGGCGACCTTGTTGAACGCGTCGCCCTCGGAAATGTCGAAGGCGCGGCGGATGACGTAGTCACGGGTGCGCGTGTTGCCGGCGATCTCGATGCGCTCGACATAGGCGCGCTGGCCCTGGTCGACCAGATAGGAAACGCCGATCGTGTGGTTCTGGAAATCGCGGTTGCCGCGCGGGGTCACCTCGGCGAAGGGATAGCCCTGGCTCGCAATGCGATCGGAGATCGCTTCGACCGTATCCTCGACATCCTTGGCGTTGTAGGTATCGCCCTTGCGTGTCTGCAACAGGCCGCGCAATTCGGAGGAGTTCACGCCGGCGACGGAACTGTCGATCTGCACGTTGCCGAACTTGTAGCGCGCGCCCTCGTCGACCGTGATGGTGATCGTATAGGCGTTGGCGTTCGGATCGAAGTCGGCGACCGAGGAGACGATGCGGAAGTCGGCGAAGCCGTGATTGTAGTAGAACTGCCGCAGGCGCTGCTGATCGGCGTCGAGCTTCGTCGGGTTGTAGACGTCCTTGCGCGTCAGCCAGCTCAGGAAGTTGGTGCGCTTCGTCTGAAGCACGTCGGCCAGACGCCCGTCGGTGAAAGCGTGGTTGCCGACGAAATTGATCGACTTGATGTCGGTGCGGTCGCCCTCGTTGATGTTGAAGGCGATGTTCACGCGGCCGTTGTCGAGCGGAACGACCTGCGTCTCGACGGTCGCATCCTTGCGCCCGATCGATTCGTAAGCCTGCTGGATCGTCCGCTTGTCGGCCTCGAGCTGCGGCTTGTTGTAGGGTGAGAGCGCCTTGGTCTGGACCGCCTGCTCGAGCTGCTCGTCCTTGATCTTCTTGTTGCCGTTGAAGACGACCGCGTTGACGATCTGGTTTTCCTGCACCGTCACCACGAGGCTGTTACCGGAGACCTGCATCTGCACGTCGGAAAACAGACCCGTCTGGAACAATTGCTTGACGGATTCGTTTATGTCGTCGTTGGTGAACGACTTGCCCGGCTTGATGGTGATGTTTCCACGCACCGTAGAAGCGGATATGCGGCCGTTCCCTTTGACGACGATGCGGCTGACGGTAGCTGCCTGCGCCATCTCGACGGTGCCGATCGTGACGACGGCGGCGCCGGACACAACCATGGTTGTCGATAGCGCAAGTGCCGAAGCGGCACCCAAAAAGCTCGATGCGGCCCTCATGGTCAAATCGTCACCTTCTTGTCCCGTTTTGTCCCCGCGGCACCACTAGAAGGTACCCCGCACCCGATCGCCGTTGTACTCGCTTTTCCCCTAGAGACAAGGCGCCCGGTTAAATTCCGTTTACTTCGATCCGCATCGTGACCCTTAAGCGACAGGTGCGATCAGTCATGGTAAACGAATGGTTTCCGCCCGGCACCACGATCCCTCCACGGCCGCTTATCCGAAGATGCGGCTGACGTCGTTCCAGGTGGCGAACACCATCAGCATCAGCACCAGCGCGAGCCCGAACCGGAACGCCGCCTCCTGAATCCGTTCGCCCAGCGGACGGCCCGTCGCTCCCTCGATAGCATAAAAGACGAGATGGCCGCCGTCGAGCATGGGAATCGGCATCAGGTTCAAAAGACCGATCGAGACGGAAAGAACCGCGACGAGATGGATGAGCGCGACGACGCCGAGTGTGGCGACCTGGCCGGAAACCTGCGCGACGCGGATCGGTCCGCCCAGTTCGTCGGCGCTCTGGCGGCCCGCGAATATATTGCCGATGTAGAGACCAGTATGCGCGACGATGCGCCAGCTTTCGAGCGCGCCCTGCCCCAAGGCCTCGACCGGACCGTACCGGATCCGCCGGAAATTGCCGGCCGACTGATCGGTGACGACACCGATGAGCCCGACCTGCATCGTATTGCCGAAGCGATCGGTGATCTCGCTGGAGCGCGGAGTGATATCGAGCGAGACGTCGTGACCGTCCCGCGAAAGGACCATGTCGAGCCGTTCGCCCGGCCGCTGGCTGACGATGCGCCGCACGTCGTCGAAGGTCGCGGTTCTGGCCCCGTCGATGGATACGAAACGATCGCCGGGCGCGATACCGGCGGCTGCTGCGGCACTTCCAGGCTGCACGCGCGCGACCACCGGGTCGGCGACCATCCGGCCATCCATCAGGAAGAGGGCGGAAAACACGGCGATCGCCAGAACGAAATTGGCAAGCGGACCGGCGGCGACGGTCGCCGCGCGCCGCCAGAGATCGGCCCCGCCCAGCGAATGCCGGCGCTCTTCCGGCGACAGTTCGGCGATCGAGCCGGTGTCCGGCGCGCTTGCGGCATTCTCGTCGCCGAGGAAGCGCACATAGCCGCCGAGCGGAACGGCCGACAGGCGCCAGCGCGTGCCGCGTTTGTCCGTCCAGCCGATGAGTTCAGGCCCGAATCCGACCGAAAAGGCGAGCGCCCGGATGCCGCACCAGCGCCCGACGAGGTAGTGCCCGAGTTCATGGAAGAAGACGACCGCCGTGAGGACGAGGAGGAACGGCACGATCGTGCCAATGAGGAAACTACCGATCGACGTCAGGATGTCCATGAACCACCCCCTTGAGCAACGCGCAGTGCACGACGAGACGGGCGAGCGTCCGCGCAAAGCGCTGCACCTCTCGACGAAACGGCCCGGCTCGTCATCGTGCCCGCCTGTGCCGGCTTGATGAGCCCCGGCACCAGAACCGTCACGAGATAGGCCGCAAAAGCGGCGAAAACAAGCGCGTCGATCCGGTCCATCAGGCCGCCATGGCCGGGAATGAGCCGGCTCGAATCCTTCACCCCGAAGCGCCGCTTGATCCATGATTCGAAAAGGTCGCCGGCTTGGCCGCAAACGGAAAGCGCCAGGCAGACGAGGCCGAGCCAGACGATCGGACCGCCGCCCTCGCCGATGCTGAAGACCGCCGTGCCGACGACGATGCCGGCAAGCGTGCCGCCGACTGCACCGGACCACGTCTTGCCGGGCGAAATGCGCGGTGCGAGCTTGCGCCCGCCGACGCGCCGGCCGACGAAATAGGCCGCGATGTCGCTGGTCCAGACGACCGCGAACAGGCCCAGGATGGCGACGAGCCCCTGCCCGCCGTCACCGCGCAGAACGGCGAGCGCGACCGCCGGAACGACCGCATAGACGATGCCGCCGGCGAGCCAGAGCCTGCGTCGTGCCAATCGCTGCCATGCCGCGACACAGACCGCCGCGATGACGGCGAGCGCCATGGCGATCTCGCCGTGATGGAAGACGATGGCGAGCGCGCAGAGCACGACCGCGAGCCCTGCGAAGATCGCCACCTTTTCGTGCAGCACCCGGGCGCCGACGATGCCGGCCCATTCGTGAAAAACGAGAACGGCCGCGACCGCCATGAGGATGCGAAACGCAAGCCCGCCGAACCAGGTCGCGACGAGAACGACGACGCCCATGACGAGGGCGGAAGCCGCCCGGCGGCCGAGATCGCCGCTCATCCCGAACCGACGGCGAGATCGGCGTCGTCCACGGCTCCGAAACGCCGGTCGCGTCGGTCGAACTCGGCGAGCGCACCCTCGAAGGCAGCGCGGTCGAAGTCGGGCCAGAGGCAGGGCACGAAGACGAGCTCGGCATAGGCGGCCTGCCAGAGCAGGAAGTTGGAAAGGCGCTGCTCGCCACTCGTACGGATGATGAGGTCGGGATCGGGCAAGCCGGCGGTGTCGAGCCTCGCGCCCAGCAGCGCATCGTCGACCTCGTCGGCCGCGACCCGTCCGGCCGCAACGTCCTCGGCGATCTCGCGCACGGCCCGGGCGATCTCGTCGCGACCTCCGTAATTGAAGGCGATGACGAGGTTGAGGCCGGTATTCTCGCGCGTGCGGGTTTCGGCTTCGTCCAGCAGACCCTTGATGTCGGGCGCCAGATTCTTGCGGCTGCCGACGACGTGCACGCGCACGTTCTCGCGATGGAGTTCGGCGAGATCTCGCCGGATGAAGAGCTTGAGCAGCCCCATCAGATCGGTCACCTCCTCGGGCGGTCGGCGCCAGTTTTCCGAGGAGAAGGCGAAGAGCGTCAGACAGCCGATGCCCATCTCGCCGGCCGTGCGGACCGTCTGGCGAACCATCTCGACGCCCTTGCGGTGTCCGAACGAGCGCGCGAGGCCGCGCTGCTGCGCCCAGCGGCCGTTGCCATCCATGATAATGGCGACATGCTGCGGAATGGACAATCCGATCTCCTTGCCGGGGCTGAACTCGAACGCGGGGCGGGCGGCCTTATGCGAAGCTATACCTGCATGATTTCCTTTTCCTTGTCGGCCAGAAGGTGATCGATCGTCTCGATCGTCTCGTTGGTGAGCTTCTGCACGCGTTCGGACTGGGCATGGCTCTCGTCCTTGCCGAGGTCGCCGTCCTTTTCCGCCTTCTTGAGCGTGTCCATGCCGTCGCGGCGCACGTGCCTAGCGGCGACACGCGCGTTTTCGGCATAGCCGTGTGCAAGCTTGACGAGGTCCTTGCGCCGCTCTTCCGTCAGGTCCGGCAGCGGAATGCGCAGGTTCTGTCCGTCGACCACGGGGTTCAGGCCGAGATTCGCCTCGCGGATCGCCTTGTCGACGGAAACCACCAGCCCCTTGTCCCACACATTGACCGAAAGCATGCGCGGTTCCGGCGCGGAGACGTTCGCCACCTGGTTGAGCGGCATGCGCGTGCCGTAGGCCGAGACCTCGACCGGATCGAGAAGGTTGGCCGAGGCGCGACCCGTGCGGAGCGAGGCGATGTCGCTCTTGAAGGCGGTGACCGCCCCCTCCATGCGCCGTTTGAGATCGCCGATGTCCACTCCGTCGCTCATTCGTTCGTTCTCCCGTTCGTGTCGCGCGTCAGCATGCCAGATCGAAATGGCTTGCGCGCATAGGAAATACTCTAGCCGTCGTTGACAACCGTCGCGCGTCCCCGCCCCTGCAGAATTTCGGCGAAAGCGCCCTGTTCGTGGATGGAAAAGACGACGATCGGAATATCGTTTTCCCGGGCGATCGCCACCGCGGCGACATCCATGACGCTCAGCCCCTTCGAAAGAACCTCGCCATGGGTCAGCCGGTCGTAGCGCACCGCATCGGGATCCTTCTTGGGATCGGCGGAATAGATGCCGTCGACGAGCGTCGCCTTGAAGATCGCCTCGGCGTCGAGTTCCGCCGCCCGTAACGCGGCGGCCGAGTCCGTCGTGAAGAAGGGATTGCCGGTACCGCCGGCGAAGATCACCACGCGGCCCTTGGCGAGATGATGGAGGGCCGCGCGCTGCGAGAAGCTCTGGCAGATTTCGGGCATGGAGATTGCCGAAAGCACCTCTGTCTCGACGCCGAGCTTGCGCAAGGACGTCGCGAGCGCCAGCGCGTTGATGACGGTGGCGAGCATGCCCATGTGGTCGCCGGTCACCCGGTCGCCCCCGCGCGAGGCGACGGCCACGCCGCGGAAGATGTTGCCGCCGCCGACGACGACGCCGACATCCGTACCGAGCTCGCGTGCGGCGGCGATGTCGGCGGCAATGCGGTCGACGACGGTGACGTCGATGCCGAAGCCCTGTTTCCCCATCAGCGCCTCGCCGGAGGCTTTCAAAAGTACGCGCTTGTAGAGGGGACTCGCCACCATAGACCCTTTGCCGTTCTGTCTTCGTTTCCCTGCCGGATACACGACGGGCACCGCGTTGTCACGCGATGCCCGCAGGTTCGAACCGATTCCGCGTTGTGACGGTCAGGCCGCCTCGGCACCCTCGGTTTGCGCCTCTACTCCTTCGCCGAGCGAGAAGCGAACGAAGCCCTCGACGGTGATCGGCGCGCCGGCTTCCGCTTCCGCCGCACTTACGGCTTCCGAGACCGTCTGGTCCGGATTGACCACGAAATCCTGCGAGAGAAGTGCGACCTCCTCGTAGAACTTGCGCATGCGCCCCTCGACCATCTTCTCGACGATGCTGTCGGGCTTGCCGGACTCGCGCGCCTGCTCGGCGAAGACGCGGCGCTCGCGCTCTGCGACTTCCGGCGCCACGTCATCCTTCGTCAGGGACAGCGGGTTCGTCGCCGCGACGTGCATGGCGATCTGCTTGCCGAGCTTTTCGAGCGCACCGCGATCGCCTTCCGAACGAAGGGCGACGAGCACGCCTAGCTTGCCGAGATCGGGGCCGACGGCATTGTGAATGTAGCTCGCGACGGCGCCCTTCTCGACGGAAAGCTTCTGCGCACGGCGGAACGTCATGTTCTCGCCGATCGTGCCGACCGCATCACGCACTGTATCGGAAACCGGCTGGCCGCTCGAAGGCAGGGTGGCGCCCGAGATCGCCTCGACGCTGCCGTCCGTGGAAAGGCCGACGCCGGCGATCTCCGCGACGAGCTTCTGGAACGTCTCGTTGCGTGCGACGAAGTCCGTTTCCGAATTGACCTCGACGAGAACGGCTTCGTTCTCGCCCGCGGCAACGCCGATCAGGCCCTCGGCCGTCGCACGGTCGGACTTCTTCTCCGCCTTGGAGATGCCCTTGGCGCGCAGCCAGTCGACGGCAGCGTCCATGTCGCCGTCCGTCTCGCTGAGCGCCTTCTTGCAGTCCATCATGCCTGCGCCGGTCTTTTCGCGCAGTTCCTTCACCTGTGAAGCTGAAATTGCCATCTTCGCCTCTCTTCAAACGTCGGTCGGCCGCTCGGCGCGCGAACGGCTCGGACCTTCGGCGCACGGGTCGGCGCCATATGCATGGTTGCGCGTACGCAGGTCGTGGTTGCGCGTACGCGGGAGGGAAAGGCCGCGCTTCCCGCGGCCTTTACACTCGCGCTTGGCTCTAGCTCGCTTCGCCGCTGTGCGACGGTTCAGCCGGCTCGTTCTTGCCGGCGATCGGCTCGAGACCTTCGACCTCGCCCGCGACAGCAGGCTCGGGCGGCTGCTCGGCCTGTTCGCCCATGTCGACGCCGGACGCCCCCTGCTGACGGGCGATGCCGTCGATGCAGGCGCGCGAGACGAGATCGCAATAAAGCGAGATCGCACGGGCCGCATCGTCGTTGCCGGGGATCGGATAGGCGATCGGATCCGGATCACAGTTGGAATCGATGATCGCGACGACCGGGATGTTGAGGCGACGCGCCTCGAGAATGGCGATCGCTTCCTTGTTGGTGTCGATGACGAACATCAGGTCCGGCGTGCCGCCCATGTCGCGGATACCGCCGAGCGCCATCTCGAGCTTGTCGCGCTCGCGATCGAGGTTCAGGCGTTCCTTCTTGGTGAAGCCGGTGTCGTCCTGAGCCAGGATCTCGTCGAGCTTGCGCAGGCGCTGGATCGAATGCGAAATCGTCTTCCAGTTGGTCAGCATGCCGCCGAGCCAGCGGGAATTGACGTAATACTGCGCCGAACGCCGCGCGGCATCGGCGACGATGTCGGAGGCCTGACGCTTGGTGCCCACGAAGAGCACGCGACCGCCGCCGGCGACGGTGTCGGACACGACCTGCAGCGCCCGCGAAAGCAACGGGACGGACTGGGCAAGATCGATGATGTGGACGTTGTTGCGGTCGCCGTAGATATACGGGCGCATCTTCGGGTTCCAGCGGTGAGTCTGGTGGCCGAAGTGCACGCCAGCCTCGAGAAGCTGGCGCATGCTGAAATCAGGCAATGCCATGCCTTGTCTCCTTTCCGGTTGAGCCGCCGCGGAAATCATCAGTGCCCTTTCGGGCACCACCGGTGGAAGCGAACGGATTTCTCCCGTCCGCTCCCGCATCTCCGCGTGAGGGATGGCGCGCATATAACGACCCGTGCCGCGCTTTGCAAGCCGGATGCCACGAGAACCGGCTCTACTCGCGTGCCAGCGCGACGACGGGATCGAGCCGGGCGGCCGAGCGCGCCGGCATGAAGCCGAAGACGATGCCGATGAGGCTCGCCGACAGGCAGGCGAGCACGATCGTCGCCGGCGAGTAGGAAAGTTCGGTGCCTTCCACGAAGCGCGAGAGCCCGGCTCCCATGACGAAGGAGAGCGCGACGCCGGCGACCCCGCCCGTGGCGCAGACGAGCACCGCCTCGATGAGGAACTGGCGCAGGATGTCCCCTCGTCGCGCGCCGACGGCCATGCGAATGCCGATCTCGCGCGTGCGCTCGGTCACAGAGACGAGCATGATGTTCATGACGCCGATGCCGCCGACGACGAGCGAGATCACCGCGATCGAGGAGACGAGCAGCGTCAATGTGCGGCCCGTGCTTTCGATGGTGTCGCGGATCGTGTTGGCGTTGAGCAGGAAGAAGTCCTGCGTACGGTGCAGGCGCGTCATCAGGTTGGAGATCGCCGCTTCCGCGTCGTCCATGTTGTAGCCGTCGCCCACGCGCACGGTGATGGCTTCGAGATAGTCGCGGCCCATGACGCGGCTCATCGCGGTCGTATAAGGCAGGTAGAAGGTCGCCGAGCCGCTGCGCGGACCGACCGCGTGGCTGGCGTCGACGACACCGATGACGCGCACGGGCACCTTGTTCAGGATAACGACCTGGCCGATCGGGTTCGTGCCGTCGCCGAAAAGCGTTTCCTCGGCGTTGCTGTCGATGACGGCCGTCTGGGCGCGCTCGCCCACGCTCGATTCGTCGAAGGCGCGCCCTGCGGTGAATTCGCTTCCCTGCACGCGGAAATAGCTCGCGCCGACGCCCTGGACGGAAACCGTTGCCGCGGAATCCCTGAAGACGGCGGTTTCGCTCGTGGAAACCTGCGGCGTGACGCTGTCGGCATAGGGCTGGCGCGCGAGCATCTCGGCATCGGAAGGTTTCAGCGTGTGCACGCGTCCGGAGTGGCGGTCGCCCGCCTCGCGACCGGGCATGATGGTGATCGTGTTCGTACCGATCGAACTGATGCTTTCGAGCACGGCCTCCTGGCTGCCCTTGCCGAGCGCGACCACGGAAACCACCGACGCGATGCCGATGATGATGCCGAGCATGGTGAGGAACGTGCGCAGCTTGTGCGCGGCCATCGCCCGCAACGCCATGCGCATCGCCTCGCGCACACCGTCGCCGAGGCCGCCGAGCGCCGAACGCTGCCGGGGCTGGATATCGGCCAGGACCGCGTGCGCCTCGTCCGCGCCGTCCTTGCGCGTGTCGGCGAGGATGCGGCCGTCGCTGATCTCGATGATGCGCTCGGCTTCGGCGGCCACCTCGCGGTCGTGCGTGACGATGATGATCGTGTGCCCTGCCCGGTTCAGCGCCTTGAGCTGCTTCATCAGTTCGCTCCCGCTCGCCGTATCGAGCGCGCCCGTCGGCTCGTCGGCAAGGATCACGTCGCCGCCGTTCATCAGCGCGCGGGCGACGCTGACGCGCTGCTGCTGTCCGCCGGAAAGCTGGCCGGGACGATGGTGCAGCCGATCGCCAAGTCCCAGTCCCGTCAGGAGATCGACCGCGCGGCGGCGCCGTTCGCTGCGATTTTCGCCGGCATAGACCGCCGGAACCTCGACGTTCTCAACGGCATCGAGTTCGCTGAGCAACTGGTATCGCTGGAAGATGAAGCCGAAATGCTCACGCCGGAGGGCCGAGCGCTCCTCCGCATCGAGCGCCGAAACGTCCTTACCGCGGAAAAGATAGCTTCCTTCGGAGGCACGGTCGAGACAGCCGAGAATGTTCATCAGCGTCGACTTGCCCGACCCGGACGAGCCGATGATCGCAACCATCTCGCCCGCCTCGATCGTCAGGTCCACGCCATGCAGAACCGTCACGGTATCCTCGCCGCTGGGAAACGCGCGCGTGACGTTGGCAAGCCGGATCAAAGGCTCGCCGTCCTTTCGGGTCGCACCCGTGTCGCCGGTCGCGCTCATGTCAGGCTCCGAAGCCCGGGCCGCCCATATGGCGCATCATGCGTTTGGCTTGCCGGTCCTCCATGCCGGAGCCGGCGGCGGAACGGCTGCCGGTGGCAAGCACCGTCTCGCCCTTCTCGAGGCCGTCGGTGATCTCGGCGGTCACGTCGTTGTCGAGGCCGACGGTGACCGGCGTGCGCGTGACGTCCTTCGTCTGCGGATCGTAGGCAAGGACGTAGCTCGCACCGCCGCGGTGGACGACGGCACCCGAAGGTACCGTCAGGACGCCGCTCTTGCGATCGATGACGATCGTCACCTGCGCCGTCATGGCGATGCGCAGCAGCCCGTTCGGATTGTTCACCCGGAAGATCGCATTGTAGTAGACGGCCTGATCGTCCGAGGCGAGGCCCGTATCCGACGTCTTGATGTCCGTCGGCGCCGGCTCCAGGGAGAGCAGTTCGGCGTCGATCTTGCGATCGGGCTCGCCGAGGATGCTGAAATAGGCCTTCTGGCCCGGCTTCACCTTGGTCACGTCCGCTTCGGAGATCTGCGCATTGATCTCCATCGTCGCGAGATCGGCGATCTTGAGGAGCGTCGGCGTCGTCTGGTTGGCGTTCACCGTCTGGCCGGGGCTGACGAGCACCGCGACGACCGTGCCGCTCGAAGGGGCGCGGATACGCGTGCGGTCGAGGTCGACCCTCGCCGTGTCGACGGCGAGTTCGGCCTGCTCGATCTGCGCGTCGACGCCCTGCAGCTTGGCATCGGCGGAATCGACGTTCGCCTCTGCCGTCTCGTAGTCCAGCTCCGAGACGAGGTTCTTCTTGCGCAGCTGGCTGGAACGGGTCAGCGCGATCTTCGCCTGCTTCAACGCGACGTCCTGCTGCGCGCGCTCGGCCTTGACGTTGGCAAGCTGCGCCTCGGCGGTCTTCAACGCGTATTGCTGGCTCTGCGAATCGATCGTGGCGACGAGATCGCCCTTCTCGACGTGATCGCCGAGCTTCGGAGCGATCGTCTCGATGCGTCCGGAAACCTCCGCACCGATGCTGACGACGGAACTTGCTTCGAGGGAACCGGAAGCGAGTACCGTCTCCTCGATCGTGCCCGGCTCCACGCTTGCGGTCGCAGGCGCGGCCTGGGGCTCGCTTTCGCCGAACATCATCCAGCCAGCACCGCTGACGACCACAACGAGTCCCGCGACGACAAGGGTTTGCAGAAGTTTCTTCAATCCTCGTTTCATCAGGCGACTCCCGTATGTTCGATCGTGAGTGGGCCGGCGCGATCCGTTCGAAACGCCAAACCCCAGACGTGCGGACAACGGCGCCGATACGCTACGCCACAGGCACGCTATGCGATTGGCCGGCATCCTACCGGAGAGAACCTGTCGGTTTGCTGAACGGGTGAATACGCGACCTATTGCGTGCAGGTGGGCTGCTTGAGGAAGGCGAGGTCGACGAGCGTCCCGTGAAGGGCGAAATCGCCGTAATCCATCGTCAGGTCGCGCGTGACGCCGTTCCGGTAGAGCTTGAACTCCATGCGATAACTCGGCGTTTCATCGGCTCTCTTGTTCTGGTCGAAGAAGGCGACACTGGCCGGCCAGTACGGCTGGTCCGCCATCGAGCCGAGCGCCTTCGTCTCGGCGTTCTGGGGATCGGGCGCATGCCGGTGTCCGAGCACCACCGTCGTCATGGAGGTGGCGTCCGCGCGGCCGGTACCGTCGTAGATCGTCGACTGGTAGACCCGTTCGCCCTTTTGCGCATGGTCGATCATTTCGAGCGTGTGCTCGGTCGGGAAAAGGGCGGCCGGCAGGTCGAAGTGACGACCGGCCGGCCGTGTGACGTCGACCGCAATGCCGTTCGCCTCGCCTTCGGCCAAGCCGCGGACGACGGAATCCGCGCGATCGTCGACGAAGGAACGATTGATGAAGCGGAAGATCCGCCGTTTCAGATCCTCGTAGGTCGTCGACTGCTGGTCGCTGACGCGAACCGTGCCGTCGCTCGCCATCTGCGTGACGAGGCGAAAGCGCGACGAAAAGCCTTCGCAGGACGAGCCGGTGAACTCGTAGACCATCCGCCCGTTCATCGCGCCGACGCCCGAACGGTCGGTCGCGTCGACGAGGGAAAGGTCGTAGACGGCACGATGCGTCGCGAGGTCGCTCGCCGAAACGGCAAACGCCGGCGCGTTGCCGGCCAGAAGCCAGACGAGTGCGGCGGCCTTCGCCATCCATGCCGCCCGAATTCGCATGCACGCGCCTCCTGTCGAACCCGCTCTCGCATGATATAGACAGGCGAAGGCAGAAGCGAGCGGTTCGCTTCGATCGCCATCCCCGCCCCATCCGCCACGGAGCCTTTCATGAGCACGACCATCGCCAGCCGCCTGGAAGCGCGCGGCATCGCCCTGCCCGACGCCGCCGCCCCGGCAGCGAACTACCTGCCCTTCGTCGTTTGCGGCAACGCGCTCTACGTTTCCGGCCAGTTGCCGATGCGGGAGGGCACGCTTGCATATACGGGCCATCTCGGCCGGGACCTCGACGTCGCGGCGGGCCAGGAAGCGGCGTTGTGGTGTGCCGTCAATATCCTCGCGCAGGCCGCTTCGGCGCTCGGCGAGCTCGAACGCGTCGTCCGCCTCGTCAAGATCAACGGCTTCGTCGCCTCGACGCCGGATTTCACCGACCAGCACAAGGTGATCAACGGCGCATCGGACTTCTTCGCCGACGTTCTCGGCGAGCGGGCCGGCCATGCGCGGGCGGCGGTCGGCATGGCCGCGCTGCCGATGAATGCCGCCGTCGAGATCGACGCGCATTTCGAAATCGCCTGAAGGAGGATCTGCCGATGCCCGATCTCGAATGGCTGACTGCGCACCCGATCGCCCATCGCGGCTTTCACGACCTCGATGCGGGGATCGTCGAGAACTCGCTCGCCGCCTTCGAGCGCGCGGCCGAAGCAGGCTTCGCCATCGAGTGCGACGTCCAGTTTCCCGCCGACGGCGTTCCGATCGTCTTTCACGACGAAACGCTGGATCGGCTTTGCCCGCTCGGTGGTGCGGTGGCGGACAAGCTTTCGACCGACCTGCAGCAGATGGTGCTCGCCGGCACCCGCCAGCGCATCCCGACGCTCGGCCAGACGCTCGATCGTGTCGCCGGCCGCGTTCCGCTCGTCATCGAACTGAAAGGCCGCCGTGGAGACGACGACGGCCTTGCCGGCGCCGTCCTCGAAGCAGTCGAAACCTATGTGGGACCGGTCGCGCTCATGTCGTTCGATGACTGGATTCTCGAAGAATTGATTGCACTCGAACCCTCCGTGCCCATCGGACTGACGGCGGAAGGAAACGACGAGAAGGCGTTCTCGCGCCACCGCTCCCTCATGGCCCAGGGCCTCCACTTCGTCTCCTACAATGTCGACCACCTGCCGAACCCGTTTACCGACGGGCTTCGCAAGGCTGGGATCCCGGTCGTTTCCTGGACGGTGCGCAACACGGCAGGCCGCGAGACGAGCCGTGCGCACGCCGATCAGATGACCTTCGAAGGATTCGACCCACGCGCAGACGAGTGAATGTGGCGACCGGCCCGGTGCGTCGCCTTGCCACCCGGGTTCTTGCCGCAGCGCGGCAAAGGTTTACATCCCGGTTCATGGATCACGCAGGATCGGGCGGGGAAGCGATGAGCAGTCCAGACGAACGGGAGGTCCGCATCGAGGTCGTTTCCTCGTTCTCGGACATCGACCCGGCTGAATGGAGCCGGCTTGCCGGTACGACCCGCGCGGCTTCCACGGAAGCACACCCCTATAATCCGTTTCTTTCCCATGCCTTTCTTTCGGCGCTGGAAGAATCGGGCTCGGCGACGGCCGACACCGGCTGGCTCGGCCAGCACCTCCTGCTTCGCGACGAAGACGGGAGCGTGATCGGCGCGCTGCCTTGCTACCTGAAGAGCCACAGCCAGGGCGAATACGTCTTCGACTACGGTTGGGCCGACGCGTTCGAGCGCGCCGGCGGGCGCTACTATCCCAAGCTGCAGGCTTCCGTTCCCTTTACCCCGGCGACGGGCCCGCGCCTGCTCACGGTCGCCGACGAGCGCCGTCCAAGCGTCCAGGTCGCGCTTGCCGAGGGGCTGAAGGCGCTCGCCCGGCGCCACGACGTTTCCTCGGCGCACGTCACCTTCGTGCCCGACGACGAGATCGGCGTCTTTACCGAGCACGACTACCTGCATCGCACGGACCAGCAGTTCCACTTCGCCAACGAGGGATATGGGAGCTACGACGATTTCCTTGCGACGCTCGCCTCGCGCAAGCGCAAGACGCTGAGGCGCGAACGCCGGGAGGCGCTCGAAAACGGCGTTTCGGTCGAATGGCTGACGGGCCGCGACCTGACCGAGGACACCTGGGATACCTTCTTCGAATTCTACATGGATACCGGCAGCCGCAAATGGGGCCGGCCCTATCTCAAGCGCTCGTTCTTCTCCATGATCGGCGAGCGCATGGCCGACGACGTCCTTCTCATCATGGCCAGGCGCGAGGGGCGCTACATCGCCGGCGCGATCAACTTCATCGGCGGCGACTGCCTCTACGGCCGGCACTGGGGATGCGTCGAGGACCATCCCTTCCTGCATTTCGAGATCTGCTATCACCAGGCGATCGACTACATCATCGCCAACGGGCTCGCCCGCGCCGAGGCGGGCGCGCAGGGGCAGCACAAGCTGTCGCGCGGCTACCTTCCGGTAACGACCCATTCGGCGCACTTCATTTCGCACCGCGGGCTGCGCCGTGCCGTCTCGGCCTATCTCGAAGAGGAACGCGACGAGGTCGAGCATGTGAGCGAGGTGCTGAGCGACCGAGGACCCTACCGCAAGGGCTGACCCGCCTTTCGCGTCGTGTTAGAGCCGTTCGGGGCATTCACGTCCCGATACCGTCCTTCCCGGACCGACCGTTCCATCCGTTCAAGATCGCGTGCCTTGACCTATTTTCTGCTCTTCGTCGCCGTGTGCTTCGAGGTCGTCGCCACCTCTGCCCTGAAGCAGACCGCCGGCTTTACCAGACTGCTTCCATCGACGATCTGCATCGTCGGCTACGCGCTGGCGATCTATTTCCTTTCGCTGACGGTGCGCAGCATGCCCGTCGGCGTGATCTACGCCATCTGGTCGGGGACGGGCATCGTCCTCATCGCGACCATCGGCGTCGTGTTTCTCGGCGAGCGCCTCGATGCGCCGGCCGTTATCGGGCTTGCCCTCATCATTGCCGGAATCATCATCGTCAACCTGTTCTCGCGGAACCTGCCGCATTAGTCTCACCGCGAGGAAAATTCACGGAGAAACGCGCATGGCCGCCGATTACGATCCCGACAACGTCTTCGCCAAGATCCTGCGCGGCGAGATCCCCTCGGAGAAGCTCTACGAGGACGAACACTGCTATGCGTTCATGGACGCGATGCCGATGGGGCCGGGCCACTGCCTGGTCATTCCGAAGGCGCCTTCGCGCAACCTCCTCGACATCGGGCCGGAGGATCTTTCGCATCTGATGGCGACGGTCCAGAAGGTCGCGCGTGCGGCGAAAGCGGGGTTCGGGGCCGATGGCGTGCTCATCCAGTCCTACAACGAACCCGCAAGCGGCCAGACCGTCTTCCACACGCACGTCCACATCGTGCCGCGCTTCGAAGGGGTGGAACTGAAGCGCCACAGCGACGCGATGGCCGATCCCGAAACGCTTCGCGAAGGCGGCGAAAAGATCCGCGCCGCACTCGGCTGAGCCGCGCGTACCGCACCGATCGACCGGCAAGCCGCCTCGATAGCGGCTCGACGACCCCGCTCGATGGACGACCCATACGAGAAAGCCGCGGACCGGAAGGCCCGCGGCTTTCTCGTTCAGAAGGATCGGTTCTCTATTTCTTCCGGGAGACCTTCGGAACCGTTCCGTTCTTGTGCTGCGCGCTGCTTTCGGCCTTGTCGTTCGGCTCGCTCGAGCCGTCGCCGACCTTCGCGGCGCCCGCTGCGGTACCGGACCTCGCCTTGCCGCGCGATGCCGCCTTCTCCTTCTTCGGGCGAACCGGCTTTTCGTCCGGGATCGCCTCGAGGATGAGGCCGTTCGTGCCGTCGTCCTTCTGGCCGACGGTGACCTTCACCGTTCCGCCCTTCCTGAGCTTGCCGAAGAGCACCTCGTTGGCGAGCTGCTTCTTGATGTTCTCCTGAATCACGCGGCCGAGCGGACGGGCACCCATGCGCTCGTCGTAGCCCTTTTCGGCGAGCCAGGAGATCGATTCCTCCGAAAGGTCGAAGGTCACGCCGCGCTCGGCGAGCTGTGCCTCGAGCTGCATGACGAACTTCTCGACGACGCGGTGGATGACCGGCGTCGGCAGCGCGCCGAACGGAATGATGGCATCGAGACGATTGCGGAACTCCGGCGTGAAGAGGCGGTTGATCGCCTCGACGTCCTCGCCCTCGCGGCGCGAGGAACCGAAGCCGATAGCGTTCTTCTGCATGTCCGACGCACCGGCATTCGACGTCATGATGAGGACGACGTTGCGGAAGTCGATCTTCTTGCCGTTGTGATCGGTCAGCGAGCCGTGATCCATCACCTGCAACAGGATGTTGAACAGATCCGGATGCGCCTTCTCGATCTCGTCGAGGAGGAGCACGCAGTGCGGATGCTGGTCGATTCCGTCCGTCAGCAGGCCGCCCTGGTCGAAGCCGACATAGCCGGGAGGCGCACCGAGCAGGCGCGAGACCGTGTGCCGCTCCATGTACTCCGACATGTCGAAGCGCAGCAGTTCCACGCCGAGCGACGTCGCGAGCTGCTTGGCGACCTCCGTCTTGCCGACACCGGTCGGGCCGGAGAAGAGGTAGCTGCCGATGGGCTTGTCCGGTTCGCGAAGGCCGGCCCGCGACAGCTTGATCGCCGACGAGAGCGCCTCGATCGCCAGATCCTGGCCGTAAACCACGGACTTCAGTTCCTGCTCAAGATTTTCGAGGACGGATTCGTCGTCCTTGGAGACGGTCTTCGGCGGGATGCGGGCCATGGTCGCGACGGTCGCCTCGATCTCCTTTTCGGTGATCGTCTTGCGCCGCTTCTTCTCGGAAAGGAGCATCTGCGCTGCGCCCGTCTCATCGATCACGTCGATCGCCTTGTCCGGCAGCTTGCGGTCGTTGATGTAGCGCGAGGACAGTTCCACGGCGGTGCGGATCGCCTGATCGGTGTACTTGATCTTGTGGTAATCCTCGAAATACGGCTTCAGCCCGCGCATGATGTCGATCGCGTCGTCAAGCGACGGCTCGTTGACGTCGATCTTCTGGAAGCGGCGCACCAGCGCCCGGTCCTTCTCGAAGAACTGGCGGAACTCCTTGTAGGTCGTCGAACCGATGCATCGGATCGTACCGGACGAAAGCGCGGGCTTGAGAAGGTTCGACGCATCCATCGCACCGCCCGACGTCGCGCCGGCGCCGATCACGGTATGGATCTCGTCGATGAAGAGCACCGCGTGCGGCATCTCTTCGAGTTCCTTCACGACCTGCTTCAGCCGCTCTTCGAAGTCACCGCGATAGCGCGTGCCGGCGAGCAGCGTGCCCATGTCGAGGGCGTAGATCACCGCCTCGTTCAGGACTTCGGGAACGTCGCCCTCGATGATGCGCTTGGCGAGACCTTCGGCGATCGCCGTCTTGCCGACGCCGGGATCGCCGACATAGAGCGGGTTGTTCTTGGAGCGGCGGCACAGCACCTGAATCGTGCGATTGACCTCGGAAACGCGGCCGATCAACGGATCGATCTTGCCGTTGCGGGCCTTCTCGTTGAGGTTGACGCAATAGGCAGTGAGCGCGTCCTGGTTCTTCTTCTTGCCGCCTTCTTCCGGTTCGCCGGAAGCCTTGTTCTCCTGCTCGCTCTCCTCGGCGCCGTGCACCGAACGGTCTTCGGAGGCGCCGGGACGCTTGGCGATGCCGTGGGAGATGAAGTTCACCGCGTCGTAGCGCGTCATGTCCTGCTCCTGCAGGAAATACGCCGCATGGCTCTCGCGCTCGGCGAAGATCGCGACCAGCACGTTGGCCCCGGTCACTTCTTCGCGACCGGACGACTGCACGTGAATCACCGCGCGCTGGATGACGCGCTGGAATCCGGAAGTGGGCTTGGAGTCCTCGTCGTAGCCTGTCACAAGGTTCGAAAGCTCGTTGTCGACGTAGTCGGTCACGACCTTGCGAAGTTCCGCGAGATCGACGCTGCATGCGCCCATGACGGCGGATGCGTCGGTATCATCGAGCAGCGCGAGAAGCAGGTGTTCGAGCGTCGCATATTCGTGATGGCGCTCGTTCGCCAGCGTCAGCGCCTGATGCAGCGCCTTTTCAAGACTTGGAGAAAATGTAGGCACGATGAATCCTCATTTCTTTTCCATCACGCATTGCAGCGGATGCTGGTTCTGACGGGCGAAGTCCATGACCTGCGTGACCTTCGTTTCCGCCACCTCGTAGGTGAATATCCCGCACTCTCCGACGCCGTGATTATGCACGTGCAACATGATGCGCGTCGCCGCTTCGCGGTCCTTCTTGAAAAAGCGCTCCAGTACGTGGATGACGAACTCCATCGGCGTGTAGTCGTCGTTGAGGAGGAGAACCCGGTAGAGGCTGGGCTTCTTTACCCGCGGCTTGGTGCGCGTGATGACGGACGTCCCACGGTCGTCGCCGTTCTTGCGGTCGCCGTTGTCGCCGTCCTTGTCGGCCATCCTGATCGACATCACGAGCACTCGTCGTATCCCCAATGCGTTTGCGGCCCCGACCGACGAAAGCCGGCCTTTCGGCCCGGTTTGCCTCACCCAGCTAAATGGGTTCTTCGACCATGATTTTAAGCCCCTTGAAGCGTGCCGCAACGGTAAACATTCACCCGTTCGTCGTCTTGAAACGCGAAAAACCCGACAGCGGAGGCGCTGCCGGGTCATATCGAGCGTATTGGGTCGTTCGGTCGCGGCTTAGCCGTTGACCTTCGACGCGGCCTTCTCGAAAGGCTGGTAGGCTTCGCGCGCCATCTCGCCGTAGATCTCGCTCATGCGCGTGGCGCGGCTGACGAAACTTTCGTAGGCGGAACGGGCATATTCGCCCTGGATCTCGAAAGCCTTTTCCATGCTTTTCGCGCCGGCGAGCTGCTCGACCATCGCAGCACTGTCCTCGAAGGACTTGCGCGAATAGTCCGAAGCTTCGCTGGCGAGCGTCTGGAAGCCCTGCGCCATCATGGAATAGCTCTTGAGCATCGTATCCATGGCTTCCTGGCCGACCTTGTTCGCATCGTCGAAATTATACATCGCCGTCACTCCCTTCGTGTTTGTCGTTCGCATGGCCGGAATATGAATGCAGCGCACAAAAATGTCAAGCCGTATGGTGCAGCGCACAATTTCTGGCGTTCGCTATCGGCACGGAAGGGTTGCCCCTCGTCAAGCTTCCGTTCACGATAAACGGAATGGTAACGGCGCGCGGCTAGCGTTTCATCACGGGTCGCGCTGGGGATGCACGGGGGTGCTACGGGGATGCGGTCCGAAACGAATCCAATCGAGTTCGAGCCGAAGAGTCTCCGCGTGTTTCATTTAAAGCCATATCGTCCCCAACTGAATAAGGACCATCGCCGTTTCGCGGCGCTCGTCCAGATCGTCGTTCTGGCGTTTGCGCTCGTCGCAGGCGGATTGTCGACCGCCATGGCCGACTCCAACGATGCCGCGATCGTCGTCGATGCCAAGACCGGCAAGACGCTTTATTCGAGCGCGCCCGACGCACATCGCTATCCCGCGTCGCTGACGAAGATGATGACGCTGTACCTCACTTTCGAGGCGCTTTCCCGCGGACGCATCTCGATGGATACGCCCGTGCCGATCTCGAGGCTCGCCGCGAGCCAGGAACCGTCGAAGCTCTACGTGCCAGTGGGTTCCTCCGTCACCGTGAAGCAGGCGATCCTTTCGCTCGTCACGCGCTCGGCCAACGACGTCGCGGTCGCTCTTTCCGAGTTGCTCGGCGGAACCGAGGACAACTTCGCGCGGATCATGACGACGAAGGCGCATGCGCTCGGCATGTCGCGCACGACGTTTCGCAACGCGAACGGTCTTCCGAACCGCCACCAGATGACCACGGCGCGCGACATGGCGCGCCTCGGCATCGCCCTGCGCGAGCATTTCCCGCAGTATTTCCACTTCTTCTCGACGCAGGCCTTCCATTACAAGGGCCATACGATCGGCAACCACAACCACCTGCTCGGCGAGGTCAAGGGCGTCGACGGCATCAAGACCGGCTTCACCTCGGCCTCGGGCTTCAATCTCGTCACCTCGGTCGATCGCGACAACCGCAAGGTCGTCGCCGTCGTCATGGGCGGCACGAGCTGGCGCTCGCGCGACAACACGATGAAGAAGCTTCTCGCGACCTACGTGCCGAAGGCCTCCACCCGGGGCTCCTCGGACCTCATCGCCCGCACGGCCCCTGCCCCGACGCTGGCTGCGATCGAGTTGCCCAACCACGGCCCGCGTCCGCAGTTCCGCGAATCGACGACCGCTCGCGTCGCGCTCGCCTATGCGGAACCGATGCCCGAGGACGATTTCCCGATGCCCGAGCCGCGCCCGGTCATCGGCCGTCAGGCGCTCATCCGCACGCTGCAGCAGCAAGAGGACGCGATCGCGGTTCCTGCCGCCGATCCCGGCGCGCAGACCCTGCCGCAGCCCGATGCGGCGCGGGAGACGGCCAAGATCGATGCCATGACGACGGGTTCGACGATCGCCTCGCAGAGCGGCTGGGTGATCCAGATCGGCGCCATGCCCGACCACGCCGCGGCAGCGCGGCTTCTCCGCAAGGCAGAAGACGCCAAGGGTGCCCAGCTCGCTTCCGCCCAGCCCTTCACCGTCGTCTACGGCAATGGCGATACGCGCATGTACCGCGCCCGCTTCGGCGGCTTCGACGGCAAGGACGATGCCTGGTCGGCCTGCGACCGGCTGAAGAAGGCTGGCTTCGCCTGCTGGGCGAGCGAACAGTAAGAGACGGGCCGCCCGCCGATTTGCGGCCGGCGGACGGCTCCAACGACCACGCGTTTTCATTTGTTCTGCGTAGCGAGGCAACCATGACCATACGGGAAAGCGCCGTCGATCTTCCCACCGACCCGGGACCCGTCGACACCACGCCACGCCGCCAGAGGCTCAATCCGCTGCACGAAGCGGCCATGCGGCTGGCGGAGTTTCGCTTCTCGCGCTCGCGCATGCGCACACGCGACATCGTTGGCCTCCTGCGCTGCCATGGCGCACGCGCCTGGCGCGCCTCCCAGCCGCAGACGCGCATCAGGATCGACGTCCTTTCGCCCATCGGCGAGAGCGCCGTGCGCATCAGCCTGGAAGCACCGCTTACGGACGGTTGAGGTTCACAGAAGGCCGAGGTCGGCGAGTTCGCGCTGCAGCTCGCCCGGCAAGCCGGCCATATCGTCGTCCGCGCCGAGATCTGGCGGAGCGTCCTTCGCGGCCAGATAGCGCCAGCCCTGGAACGGACGGCGCGGCTGCCAGCGGGTGCGCTGCAGCGCCGGATCGAGCACGAGCCGGCAGCGCGAAATGCCTTCCGCGTCGGTGAACGGATCGATCGCCTCGAGCCGCTGCCTGGCCTGCACGTTGCCGCGGATGACCCAGTAGAGCGAACCGCCTTCAAGCAGTTCTTCCGCCCGGCGCGGCACCATGCGCGTCGTGTGGAACGGGCGATGCGTTCCGTTTCCGGCGATCCGGCGCGCTATGCTCGCCTCGAGATCCTCGACGGTCTCGACTCCGACGCAAAGCTTGAGAAGATTGAGGGCCATGGTTCCTTGTTAGATCGCCCGCACGCCCCGTCAAGCATGCGCGCTCGGGCGAAGA
Source organism: Pararhizobium mangrovi (assembly GCF_006516965.1). Lineage (GTDB taxonomy): Bacteria > Pseudomonadota > Alphaproteobacteria > Rhizobiales > Rhizobiaceae > Pararhizobium_B > Pararhizobium_B mangrovi. The sequence goes on along the minus strand of NZ_VHLH01000004.1, from coordinate 27,900 downwards.
GCGTCGATCCACAACTGGCTCGTTCACACAAAGAAAACGGGCGGCTCGCCGATGGAGCCGCCCGTTCGATCTCGGAAATAGATGCGAATATCGCTCGCTTCGGGGGCGCTTCAGATTCCGCCGAGCAGATACGCCAGAACCAGAACACCCGCAAAGCCGATAACCGCACGGAGCGTTACGCCCCAGCAGGACTTGTGAGCAGTCTCTTCCATGACGACTCCCGATCCAATGTGAACACGTTGCCGAGCTCCCCGCCCGGCGCGTGGCGGCTTCTACAGAAAGGCGGCAGGCCCGACAACCCGGAAAACGGCTTTTGCGTGGCGCATTTTCACAGGTCAGCCATGTGCATGACGCAACGGCTCCCGATCGGCCCTTGTCCTTTCAATGGCTTGACGGAAACGGCCTCGAAAAGCCTACCCGCCGCGACCATCTTTCGGCCTCGAACGTTAACGCGGCGTCAACGCGCCGGCGGCCCGATACCTCCTTACGGCGCGTCCCATGTCGGCGCAAAATCCGCATCGCAGATGCGGTAGTTCGCGCTGCGAAGCGTACCGATGGCATCCATCTCGGCATCGCTCAATTCGAAGTCGAAGATGTCGATGTTCTCGCGCACGCGTTCGGCGTGCGAGCTGCGCGGAATGCAGGTGATCCCGCCCTGCTGCACGTGCCAGCGAAGGACGACCTGCCCCGCCGTCTTGCCGTGCGCCTCCGCTGCGTCCTTCACGGGGTCTGCAGACAACGCCTCGCCACGGCCGAGCGGGGCGTAGGCCGTCATTGCGACGTCGTGCTCGCGGCACGCGGCATGGACGCGGCGCTGGTCGAGCATGGGATGCGACTCGACCTGATTGCACACGATCGGCGCGTCGGACAGTTCGACGGCCTCCTCCAGCATGCCGATGGTGAAGTTCGATACGCCGATGTGCCGTGCAAGGCCGCGCTCGCGCGCCCGGTTCAGGGCGCCGATCGAATCGGCGAGCGGGATCTGGGGGTTCGGCCAGTGGATGAGCAAGAGGTCGAGCGTTTCGACGCCGAGCCTTCCGAGGCTTGCCTCGGCCGCGCGTTCGAGGTCGCCGGGGCCGATGTCGGTGTACCAGACCTTGCTCGTCAGGAAGACGTCGTCTCGCGCCAGCGACGAACCGGCGATGGCTTTGCCGACCTCTTCCTCGTTTCCGTACATGATCGCCGTATCGATATGCCGGTAACCGGCCGCGAGGGCTTCGCTGACGAGATCGGTGCACGCGTCGCCCTTCAGCGTCCACGTTCCGAAGCCGATGACGGGGATTTCTGCACCGCCGGCGGAAATGGCGTCCATGGGGCTGCTCCTGATTTCGAGGGTTCGGGGGCACCGTTCGGTTTGCCCAAACGGTGCCGTCCATATAGGTCGGGCGTGGCCATGCCGCGTCGCTGCGATTGTCGCCGTCGATGGACGGATCGTCATCGTCGCAGCGCGGCACGGTCGAGGTGCTAAGGGTAGGGTCTTCATGCAGCAGGTAAAGCCCGAGGCGACGGGCCTGTCGCCCGTCGCTCGCGGATCGGGACGGATCGTCTGGATCGATGCGCTGCGCGGACTCGCGATCGTCGCCATGGCGACCTACCATTTCGGCTGGGATCTTCAGTATTTCGGCTACATCGCCGCGCCCGCGGTCGATGTCGGCGGCTGGAAGCTGCTCGCACGCATCGACGCTTCGAGCTTCCTCTTCCTCGTCGGTGTCGGCCTCGTGCTCGCGCACGGGCCCGGCATTCGGTGGCGAAGCTTCGCCAAGCGCCTGGCGATGATTCTCGCCGGCGCGGCCGCCATCACGGTGGTCACCTATTTCATGACGCCGGAGACCTTCATCTTCTTCGGCATCCTCCACTCCATTGCCCTTTCGAGCGTGATCGGGCTCGCCTTCCTGCGCCTTCCGGCGGTCGCGACGCTCGTCGTCGCGTGTGTGGTCCTCGTCGTCCCCTTCTTCGACTCGAGCTCCCTGTTCGACGTTGCGCCGCTATGGTTCGTCGGACTTTCGCGACATCTGCCGCCGTCGAACGACTACGTGCCGCTGCTTCCATGGCTGGCACCGGTCCTGGCGGGCATCGCCGGCGCGCGCCTCGGCCTGCGCTATGGCGTCTTCACATGGCTTCGCGAGCGCGCCCCTGCCCGCAACATCCGCCCGACGCGCTGGCTCGCCCTTGCCGGTCGACACAGCCTGGGGGTCTATCTCCTTCACCAGCCGATCCTGTTCGGTCTGGTTTTCCTCGCCAGCCAGACCGTTCCGCCGAGCACGAGCGGGGTGGAGGAAAGCTACCTGTCGAGCTGCCGGACGCAGTGCACCGCCTCGCGCGGCGAAGCCTTCTGCACGCGCTTTTGCGGTTGCACGCTCGATGAACTCAACGGCCGGCACCTGTTCCGCGATGTCACCGAAGGTCGCATCGACACGTCTCGCGACGAACGGGTGCTCACCCTTGCGCGCCAGTGCACGCGGCGCGCCGACGCTTCGCCATCCGATCCCCGATGAGGCGCTGCCGCAGGCTCAGAGCCTTTCAGGTCCCGACGCCGATTTCGGCAAGGCGCGTCAGGCAGGCCTCCTCGACGTGGTCGAGCTGCGCCAGCATTTCGTCGATGTCGCGGCGCATGCGGCGTACCGCCTCGCGCTTCTCGCCGACGTCCTTCAAAAGCCGCTGCACGTCGGCACCCTCGGCCGGCGGGCCGTCGCGCGCTGCCAGAATGTCCCGGATCTCGGCCAGCGTGAAACCGAGGCGCCGGCCGCGGAGAATGTCGCGCACCGTGCGCCGGTCCGCCGCGCGATAGATGCGCGTGCGCCCTCGCCGTTCCGGCTGGATCAGGCCCTCCTCCTCGTAGAAGCGCAGGGTGCGCGTCGAGATGTCGAATTCCCGCGTGAGATCGCCGATGCCGTAAGTTCGTTCCACCGCTCGCTCCCTGTCCAAAGACGCCGGTTCCGTCTTACGTAAACGTCAATCCGGTGCTCGGCAACGAGTCCTCGTCCCGGCGAACCCGAGACGACGCTATCCCAGCCAGATGCTGGCGATGCCGAGAAACGCGAAGAAGCCGACGACGTCGGTGACAGTCGTGACGAACACCGTCGAAGCGACGGCCGGATCCGCGCCGACCCGGTCGAGCAGAAGCGGGATGAAGATGCCGGCAAGGGCCGCGGCCAGCATGTTGACCACCATGGCGATGGCGATGATGTAGCCGATCTGCGGACTTTCGAACCACAGGCCGGCGACGACGCCGATCAGGACACCGAAGACGGCGCCGTTGACGAGCCCGACGAGCACTTCGCGGCGAATGATGCGAGCGGCGTTGTTGATGCCGAGGTCGCGCGTCGCCAGGGCACGCACCGTCACGGTCATCGTCTGGGAACCGGCATTGCCGCCCATGCCGGCGACGATCGGCATCAGCACGGCAAGGGCCACGACCTTCTGGATCGTGGCATCGAAGAGATTGATGACGGTCGCGGCCAGGATCGCCGTCGCGAGGTTGATCGTCAGCCACGGCACCCGCGAGCGCGAGGTGCGCCTGACAGTGTCCGAAAGCTCCTCGTCGCCGACACCGCCGAGACGGCGGATATCCTCGTCGGCCTCCTCGTTGATGACGTCGACGACGTCGTCGATCGTCAGGATGCCGACGAGCCGGCCGTTCTCGTCCGTCACGGCGGCCGAAAGCAGATCGTACTGCTCGAAGATCTGCGCGGCCTCTTCCTGATCCATCTGCGCGGGGATCGGGTGGCTCGTATCGCGCATGATGTCTTCGATCTTCGTCGCCCGGTGCGTGCGCAACACGCGGTCGAGATCGACTGCGCCGAGCAGCTTGAAGGTCGGATCGATGACGAAGACCTGCGAGAAGCTTTCCGGCAGTTCCTCGTCGTCGCGCAGATAGTCGATCGTCTGGCCGACCGTCCAGAACGGCGGCACGGCGACGAACTCCGTCTGCATGCGCCGGCCGGCGGTATCCTCGGGATAATCGAGCGAACGGCGCAGCCGGATGCGCTCGGTGAAGGGCAGCTTGGCGAGGATGTCGTTCTGGTCGTCTTCCTCGAGATCCTCGAGGATGTAGACCGCATCGTCGGAATCGAGCTCGCTGAGTGCGATGGCGATCTTGTCGTTCGGCAGGCTTTCGACGATCTCGAGCCGGATCCCCTCGTCGACCTCGGTCAGCGCCGAGAAATCGAAGGCATCGCCGAGGAGATCGACCAGCCGCGTACGTTCTTCCGGGTCGAGCGCCTCCAGAAGGTCGCCGAGTTCGGATTCGTGCAGCCGACCGACGTCGCGCGTCAGCGCGTCGGATCGACCCTCGGCGAGCGCCGCGCGCACGCGGTCCAGATAGCTCGAACGCACGGAGCCATCCTCGGCATAGATGTCCTCGGCCTCACGCGGATCGGCCGACTTCTCGTTGCTATCTTTTTCGAGAAGGTCGCTCATGGCGAGCATCTTTCATTGAGGATGGTTCGAAAGTCCGACCTTCCGCATAGGGGAAGGCCAGCCGGGCCGCAAGGCGAAGAGGCCTCGGCGCGGCGACAATCGACGCCCGGTCGGCGGGTCTCGCCTCAGCCGCGTACGGGAACCATGCCGTCGGTCTCGGCCACGGCGTTACGGGCGCTGATGCGCCGTGAGACGACGAGCATCAGGCCGGCGGCGAAGACGCAATAGCATCCCATGGCGACGATCTGGCCCGGATAGGAAACGCCGATGTCGATCAGGTATCCGCTGAGGCCAGGACCGATCGCGGTGGAACACACCATCAGCGCCATGACGATGGAGCGCACGGCGCCGAGATGGCGCGTGCCGTACATCTCCGGCCAGACCGCGCCGAAGAGCGTGGAGGCAAAGCCCCACGATATGCCGAGAAGCGGCATGAAGACGAAGATCGACCACTGTTCGCCGACGAAGCCGAGCACGAGGCAGGCGAGCGAAAGCGGCACCAGAAAGCTCGGCAGGATCGCAACGGCCGTGAAGCGGTCGATCAGCGAACCGGCGATGAGGGCGAAGATGCAGTTGAAGGCCGACATCAGTGCGAAGGAACCCGCGAAGACTGGCATCGACCAGCCACGCAACTCGACCAGATAGACCTGGTTGAAGAAGATCGTCGTGGCGATGAAGCCGGGCGCCAGCACGCCGCATAGCGTCAGCCAGAAATACGGGTCGCGCAGGACTTCCGGCCGCGTCCACTCGCGCGGCGCCTTGCGCGGCTCCGGCCCGTCGGAAGCACGCGGCGTACGCGGCACGCGCATCAGCACGTAGATCGCCGGCAGGCCGACGACCACGAGAAAGACCGCACCGGCAAACCACGTCGTGCGCCAGCCGACGAAGACGGCGAGCCACACGAAGAGGCTCGGAAAGATCGCCTCGCCGGCCTGCTGGCCGAGCACGGTGATGGAGACCGCCCGTCCCCGCTGCGCGGAGAACCATCGGCCCATCGCCGTCAACGCGTTGTGGGTCATCATGCCCTGCCCGAAAAGGCGCAACCCGTAGAGCGTCACGCCCAGCACCAGCACGGAGCCCGAGACGGCCATCGACAGGGCGGCGAGCGCCAGGAACGGCATTGTGAGCACGACCACGCTCGCCACGCTTCGCGTGTCGACGATCTTGCCGAGGCGCGTCAGCGTCACCGCGCTGGCAAGCGTCGCCAGCATGTAGAGCGTACCGAACTGGCCGTTGCTGAGGTCGAACGCGGAGCGGATGTGGCCGGAGGACAGGGAGATGAAGAAGGTCTGGCCGAACGAGGAGAAGAACGTCAGCAGGAAGCCGCCGGCGAGCCAGCGCAGATTGTCGCGAAGGAAGGCGGCGGGTGCCGAAAGGTTCATGGGACGCACGCAAGAAGTCCGTGCCGCCGGCCGCACCGGAGCGTTCGGATCGATCGAGGATCAGGGGCCGTCAGTGCGCCGAAACGCCGAAGACGAGCGTTGCCAGCGAAACGACGAGGCCGATGGAAAACAGGAGGTTCCTGCCCAGTCCGCGGCTGCGGCACATGAGGGCGAGAACGCATTGAATCGCATAATAGGCCGCAAAAGCGCGCGAGGCGATGGTCAACACCTGAAAAACATCCGTCACCCACGTCAGCGCGATGACGACGGCGGCGATCGCCGGATAGAGGATGCGCCGCGACAGGGAGGGCACGTTCTGGCTCGCAAGGCCGGCCGCACTGACGAAATCCGCCGTCGCGGCGGAAAGCTGCGCCGCGATCGCACCCGCCGTGAGCAGGATCGGCAGCAACGGCGTGACGATGCGGGCATAGTCGATGATCGCCGTCTCGCTGGTGTCGTGCAAGTCGGCAAGCAGCGGCGTGATGAGGGCGATGAAGGCGATGTAGATGGCGCCGGCCAGCAATTGCGCGAAGCGCATGGAGCGGATGCGCGTCTGCTTTTCGTAGTGCGCGCCCAGATAACGCGAGGTCTCGAAGCCCTGGATGATGAGCAACGCGCCGAGCGCCTGACGGATCGACTGCCAGCCGAAATCCGATGGCGGAGCGGGCAGCGTCAGACTTCCTGCATTCAGCGCATCGACGTCGTACATCGCGAGCCCGCCGATGAGACCGGCGATCACCGCGAGCTTCAGCGCGACGGAATATTCCTCGACGATCTCCAGCGAGCCGAAGCCGCGAATGAGCCCGATCAGGCCGAGGCCGGCGACGATGACCGTCGTCAGAATGTCTCCGATGACGCCGGCATTCATGCCGAGCGGCTTCAGAGCGAAGGCGGAAAGCAGCTTCACGTAGAAGCAGATCGAGATGACGTAGGCGATCGACAGCGCGGTGTCCGCCGCTACGCCGAGCCAGACGAGCGTGCGGCCGGCGTCATCGCTTTCCAGCCGGTCCTCCACAACGTCGATATTGTGGCGCACGGCCGAGCCGATGAAGAAGGCCGCCACGCACAGCACCGCCATGACGATAACGGCGTATCGCCCGGCGATCTCGGCCATGAGCGGGGCCGAGACAAGAAAACCGCTGCCGATGATCGAGGCGAGCGGCGTGATCGTCGCCCGCCAGAGCTTCGCCTTGGATACGAAGGGGAAAAAGAACAGGGCGCCGATCAGAACGAAGGCAGCCAGAACGACGAGATCGATCGGATCGATGGACACTCAGCACTCCCGCCGAAGGGGTCCCGGACGGGACGATGCAACGCCCATTGAATGCAGCCGCCGCCTTCCGGTTCCCGCGAGGGGGCGCGACGCTACCCCCCTCCGGACGATCGGCGCAGTTTGCCTCAAAGCACGTCGCGGAAGCGGTTGGTGATCGGATAGCGGCGATCGCGCCCGAAATTCTTGCGCGTGATCTTCACGCCGGGGGCGGCCTGCCGGCGCTTGTATTCGGCTATATAGAGAAGATTTTCGATACGGCGCACGATCTCGCCTTCGTGGCCGCGCGCGACGATATCCTCGAGGGCCATCTCCTTTTCCACCAGGCATTCCAGAATGTCGTCGAGGACCGGATAGGCCGGCAGCGAATCCTGGTCCGTCTGGTCCTCGCGCAGTTCCGCCGAAGGCGCCTTCTCGATGATATTCGGCGGAATGACCTCACCCTCCGGTCCGAGCGCGCCGGCCGGACGCGCGGTATTGCGCCAGCGCGCCAGCGCGTAGACCTGCATCTTGTAAAGGTCCTTGATCGGATTGAAGCCGCCGTTCATGTCGCCGTAGAGCGTCGCGTAGCCGACCGACATCTCCGACTTGTTGCCGGTCGTCACCACCATCGAGCCGAAGCGATTGGAAACGGCCATCAGGATGGTGCCGCGGGTGCGCGATTGCAGGTTTTCCTCCGTCACGCCTCCGCTATCGCCGTCGAAGGTCTGTTCGAGGGCGGCAGCGAAGCCTTCGACCGGACCGGCGATCGGCACCGTGTCGTAGCGGCAGCCGAGTGCTGCGGCACATTCCTTCGCGTCGCGCAGCGAATGCTCGGATGTGTAGCGATACGGCAGCATGATCGCGCGCACGCGTTCGGCACCGAGCGCGTCCACGGCGAGCGCGGCGCATACGGCCGAATCGATGCCGCCCGAAAGGCCGATGACGATTTCCTGGAAGCCGTTCTTGTTCACGTAGTCGCGTAGACCGAGCATGCAGGCGGCATAGTCGGAAGCCTCGCCGACCGGGATCGTAGCGAAGGGTCCCGGCTCGCAGCGCCACCCCTCGCCCGCACGCCGCCATGTCGAGACGACGATCGCCTCCTCGAACTGCGGCATCTGCAACGCAAGCGTCTTGTCGGCGCCGATTACGAAACTCGCACCGTCGAAAACGAGTTCGTCCTGCCCGCCGAGCTGGTTGACGAAGACGATCGGCAGACCGCTCTCGATCACCTGCCGGATGACGACCTGCTGGCGCACGTCGAGCTTGCCGCGGTAATAGGGCGAGCCGTTCGGCACGAGCAGCAGTTCCGCACCGCTCTCGGCAAGCGTCTCGCACACGCCGAGATCGTTCCAGAGATCCTCGCAGATCGGCAGGCCGAGCCGTACGCCCCGGAAATTGACGGGCCCCGGCATCGGGCCGGCGGCGAAGACGCGCTTCTCGTCGAACTCCGCATAGTTCGGCAGATCGACCTTGTCGCGGACCGCGACGATCCGGCCGGCATCGAGCAGCGCGACCGAGTTGTAGCGCCTGCCGTCTTCCTCGCGCGGGAAGCCGATGACGACGCCCGGCCCGCCGTCCGCCGTGTCTTCGGCGAGCGCCTGCAGCGCACGGCCGCAAGCGGCGATGAACGCGGGCTTGAGGACGAGATCCTCCGGCGGATAGCCGCACAGGAACAGTTCGGTGAGGACGAGGAGGTCGACCCCCTCCTCCGCCGCTCGCGAACGGGCCGCGCGCGCCTTCTCGAGATTGCCGGCGATGTCGCCGACGGTGGGATCGAGCTGCGCGAGCGCGATGCGGATCGTATCGGTGATCGTTGAGCCGGTCATACCGGGCAATTAGCCCCTGGCCGTCCTTTGCGCAACGCCGACGGTGAGCGAAGAACCGTTCAGTCTGCAAACACCGTGTAGAGCGTGACGAGCCAGACCGCGCCGGCAAGCAGCGTCGCCAGCAGCACAGCTGCCGAACCGCAATCCTTGGCGATCCGGATCTCGTCCCGATACTCGCGGGTCAGCGCGTTGCACACCTGCTCGATGCCAGTGTTCAACAGTTCCACGATCATGATCACGAGGAGCGAGCCCAGGAGCCAGATGAACGTTGCCAGCGAATCCGCCAGGTACCAGGCGGCAGGAATCGCGACGACGAAGAGGATCATTTCCGAACGGAAGGCAGCTTCGTGGCGGATCAGGTGCGCCATCCCCGCGCACGAGTTGCGAAAGGCCTTGATCAAGCGCATGGCGTTTCCCGGGCCGTCATGCGTTCTTGCCGGAGGCCGGCCGGAACCGCACATTCATTCGGAGGGCGCGCCCCGGTGGCAGGGCGCGCTGTTCGTCAAAGGCCGACGACCTGCATGGCAGGCTTGCTCTGCCGCCCGTCCTTCAGCCGTTCGGCGACGAGAAAGGCCATCTCCAGTGCCTGGTCGGCATTGAGCCGGGGATCGCAGTGGGTGTGGTAGCGGTCGGACAGGTCGTCCGCCGAAACCGAACGTGCGCCACCGGTGCATTCCGTGACGTTCTGGCCCGTCATCTCGATATGAATGCCGCCGGGATGCGTTCCCTCCGCGGCATGGATGCGGAAGAAGGAATCGACTTCGGAGAGAACGCGCTCGAAGGGCCGCGTCTTGTAGCTGTTGAGCGTGATCGTGTTGCCGTGCATCGGATCGCACGACCAGACGACCTTGCGGCCTTCGCGTTCCACGGCGCGGATCAGTTCGGGCAGGTGATCGCCGATCTTCTCGTGGCCGAAGCGGCAGATGAGCGTCAGCCGGCCGGCCTCGTTCTCCGGGTTGAGGATGTCGATCAGTTCGATGAGTTCGTCGGGCTTGAGCGATGGGCCGCACTTCAGGCCGATCGGGTTCTTCACGCCGCGCGCGAACTCGACATGCGCATGGTCGGGCTGGCGCGTGCGGTCGCCGATCCAGATCATGTGGCCGGACGTCGTGTACCAGTTGCCCGACGTCGAATCGATGCGCGTCATCGCCTCCTCGTAGCCGAGAAGCAGCGCCTCGTGGCTCGTGAAGAAGTCCGTCTCGCGCAGCGCCGGATGGTTTTCCGAGCTGATGCCGATCGCCTTCATGAACTCCATCGCCTCGGAAAGCCTGTCGGCGAGACGGCGATAGTTCTCCACCTGCGGCGAATCCTGCAGGAAGCCGAGCATCCACTGGTGGACGTTGTCGAGATTGGCATATCCGCCCTGCGCGAAGGCGCGCAGCAAGTTCAGCGTCGCGGCCGACTGGCGGTACGCCATGATCTGGCGTTCTGGATCCGGCAGGCGGTCCGCTTCGGAAAAGTCGATGCCGTTGACGATGTCGCCGCGATAGCTCGGCAGCTGGACACCCGCCTGCGTTTCCATCGGCGACGAGCGCGGCTTGGCGAACTGGCCGGCGATGCGCCCGACCTTCACGACCGGCTTCTGCGCGCCGAAGGTCAGGACTACCGCCATCTGCAGGAACGCGCGGAAGAAATCACGAATGTTGTCGGCGCCGTGCTCGGCGAAGCTTTCCGCACAGTCGCCGCCCTGGAGCAGGAACGCCTTGCCTTCGGCCACCTTGGCGAGCCCAGCCTTCAGTTGGCGTGCCTCGCCGGCGAAGACGAGCGGCGGATAGGAGGCGAGCCGTGCCTCGGCATCGGCGAGCGCCGCCGGGTCCGGATATTCCGGAACCTGCTCGATCGGCCTGTTCCGCCAGCTCTTGGGTGTCCAATCCTGTGCCATGGCGCGTTTCCCGTCGGCCTTCGTGCCGTTTTGCGTTTCGGCGCGAAATGTCGCCGATCCGGCTCTTTTCGCGCGCTGGACCGCGCTTATAGCGCCAATAGTCCGCACGCGAAACCCACCGTTTCAGACCGCGAGAAAGCGCACGCCCCGCTCGTGCAGCAGCCCGTCGATGAGCCCGGCCTCGCGGGCGTCGAGGCGCACCGCACGCGGATAGAGCGGCACGGCACGGTCGGCGAGAACGGGAAGGTCGAAGCCGTCCGTCTCGAAGACGAAGGCGCGCAGGCCCGCCTCGCCGTGCTCGGCGAGAAAGCCCTGCATTACCGCATCGAGGTAGGATTGCCGCGTCGGGCATGCGACCGCGTCGCCGGCGCCCGAACGCGCTTCATAAACGTAGACCGGACAGTCGCACGGGAGGCTTCCCTCGAAGAGCGTGATGTCAGCAGCGCTCAGGAGGTGACGGTCGTAATGCGCTTCGCGCTCGTCGACGGCCGGTAGATTCTCTGCCCGGTCGACCACAAGAAGACCGTCGGTTTCCGCCTCGGCCTTGCAGGCGACGCTCAACAGGGACAACGCCGTACCGTGCGCGGGATCGAGAAGCACGTCCGGCCGCGAACGCCACATGCGCTTCCAGCCGTGAAGCCGCGCTCGGTAGGCCGCGACGATCTCCGTGCGATGCGTGGCGCGATTGACGAGCGAGCCGTAGCCGAAATAGGCGATCGGCGCCTTGCCGAGCGCGTTCGCGCTGCCGTCGGAGGCCACCGTTACGCCGCCTCGTCGAGCCGCTTGCCGTCCCTGAGCACGTAGCTCGGGGCATACATCGTCACGAGTTCCTCGCTCGCCGTCGGGTGGACCGCCATTGTCCGATCGAAATCGTCCTTCGTGGCGCCCGCCTTCAGTGCGATGCCGATCGTCTGCGCCAACTCGCCGGCATCCGCCCCGAAGAGGTGGACGCCGAGCACCGTGCGATCCGTGCCGTTGACGATGATCTTCATCATCATTCGTTCGTTCCGGCCGGTCAGCGTATGCTTCATCGGGCGGAACTCGGCGCGATACACCTCGACATGCGCGTAATCTTTCGCGGCCTTCGCCTCGGTGATGCCGACCGTGCCGATTTCCGGATGCGAGAAGACCGCCGTCGGCACCAGTTCGTGGTCCGGCGAAGTCGGGTTGTTCCGGAACACCGTCTCCACGAAGCACATCGCCTCGTGGATCGCGACCGGCGTCAGTTGCAGGCGATCCGTCACGTCGCCGATGGCATAGATGTTGTCGACGTTCGTCTTCGAGAACCCGTCGACGCAGATGGCACCCGATCGCGCGGTCTCGACGCCGGCCTTTTCGAGACCGAGGTTCTCGACGTTGGGCGTCCGCCCGAGCGCCAGCATGACAGTGTCCGCCTCGATGGCTTCGCCGCCGGAGGTATGGGCGCGCAGCCGTCCGTCCTCGCCGCGCTCGACCTTTTCGAGGACGTTCTTGTAGACAAGCCGAATGCCCTTCTCGCGCATCGCGCCGTCGAGCATGTCGCGCAAGTCCTCGTCGAAGTCGGAAAGGATCTTCGGGCCGCGCTGGACGAGCGTGACGTCGACGCCGAGGCCGTTGAAGATGTTGGCGAACTCGACCGCGATATAGCCGCCGCCGGCGATCGTGATCGCCTTCGGCAACGTTTCCAGATGGAAGGCCTCGTCGGAGGTGATGCAGAGCTCGTGGCCGGGCATGGAGGCGAAGGGATTGGGCCTTCCGCCCGTCGCGATCAGGATGGTTTCGGCGCTCACCGTCTCGCCGGTATCCTGGCGATGGAGCGTATGGGCGTCGCGAAGCGTGACACGCGTATCCAGGATCGTCGCGCCGGCATTGTCGAGGCCCTTACGGTAAAGACCCTCCAGACGCGAGATCTCTCCGTCCTTGTTGGCGATCAGCGTCGGCCAGTCGAAGCGGGTTTCGCCGACCGTCCAGCCGTAGCCGGCGGCATCCTCGAACGCTTCGGAGAATTGCGAGGCGTAGACGAACAGCTTCTTCGGTACGCAACCGCGAATGACGCAGGTTCCGCCGTAGCGGTATTCCTCCGCGATCGCCACGCGTTTGCCGAGCGACGAAGCCCGCCGCGCGGCACGCACGCCGCCCGAGCCGCCGCCGATGACGAAAAGGTCGTAGTCGTAGCCGGCCATCACAATCCCTTCATGCTGCACGGTCCGTTAACGCCGACCTAGGACGCCGAGCAGACGAAACCAGTGGCGGCCGACACCCTTCGGTCGAATCGACCGTGGCTATTGGTCCGTCTTGGAGGTTTCCGACGGCTGGGCCTTGACCGTCTTGCCGATCTGGCTCTCGAGCGTCTTGCGGCTTGCGGTGGCAAGATCGCGGGAGACACCGCTTGCCCAGATATTGGCCGCCTTCAGCGTTTCCTGCGCGACATCGTCACCCTTGTCGAGAAGGGCCTTCCCGGCATCGGAATTGTAGAACTTCGCGATCGCCTTCAGCTGGTCGGCCGTAAAGTCTTTGGCGTAGATCTTCGCGATCTCGTTTTCGAGGTCGGCCCGGCGCGGCGCAAGCTTGAGCGCCTGATCGTCCACCGTCTTGGTGATCTGGTTCTCGTAGTTCGGCTCGGCCTGGATGAAGGAGTGTTTGATCTGGGCCGCCGCGTTGGGCAGGATCGCGTCGAAGCGATCCGTCGCGTTGAGCGCGTCGATCGCATTGCGTGCCGCGTCGAGCTGTTCCTTGGAGGGGGCGTCCTGGGCAGGCGCGGCCGACGAAAGCGCCAGCATGGCCACAGCGAAGGAGGCCGTCACAAGGCCGCCGCGTCGGAAGAATGGGGTCATGGTATCAATGCTCCTGTTCGTGACGTTGCGGGGTCAGCGTGCGCACGCCCTGTTCGCCGGCGACGATGGCCGCCGAGGTCATGGATAGAAAGATGCCGTGCTCGACGACGCCCGGTATCGTGTAAAGCGCGCTCGAAAGGCCCTCCGGATTCGGAATCCGCGCGAAGGCGCCGTCGAGAATGTAATGACCGCCGTCGGTCTCGAACGGAGCGCCGTCGCCGCCGATGCGCACGGTGACGTCACCGCTCAGCCCACACCGCTCGGCGGCACGCTCGATGGCGATGCGCGTTGCGCTCAGGCCGAAGGGATTGACCTCGATCGGCAGCGGAAACGCGCCGAGCGTATCGACGAGCTTGCCTTCGTCGGCGATCACCACCATGGCGCGGGAGGCGGCAGCGACGATCTTCTCGCGCAGAAGCGCCCCGCCCCCGCCCTTGATCAGGCGCAGTTCGTGGTCCACCTCGTCGGCCCCGTCGATCGCCAGGTCGAGTTCCGGTTCCTCTTCGAGCGAGCGAAGCGGCACGCCGAGGTCCAGGCAGAGCCGCGCCGTGCGCTCCGAGGTCGGCACGCCGACGACGGAAAAGCCGTCCGCCACCCGTTCGGCGAGCAGGTGAACGAAGGCTTCGGCCGTCGATCCCGTTCCGATTCCAAGCCGCATGCCGTCCTCCACATGGGACAACGCGGCCTCGGCGGCCTGCCTCTTCAACGTCTCGGCGTCCATTGCGCCCGGTCCTTCCCGATTTTCTCGCCCGCGCTGTTAGCATGAAGCCCCGCGGGAGCAAAGCGGCGTGACAGCGCAGCGAGACGTTCGACATTGCGCTTCCATGCACAATCGCTTAGCCGAAGATCGACGCTACGCCGTCGATCCGTTCAAGCCGCACGAATTGGGACCCTGCCGCCATGCCGCAAAGCGACCTCGTCATCTTCGACCTCGACGGAACGCTGCTCGATACCGGCGCAGACCTCGTCGAAGGGCTGAACCATGCGTTGGCGACGATCGACGTCGCCCCATTCGAAAACGCCGACGTCAACCGCCTCGTCGGCCAGGGCACGCGCGTCATGGTCCAGAGAGCGCTCGACATCCGCGGTGTGGCCCATGACGACGAGAAGGTGGAGCGGCTGCTCACGGTCTTTCTCGATCACTACGAGCGTTCGATGCCGGGCGCCTCCAAACCGTATCCGGGCATGCTCGAATGCCTCGACCGGCTCGCGGCCGACGGGATGAAACTCGCGGTCTGCACGAACAAGCACGAAAGGCTGGCACGCAAACTGCTCGATCTTCTCGACCTTTCTTCGCGGTTTGCCTTCGTCGGAGGCGGAGACACGTTTTCCACGCGCAAGCCGGACGGCGGCCCGATCCTCGCGACGATCGAGAAGGTGGAAGGCGCAACCCGTGCGGTCATGGTCGGCGACACGCACAACGACGTCGATGCCGCCAAGGCGGCCGGCGTTCCCGCAATCGTCTTCGATTTCGGCTATTCCGACGTTCCCGTCACGACGCTCGGCGCCGACCGCGTGCTCGACAGCTACGAAGGGCTGACGGCCGAGCTCGTGCACGACATGCTCGCCGACTGAGCGAGCCTCTCGGGCGTGAATAAACAGAGGTGAGCGAAGGTGGTGGGCGCGCCTGGGATCGAACCAGGGACCCCTGCCGTGTGAAGGCAGTGGGCAAGCAGGAAACCCCGGAAATGCGGGGCTTATTCGCGGACGCTTGCGGCAATGCCGGACTGATGTTCACGGTATGGGCACGGTCTCTGGTTCAAGTGAACCGGGGAGCACTGCTTCCCCGTGGTCCTATTGCGCAGGAACGGAAGATGGGACATGGTCAATGACAGCACATTCGAAAGGACCGGCTATGCTCGAACCGCGCGCCCAAGATCCCAAGCCCCAGCAGCGCCTCCACAACGAGCGTGCCCGAGAACGGGACCTCGCGTTTGATCGGCTTCGATCGTCACTCGCCGCCACATCTACGCAAATCAGCAGACAGATAGAATCCGATGAATTTCAGACGGCGATGCGGAACTGCCGAGAAGCGCTTCGAAGCGAGTTGATCAAGCTCCGCAGACGGAGACCCTAGCGTGGCAGCCGTCATGCGACGCACCATCATCACCGCCGCACTCATGCTGTGCGCCACCCCTGCCTTCGCCATCCCGATCTGCCACGGGTCGCACCGCGCCGAGCGCAAGGTCACTTGCTTGATCGATGGCGATAGCGGATGGCAGGACGGCGTCAAATGGCGCTATGCCGCGATCGACGCGCCGGAGATGGGATCGCATGCGTCATGCCCGCGAGAGAAGCGCCTGGCGAAGCAGTCCCGCGACCGACTGCGCGCTCTGATGGCTGACGGCTACACCGTCAACGACACCGGCGAGACAGGCTACTACGGCCGCAAGATCGTGACGATCACGCTGGCGGATGGGCGCGACGCGGGTGATGTACTGATGAGCGAAGGTTTGGCGCAGAAGTGGCCGAACCACGGGAACCCATGGTGCCGATAGCGAAAATGTTCTCTTGATGTTCCGGTCTGGAATCGGCAGCATCGCGGCATGGTTGATGCCCCCCTACGCCTCGACTGGCGACATACCTGGCCCGACGTGCCGCGGAACTACATCGCGATGGACCGGGAAAACTGCTTTTCCGTATCCGTCTGTTGGGTCTTCGAACCAACAGGCAATCCCGGGCGCGAGCCGTGGGAATGGCACGCCAACCACGTCGTGGGGAGCGACACGCGGATTTCGCCTCGTATCGGTCAAGACAGAGGCTATGCGGCGACTAAAGGCGAAGCAGCCCGTCTAGCCGAGGCGGCGCATTTCCGCATGCTCGACGCGGTCGATGCACTTGGCTGGCGCGACAAACTCGTTGAGGCCGACGAACATGCAACGGCAGCCCGGGCGGCCCATGCAGCGTGGGCCGAAAAGCGTGGCTTTAGCTTGCGCGACGATTGAAGTCGGCCACGGAATTCTACCCGCGGCATCCCTGAGGCCGAGATCGGCCGAGCTTGTCGAGCAGCCGCGTTTGTGCGTCGCGGCCGTGGATCGCATCGTCGAGAAACTCGCGCGCGTCGGTGGAGATCTGGAGATCCCCGGCCCGGATCAGATCGGCGAAAGCCGTTGCAGCCCGGTCTCCGTCGCCCGTAAAAATCGCCCGCTCGAACTCCACACTTAAATCGGCCATTCGTCTCGAAGTCATGGAAGCACCCTCCGCCGCTATGCGTAAGGCTGACGGTCCCCGCAATGCAACCATGTATCAGTAACGTCTTGTTTCCCGGCTGGCTGCATCGCTTATTTGTTCTGCGACGCAACAACACGGGGATGGCTGCGTCCCTGTCGCCGGGACCCTTTCTCAGATGGAATCTCACAGGACCGTGATGGCATTTGCCCAATCGAAGGGCATTTACCGCGGTATTCGCGCTCGACTCGTCTCGTTATGGAGCACACCTTACACAGCGTAAATTGCAATTGAGGGGAATATAGACCATGAGCGAGAGGGAAATCTTGGAAGCGGTGCAGCAAGATCTGCAGTCTGCGCTGACCAATGCGAGGAAGCTGGATGGGGGCTTTCTCGCGCATCTCGTCGAAATGGCAGGCGACGAAGCGCGCAACTGCCTTACGATCGCCCGAGCCTACGAGCAGGCGCGCATCCGTCTGATCAAGTAGCAATTCGCCCCGCCGACCGCTAAGGCCGACGGGCCGTTGTATCAGATATGGGCAATCCAGAACGTGCGAGACGGGACTTGTACCTGGATCACGCCACGATCTTTCGAAGACGATCACGCATCCACGTATCCTGGATTGCCTCGTTGTTCATGAGCCTCTCCGAAAGCTCAACAGAGCTGGGCAGCGCTTCGGCAACAGCGGTATCGATTGAGCCCGCCGCCTCAAGTTGCGCGAGCCACCGTCGATACTTCCACGATGTATTTGGTTGAAGCGATGCGTCCGAGCGAATGGCAGCTCCGATCTGACGGGTCGAACGTTCGAATTCGGCGATATCGCGAAGCGGGAAGTGATAGATGACGATACCACATTCCCCTTTCTGCGGCTTCCCAGAATCATATACGGCGTTATGCGCGCCTCGCTCAATCCGCTCTAGACCGTCGAGGCTGAAGGCTGACTTCCCCGGCAGTTGCAGGAAGAAATACGGGGCCGGCAGTGGGTCGCGTATGCGGTCGTGGTTCTTCGGCATGGGAACAGGCGGATCCGCTCGGTATATCAGGGCTTCCCACCACGGCTCTCTTCCGAGAGTTTCGTAATCTGTCACCATGTTCCGTCGCTCGCATGCCAGAACGAGCTTCTTTCGGTTGGTCAACTCATCCTTGATCGAACCGCCTGGCACAACCCAGAACTCATCAGCATCGCCGCTCAATACCCAGTCTGCGCCATACGTTTCTCGCGCGAGCAGCGCCATCCTCGTGGCCCATGCGTCCTGACGATATGCGTCTGATCGTTCTTGCAGAAGGACGATCTGACCGAGTTGTTCCCGTTGGCGCAGGATCTCGCTAGTCCCGTCGGTAGAAGCATTGTCGGTGACGATGATGACGTCGAACCCGGCTCGGCGGTGGAAATCAATATTCGTTTCGATGATATCTGCTTCGTTCCGAACGAGGATCGTAAGCGCGACAATTGGATCTGTGTCGTCGAATTTTCCCATGTGATGGAGCGTAAAACAGCACGCGACAGAATTCTATAAGCGCACGCCCCGGATCATCTCTTCGCGCAGCAGCCGCAGTTCGCCCGTCAGATGGTCGACCTGGTCGCCAAGTGCTTCCAGCCGGCGATTGAGGGAATGAGCGTGGTTCTCAGCCATCTTTCGCTGCTCGATCATCTCCATGGTCTGCGCCTCCACAGCGCTCGCCATCTGCCGGACGGCCGAGGAATCAACCAGCGCGCCTGATAGCTGAAAATTTTGCTCACCGGCCTGGCCGTGCGGCTTTGCTCGGCCCCACTGCATGCCGAGCCGGCCAATCGCCGTCGAGATCGCGATGCCGACGCCGACCGCGATATAGACGAGCCAGTCCGGTACTGATGCCATGGTCATTACGTCCCCCATGCCGCCCTACCCGCGCTCGTGGTCGACCATGGCGCGAAAGACGCTGTAGGCCGCGGCGAGCACATGCAGGATGAGCGTCACGAGCCACAGCCCGGTCATTTGCTCCGGGTATGCGACGGCAAAGCCGAGTGCGAGCAGCAGGAAGGTAACGAGGCCCGCGGTCGCACAGGTCGCCCGGATCTTGGATGTCGTCTTGTGTCGAGCGCCGTTGACGACGAGCCCGACGATCCAGAGGGCTCCGACTGTCATCAGGCAAACGCCCCACAGCTCGGCCGGTGCCATCTTACGAAGCATGCCCATGGCCGGGTTGCTGAAAATGAAGGGGCGGCCGTAGAAGACCGCCCCCCATCCGACCAGCTCCGCAGCGCACAGCCATTCGACGATGCGCTCCGGGAACCGGCGCTTGAGCCGGCCGAAGACCCGCGAGGGGAACATTTCACCGGCCGTGCTCCATTGATCTCGCTGCGGCATCGCTGCGCGCTTACTCGGCATTGCGCGGCGCCATGTACGCCTGCACGAACGATACGAGCGGCGCGACCACCGCGGTTACCGCCGTCGAGAGCAGTGCAATCTGCGTCGGCGTGGTATCGGGCGGGATCAGCCCGAAATACGAGCAGATGATCACGAGGCCGCCGGCAAAGGTCACTCCCTGCGCGGCGCCCTTCCCGCCTCCGATGGCCTTGGCGACCTGCTTGGCCGGTGTGGACTTTTCGGGCATGTCTGCCTCCTGTGTCGGTCGAGGGGATTGGGTCGGGATTTCCGACGGCACGGGCGCGGCCTCGCCATTAATCATCTCGCGCACCTCGCGAAGGCACGCTTCCATCTCTGCCGGCTTGATCAGCGCCTTGTTGAGCTTGTCGCCGGCATAGTAGGTTTCGCCGCGCTTGAGCTTACGGTGCGCGCCCTGACAGTCTTCGAGGACGGGGAAAGACGCCCATTCCATTGCCAGCCGCCGGCCGAACTCGGTCGGGCCGATCTCGCCAGATGCGAACGCCTCGTAGCCGCGCCGCTTGAGCAGGTGGTAGCCGAGCCGGTCCTGTAGGTTCGGGTCGAACACTTGGGTGCCGCGCAGGCCGAGATCACTGGACAGATCCTGCAGCGTCGCGCGCATGAACTGGTAGCCACCGGCAGCGGACGAGCCGAAGCGCTTGCTCCAACCACCCTGCGCATCGACCACATCGCCGAGCGTCATGGACGTGAGCGGCTTGGCGAGCTTGTCCTCGTTGTGCCCGTAGATCGTGCGGTAGCTGTCGGCGCCGGCAGAGCCCGTCTCCGTGTCGCGCACGTAGTCGAGCAGCCGCGCCGCTCCGGACGGAACGGTAGGGTCCATGATGGTCTCCTGATCGTGGGGATGTGACAGATAGCTCGACTTGTGTTTTGCTGGTCGATGCAACCTGAGGGGATTCAGAAATGCTTTATCTCGCACTCACCGCCGGCTTTATTGCCGCCACGTATGCGCTCGCACGTTTGGCCGCCGACCGTTAGAATGCCGCGCCCTTCTCATGGAAGCGCGTAGCGTACTCTTCGGTTTATCGGTAATTCCTGGACGCGCCCTGAGGCTGGTTCTAAGGAACGTAAGACTCGACTCAAGAACGATGCCGTGTTTTTATCTCGCTCCATAACCATGGAGGGGTCATGGAAATCGCTTATTCGAACATTGCGGAACGATTTGCCGGCAGTCTGCTCTTGGCCGGCCATCTGTTCTTGACGGCAACCTTGATGCTGATGGCTGCAGCCTTCATGGCGATCGCTATGACAACCTTTATAATTGGCGCAGCTTGGAGATTATACTGCTCACGGACGGCGTGTTCCGGAACTGGGAACTGAGTTCGGGCCTTATTCGGTTTACCACCGGTTAACCATGTTGGGGCAGGATCTCAGACGAAGCAGGTTCTCCTCCCTTCTGCTTTGCTCCTAAAAACCGGTCCGCGACCTTGTTGCCTGTGGACCGGTTTTTTTGCTGGCGCCGCCCATCGAAAGCCCGCTCGGAGGCAGGCGGCTCGGCATGTTGCCAGCACTTTTGAAATTAAGCGATTGCGGTGCTTGGGCGAGGCATCAAGTGCCCGTAGGCTGAGGCGGCGATAACACGATTAACTGTGCGACTTCGATCGCCACCGAGCGTTTGTAAGTCCGGCCAATACCAGAGCATCCGCACTGCGGAGAGCTCGGTTAGTAGCCGCCGGACCTGTCGGGCGTCGACCTCGCCGCTCGATAAAGCAAACGTCACGAACACCTTCGCCATGTCAGGTGATCCGCTGCCGTCCGGCCCCGTCAGCATTGCGAGCTGGCGGCGGAAATGCCCAACGACGTTCCCGCCGGAATAGGCGGTGCCGACGAGGATGCTGAGGCGATCGACGGCGGCCAGGACGTCGCCGAGGCTGTCGCGAGTGAGGCCACTCTGCAGGACGCCGGCTCCGTCCAGCGGGTTGGTGTAGACAAGAAGCTTGAAGCCCTTCGTGTGGCAGACCTCGGCGAGATCGGCGATGTGTGTGCGCGTTGCATCGGACGAGCGGCCGTCCTGCGCTTCATAGTCGTAGACGATACCCCACGCCTGAGCCGGGTTGTCGACGATCCGCGCATTGGCCAGGATGATCCGGTCTGTCGCGACATGGTAGGGCTCGCCGGCGTAGGGCGGCGTCGCGTCGGGGTTCGGGTCGTCCGCGAACAGCGCCTCGCACCCGTCCACGGCGTCGGCGTAGGACACGATCGCCGAAGAATCGAAGCCAGCATCGGCCGCAACGACCGCGCACTCGGCCGGGTCGTAGCCGAGCGTCGTCATGATGCAGACCTTAGATGCCGCCATGGCCTTGGCGATCGTCGAATACTGGACGCGGCAGACGATCCCGTCCGCCCGCCGGATCGTCGGCGAGATCGGGTTCGGCTTGGTGCCCTTCTCCGTACCCTCGATTGCCGACGCGCGATGCGCCCACTGGAAATGGGCGATCTCGCCGTCCCAGCCCGCCGGCACGGCGTTCATGTTGGCGATGTTCTGGGATGCTGCCATCCCGATCGGGAAGCCGTCGTAGCTGTCGATCGTGTCGTCCGGCCGCGGTTGGACGCGGTTGTGGAGGATGCGGATCGGCGCCGTGAGATCGGCGGGGCCGAACGTGTTTTCGCTCATCGGTAGTCCTGCCCGGCGATGTCGAGGTAGATATCGAAGCCGTCGTTCGAGATCACGAACCGGTCTCTCGCGCCCGGCGTCGCGGTGACCTCCGGCGCGAAGCTGCCCCCGGTGACCCAAGCCGCTGGCCACGATACGGTGCGTCCGCCGACCTCGTCCTGCACTAGGATCATCTCGAGCCGCCCGCCGAACACCGGCATGTTCTGCAGCGCAATGGTCGAGACGTTCTCCGTCAGCACCGCGCGCACCTGCTGACCTTGCTCGTAATCGACGGTCAAAGTGCCGTTCGTGGAGCCGATCTCCTGCCGTCCGAACGTGTAGGTGTTGGTGAAGACCAGCGTTGAACTGTTTTCGAAGCCCGCGCCGTTGCCGCCGGTCGCCACGACATAGGGTTCATCCGCGAAGATCTGAGAAATGCTCTTCATTATGCCCGCGCCTTCCAGACTTTGAGTTGCTTGACGTAGCCGCACATCACGTCAATGGGCGTGTCGGTGCCGCGCGATCCGATGTGCGTCATGACGGTCGACCGGGAGGGTTCGGCGTCCGCAGCGACGATCCCCTCTTCCATTGCCAGCGATCGCCCGGTCAGGTCCCAAGACGAGACGACTTCCACGGTTGATCCGAGGCCCCAAGAATTGCCGCCGGTTTCTGCGGTCAGTTTGACACCGTTGGTCTGCGCCGAAATGCTCCCGGTTGCCGACACCATCGCCAGCGGCGTGTCGCCGGAGCCGAGCCCACCGATCAGTCTGACACCGTCGATAGGTCGCGCCTCTGCCTGCATCCACACGGTGCCGACGGCCTTTGGCCACCAGGACGCGTCCGCGAACGTCATGACATCAGCAGGCCGCGTCCCGACGGCGTCGAGCGTGCGGATGAGGCTCGTCGCGTAGCGACCGATCTCGGCTTGCAGGCCGGACACGTAGATGCCGGACGACCCGTCGCCCGCGTAGGAGATCGCACTGTCCGTGACCGCCGCGAAGACGTAGGCGGCGGCGTTGCCCGTCGCCGTCGCTTGAGCGGTGATCTCGACGAGCCAGCCGCCGGCAACGGCGCGCGCGGTTGCGGTGGCCGTGCCTTGCGTGACCTTCGCGATCCCGCTGGAAAGGTTGAAGGACGCGCGCGGCTGCCCTGGAAACGGGGAACCCTGGAGCTGGATCGCCGCAAAGTTCCGCTCGCCGGCGGATACCAGCATCGAGACCGTGATCCAGTCGCCCGCGGTCACGGCGAACGTCTGGCTGATGTTGTGCGTGCCGCTCGACGTGTCCTCAATCAACTTTGCAGCAGACAGGCCACCAACAAACATTGATGATGGCGAGACGGTCGACCGGGCCCGCGTCCACGAGGAAGCGGTCGGGTCGCGCGACTGCTTGAAAAGGTTGGTTCGAGATGGCTCGATCATCAACCCGCGATCGCCCCAGCGCGGATCGCCGCTCGCCGTCGAAATATATCGCCCCGCCTGGTCGACGTAGTAAGCTGATGCAGCTCGATCGTAGGCGAGACAATCGTCCATGGTGCCAACGCCGACGGCCAACGCCATCTGCGCTTGGAAATCGGCAACGAAAACGACGTCCGGATCATCGCCGATCATGTCTGCGATTTTGCGCGTCACCCATTGCTTAGTCGACAAAAGTGTCCGCGGTGCCGGAAAGGGGGATGGAACAAGCAACCCGGTCAGATCATCGACCCGGTCCTTGACGAGATCGGCGCCCAAGTTCCCACCGACTATTCTGGCTTGGGCCCCGCCAGAAAAGATGCGGATGAGAACGGTATTCGGCCGCGTAAGCTCTCCTTCTTTCAAGGCCCGGCTGTTTACGATGAGTGGGATCGGGTCGGAGCCGTCGATCGAGATCGTCACCGGGCCGGTATTGGTGTCTGCGGGAGACAGCGAGAACAGCATCCCAGAGCTAAGGGATTTAGACGGGCTGGTAGTCGCCGCAACGATGTTGTTCGGATCGCTATTTGCAACCATTAGCGATTGCACCGTGAGGCTCAGGAGCTCGTCGAGTACGCTACTGACTTCCGCAAATGTATTCCGGTCGGGTGGCGCACCCTCGGTAAGAGCGTTCAATGCCTCGCTGATTTCGGAAAAAGTGTCTGCATCTTCAGGCGCATTGGCCAGGATCTTGTCGAGATCGCTTCGCAAGTCTGCGATGTCAGCCGCGATATCGTCCAGTGCGTCGGCATCACCGGTCGCACCGCGCAAGGCATCAATTGCTGACTTGAGGTAGATCAGGAATTGGACAATCTCTTTCGGGTCGGGTCGATGATCGTCCCGAACGGGGTTGCCGAAAAAGATCTGCTTAGGATCGAGGGGTGCACTGGCCACGCGAATGCTCCATGCGAAAGCGCCCCGGCACGCGGCCAAGGCATTCATGCTTTGATTTCTGGGTGACAGGCCCGGCTAAGCGATGCTTACGGAGCCGGGGCCGTCAGGGTCGGATGCCACGCCTGTGGCGCTCTGCATGACGACCCAATAGTACCAGGTGCCCGAGCCTGGGTTGTCCTGCTGCTGCAGTTGCTGGTTGGGCGAGGAATAGATCGGGCCGTAGAGATCGGTTGCGCTCGAGAAGTCGTTGGTCGCGCTGCGGTAAATCAGTGCCGCCGAGACCCGCCGGTCGTTGGCATTGCGCCAAGGCACCTGGACGGTCGAGTTGATGACGGTCAGCGTGCCGAGCACGCCTTCAGCCGGCGCCGTGCTGTCACCGGACGCCTTGATCTCGACGATGTCGGACCAGCCCGAGGAGCTGCCGGTGATCGTGGTCACGCGCCAGCGGATTTGATAGGTCGTGCCGATCGCGACGCCGCCGGATCGCCCTGCCCCGTCCTCGGTTTTCATCGCGAACTCGTCCCAGATCGTATCGCCCTTCTCGCGATACTGGATCTGGACGATGTAGTCGGGACGGCTCGGGACCGGGAAATCGGCCACGAACCGGACGCCGGCACCCTCGATGGTCTGCGAGACGATCTGCATGTCGGCGGGATCGATGTTGTCGATGCTGCCGCCGTTGTTCTGCACCGTGATGTTGAGGTTCGGGCGGTCGCCCTCTTCGCCGGGCAAAAGCGTCCAGTTGCTCGCGTCGGTCGAGATCAGCGTGAGATGCTGCGTCAGCCCGTCCTCGCCCGGCGCGAGGCTCGCCACCTCGTAGACACCGGACAGGTTGGCGTCGCCGAGGCTGAGCCGCACGAAACGCCGGGACCGCAGGCGCCGCGCGCGCAGGCCGGCCGTAACCGCAAGCGAGCGCTTCGCCGACTGCCGCCGCGCCGTGGCCTTGACCGCGCGCACCCCAGTGTTGTGGTCGAGCAGGACGTGGAGCGTGACGTCCTTCGTCTTGATCGGCTGGCCCTGCTTCCAGTCGTCCGAGACCCATTGCGCCGTGGAGCTTTCCTTGTACGCAAAAGCCGGCTCGGTATAGATCCCGTAATAGTGGGTGTAGTCCGTCTCGCCGTCGTCGTTCTCGTTGCTCTCGATCTCGAAAACATCGGCATCGGTCAGGACCACGTCCGGCTCGACATATTTGCCGACGTAGATCCCGAAACGACCGTCCTCATCCTCGAACCGGATCGCGTCGCACGCGGCCATCAGGCGGTTCTCGGCCTCGATGTTGCTCTCTTCCGATTTGTCGATGATGACGGAGCCACGGTAGCGCTTGATGCTGTCACCGTAGCGATCGACGACCGTCTCGTCGCAGATGTCGGCCTGTTCGGCGATGTTCGCCCAGTTGATGTCGTCGGGGCTCATCGCGAACCGCTCGGGGTCCATGCGATGCTGGGCGATCAGGAGGGCGATATTGCCCTTGCTTGGCCCCCAGGTGCTTGGCTGGTCGGGGCGCTCGTCGCCGTCCCCGCCGCGCGTGCTGTCGTTGCGGGGATCGTAATAGCGGCCATACATCGCTGCGCGTGTGATGTCGGGCTCACCGAGGCCGAGCACGCCCCTAAAGACGTAATAGCGCGCCCGATGCTTGTTGCTCATCTGCCGGACGCGCAGCAACGTGTCTGATACGCCCGCACCTACGTGCCGCTCGGTCCATTCGCTGAAAACCGATGTCAGCTTTTCCTGCGCTGCTTGATCGACCGTCCCATGTCGCGAGAAGAGGTAGAAATACGGATCCTCGTCGCTCTCGTAGAACTCGTCGGTTTCAACGCCATTCCCACCATCGTGGAACGTGACCGGAATGTTGTCGAGGTACATCTGGATGTCTTCCGTCACCTCCGCATCGGCATGCGCGATCTGCTTGTAGAGCCGGCCATCCTTCGCTTCGGCGAACGTCACGATGCCGCCGAGGCGAAGCTCGCCGGAAGCGTAGTAGCGCTTCTTCTGGTCGGTCGTGAAATTCGACTGCAGGGCCTGCGGCGGCGGGGCGCTCGGCTTGTTCGCAAGCAGCGAGTTGGCGGCGTAGGAAAGCCCCGCGACGATCGCCGCCTGCCCCAACGCAGAGCCCGCGACACCGACGATCGCTTGCCCTACAATCGCCTGCGTTGCGACGGTTGCGCCAACGGCGTTCAGACCCGAAGAGATCAATGCCACAAGCCCACTGACCGGGTCGGCCTTTGCCGGCGCTGTGAGCGCGGTCGACATGAGCAGCGCACCGGCAAGCATCTTGAGCGGTCGCATCACACGCATCGGTATGCCTCGATCAGTTCATGCATGCGGCTGCGCAGCACACCGGCCGGCGAGCGGAAGGCAGCGTATGGTTCGAGATAGATGCCAGGCAGTTCCAGACCGCGCAGGCGGCAGGCAACCACATCGCCGAGGGCCGGCGTATCGACCACACATGCGCCCGCTGAGAGCATTCCCTGCCTGATCAGCGCAGCATTGCCGCCCGCCTCATCCTTGAGCCTGTGGGCCTCGCTCTCGCCCGAACAGCGCCCCCTCCATTCCGCAGCGGGATCGCGGCCGGTCAGCCGGACGACATAGTCCGCCACCGAGAAGTCGCAGTTGGCATCGGCCCAACCGAAAGGGTTCGCGTGCCAATCGGCCAGCGTTGCGGCGATCGCCTCTTCGATGTTCATGGATTGATCACTCTGACATGCGCTCCCGATCTCTGGCATGCTCGACTGGCAAGCATTCAAAGGGGAGGCAACCATGCAGTTTTTTCAGTTTGAAGAGTTTGGATTTCTAGACGGTGTTCGCGGCGTATACGGCACCGTTGCCTTCAATTTCGACGGGCAAGTCGACGACATACCGGTCGCCCATAACGTCCGCGTCAAAGTCCGCATCACGACGAGTGCAGAGCAATCCATCGGCGATATGCGCGAAGCTCTTTATCGGGAAGCGGTTGAACAGATGCACCGCGCTCTTTCATGTGCTGAAGGTAAGTCAGCACAAGAGCTATTTTCCGAGGCTCAGGAAATGGAAGCCGCGGAACAGAAAGCCCTAGAAGACTGGCAGCCCGATCTTTCATAGCGTGCCTCACGAGTCGCTGATGTTGAGGTGCTTGCCGTTGATGTAGGCGACCACGAACTGCGCATAGGCATCGTCCGCGACACCGAACATCTCGAGCGAGCGGGCGCGCTGCCCGGCATCGTTCATGATTCCGAACTGCGTCATAGACCGTCCCTCGTTGATGTTCTTCGCGATCACCGACATGGAGTAGAGCCGGCGGTGGCCACCGTCCTCGTCCTTCGTGATCTTCTCGCTGAACCGGGACTGCTTCATCCGCAGGCGCCAGCTATCGCCGGGCGGCGTGGCGGCGCGCGTCTTGCCCTCTTCAAGGTAGACCGACGAGCAGACGAGCAGGCGGCCCTTCACCTCTTCCTCGAGGTCGCGCGTCTTGTGGTAGGTCTCCTCGTCCACATAGCCGAGTGTGAATTCGTAGAGCGGCGAGGACCCATCCCGAATGTCTGTGAGCTTCGGCGGCTGGAAGAACGACACCACGTCGCCGCCGTCGTTGATCGCATTCCACCCGTGCCAGCGCTCACCGTCCGGCGTGATCATCGGGCCGATGCCGCCCCAGATGCGTACCGTGGACGAAAGGAAGTGTGCTTCGACCGTCGGCCGGCAGACCAGTTGCCGGTCGCTCTTCGCCGTCTCGTCGAGAAGGCCGTCGATGGCGTCATAGAAGCCGGGCATCTAGATGTGAGCTTTCATTAGGTTGTCCATCCGGTCCGGACCGGGGATGCTGAGGTTGTGAGACTTCAGAGTCCAGGGAGGGACCGGAT
>NZ_VHLH01000044.1 GCF_006516965.1 Pararhizobium mangrovi | reverse complement strand
GCGCTACGACAAGCTGGCAAGGAACTTTCTCGCCGCCGTCGCTCTCGCATCGGCAAGACTGTGGATGCGAACTTATGAGTCCACTACCTAGCGCCTTTCCGACCGGCACGGAAGCGTTCTAGGCGACCTCGTACGCCGCTGCCCGGTCCGCAGCCTGGCCGGCTAGGATCTCGCGCACCTTGTCGACCAGCGCATCCTCCGGCACCGCGACCTGCGCGGCGCGTGCCTCCCGCCAGGCGGCATTGTCGGCGATCTCGCCGGAAAGCCGCTTGCCCTCGATCAGGTCCTTGATCTGAACCTCGCCGCGCGCGCGCTCGTCGCCGCCCTGGATGATCGCAAGCGGCGCGCCGCGCCGATCGGCGTATTTTAGCTGGTTGCCGAAGTTCTTCGGATTGCCCTGATACATCTCCGCCCGGATGCCGGCGTTCCGCAGTTCCTGCGTGAAGCGCTGGTAGCGCCCGAGGCTTTCCGTGTCGCGATCCATGACGCAGACGACGACCGGCGGCACGACGCCGCCATCGTCGAGCTTGCCGAGGTTCTTGAGCGCCGTCATCAGCCGCGAAACGCCGATCGAAAAGCCCGTCGCCGGCACGTCCTGCCCGGTGAAGCGCTTGACGAGCCCATCATACCGTCCGCCGCCGCCGACCGAGCCAAAGCGCACGATCTCGCCCTTCTCGTTGGGGATCTCGGCGAGTAGCTCGGCCTCGAAGACGGGGCCGGTGTAGTATTCGAGGCCGCGGACGCAGGAGGGGTCGATCTGGACTCGACCGTCATCATAACCTGCTGCTTTAACTAATGAGCGGATATCACGGAGTTCACGAACACCATTTCCACCTATATCTGCATCGATCACCAACTCTGAAATTGTATCAATCGCTGCTTCGAACATCGCGTTACTTTTTGTTCGGTCGAAGCGATAACGCCGTCCAACATTGGCGACGGAAACTCCAGCTCGAACGTAGCGAAGAATTTTTTTGGTGGCCTGTGGGCTCAACCCAGCGCCTTCTGTGAAATCACCGCTTTCATCCTTTCGCCCTTCTCTGAGCAGTTCTTCGACGCCTTCGACGCCAAATTTGTCGAGTTTGTCGATCGCCCTCAGTACCGTCAGCCGCGTCTCGGCATGCTCCTCACCGCCAATGCCGATCGCCTCCATCACGCCGTCGAGCACCTTGCGGTTGTTGACGCGGATGACGTAGTCGCCGCGCGCAATGCCGAGCGCTTCCATCGTGTCGGCCATCATCATGCACATCTCGGCATCCGCCTGGACGCCGGGCGCACCGACCGTATCGGCATCGAACTGCATGAACTGGCGAAAGCGCCCCGGCCCCGGCTTTTCGTTCCTGAAGACGTACCCCGCCCGGTAGGTGCGATAGGGAAGCTGGATCGTGTTGATGTTTTCCGCCACGTGGCGCGCGAGCGGCGCCGTCAGGTCGTAGCGCAGGCTCATCCAATCGGCTTTATCCAGTCCGGTCGCGCCTGCGGCGCTCCTCGCCTCTTGTTCTTGCGCCCCGGTAGCACCTGCGGCGCTCTTCGGCTCTTGTTCTTGCGTCCCGGTAGCGCCCTCGACGCTCCTTGTCTCCTGTTGAGTCGCGGCCGTGGCGGCGTGCAGCACCGCGTCTTCGGCTGCCTGCCTCGCGGCCTTCTGTCGTTCTGCGTTCGGCGCCGTGCCGCCGGAAGGGACCTCCTCGTCGCGCAGCGAGAAGACGCCCTCGTTCGGGCGATCCGCGTCGGGCAGGAACTTGCCGAGTGCGTCGGTATATTCGAACATCGGCGTCTCGACGGGATCGAAGCCGTAGCGCTCGTAGACCTCGCGGATCTTCGCCATCATCGCCTCGGTGGCGCGGATGTCGCCCGGTCCGCGATCGACGAACCCGCGCGGCAGACGGGCCTTGAGACGGGCGGGCTTCTTTTTCTTCGCGCTCATGGGTCGGCGCTCCGGTTCGGCTGATGATACGAAAGGAATGTCGGAGATTTGCGGGCTTTCGTAGCGGAAGCGAGCGCATGCGGCAAGAAGCGGCGGAAGACGGCGCAAAATCGCCGGTTTGTCCCGGAACATCGCCGGTTCCGGCCGCGTTCGCCCATTCGTACGCGAACAGACGCAACATCGCCCGAAGGGCGTTCGACCTCTTTATGGCCGCCATCGATCCATCCTCGGCACGCACCCGCATGCCGGATCCCGCCCTCGTGATCGTCGTGCTTGCCTCGATCGGCTTCGGCACCGTTCCCTTCTTCATGCGGGGCCTGAGCGACGCGGGACTGATCGCGCCGGCCGTCGTCTTCTATCGCTACACCTTCACCGCCATCCTGCTGGCGCCGTTCCTGCGCTTTTCCGGCGCCATGCGCTCGGCTTCGCTCTGGGGGTTCTTCTCGGGCGCGATGGTGGCGCTCGGCTGGATCGGTTACGTCGAGGCGCTGAAGGTCCTGCCGGTCTCCACCGTCGGCGTCATCTACATGACCTATCCCGTCTTCACGATCGCGGAGGGCTGGCTGTTCTTCGGCGAGCGACCGCAGGGGCGCTCCCTTGTCGCCGGTGGCATGATCGTGCTGGGCGCGGCGCTCGCCAGCACGCCCGCCTCCGTGCCGATGGACAAGCTGCCCTATCTCCTCGTCGCCTTTACAGCGCCCTTCGCCTTCGGCACCGGCATCAACATCCTGGCGCGCAAGATGTTCGCCATCCCGCCGCTGTCGCGACTGGCCTGCAAGTCCTTGGGCTCGGTCGTTGGGCTCGGGCCGCTGATCCTGCTTTCCCCGCTCGCCGCCGTCGTGCCGGCCGGCGCGCACGACTGGGCGCTGATCGCCGGCATCGCGGTGATCACCGCACTCGTGCCGCAGCTCCTCTACAACATCTACGCACCGAAGATCGGCGCGACGCTGACGGCGGCGGCCGGTAGCATCGAGCTGCCGACCATGTTCGTCGTCGGCGCCATGGCCTTTTCCGAGCCGATCGGGCCGCTCGAAGCGGTCGCCGGTGCGCTCGTCATTGCCGCGATCCTGATCACGCCACGCCAGCGCCCCGGCACCCCGGAGGCAAGCGGGCGTCGACGCCACCTCTTCCGCACCCGCATGAGCTGACGACGCGGCGGGACGTCGCGTCGGTACCGGCGGCCTTGTTCCGCCTCCGCCCATGGATATGGTGGCGCCATTTCCGGACGATCGGAAGCCCGGGCAGCGGGGAGACCATGTGAGCCATCGCTTCGACGACCCTTTCATGCCGGCCGCCGCCTTCGGGGCGGACGAGCGGGCCGGCGTCTATCGCGCCATCGAGACGCGACGCGACGTGCGCAACGAGTTCCTGCCCGATGCGCTGCCGGCAGCGCTCGTCCGGCGCCTGCTGGAGGCGGCCCACCATGCCCCTTCGGTCGGCTTCATGCAGCCCTGGAACTTCATCCTCCTGCGCGAGCGCGAACGGCGCGAAGCCGTCCACCGGCTCTTCTCGCATGCGAACGACGAGGCGGCGGCGATGTTCGGGGACGAGCGCGGCCGCGCCTACCGAGCGCTGAAGCTCGAGGGTATCCTCGCCGCGCCGCTCAACATCTGCGTGACCTGCGACCGAACGCGCGGGGGCCGCGTCGTGCTCGGCAAGACCCACAACCCGGAGATGGACCTCTATTCCACCGTCTGCGCGGTGCAGAACCTCTGGCTCGCCGCCCGTGCCGAAGGTGTCGGCGTCGGCTGGGTCAGCATCTACCATGCCGACGAGCTGAAGGCGTTGCTGAACGTCCCCGACCATGTCGCGATCGTTGCCTATCTGTGCGTGGGCTATGTCGACCAGCTCTACGCCCGCCCCGAACTCGCCGAAAAGGGCTGGCGCGAGCGCCTGCCGCTCGACGAGCTGATCTTCGAGGAAGGCTGGCCCGAAGGCGGGCGCGAGACCGCCGTCACCCCGGACGAATGAAGGCCGCGCGCTCGGCTTCGATCTCGGGGCGGCAAAAGCAACCCTCGATATGGTCGTTCACGAGACCCATGGCCTGCATGAAGGCGTAGACCGTCGTTGGGCCGACGAAGGTGAAGCCGCGCTTCTTCAGGTCCTTCGAGATACGCACGGATTCTTCGCTCGTCGGGTTGTCGCGCAGATGCGCCCGGTCCACGTTTGCCGGACGCGCCGCCGCGCCCGGTTCGTGCGACCAGAAATAGGCCGCGAGCGAACCGAACTCCGCCTGCAGGGAAAGCGCACGCTGTGCATTGTTGACGGTCGAGACGATCTTGCCGCGATGGCGGATGATGCCGGAATCGCCGACGCACCGCTCCACGTCGTCGTCGGTGAAGGCTGCGACACGGGCGATCTCGAAATTCGCGAAGGCGGCGCGGAAGTTGTCCCGTTTCCTGAGGATGGTGAGCCAGGAAAGCCCCGCCTGGAAGCCTTCCAGGCAGATCTTCTCGAACAGGCGCCGGTCGTCGGCGACCGGCCGGCCCCATTCCTCGTCGTGATAGCGCATGTATTCGCCGTCGCCGCCGTGCCAGAAGCAGCGCGCGCGTCCGTCCGGTCCTTCGATCAGCCCGTCGCTCTCGGTTGTCTCCGCCATGCTTTGCCTTCGCCTGCCATTGCCGATTAACGCCTCGTTTACCGGACCGATCAACTGGTTGTTAACCCTTCCGCACGGCTTTCGCCTGCCCGGTGCCGCGATTCACTCTTTTCGAAACGTTGTCGCGCCATCTTTCGGCCATGGATCGTGTTGGCCTTCGTGCCCGCGCGATACGCATGATCGAACCGGGACGACGAGGCAACGACGGCTCATGGCTAAATTCCTTTTCCTTGCAGGCGCATGCGCGGCGCTCGCGATCACGGCAGGCGGCACCGCGGCGAACGCCGCCCAGCGCTATGCCGAACGTCCGCCGATCGTTCTCAGCCCCGACCTGACCGCACCCTGGGTCACGCAGCTTCAGGGCCGACAGGCGGTGCGCCGCTACGAACGACGCGAGGCACGCCCGCGCGGGCACCTGCCGGTGACGAGCGAAGAGCAGATGTCGCAGATCCGTCGTGCGTCCCCGCAGCAACTCGCCGCGATCCCGCGCGGCGAGGATCCCCGCCAGATGCATATGGCGAAGCGCTACCTGCCGCGCATTGTGGAATACCGCACGAACCGGCCAGCCGGCACCATCGTCATCGATACGAGCGACAAGTTCCTCTATCTCGTTCTCGGCCACGGCATGGCCAAGCGCTACGGCGTCGGCGTCGGCCGGCCGGGCTTCGGCTGGGCGGGCACGCACCGGGTCTCGCGCAAGGCCGAGTGGCCGGGCTGGACGCCGCCGAAGGAGATGATCGCCCGCGAGGCGAAGAACGGCCATTACCTGCCCGCGCACATGCCGGGCGGACCGAACAACCCGCTCGGCGCGCGCGCGCTCTATCTCGGCTCCACCCTCTACCGCATCCACGGCACCAACGCGCCCTGGACGATCGGCCACAACGTTTCCTCGGGCTGCATCCGCATGCGCAACGAGGACGTGCTCGACCTTTACGATCGGGTCAGCGTCGGCACCGAGGTCGTCGTCCATAGGGGATAGCGTCGGTACCCCCGTCCGGCGTGGTCCCCGATGCGCGGAACGAGCGCATCGCAGCGTCCGGTCCGCGAACCGAACGACCGGCCGATCATCCATTACCAAGGGCATCGCCTGCACGATCGCGGCCATCACAAGCCGGATGGCGATCCCGTCTCATCGACAAAAGCGCCGAAGGCCGTTTCCCCGGCGGCCGAGGCCAATGGCAGAAAAGGCAACATCACCATGCGACCCCTCCTGACCCTTCTTGCCGCTGCGGCACTCGCCACCGGCTTCGCGGGCGCGGCGAACGCGGCCCCTGGGCGAACCGACGCCGGCTCGCCCTACACGCATATCGAGCGTGCGAGCGCCCACCAGCCGGCACCGGCCTATCGCCGCACGACGGTGCGCTTCAGCACGAACGTCGATCCGGGCTCCGTCATCGTCGATACGCGCTCGAAGCATCTCTACTACGTCAAGGACGACGGCACGGCGATCCGCTACGGCGTCGGCGTCGGTCGCGACGGCTTCCGCTGGTCGGGCAAGATGCATGTCGGGCGCAAGGCCGAGTGGCCGAGCTGGACGCCGCCCGGCCGCATGATCCGCCGCGAGGCGAAGAAGGGCATCCAGATTCCGCATCACGTGAAGGGCGGGCCGAACAACCCGCTCGGCGCCCGCGCGCTCTACCTCTATCGCAGCGGCCACGATTCGCTCTACCGCATCCACGGCACCAACCAGCCGCGCTCCATCGGCAAGTTCATGTCGTCCGGCTGCATCCGGATGATGAACCAGGACGTCGAGGACCTCTATGCCCGCGTTCCGAAGGGCACGACGGTCTACGTCATCGGCCCCGGCAAGCGCGAAGGTCGCGTCTACTACCGCGACCTCGGCTCGAACCGATCAATCTTCTAGAGCATCGGCAACAAACGGGGACGGGCCTGTCTGGCTCGTCCCCGTTTTCGTTCGAACGAACCTATTCGGCTTGGCCGGCGCCGTAGACCGATTGTGCATCGCGATAAAGGGCGTGGCGCGAGCCAGAGCGCAGATACATCATGTGCCCGCCGGGATAGACGGCGGTGCGGATCGGTGCCGCGCCTTTGAGCGGCGGCAACTGGTTCACGAGGTAGCGCGAGACCATGTAGGGCGTGACGAGATCGGTATAGCCGTTGACGATCAGCACCTTCATCGACGGGTTCAGCGCACGCGCCTCCTGCAGGTCGTCCAGCGCGTCGGCATAGCCCTGGCTCGACGCGTCGCCGCCATAGTCCCATTTGCCGGCGATCTCCTTGTTGAGAAGGCGGTAGCTTACCTTGGTGCGGTAGTTCAGTGCCGTGCGCACATAGTTCACGAACGCGCCGGTGACGACGGGCACGCTGCGCTCCAGGATCGGATCCGGCGTGCGGTCCCGATCGGAATCGGGGGCAATGTCGGCCGTTTCCACCGTTCCGTCGTAGATGCTGAGGATCTCGCCGTCCGCACGGTCGTACCAGCGCACGAAATCCGTGGCCGACACGCGTGCGTCGCGTTCGCGTACCCTTGCGAGCGGCAACCCGGTGATCTCGGCCACGCGCTCGCTCGCCGCGCGGCCACCGGCGCTTCTGCCGCTCGCGAGCGCCGTCAGGTAGCCGTGAAGCGCGTAATCCTGCACTGCGGCGATGCGCTTGCCGAAAGCCTCGCCGGTGACGCCGTGTTTCGCGAGGTTCACGGCCGCCATCGACGGCAGCAAAAGGGCCGGATCGAGCGGGCGATGGTCGCCGCCGTAGATGAAGGAGAAGTCGAGCGCCGGCGAAATCATCGTGATGCCCTCCGGCGTGATGCCGGTATCCTCCTGCAGCGTTCTCGCAAGAAGCGCCGCGCGGAACCCGCCATAGCTTTCGCCCGCCAGATAGACCGGCGAGGCCGTGCGCCCGGCCTGAAGGAGATAGAGCCGGATGAAGGCCGCCATCGCCTGAGCGTCCGTGCGCACGCCCCAGAAGTCGCTTTCCTTCTGTCCGGGTGCGGCACGGCTGTACCCGGTTCCGACCGGATCGACGAAGACGAGGTCGCTCATCGTCAGCCACGTGTCAGGGTTGTCTTCGAGTTCCTGCGGCGGCGCACGGAACGAGCCGTCCTCGTTCGTCTTCAGGACCCGGGGCCCGAGCGCGCCGAGCTGAAGATAAGCCGATGCGGCGCCCGGCCCGCCATTGAAGACGAAGGTGATCGGGCGGCTTCCGCCACCGTTCTGTCCATCACTGCCCTTTCCATCGGTATTCGAGCCATCCTCCGCCCGATAGGCGACGTAGAAGATACGCGCCGTGGGCGAGCCGTCGCCGGCAAGAAGCGGCAGCGTGCCCGCCTCAGCCGTATAGGCGAGCGTCTTGCCGTCGACGGTAATCGAATGCTCGGTCTTCGCAGTGTCGGGCAGAAGCGAGAAGATGCCTGGCCCGCTGCCGCTCGCATCGCCTTTCCGGTCCGCGCCATGCGGCGACTGGGCCGAAGCAGGGGACGCGCCGGCGAGAAGCGCGAAGGCAAGGCTACCGGCGGCGAGAAAGCGTGCGATATCCATGAAAGAACCTTTCCCGTGACGTCGTAACGGGACCATCTAGAGCAGCAACGGCGGTTTTGTGAAACCTCGGCCATACGGTCCGTACCGTCACACGGACGTGATCGTTCGGCCTCGGCATAGCTGGGCATCTCCTCCGCATTGGGGGAAGATCACATGGTGCTATCTTCCTGCCGAACCGTTTACGCCGATGCCCTCAGGCCGATCGCCGCCCCAGGCCCAGTCAAGCAGCGCGACGGTATGAACCACCGGCATGCCGACCGCACCGGCAAGCTGGGTGATGCAGCCGATGTTACCGGTGGCGACCATGTCGGCCGCGGTCGCCTTCAGGTTCCCAGCCTTGCGATCACGCAGCTTCGCCGCGATCTCGGGCTGGGTGATGTTGTAGGTGCCGGCAGAACCGCAGCACAGATGCGCTTCGGCCGGCGTCTTGACGGTGAAGCCCGCCTGTTCCAGAAGCGCCCGCGGCTCGCGGGTGACGCGCTGTCCGTGCTGCATGGAACAGGCCGAATGGTAGGCGACGGTCAGGCCACTCGTGTTCGTCGGCGCCGGCAGATCGAGTGTGACCAGGAATTCCGTGACGTCCACCGCCAGTTCCGAGACGCGGGCCGCCTTCTCCGCGTAATCGGTGTCGGTGCGCAGCATGTGGCCGTAGTCCTTGATGGTCGTGCCACAGCCGGACGCGGTGATGATCACGGCATCGAGCCCGCCGCCTTCGATCTCGCGCGTCCAGACGTCGACGTTGCGGCGCGCATCGGCGAGCGCTTCGGCCTCGCGGCCCATGTGGTGGACGAGTGAGCCGCAGCACCCCTCGCCCTTCGGCACGACGACCTCGACGCCGAGCCGTGTCAAAAGCGCGATGGTGCGTTCGTTGATCGCCGGGTCGAGCACCGGCTGCGCGCAACCCGTCAGCAGCGCGACGCGGGCCCGGCGCTCCCCCTTTGCCGCATGGACACCCGGCTCCTGCGCCGGCGAAGGCTCGGGCACGGCACGCGGCGCGAGGTCGAGCATAGCGCCGAGCGGCCGCAACGGCTTCACGGCCTTGAAGAGCCGCGCGAACGGTCGTGCGACCCGCGCTGCCGAAAGTGCCAGGCGAAAGCGCTTCGGATAAGGAAGGACGGCGGCGAGCAGGCCGCGCGTCATCCGGTCGGCGAACGGCCGCCGATAGGTTCGCTCGATGTGCTGGCGCGCATGGTCGACGAGGTGCATGTAGTTCACGCCGGAAGGGCACGTCGTCATGCAGGCGAGGCAGGAGAGGCACCGGTCGATATGCGTGACGGTCTCCGCGTCCGCCGGCCGGTCGTTCTCTAGCATGTCCTTGATGAGGTAGATCCGCCCGCGCGGACTGTCGAGCTCGTTGCCGAGCGTCACATAGGTCGGACACGTCGCCGTGCAGAACCCGCAATGCACACATTTGCGCAGGATCTGCTCGGAATGCGCGGTATCCGGATCGGCAAGCTGGGCGAGGGAGAAGTTCGTCTGCATGGCTTCACTCCCGGCCCTATATATCCGCGACCATGCGCCCCGGCTCCAGGACGCCCGTCGGATCGAACTGGGCCTTAAGACGCTTCGACAGCGCGTGGAGCGCCGCCGGCTGCGGCTGGAAGACCGGGACGGCGGCGCGGATGGCCGGGTCGGCGCGCACCAGCGTCGCGTGGCCACCGCCGTTTGCCGAAAGATGCCGGCGCACCAGTTCGGCTTCGGGATCGCTCTCCATGCGCATCCAGACCAGCCCGCCCTGCCAGTCGTAGAAGGCGTCGACGCCCGCCTCCATCCTCAGCGCCATGACGAAGGCGTGGGCACTCGCAGGCGCGGTGGAAACGCGCCAGATGGGTCGCGCCGTCCCGTCGGCATAGGGTTTCACGTCGCGCACCTCGCGCCAGAGCTGGCGGGACGTCTCGGCATTGAGCCACTCGACGCGCAAGGCCTTGAAGATCGCCGCCAGCCGTTCGAACCGGGCTTCGACGGATGGCGCGAAGCCGTCGATGCGCAAGACCGTGGCCGAGGCCGACAGCACACCGCCGACGAAGGACCGGCGTACCGTCTCCGGCAGGTGGGCTGCGGCCGAGACTTCCGCCACCGAGCCCATGGCGAGCGCCATCACTTCGCAGGCCTGCGCATCGTCGAGGCCGAGAAGCACCAGCGTCGTCTCGCTTTCGGCACGCGGCAGCACCTTGAAGGTGAGTTCGGTGGCGACGGCGAGCGTGCCCCAGGCGCCGGCGAGACCTTTCGAGAGATCGTAGCCGGTGACGTTCTTCACCACGCGTCCGCCGGACTTGACGATGTCGCCACGCCCGGTGACGGCGCGAATGCCGAGCACGTGGTCGCGCGCCGCGCCGTTTCGAATACGGCGCGGGCCGGCGAGGTTCGCCGAGAACAGCCCGCCGAGCGTGCCGCGACCCGCCTCGCCGCCGAGCAGCGGTCCGTAGTCCATCGGCTCGAAGGCGAATTCCTGGTAATTCTCGGCAAGCAAGGCGTGCAATTCCGCGACCGGCGTACCGGCCTTCGCCGAAAGCACCAGTTCCTCCGGCTCGTAGAGCGTCATGCCGGAAAGCGCGGAGAGATCGAGCGTGTTCGCCGCCTGCACCGGCCGGCCGATCGCAGCCTTCGATCCATGCCCGCGCACGGCAAGCGGGGTCTGTTCCGAAACCGCCCATGAGACGGCGTCGCGCACCTGCTCTTCCGTCTCCGGCCGAAAGGTATGGCCGGCCTCCTCGACTTTCGCGGCAGCGTCGTTCATGGCGCTCAGAACCGCGGAATGTCGGGGAACGGCATCTGGCCGCGATGGATGTGCATGCGGCCCATCTCGGCGCAGCGACGAAGCTGCGGGAACACCTTGCCGGGGTTCAGGAGATGCTTGTCGTCGAAGGCGCATTTCACCCGCATCTGCTGGTCGAGATCGGTCTCGTTGAACATCGTCCCCATCAAATCGCGCTTCTCGACGCCGACGCCGTGCTCGCCGGTCAGGACGCCGCCGACCTCGACGCACAGCTTCAGGATGTCGGCGCCGAATTCCTCCGCGCGTTCCAGTTCGCCCGGCTCGTTCGCGTCGTAGAGGATCAGCGGATGCAGATTGCCGTCGCCGGCGTGGAAGACGTTCGCCACGCGCAGGCCGTAGTGGCCGGAAAGCTCGCGCATGCGCGCAAGCACCCGCGGCAGTTCCTTGCGCGGGATCGTGCCGTCCATGCAGTAATAGTCCGGCGAGATGCGCCCGACGGCCGGGAACGCCGCCTTGCGCCCGGCCCAGAACGTCGCGCGTTCCTCGTCGCTCATGGAGATGCGGCAGGTCGTCGAGCCATTCTTCGCCGCGATCCGTTCGACCACGTCGATGAGGTGATCGACCTCCTCGACGCAGCCGTCGAGCTCGACGATCAGGAGCGCCTCGACGTCGAGCGGATAGCCGGCCTTGACGAAATCCTCCGCCGCCGCGATCGCCGGCTTGTCCATCATCTCCATGCCGCCCGGAATGATGCCGGCGGCGATGATGTCGGCCACGCACTGTCCGCCCGCCTCGCTCGACGGAAAGCCGATCAGCAGCGCACGTGCCGTCTCCGGCCTTTTCAGGATACGCACGGTGACTTCGGTCACGACGCCGAGCAGGCCCTCGGAGCCCGTCATCAACGCGAGGAAATCGTAGCCCTCGCTGTCGAGGTGCTTGCCGCCTAGGCGGATCACCTCACCGGTGACGAGCACCATTTCGAGGCCGAGCAAATTGTTCGTCGTCAGACCGTATTTCAGACAGTGCACGCCGCCTGAATTCTCCGCGACATTGCCGCCGATCGAACAGGCGATCTGCGAGGAGGGATCGGGCGCGTAGTAGAACCCTTCGTCCTGAACGGCCGTCGTAATGCCGAGATTGGTGACGCCCGGCTGCGCGCGCACGGCGCGGTTGTCATAGTCGATCTCGAGCACCTGATTGAAGCGCGACATGACGAGGAGCACGGCGTCTTCCAGCGGCAGCGCGCCGCCCGAGAGCGAGGTGCCAGAGCCGCGCGGCACGACGCGGATCTCGTTTTCGTGGCAATAGGCGAGCACGCGAGAGACCTGATCCACCGTCTCCGGCAGCACGACGACGAGGGGAAGCTGGCGATAGGCCGTCAGCCCGTCGTTCTCGAAGGCGCGCATGGAATTGGTCGCGTCGACGACGCCCTCGCCGGGCACGATCGCGCGCAGATCGCCGACGATCGCCTCGCGGCGCGAAAGCGTCTTCTCCTGAACTTCAGGCATGGCCGGCGTTGCCATGGCGTCTCCTCCCGATCGGCGACGTTTTGCCTGATTGCCGATATAGCGCCCGGACGGGCAAGCGTCGACCCGGCAACGGGCTCGCCGGCCGGCAATGACCGCGTGCAATTCTGCCCTGGCGCGTTGACCACGGCGCCGGCGGGTCTCAAGATGCATGCCGGTCGGCGGAAGATGCGGGCCACGGGAAGGAGCCACCATCCATGGAAGAACCGAGCGCCGGTCGGCGAACGCGAGCCGATGCGAAGAAGCCGACCGTCGGCCTCTTCGCGACCTGTCTGGTCGATCTCTTCCGCCCGAGCGTCGGCTTCGCCTCGGTCAAGCTTCTGGAGGATGCGGGCTGCCGGGTCGAGGTGCCGCTCGGCCAGACTTGCTGCGGCCAGCCGGCCTATAATTCCGGTGATCGCGCGGACACGGCGGCGATCGCCAAGCAGGTGATCGAAAGCTTCGAAGGGTTCGATTACGTCGTGGCGCCCTCCGGCTCCTGCGGCTCGACCATGAAGAAGCACTATCCCTGGCTGTTCGAGGAGGGCGATCCGTGGCGCGCGCGCGCCGAACGCTTCTCCGCGAAGGTGCACGAACTCGTCTCGTTCCTGACCGACGTGATGGGCATCACGGGTGTCGAAGGCCGGCTCGACCAGTCGGTGACCTATCACGATTCCTGTTCGGGCCTGCGCGAACTCGGCGTGCAAGCGCAGCCGCGCGCGCTTCTCAATTCGCTGGAAGGCGCGACGATCACCGAGATGAAGGACGCCAATGTGTGCTGCGGATTCGGCGGCACCTTCTGCGTGAAGTATCCCGACATCTCCAACACGATCGTGACCAAGAAGATGAAGGCGATCACCGATACCGGCGCGGACATGCTGCTTGCCGGCGATATGGGCTGCCTCATGAACATGGCCGGCAAGCTGAAGCGCGAGGGCTCCAACGTCGAGGTCCGCCACGTGGCGGAAGTGCTCGCCGGTATGACGGACCAGCCGGCGATCGCCGGCGGAGGCAAGCGCTGATGGAACTGACCTCGCTCAAGTTCAAGGAGCAGTCGAGCGCGGCGATCGCCAATGCCGACCTGCAGCGCGCGCTCGGCAACGTCGAGAAGGGCTTCATCGACAAGCGCCGCAAATCGACCGACGCGCTACCGGAATTCGACCGGCTGCGCGACAACGCACGCGACATCAAGAACCACACGCTCGCCCATCTCGACCACTACCTCGAGGCCTACGAGGAAAAGGTGACGCAGTCCGGCGGCCACGTGCACTGGGCAGCGACGGCCGCCGAAGCGCGCGAGGCGGTGCTCGCGATCTGTCAGCAGCGCAAGGCGAAGACCGTCACCAAGGGCAAGTCGATGATCACCGAGGAGATCGGGCTCAACGACTTTCTCAGCGCAAACGACATCACGCCCGTCGAGACCGATCTCGGCGAATACATCATCCAGTTGCGCGGTGAACATCCGAGCCACATCATCGCGCCGGCCGTGCACGTGAACCGCGACCAGGTGGAGAGCGATTTTCGCCGCGTCCACACCCAGTTCGAGGCGGAACGCGACCTGACCGAGCCCGTCTCGCTGCTCGCCGAGGCGCGCGAGGTGCTGCGGCAGAAATATTTCGAGGCCGATATCGGCATCACCGGCGCGAACTTCCTCGTCGCCGAAACCGGTTCGTCCGTCATCGTCACCAACGAGGGCAATGGCGACCTGACCCAGACGCTCGGCAAGGTGCACATCGTCGTCGCCTCGATCGAGAAGGTCGTGCCGACGCTCGAGGACACCGCGCAGATCCTGCGCGTGCTTGCCCGTTCGGCGACCGGCCAGGACATGTCCGTCTACACTACGGTCTCGACAGGCCCGAAGCGCGCGGACGATCCGGACGGACCGGAGGAATACCACGTCGTCCTCGTCGACAACGGCCGCTCCGACATGCTCGGCACGGAGTATCAGGAAATGCTGCGCTGCATCCGTTGCGGCGCCTGCATGAACCATTGCCCGGTCTACCACGCCGTCGGCGGCCACGCCTACGGCTCTGTCTATCCGGGACCAATGGGTGCGGTACTTACCCCCTCCCTTCATGGCATCGACAAGTCCGGGCACCTGCCGAACGCCTCGACCTTCTGCGGGCGGTGCGAGGAAGTCTGCCCGATGCGCATTCCGCTGCCGAAGATGATGCGGCACTGG
Organism: Pararhizobium mangrovi; assembly: GCF_006516965.1. Taxonomy (GTDB): domain Bacteria; phylum Pseudomonadota; class Alphaproteobacteria; order Rhizobiales; family Rhizobiaceae; genus Pararhizobium_B; species Pararhizobium_B mangrovi. The sequence continues at coordinate 5,609 of NZ_VHLH01000044.1, read as the reverse complement.
CGCGAGCAGGAGTTCGAGAAGCATCTGCAACCCTCGAAGGCTCGCTTCGGCCTCGGCATATGGGCCTATGTGGCACGGCGTCCGAAGCTTTATCGGCGGGCCGTCTCTCTCGCCATGCCGGTCCTTTCGCGTCTCGGCGGCGCGCGCCATCGCATCGCCCGCCTGCCGCTTGCCGGCGGCTGGACGCGCCACCGCGATCTTCCGGCACCCGAAGGCGCGACCTTCATGCAGCAATGGGCCGAGCGCCAGCGCCACGACAAGGGGTCGAAGGCGTGAGCGGGCGGGACGCGATCCTGTCGAAGATCCGCGCCTCGCTCGGGGCGGGTGGCGACGAGGCCGCGCGAAAGACGGCGGTCGCCGAGCGTCTCGCGGGCCATCCGCGCGGCGTGATCCCCGAACGCGGGCATCTGCCGGCGGCCGAGCGTCTCGCCCTCTTCCGTGACATGGCGATCAAGGCGAACGCGTCCGTCGCAACGCTTGCCGGCTACGATGCGTTGCCGGACGCCGTGCTGACCTATCTGCGTGAACGCAACCTGCCGGCGTCGGTGCGCATGGGAACCGATCCGCGGCTTGCGGAGGCGCCCTGGCACGAGGCCGCGACACTCGAAGTGAAGTCGGGGGCGAGCGACGGCGAGGACGTCACGGGTGTTTCCCACGCGCTCGGCGCAGTCGCGGAGACCGGTACATTGGCGCTGACGAGCGGCACGGACAATCCGACGACCGTCAATTTCCTGCCGGAACACCACCTCGTCGTCGTCGACGCGAAGGACGTGACCGGCGACCTCGAAAGTCTGTGGAGCGCACTGAGGACGAGCCGTGGCGACGGATCGATGCCGCGCACGGTCAACCTGGTCACGGGGCCGTCGCGCTCCGGGGACATCGAGCAGGTGCTTCTGATGGGCGCCCACGGCCCGCGTTCCGTCCACATCCTCGTGATCGATCCCGAAGGCACGATGCCGGCCGAACGCACGCCGTGATTGCCGTTCAGGCGGCAGCCCCCATCGGCCGGCCGATGCGGCTTGCCAGATAGACCGCAAAGCTCAGGCCGGCGATCCACGTCGTCGCCGGATAATCCACATAGTAGGAGGCGAGCAGGCCCAGCCACACCTGCACAACGGCAAGGACGACGCTGAGCGCAAGCCCCGTGCCGACGCGCCGCGTCCAGGCTTGCGCTGCCGCCGGCGGGCCGACGAAGATCGCGAAGGTGAGCAACGCGCCGATCACCGGCACGGCAACGGCGATGGAAAGCGCCAGCGTCAGCATGAAGGCAAGCGTCACAAGTTCGACCGGCACGCCGTGGGCGCGCGCGAAATCCTCGTTGATCGTGACGATGCGAAGCGGTCGGAACAGGATGGCGAGCAGCACCACGACCAGCACCGAGACGCCGATCGCCACCCACATCTGGCGTTCGCCGATGCCGAGCACGCTGCCGAAGAGGATGCCGAGCGCGGCATTGGCGTTGGCGCTGTAGATGTTGAGGAAGAGCACGCCGAGCCCGAGTGCCAGCATCAGGAGCATGCCGACGCCGAGATCGCGCTCGGAAAGCCGGGCGCCGACGAAGGTCAGCCACACGGCCGCGGCAAGCGTGGTGACGACGAGCCCGCCGAGCGGGGAAAAGCCGACGAGCTGCGCCCCGGCGGCACCCGCAAACCCGATATTGCCGAGCGCGTGCGCGGTGAAGGTCTGGCGCCTCAGCACCACGAAATAACCGACGAGCGAGCCGGCGATCGCAACCGCGGTGCCCGTCGCGAAGGCATTGCGCATGAAGCCGAGCGCCAGGAAGTCCGGCCAGTTCATCGTGCGGCGGCCACTTCTTCCGGTGCGGCCGCCATCACCGCGTCATCCTGCACGACGAAGCGCCGGCCGCGGGCCTCGAAGACCTCCATCGGCACGCCGTAGAGCTTCGTCAGCACCTCGCCGGTGACGACTTCCTCGATGGGGCCGATCACGCCACGCCCGCCGGCAAGGTAGAGCACGCGCTCGGCGATCCCGATCAGCGGGTTCACGTCGTGCGTGGAAAAGACGATCGTCAGGCCGAAGCGGTCGCGCAAGCGTGCGGCGAGGCCGACGACGGTGCGCTGGGCCGCCGGGTCGAGCTCGGCGAGCGGCTCGTCCATCAAGAGGATTTCCGGCCGGTTGACCAGCGCCTGTGCGAAGAGGAGGCGCCGACGCTGCCCGCCCGAAAGCGTGCCGAGGCGCCGGTCGGCGAGATCCTGCGCCTCGACCGCAGCGAGCGCTTCGCCGACAGCAAGGGCCGTCTCTCGGCGAGCAAGCGGCAGGCCGAGGCGGCGCGCGCGAAAGGCGGCGGCGACGAATTCGCGGCCGGCGAGCTGGTGTTCGTGGGCAAGCCGGGCGGATTGCGGCACGAGCCCGACATACCGGCGCGCCTCGCGCGGCGCGCGTCCGAGGATGCGCACCGAGCCCGCCTGCGGGCGCAGAAGCCCGAGCAGTGCCTCGAAAAGCGTGGTCTTGCCCGCCCCGTTCGGCCCGACGAGCACGGTCAGGCTCGCCGGCGGCACGGTGAAGGTCACGTCGCGAAAGGCGGGCATGCGCCCCCTTCCCGCCGCGAGGCCGGCGACCGCGATCGCCGGCTTCGCGCCTTCCGCGTCCTCAGGACGCACCGTCGAGGGCCTTCTTGATCGCGTCGAGCTGCTCGACCTGCCAGGCTGCATAGTCTTCCCCGTGAAGCGGTATGGCGCTAACGCCGACCGTCGGTACGCCGGCCTTCTTCGCCTCGTCGACGAGCCGGTCGGTCAGCTGGTTCGTCACCTGCACGTTGTAGACCAGAAGCGCAACCTTGTGACCCTTCAGCGCCTCGAGCGCCTCGTTCACCTGCTTGGCGCTCGGCTGGGTGCCGTGCATGTCGGCATAGGAAAGGCCGTGGAACTGCTCGGGGTAGCCGAGGAGGGCGAGCATGTAGCCATAGACCGGCACGGTGGATCCGATCGGCGTATCGGGATGATGGGCGATCAGGTCCTGAACCCGCGCGTAGATGGGCGTCAAGCTCTTCGCGAAGGCGTCGAGGCCCTTCTCGTAGGCATCGGCATTGTCCGGGTCGATCTTCGCCAGCGCCTTTTCGACGTGCCCCGCCGTCGCCAGCATGATGCGTGGGGAATAGAAGAGGTGCTCGTTCTTGTCCGGCAGGACGATGGAAGGGGCGGCGTCTTCGGCCTTGACGACGATGCGGCTTTCGCTCTCGGTCCCTTCCAGCAAATTGTCCATCCAGTGGTCGAAGCCGAGGCCGTTCATGACGACGAGATCGGCGCCGGAAAGCTCGCGACCGATCTTTGCCGTTCCTTCGAAGGCATGCGGGTTCACCGCGGGGCTGTCGATCAGCGAAACCACGTGGACGTGGTCGCCACCGATCGTTTGAACCATGCTGCCATAGCTGCTTTCGGCCGCGACGACGCGGACGGGTTGGCGGGCCATGGCCGGCAGCGCGGAAATGCACGCGCATGCACCGACGAGCATGGCTGCGAGATGACGAGACGTTGCTTTCATACCGATCTCCTGACGTGATAATGAACGTTATAACATAACATTCATGGTCCGCAAGAGTACCGGATGCCGGTGAATTGCAGGCAAGGCGGCAACAACGTGGCTGGGAGTGCCGAATAACACGGGTTCCACATCCACCTCCAACCAATGGTGTGAACTGCAAACACCCGATCGGTCGTTATCTCCCGCGATGCAATGCACATATTGCGGTGCATCACGCGATGAAAAAAGGAGAGTTACAATGAAAACGATGATCGCTGCACTCGCATTCGCCACGGCACTGACCGGAAGCGCCTTCGCCGCCAATGCCAGCGATTTCGTCCAGTCGCCCCGCTCGCCGGAAGCGCACGACCTCATGCCGAGCCAGAAAACGACCGTTCCGAACGTCGATCGTACGGTAACGGGCAGCATTACGAACACGGGCAACGCGCATTCGAACAACCCGCAGTTCGATTGCACGGGCGTCGTCTCGCTCCGCATCCAGGCCGAAGCGCCGACGGTTTGCAAGTAATCATCATCCGATCGCTGCCGCGAACGGTCGTGCACCGCACGCTTCTTTTCGGCTGATCGGGACGAGTTTCACCGGCGACCTCAAATCGACAGTGAACAATCCATCCATAAAAACGCCCATTATCATTCCTCGGTGACACCCCAAGTTAGGGGAGCACAAGGAAATGTCTCAAGGAAAAAGACCATGAAGAACGTCGCAACCATTACCCTCGCAGCCGCCACCCTCTTCGGCTCCGTCTTCGCAGCCAATGCCAGCGATTTCGTCCTTTCGCCGCGTTCGCCCGAGGCTCACGACCTGATGCCGAGCCAGAAGACCAACGACAACGTCGATCGGCTGACCACGGGCAGCGTAGCCACGACCACCACCGAGGGCGACAGCGCCTACGTCGATTGCCCCTTCGTCGTTTCGCCGCGCTATTCCGGCCAGGTGACGTACAGCTGCCGCTAAGCGACCGCTTTTCCGTTCGGACCCTGTCCGGACCATCAAGCCACCCCGCTCCGGGGTGGCTTTTCTGTTTTCAGCTGCAGGCTCCGCTCGGCAGCCGGCCGAACCGCGCTGCAACCGGTACGGCAGCGCTTCAGTCCCGCCCGAAAATGCGGTACGGCCCATCGAACGGCCGTGTTCGCGGCGGACCGCGCGTCGCCGTCGATCATGGATCACGAAGGAGGACACCGCGATGCTCGATCAGGTGACGGGAATGCGCGTCTTCCTCAGCGTCCATGCAGAGGGCAGTTTCGCCGCCGCCGCGCGCGCCATGCGCCTTTCGCAGACGATGGTCGGCAAGCACATCGACGCGATCGAGCAGCGGCTCGGCGTGCAGCTCCTGCGCCGTTCCACGCGCAGCCTGACGCTGACGGAGGCTGGCAGCTACTACCTGCGTTCGTGCCAGCACATCCTCGCAGAGATCGAGGATGCCGAGGAAGCGGTCGTCGCCGGCCAGTCCCAGCCGCGCGGCCATCTGCGCCTCAACGCCCCGGTTTCCTTCGGCACGCTGCACATCGCACCGCTGATGGCGGATTTTTCCGCGCTCTATCCGCAAGTGACGATCGAACTCGGGCTCAGCGACTATCTCGTGGGCGTCGTGCAGGAGGGGTGGGACCTCGTCATCCGCTTCGGCCCGCTCCCCAACTCGAACCTCAGGTCGCGCCCGCTCGCCTCTTGCGGCATCGTGGTCTGCGCCTCGCCCGGCTACCTTGCCACGCATGGCACGCCGCAGACGATCGACGACCTGAAGAGCTTCAATTGCCTCGGCTTCACGCTCGCCGAGCGCATCGGCGTCAATCACTGGACGTTCGGCGCGAACGGCGAAATCAGTGCGCCGGTCTCGGGAAACATGCGTTCCAACAGTTCCACGGCGCTGCGCGAGGCAGCGCTCGCCGGTCTCGGCATTGTCTCGCTGCCGAGCTATCTCGTCTGTCAGGATCTGCGCAAGGGCAATCTCGTCGCCATCGGCCTCGACCACCGGCCGACCCCGATCGGCGTCATCAACGCCGTCTTCGCCGACGACCGGCGCATGCCGCTGAAGACCCGCAAGATGATCGAGTTCCTCGCCGAACGTTTTGGCAAGACGCCGCCCTGGGAACGCGATCTCGACCTGCCT
>NZ_VHLH01000043.1 GCF_006516965.1 Pararhizobium mangrovi | reverse complement strand
GAAGCGCTCTGTTCGATCGTGCCGGTTTCCCACGCGAAGGCGATCGCAGCGCGATGTGGTTCATCGGGCAAGATCGCCGACAAAGTGGGAGAGCGGCACGGTCGAACCCTTCGGGCCGGCCCTGTTTGCGCCATAACGCTTCGACGGATGTCTCGACCGTACCACCAGTACGCTCGTCGCCATCCGTCTCGGTCCTGACGCAAACAGGGTCGGCAGAGCGTTTCCGTATAAACCTGAAAGGC
>NZ_VHLH01000042.1 GCF_006516965.1 Pararhizobium mangrovi | reverse complement strand
GACTCCAAGGTCATCGTGGCGATCAACAAGGACGAGGAAGCCCCCATCTTCCAGGTCGCCGACTACGGCCTCGTCGCCGATCTCTTCGAGGTCCTGCCAGAACTCGAAAAGGCGCTTTAGGGCATTTTCCAGGCGGACCGATCCAGTCCGCCATTACGGACAATACGCAAGACTGAGAGATGGAGCGCCGGATCCGATTCGATCCGGTCGCGAGGCGCTCCAGCACGACCGCGGCCTTCGCACGAGGAGACGATCATGAGCCAAGCGATCCACACCGTCGGCGTGGTCGGCGCCGGACAGATGGGCAATGGCATCGCACAGGTCGCGGCCGCCGCTGGCCTTTCGGTGCGCATCCACGACGTGGATCACGCACGCATCGAAGCCGGACTTTCGGCGATCGACCAGCGGCTCGGCCGGCTCGTTTCCAATGAGCGCATGAGCGAGGACGATCGCAAGGCGACGTTCGAGCGTCTTTCGGCGGCAAACACGATCGACGATCTCGCCGACGCCGATCTCGTCATCGAGGCTGCGACCGAAAACGAGAAGGTGAAGGCCGCGATCTTCACCGATCTCTGCGCTAAGCTGAACAAAGACGCGATCCTCGCGACCAACACGTCGTCGCTTTCGATCACCCGGCTTGCCGCCGGCACGGATCGCCCGGAGCGCTTCGTCGGCATCCACTTCATGAACCCCGTGCCGAAGATGAAGCTCGTCGAGGTCGTGCGCGGCATCGCCACGGACGACGCGACCTTCGAGGCCGTGCGCGACTTCGTCGGCGCGCTCGGCAAGACCATGACGCTGTCGGAGGATTTTCCGGCCTTCATCGTCAACCGTATCCTGCTGCCGATGATCAACGAGGCCGTCGCCACCCTCCACGAGGGCGTCGGCTCCGTCGAATCGATCGACACCGCCATGACGCTCGGCGCCAACCATCCGATGGGACCGCTGACGCTCGCCGACTTCATCGGCCTCGACACGTGCCTGTCGATCATGCGCGTGCTCCACGACGGCTTCGGCGATCCGAAGTACCGGCCCTGCCCCCTGCTCGTGAAGTATGTCGACGCCGGCTGGCTCGGGAAAAAGAGCGGGCGCGGCTTCTACGACTATTCCGGCGAAAAGCCCGTTCCGACGCGCTGATCGGCGTTTTCGTGCGCCCTTTTTGCCATGCGACAAAAGTTTGCACAACGATCAAAACGAACCGTTCGTTACGATTTGTTCTTGAAATCCGATTCTACTGATTATCTCTAGATGACAGTTCAGTATCGAGTGAAAGAACCGGATGGACGCCGTGACCGATCGGGAAGCCGAGGAAGAAGCGACACTCAAGGAGCGGCCTTCGAAGAAAGAACGCGCCGAGACGCGTGGGGAAACGTCGCCGAACGCGCGCCGCGATGCGCCGGGCGAAGGCGCGCAGGCTGAAGGCGATGAAGCGCACGATGCTTCCGACGAACCCGCCGAAGCATCCTCGGAGCCGTCTCGGGCAAAGCCGCGCAAGTCGATCTTCAAACGGCCGATCTTCTGGATATTCATCCTCCTTCTGCTTCTTGGGATCGCCGCCGCGGTCTACTACTACATCACGCAGATCCGTCCGTACGCGACCACCGACGACGCGTTCATCGGTGCCGATGTCGTCCAGATTGCGCCGCAGGTCTCGGGCGCGGTCACCGAAGTGGCGGTCGAGAACAACAGCCACGTGAAGAAGGGCGACCTTCTGGTGCGCATCGACCAGTCGAGCGCGCAGGCGAACGTCGCGACCGCAGAGGCCGGGCTCGCCGAAGCGAAGGCCCAGGCGGAAGAGGCTCGGGTCTCGATCGAGCAGGCGCGCAATCAGGTTTCGGAATCCGAGGCGAGCCTCGACGCGCTCCAGGCAACGGCACAGAACGATCGGGACACGCTCAATCGCGACCAGCGCCTTTCCAAGGCCGCGTCGGGCGCCATCACGCAGAAGCAGGTCGACGACGCAAAGGCGGCCGCGCGCGCAGCAACGGCGCAGGCCGAAGCCGGCAGCCGCTCGGTCGCGACCGCCAAGACGGCCGTGAAGGTGGCGCAGGCCAAGGCTCAATCCGCCGAGGCGGCGGTCGAAACGGCCAAGAGCAAGGTCGAAACGGCGAACATCACGCTGAACCACACGACGATCGAAGCGCCGATGGATGGGCAGATCGTCCAGAAGAACGTCAATACCGGCTCCTTCGCCACCCAGGGCCAGCCGATGATGGCGCTCGTTCCCGATCAGCTCTACGTGACCGCGAACTACAAGGAAACGCAGCTTTCCGATATCGAGATCGGCCGCCCGGTCGACCTCCATATCGACGCCTATCCGGACAAGACCTTCCACGGAAAGGTCGTTTCCATCCAGCACGGCGCCGGGCAGGCCTTCCAGCTCCTGCCGCCGCAAAACGCGACCGGCAACTTCGTGAAGGTCGTCCAGCGCGTGCCGGTGCGCATCTCGATCGACAAGGACGAGCTGCAGCAGTTCCCCATCGGCCCCGGCATGTCCGTCGTGCCGAGCGTCCACACCCAGTAGGTCCACCACCATGGCCGCCAGGTCCGCCGCATCGGGATGGGACGGAAGCCGTTCGGCCGCGGGCAATCTCAGCCCGTGGCTGATGACGGCGATCGTCTCCGTGGCGACGGCGATGGAGATCCTCGACGTCTCGATCGCCAACGTCTCGCTTTCGAACATCGCCGGCAGTCTTTCCGTCGCGCAGGAAAAGGCCACCTGGATGGTGACGAGCTATCTCGTCGCCAACGCGATCATCATTCCGATCAGCGGGTTCCTGTCGCGTGCGATCGGGCGCAAGCGCTATTTCCTGTTCTCGATCGCGATCTTCACGGCCGCATCGCTGATGTGCGCGCTCTCGCCCAATCTCGGCTTCCTGATCGTCGCGCGCGTCCTCCAGGGGATCGGCGGCGGCGGGCTGGCGCCGGTCCAGCAGTCGATGATCACCGACAGCTTTCCCCCGCACAAGCGCGGGCAGGCGTTCGCCGCCTTCGGCATGGTGGTCGTCGTCGCGCCCATCGTCGGCCCGACGATCGGCGGCTACATCACCGATTCCATTTCTTGGCACTGGATCTTCCTGATCAACGTGCCGGTCGGCGTCCTTTCGCTCTTCCTCGTGTCCCTCCTGACCGTGGAACCGAAGGTGCTCGTCGAAGAGCGCAAGGAGCGCTACCGCCGTGGCCTGAAGGTCGACTATATCGGCTTCATCTTCACGGCGATCGGGCTTGCCGGACTTCTCATCACCCTCGATCGCGGCCAGACGGAAAACTGGTTCGAGAGCGACCTGATCGTCACGACCGCGATCCTCGCCGCGGTCGGCCTGACCGCGATGGCGATCTGGGAGACGCTGCACGACGACCCGATCGTGCCGGTCCACCTGCTGAAGATCCCGAACTTCGCGATCTCGGTGCTGATGATGCTGATGCTCGGCATGCTCGTCTTCGGCACCATCCAGATCGTGCCGCAGATGCTGCAGCAGGTCTACGGCTACACGGCCTACGACGCCGGGCTGGCACTGACCTTCGGGGGCTTCGCGGCGATCGTCATGATGCCGCTGACCGGCGTTCTCACCTCCAAGATCGACGCGCGGATGCTCCTGTTTCCCGCTTTCGTCATGCAGGCCGCCTCGTTCTGGCACTTTTCCGACATGTCGACGCAAAGCACCTTCTGGGGCGCGGTCCTCGGCCGCTTCTACCAGTCGGTGGCCCTGCCCTTCCTGTTCATCCCCATCAACACGGTCGCCTATGTCGGTCTTCCGCCGGAAGATTCCGACAAGGCCTCCGCCATGCTGAACTTCGCGCGCAACCTTGGCGGTGCCTTCGGCATCTCCATCGCGCAGACCCTGCTCGCAAGGCGCGAGCAGTTCCACCAATGGCGCATGACCGAGGGGCTGAACATGCTGAACTCGCAGTTTTCGACGACGCTGCACCAGTTGACGCAGTCGCTCGGAAGCCGCACGCAGGCGCTCGCCGTGATCTATCGCATGGTCGAGAAGCAGTCGGCGATGTTCGCCTATGTCGACGTCTACTACGTGCTGATGTGGGGCGTCATCGTCATCCTGCCGATGATCCCCTTCCTCAAGACCGTGCACGGCAATCGCGGCTGAACCGGACGGACGCCGGGTTGCTCCGGCAGCCTTCGTGCTACCCGAACGAGCGGCCCGGGACGGCGAGCGGATTGTCCGTCAATGCCGCGCGGTCCGGCCTGTCGACACCCGGCCGGCCGGTGAAGGCCTCGAAGAGCTCGCGCACGAAGGCGGGCTTCATGTCGCGCGTGATCAGCACCAGCCGGGTGCGCCGGTCGGCCGGATCCGGCCAGGCCGCAAGGCGCGCCGGCGGATGGAAGAGCCGCTGCACCCCATGGATGACGACGGGTCGTTCCGGATCGTCGGCAAGCGCGACGATGCCCTTCATGCGCAGGAGCCGGTCCGCATGCGCAGAACGCAACAGGTCGACGAACATCTCCAGCGCGCCGGGGTCGATCGGCTCTTCATGGGTCAGCGTGAAGGCATGGATGCGCGCATCGTGCCGGTTGACGTCGTGATGGTGGTGATGCCCCGCCGCCTCGTCCGCCCGGTACGCCTCGTCACGCAGCCAGCGCGCGACATCGGCCGTCTTGGTGGCGGGATCGTAGAGCCCGCATTCGAGCAGGTCGGCCGCGTTCGCCTTGCCGACCTCGACGATCGGCGCGCCGGGGTTCAGTGCCGAAAGCCGCGCCTTCAACGCGTCCGATACGGCCGAAGGGGCCAGATCCGCCTTCGTCAGAACCAGCCGGTCGGCGACGGCCGCCTGCTTGACCGCTTCCGCGTGCGCGTCGAGCGTGGCCTCGCCGTTGACGGCATCGACGAGCGTGATCACGCCATCGAGCCGGTAGGCGTGCGCGAGCGCGGGATGGCCCATGATCGTTTGCAGGATCGGTGCCGGGTCGGCGAGACCCGTGGTTTCGATCACCACGCGCTGCAACCGTTCGATCCGGCCGTCCTCGAGGCGTTCGAGCAGATCACCGAGCGTATCGGAGAGCGCGCCGCGCACCGTGCAGCACAGGCACCCGTCGGAAAGCTCGATGACGCCGTCGCCCGTTCGCTCGACGAGCAGGTGATCGATCGCGACGTCGCCGAATTCGTTGACGATCACCGCCGTGTCGACCAGTGCCGGATCCTTCAGGAGCCGGTTGAGAAGTGTCGTCTTGCCGGCACCGAGAAAGCCGGTGACGAGCGAGACGGGAATCGGCGCATCCGGGCGCACTATACCGCTTTCAAGGTTGCGGGCGGCCGCGCGGGATCGGCACGCTCGCCCCGGTGACGGCGTTGGCAAGGGCCTGGGACGCTTCGCTCTCGTCGCCGGCCTCGGCATAGGCGCTCGCCGTCTGCGGCATCGCCTCGTGCGCGGGCCGCGGCGTCGGCAGCGGAATGCTGGCGATGCGTGCGGACGCTACGCCGCCGGTCGTCAGCAGCTTGACGCGGATATAGGGGCGCTTGACCTGATCGTGCATGTAGGGCGCCTCGACGACCACGTCGCCATTGTCGTCGCGTGCGGCCATGCGCTGGTCGTGCGCCTTCTTGGTGCAGATCTGGTTGTAGACGTTGTAGACCTTCTCGTCGTGCCCGCCTTCCGGTCGCAGCGTCGAAAGCGTCGGGCCGCCCTGCGGATGCTTGCCGAAACCCGCCTGCAGAAGCTCCGCGGTCTTCTTCGCGCGCGCGCCGAGGCTCGGCTGGCCGAGCGCGACGGCGACGAGCGTGCGCCCGTTGCGCGTGGCCGAAGACACCTGATTGAAGCCGCTCGCGCAGATGAAGCCCGTCTTCATGCCGTCGATGCCGGGAAACCGGCCCATCAGCAGGTTGGTGTTTTCGATCTCCCATTCGCCGTAGTCGATGCCGGGAATATCGAAATAGAAGGCGTATTGCGGAAACTGCCGGCGCAGGTCGGTCGCCAGCACGGCAAGGTCGCGCGCCGTCGAATACTGGCCCTTGCCAGGCAGGCCGTTGGGGTTGATGAAATGGGTGTCGGCGAGGCCGAGCCGGGCTGCCGTCGCGTTCATCTTCTCGACGAAGGCGCCCTCGCTGCCGCCGACGCTCTCGGCGATCGCCATGGCGATGTCGTTGGCCGACTTCGTCATGATGATCTTCATCGCCGAATCGAGCGTCATCGTCGCCCCGGGATTGAGATACATCTTGGCCGGCGGCTGCGTCGCCGCGCGTTGCGAGACGTGGACGGTGCTGTCGAGCGTCAGCTCGCCGTCGGAAAGCTCGGTGAACACCACGTACATCAGCATGAGCTTCGTCAGCGAGGCCGGATACCAGCGCTTGAAGGCGTCCTGATGCTCCAGCACCTGGCCGGAATTGACATCGACCAGAATGCTGGGGAACGGCTCGGCCCGCAGCGGTGCAGCGGCGAGAACAAGCGTTGCGAAGACGACGGATAAGCGGACCAGCATGCGCGACATGAACAGAAACTCGCTCGACCAGAATCCCCCATCCCGCCTTGGCTCCATGGCCGGAAGGGATTAGGCTTTGCCTTTCTAGCTCATCTCGCGTGGGCATGGCAAAGGTTCCGCCGCCCGGCGAACCGTTCCAGGCGTCGCGCGGCCGGCGCCGTTGCACGAAAGGCACCCTCGTTCATGCCCGTTCTCAACCGCGCCGCCGAAATGCATGCCGAAATCACCGATTGGCGGCACCAGCTCCACCGCAACCCCGAATGCATGTTCGACCTGCCGGAAACGGCCGCGTTCGTCGCCGAAAAGCTCGCCGAGTTCGGGGTGGACGAGATCGTCACCGGAATGGCCGAGAGCGGCGTCGTCGGCGTGATCCACGGCCGCGAGAAGGGTCGCACCATCGGCCTTCGCGCCGACATGGACGCCCTGCCGATCGCCGAGGAGACGGGACGCGAATGGCGTTCGCACAAGCCCGGCGCCATGCACGCCTGCGGCCATGACGGGCACATGGCGATGCTCCTCGGTGCCGCGAAGTATCTTGCCGAAACCCGCGCCTTCACCGGCAGCGTGGCGGTCATCTTTCAGCCGGCCGAAGAAGGCGGCGGCGGTGGCCGCGTGATGATCGACGAAGGGCTGATGGAGCGCTTTGCAATCGAACGGGTCTTCGGCATGCACAATCTTCCGGGCCTGCCGGTCGGCCGCTTTTCCATCCGCAGCGGACCCATCATGGCGGCGACGGACGAGTTCACCGTCACCGTGCGCGGCGTCGGCGGTCACGCCGCGATGCCGCACACGACGGTCGACCCGATCCCGGCCGCCGCGCAGATGATCACGGCGCTGCAGACGATCGTCTCGCGCAACACCGATCCGCTGAAGGCGCTCGTCGTCTCCGTCACCCGCATGGAGGCCGGCTTCACGCACAACATCGTGCCCGGCGAAGCGACCTTCTCCGGCACCGTACGCACGCTCGACGCCGAGGCACGCTCGCTCGCTGAAACGCGCTTCCGCACGATCTGCGAAGGCGTGGCCGCCGCGCACGGGACAAGCGTCGTCGTCGACTACCGCAACAACTATCCCGTCACCTTCAATCACGATGCGGAAACCGAAATCGCCCGCAGCGTCGCCGCCGAAGTCGCCGGCCGCGATCGCGCCGGCGAGGCCATGCCGCTGATGGCCGGCGAGGACTTCTCCTACATGCTTGAGGAACGCCCCGGCGCCTTCATCTTCCTCGGCAACGGCGACACCGCCGGCCTGCACAACCCCGGTTACGACTTCGACGACGAAGCGATCCCCTACGGCGTCTCCTACTGGGTCCAGCTCGCGGAAACGGCACTTTCGCGCTGAAAACCCGCACCCCAAGCCTTGGCGAATGGCACCGCCTTGGATAGGAAGGAACCTGGCGGTCCCGTAGCTCAGGGGATAGAGCACAGGATTCCTAATCCTGGTGTCGCAGGTTCGAATCCTGCCGGGATCACCAATCGACTCGGTGATCTGGAAGCGTTTTCAGCACATTTCGGTTCGTTCGAGGAATGGCGTCGGACCTCTGAATACGCGGCGGGCGAGCGCCCGCGTGAACGCGCAACGGTTTCGGCCGCCGCTTCTTCGAGCGGATCGCCAACATCCTCTACACGCCAATTGGAGTCGTCCGCCAGCGTGGCCTTGAGATCAGGTCCGCAGCCGCCTAGACATCGCGTGCGCATCCGCAAGAGCACGTTACTGAATGAAGTCGAAAGGAAACTATATGGGTTCGATTGTCGATCTTGAGGAGAAGGTGCGCCACGGTCGCCTTTCCCGCCGGGATTTCCTTGGCTGCGCAGCCGCGCTGGGTGTCGGTGCAGGCCTTGCAAGCACGCGTTTCGCAGCGGCTGCCGAAACTGCAATGCCGAAGAAGGGCGGTGTTCTCAAGGCCGGCCTGTCCGGTGGCCAGTCGACCGACACGCTCGATCCCGCACTCGACCAGAACAAGGTGCCGTTCACCTTCGCGCGCAACTGGGGCGAATTCCTCGTTACCCAGAAGCCCGACGGCAGCCTGAAGAACCTGATCGCCGAAGAGTTCGATTCCTCCCCCGATGCCACCCGATGGACGATGAAGATCCGCAAGGGCGTCGAATTCCATAACGGCAAGACCGTAACGCCGCAGGACGTCGCCGCGACGCTCGAGCGCCATTCCGACAAGAACTCCAAATCAGGCGCCTACGGTATCCTCAAGGACATCGACACGATCAAGGTCGACGGCGACACGGTCGTCCTTACGCTCAAGACGCCGAACGCCGAGCTGCCGTATCTGATGACGGACTACCATATCTTGATCCAGCCGAACGGCGGAAAGGACGATCCGAATGCCGGGATCAGCGCCGGTCCGTACAGGATCGTCTCGCATCAACCGGGCGTGCATTACGTCGGCGAACGGTTCGAAAACTACTGGGCCGGCGACGAGCTCGGTCATGCGGATCGCATCGAGGTGCTCGTCGTCAACGACGACACCGCCCGCATGACGGCTCTCCAGTCCGGCAAGGTCGACATGATCAACGCGGTCGCGCCGCGAATCGTCAGCTTCATCGAGCGGATAAAGGGCGTGAAGCTGCAGAACGTTTCCGGCAAGGGCTTCTATCCCTTCAACATGTTCTGCGACACGGCACCCTTCGACAACAACGATCTGCGCATGGCGCTGAAGCTTGCGACCGATCGAAAGCAGATGCTCGACACCGTTCTTCGCGGTTATGGCGATATCGGCAACGACTTCCCGATCAACGGGGCCTACGCTCTCTTTCCGGACGACATTCCGCAGCGCGAGTTCGACCCGGATCAGGCGAAACACTACTACAAGAAGTCCGGATACGACGGTTCGATCGTGCTGCGCGCTTCCGACGTCGCCTTCCCGGGGGCACTCGATGCCGCGCAGCTCTTTCAGCAGAGCTGCGCCCAGGCCGGCATCAAGATCGACGTTCATCGCGAACCGAGCGACGGTTACTGGTCGAGCGTGTGGAACAGCAAGCCGTTCTGCGAATCCTATTGGGGCGGCCGTCCCACGCAGGACCTGATGTATACGACCGCGATGTATTCCGGGGCCGACTGGAACGACACGAACTTCCACAACGAGAAGTTCGACAAGATGCTCCTGGAAGCGCGCGGCGAACTCGACGAGAGCAAGCGCAAGGCGATCTATCACGACATGGCGCTTCTGGTCAGGGACAAGGGCGGCGAGATCGTTCCCTTCTTCAACCAGTTGCTGGATGCGACGGGTTCGAAGGTCGCGGGCTACACCCCAAGCCCGATCGGCGAACTGATGAACGGTTACGCGCTTGCCGCGTGCTGGGTCGCCACCTGATCCCAACCCCGCTCACCCTGATACGCCGTCCTTTCGATCGGAAGGACGGCTTTTCTTCGAATGCAGCAAGGACATCCGAGATGCAGACCAAGCTCCTCCTCATCATTCTCGACGGCGTGCCATGGCGGAACTGGCGCCGTTTGATGGGCAATCTCGAGGGATGGGTCGAGAACGGCGATGCGCAGGTTCGCCGCATGCGCGCCGTCCTGCCGTCGATCTCCGCGCCCTGCTACGCCTCGATCCATACCGGCCTCTCACCGCAGGATCATGGCGTGACCTCGAACGAGACGATCTTTCGCGTCGACAAGCCGGATATCTTCTCGGAAGTTTCCGCCGCCGGCGGCAAGACGGGCGCGGTAACGCACTCGTTCTTTTCGGCCTTCTTCCAGCGTGCCCCCTTCGAACCGATCCGCGATCTGGAATACGACGAGGAGGAAGGGCCGATCCATCATGGCCGCTTCCACACCATGAGCGGCTACAACCTCATCAACCAGACGACGCCGAGCGACGCCGATCTCTTTGCGACGCTGACCATGCTGACGAAGCGCTTCGGCATCGATTACGGCATCCTCCACACCTGCACGCTCGATTCCATGGGTCATCGCTTCGGCCATGACTGCGTGGAGATGGATCATGCATGTGGAAGTATGGACGCCGCGCTCGCCTCCTACCTGCCGAAGTGGATCGAGGACGGCTACGAGGTGATCGTCACCGCCGATCACGGGCAGACGGATCGCGGTCATCATGGTGGCCACGAGATCGAGCAGCAGGAAGTCGCCCTCTACTACTTCGGCAAGGGTGCATTCGACAAAGACGAAACCGTCGTTCTCGACCAGCGGCAGCTCGCGCCGTCCATCCTCACGCGTCTCGGCGTCGCCGTCCCGCCCGGCATGACCATGCCGGGCTTTCTGAACTAGGGCATTTTTCGAGCCGGACCGACCCCGGTCCGGCGTCACGAACGGTGCGCGAGACAGGAGGATAGAGCGCTTTGGGACCTGTTTCGATCAGGTCCCAAAGCGCTCGATTGGGTCACGGGTGCCGGTACGGATCACGACCGTGCGTGCAGCGCCTCCGCATCGCGGCGGAAATGCGTGCCGAAGGTCGCGCCGACGAGCAGCATCAGGAAGCCGAGCGCCAGCGGTGAATAGAACGCCTCTTCCTGCAGCACCGCATTCGCCACGATGGTGACGATGGTGACGAAGGCGAAAAGGAAATCCGTGTCGCCGGTGCGCCTCAGGCGCCGGAAGGCCGATGCCGCGAGGGCGCCCAGAAAGGCGATGAAGACGATGGCTCCCGGGCCCATCTGGTAGAGCATCACGCCGATGGCGCTTTCCATCGGCACGCTCGTCGAGCCGACGAGCTGGGCGCGCTGCCAGTCGACCTGCTCGGTTGTGCTCGAGAGGTTGCCGCCGATGCCGAGCCCCTGGCCGATCGGATCGTGCAGGAAGCCGTTCAGGCCCGCGATCATGCCGAGAACGTGATAATCCGCGTTGGCCGCGCCGTAGGCGATCGCCGCGACGACCCATAACGACGCCATGCCGAGGACCGCGAGCAGCGTGGCGCGCTGGCCGAAGAAGCGCCAGGTGATCCCCGCCATCATTGCCATCAGCACCATGAACATCGCGCCCTTCGAGCCGACGACGACGAGAAGCGGCAGGGCGGAGAGCGCCAGCAGCCAACGTCGCCGGAAGATCAGCCAGACGGAAATGACGGCGAGCGCGTAGGCATAGCTGATCGGATGGAAGTTCGGCCCGCCGATGCGGAAGATCTCCGGAAAGACGTCGGAAAAGAGCGACGTGTTGAAGAAGCGCGTCATCATCGTGTCCTTCAACCCGCGAAGGACGTAGCCCGTCTGCTCCAGTTCGCGCTGGTAGACGCCGGTCTCGATGGCGCGGCGAAGCGAGCGCTGCAGATACTGGTCTCCGTGGAAGATACCCAGGAACCGCAGCTGGAACACGAGCTCGAAATAGCCGTAGACGATTGCCGCCGCGCCGACCCAGGCGACGCTGCGCCTGAGTTCGACGCGATAGAGGCTGGCGGCGACCAGGGCGATGTGGAAGCAGGCGATCGGCATGATCGTGTTGCGGAAATAGATGACCGCATCCTTCGGCACGCCGCGCACGGCACCGAGACCCATATAGAAGACGACGACGCCGGCGAGCGCCATGGAGACGAGCAGCCACGGGCGCGCCCCGGCGACGGCGCGCAGCCTGTGCTGGAACGAAGCGGCGAAGAAGACCCCATAGGCACTCATCAGGACGACGAAATTGGCGCCGCGAAGGGCGTCGAACGCCATATCGTCGGCGATGTAGGGCGTGAACCAGGCCACCGCGACGTTCTGCAGGAGAAACGTGCAAAGCAGGATGATCGGCATGCTCGGCGGAACGAGCGTGGCGACGAGAACGGAAACCACGAACGTCGCGGCGATGCCGAACTTGACGGAGATCGCGAAGGCGGAGACCGAGGCGACGACGACGAGGATGCCGAGCACGACGTGCAGTGCGGCCTCCGTCGTCGACGCGTCGAACGCGCGCCGGTCCGTCGGCGCGCCGGTTGCCGGAAGGGCGTTCGAACCGGGCATCGCGCTTTCATCCTTCGTCCTGCCGCCGAAGCGGCGACGCCGCCGCACGCGGGCGCCATCGGACGAGATAAACCGGGATCGCTTGAAGGAGGGTTAAGCGGGCGCGCTCATCACGCTCCCGCGATCTTGCGTGCGACCGGTGAACCTTTCCCTGTGACCGAGCATTGCGATTCGTCGAAGGAGTTCCGCGTTGGATCAGCACGTCAATTCGCAGGAGCAGGATAGCCCCATCACCATCGAGACGAAGGAGATGGTGGTCAATGGCGGGCTCGTCTACGTCACCGACGTGACGCCCGGCATCACGCGCAAGCGCGCCGGAAAGGGGTTCGCCTACTACCTGCCGGACGGCAAGCTGCTTGCCGATCGTACCGAGCGCAAACGCATCAACGCGCTCGCCATCCCGCCCGCCTACGGCAAGGTCTGGATTTCGCCGGAACCGCTCGGCCATCTTCAGGCGACCGGCCGGGACGATCGCGGACGCAAGCAGTACCGCTACCATGCCGACTGGCAGAGCCTGCGCGAACAGCGCAAGTTCGCCCATCTCGTCGCCTTCGCCGAGGCCCTGCCGGGCATCCGCGAGCAGATCGACCACGACCTCAGGCGCCGCGGACCGACCTTCGAAAAGGCCGTGGCGACCGTCGTGTTCCTGATGGACAAGCTTCTGATCCGGGTCGGCAACCGGGAATACGCGCGCACGAACGAAAGTTACGGGCTGACGACCTTGACCGAGGAGCATGTCGACCTCGAAGGGAACCGGCTTCGCTTCCACTTTCGCGGCAAGTCCGGACGCGAGTGGAGCCTGCATCATACCGACCGGCGCATCGCCCGCGTCATCCGCTCGCTGCAGGAACTGCCCGGCCAGCACCTGTTTCGTTACGTCGATGGCGAGGGCGTGGTCCACGCGGTCGATTCGGCGGACGTCAACGCCTATATCCAGGAGCTAGCCGGCGAGAGCTTCACCTCGCGCCAGTTCCGCACATGGGCGGCGACGACCGAATGTGCGCTGCAACTGGCCGGGGAGACGCCCGCCAGTTCAAAGCGCGACAATGCCCGCATCGTCAACGCGACCCTCGACCGCGTCTGCAAGCGTCTCGGCAACACCCGCACGGTGTGCCGAAACTCCTACGTCCATCCGCGCGTCTTCGAAAGCTTCGAGGCCGGTGAACTCGCTGGGCACCTTGCGCCCGAAACCGAAGACGATGCGGCGCTCGACGATCGCATGACGCTCGGCGAACGGCGTGTGCTCGCCTGGCTGAAGTCCGCGACCGCCTGATTGGCGCCTTCGTGACCAAGCATCCGCAAACCCCCGACGGCCGCTACTTCGTCGTTCGCGGCCGCCTGTGGCGCATGGCCGATCCATCGATCGACGGCGAGCGGTACCAGGGTCTCGTGAAGGATCTGATGTCCGCGCGACGTGCGGTTCAAAGCGCGCAAAAGAGCGACGACGAAGAAGCCGTGAGAAAGGCGCGCGGGCGGGTCGATACGGCCAAACGTGCGCTCGGCGAACGCGGTCCGGTCTGGTGGTCGGACGGCGCACGGGACTATACCCGGTGCCTTGCGAAGAACACGCCTTACGCGGACTGGTACAGCAGTCTTTCCAATAGCGACGGCGAAGAGAGCGGGTAATTCCGCCCGATTCCATCATGCGATGCTGAAGCGGGTCATGTCTTGTTCGAAACGCTTTGGTCGAACCGCATTGCGGCTTCGCGAAGGAACACCCTTACGCTGCTCTTCTCCAAGATATCCTCCTCGCCCACCGACGTCATCCTCGGGCTCGACCCGAGGATCCAACCACCGCTCCGCACGATTACGGTGCCGGGTGTCCACGATGCCGCTCCGTCCGTAATCGACCTGGCCCGCCGCTCGTGTTGCGACGGGGTTGGATCCTCGGGTCGAGCCCGAGGATGACGGAGGGAGAGGTGAGCCGCCCTTCGACAGGCTTCTTCCCGATGCCACGTTGAGGTGGCATCGTGGTCGTTGCCGACACGAACGAGCCATTCCGACACCGCTACGGCCACCTACCCCTTCACCTCGTCATAGGCGCCGAGGGCGCGGTCGCGGGCCTTCTTGTGGTCGATGATCGGCTTTGGATACGTCTCGCCGAGCTTGACGCCCGCCTTTTCGAGCGTCTCCTCGTCGGCATCCCATGGCGCATGCAGCACCTTGGTCGGCAGGTCCTTCAGTTCGGGCACGAAGCGGCGGATGTAGTCGCCGTTCTTGTCGAAGCGTTCGCTCTGAGTGATCGGGTTGAAGATGCGGAAGAAGGGCTGTGCGTCCGCGCCCGTGCCGCCGATCCACTGCCACTGTGCCGTGTTCGAGGCGATGTCGCCATCGACCAGCGTGTCCCAGAACCAGCGTTCGCCCTCGCGCCAGTCGATCAGCAGATCCTTCGTCAGGAAGGAACCGACGACCATTCGGATACGGTTGTGCATCCAGCCGGTCTCCCAGAGCTGGCGCATGCCTGCATCGACGATCGGATAGCCCGTCTTGCCCGCCTGCCATGCCTCGAGCGACTTCTTCGAGCTCTTCCACGGAAAATCGTCGAAGCGCGAATTGAAGTCCTTCGTGGCCATCGGTCCGAAATTGTAGAGCAGATTGTAGTTGAAGTCGCGCCAGACGAGTTCCTGCAGGAAGGACTCCAGATCGCCGCTCGGAATGGTCTTGCGCCGTTCGGCATAGGCGTTCGCCGTGTGCCATAGCCGGATCGGAGAAATCTCGCCCCAGCGCAGGTGCGGCGACATGCGCGAGGTCGCGTCCTTGTCCGGCTTGTCGCGACCGGCATCGTAGCCGCCGAGGCACTCGTCGCAGAAATCGGCGAAACGGTCGTGTGCGGCCTTCTCGCCGACCGTCCAGAAATCGCGGATGCCGCCGGACCAGTCCGGCTTCGTCGGCAGCAGGTCCCAGTCCTCGAGTTTGTCGGACTTCGGGAACGAATCCGGCTGCTTGAAGCCGGACGGCGCGTCGACGGGCGCGCGCCGCTTCTGCTTCATCACCGTCTTCATGAACGGCGTATAGACCTTGTAGTAGCCGCCGGAATTGGTCTCGACCTCGTCCGGATTGTGCAGCAGATTGCCCGCGTAGCGCGTCACCGCGACATCGTCGCCGAGCGCCTCCACGACCGCGTCGTCGACCGCACGGGAGCCTTCGTCGTAGCGCCGGTTGAAGACGAGCGCGTCGGCGCCGACCTCTTCCATCACCTCCGGCACGATCTTCGCGCCTTCGCCGCGGCGGAGCGTGAGCTGGCTCCCCTTGCCGCGGAACGACGTCGCGAGCGATTCGAGCGAATGGTGGAACCACCATTTGTGCGCGCCGCCGAGCTGGCGCACGTCCTTCGATTCCTCGTCGAAGACGACGAGCGGAACGACGGGACGGCCGGTTTCGGCAGCCGCTGCGAGCGGCGGGTTGTCGTCGAGGCGCAGATCGTTGCGCAGCCACACGACGATCGGCCCCTCGCCGCCGATCTCGCCATCCTGTCCCTTGCTCATCTCGTCCTCAAACTCCTCTTCGCCCCGTCCGGGCCATCTTCATGCCGACCGGATCATCCGGCGTCCCTGTCCATTCACGCCGAGCCGCTCGATCACGCCGTCGCGGCCCGGCACGTCGCTCGCCGCCTAAGCGCCGCGGATGGCTGCGACGATCGCGTCGAGCTTCACCTCGCCCGCATCCGTCAGCATGCCGCGCTCGCCGCTTCCCGGCTCGATCATTTCGCCATCCTCGAGTTCCTGCAAACCCTTGCGATCGGCAGCATGTCCCTTGCCGTCGTCGAGCACGATCTCGCGCACCCGTTCGCCGCTTTCGAGCTGGTGATACGCCGCGAAGGTGAAAATCGAGAGGCCCTTGTCGCTCAGTTCATTCGCTGCCATCGCGCCATTCCTTCTTTGACCGCTGTAACGGAAGCGGGCATTTATGGCGTTCGCGGCCGAGAACAAGCGCCATCCGTGCGATACGGCAGCCCGCGCCGGACGAGGAACCGGCGATGAAGACCCGAAAAGGAGATCCCATGCCCTGCTTCGCACTCGACGGGATCGAGCCGGTCCTGCCCGAAGGCTTCACCTGGATCGCCGATACGGCAGTCCTTATCGGCAAGGTCGTGCTCGAGGAGGGGGCCAACATATGGTTCGGCGCCGTGCTTCGCGGCGACAACGAGCCCGTTACCGTCGGCGCGCGCACGAACATCCAGGAAAATACCGTCATCCACACCGATCCGGGCTTCCCCGTAACGCTTGGCACGGGCTGCACGGTCGGCCATCGGGCGATCGTTCACGGATGCACGGTCGGCGACGGGACGTTGATCGGCATGGGCGCCATCGTGCTCAACGGTGCACGCATCGGTCGGAACTGCCTGATCGGCGCCGGCAGCCTGATCCCCGAAGGCAAGGAGATCCCCGACGGTTCGCTCGTCGTCGGCACGCCCGGCCGGGTCGTGCGCGCGCTCGACGAGGCAGCGATCGAAGGATTGCGCAAATCCGCTTCCGGCTACGTGGAGAAGGCAAGACGCTACTCCGACGGGCTTCGCCCGATCGAGGAGGACTGAGCCGGGATCCATCCGGCTCGTTGGGTGGAAAACGCACAGTCGACGGCAGGCCGCGCTTGCAGTGCGCCGGGCGTAGCGCGACGATACCGGCCATGGCATCGATTCGCGGCAATGCGGCCAAGGTCGCACCTTCGGGACCGGACTTCACCTTCGAGGCGCAGGCCTACGCACGCGGCCTTGCGCCGGTCGCAGGCGTCGACGAGGTCGGGCGCGGGCCGCTCGCCGGGCCCGTCGTCGCAGCAGCGGTCATTCTCGATCCGGCTGCGATCCCCGACGGGCTCGACGATTCCAAGGCGCTCACGGCGAGCGAGCGCGAGTCCCTCTTCCTGGCGATCACCGCGACGGCGCATGTGGCGATCGCCTCGTCGTCTTCCCGTCGCGTCGATGCGACGGATATCCGCAAGGCAAGCCTCGACGCCATGCGGCGCGCGCTTGCCGGCCTGCCGCTCGCAGCGGGGCATGTGCTGGTCGACGGGCGGGACGTGCCGGACGGGCTCGCGTGCTCGGCGGAGGCGATCATCGGTGGCGATGCGCGTTCCGTCTCGGTCGCAGCCGCCTCGATCGTCGCCAAAGTCACCCGCGACCGGATGATGCACCGCGCGGACAGCCTTTTTCCGGACTACGGCTTCAAGCGGCATGTCGGTTACGCGACCGCCGTGCACCGCGCCGCGATCGCCGAACTCGGCCCCTGCCCGCTCCATCGCATGTCCTTCCGAACGCTGCGCGAGACGACGCTGACGATCGTGAAAATCGAAGAAGCCTGAGCGGAAACTTCCGTTCGCGGTTCAAGCATGCGCCGCACGGAAATGAAAAAAGGCCGGAGAAACCCGGCCTTTTTCGTCACGATTTGGGATGGCGAGCGCATTAGAGCCTTTCAGGTTTATACGGAAACGCTCTACCGACCCTGTTTGCGTCAGGACCGAGACGGATGGCGACGAGCGTACTGGTGGTACGGTCGAGCCATCCGTCGAAGCGTCATGGCGCAAACAGGGCCGGCCCGAAGGGTTCGACCGTGCCGCTCTCCCACTTTGTCGCCGATCTTGCCCGATGAACCACATCGCGCTGCGATCGCCTTCGCGTGGGAAACCGGCACGATCGAACAGAGCGCTTCCGTATAAACCTGAAAGACTCTAGTTCATGCGGTGGCGCACCGTTTCGAGCGATTCGTCGAAGAGGCGGTTCGCCGTCTCGCCCTTCGCCTCGTCGGCGAGCATGCGGCGTGCGGCAGCGACCGCGACATCGACGGCAGACGCACGGACTTCGTTGGTCGCGTCGATCTCGGCCTGGCGGATGCGCTGCTCGGCCATTTCTTGGCGCCGTGCGACGCTTTCCTCGGTGCGCTTCTTCGCCTCTTCGAGGAAGGCCGCCGCGTCGCGTTCGGCCGTCTTGCGGATTTCGGCCGCCTCTTCCTCCGCCTCACGGCGCTTGCGCTGGTATTCGGCAAGTACCTGCTGGGCTTCCTCGCGCAGCCGGCGCGCCTCGTCCAGTTCCTTGCGGATGTCGTCGGAGCGCTTGTCGAGCGAACGCGTCATCATGCTCGGCACGCGATAATAGACGATGATCGCGATGAAGATGACGAGCGAGACGAACGCCCAGAATGTATTGTCCATGCCTGTCCCCTAGAGCGAAATCCCGAAAGCTTCAGCCGCGGGTTCGGAAAGAATGAGACGTGCGATCGAGACTGCGAACACGCACCCGCGCCGTCAGGCGCCCTCGATCTGACGCATCCGCTCCGCCTCGACCGCGGTAGCGACTTCGTTCTCCGACGGCGCCTTGCCGAGCAGCTGCTCGACGATCGCGGCGGCGGTCTCCTCGGCGATCGACCCGACATGGCCGAGCGCTTCGGTCTTGACCCGCTCGATCTCGGCTTCCGCGGCATCGGCCTTTTCGGAGAGTTCCTCCTCGACCTTCGCCTGTTCGGCCTCGGCTTCGGCCTTGGCCTTCTCGTGTGCCTGGCGGGAGATCTCGTGCGCCTTCGAGCGGGCGTCGGCCAGTTCCTGCTCGTAGGCAGCGATGGCCTCGTCCGTCTCTTCCTTCAGCCGGTTCGCCTCGTCCAGATCCTGGGCGATGCGGTCCCGCCGGTTTTCCAGAATGCCGCCGATGCGCGGCACGACCGTTTTCGCCATGAACTGGTAGAAAAGGGCGAAGACGATTGCCAGCCAGAGAATCTGGGACGGAAAATAATGGGCGTTGAACGGCGGGAAATGAGGCTCGCTCCCATGCCCCGCACCCGTTTCGGTGTGCGTGCCGGTATCGGCGGGCGCGCCGTTTTCGGATGCGGACTGGGCGTGCGCCGCTGTCACGAGCATCATGGTGTCTCCACGGGGTTGCGGGCCACGCCGCCGCGAAGGCGGCGAGGCACGATACGATCGCCGTTCGGGCGGACCTTAGACGGCGAAGAGCAGGAGAAGCGCAATCAGCAGCGAGAAGATGCCGAGCGCCTCGGTAATGGCGAAGCCGAAGATCAGGCGGCCGAACTGGCCGTCCGCGGCGGAGGGGTTGCGCAGGGCGCCGGCGAGATAGTTGCCGAAGATGTGGCCGAGGCCGATGCCCGCGCCGCCCATGCCGAGGCAGGCGATGCCCGCGCCGATGTACTTAGCTGCTTCCGCTTCCATGATGGTCTCCTTACGATGGGAATTGCGGCTTGACGATTGGCGGCTGCCGGCCGCCAGCGAAAAAGGGTTCAGTGGCTCGGGTGCAGCGCGTCGTTGAGATAGAGACACGTAAGCACCGCGAACACGTAGGCCTGTAGCGCTGCAACCAGAAGTTCCAGCGCCGTCAGGGCGACGGTCATGATCAGCGGCAGCACCGCCGTCGCGACACCGAGTGCGCCGAGCGTGCCGAGCGAGAACACGAAGCCCGCGAAAACCTTGAGCGTGATGTGGCCGGCGAGCATGTTGCCGAACAGTCGGATCGACAGGCTGATGGGACGCGAGATGAACGAAAGCACCTCGATCGGCACCACGAGGATGAGCAGCGGGCCGGGCACGCCATCGGGAACGAAGAGCTTGAAGAACTTTATGCCGTGCTGGCGAATGCCGTAGACGAGGACGACGCCGATCACCAGGATCGCCAGCGTGAAGGTGACGACGATCTGTGCTGTGATCGTGAAGAAATACGGAAACATGCCGAGCAGGTTGCCGACGAGCAGGAAACAGAACAGCGAGAACACGAACGGGAAGAACCGCATGCCGCCGCTGCCGGCGGATTCGCGCAGCATGTCGGCGGTGAACTCGTAGAACATCTCCGAGACCGACTGCATGCGCGTCGGCACCAGGCCGCGGCTGCCGGTCGTCATGTAGAGGAAGCCCGCACCGATGATCGCCGCGATCGCCATGAAGAGCGACGCGTTGGTGAAGGACAGGTCCAGCCCGCCGATATCGATCGGAATGAGATGATAGATGTTGAACTGGTGGATCGGATCGGTCGGACTGTGTTCCACGCCGTGCTCTTTCGTCTCTAGGCCGCTCGTTTCGCGGTCGTTAAGCCCGTTACTCGCCGTCCGTACGGCGCTCGCTTCCGTTCGTCTTGCCGCCGCGCGTCACCCGCTCCTGCGGCTGGGCGATGACCCCTGCCGAGCGCATGACGTTCAGCACGCCGGCGCAAAAGCCGAGCAGAAGGAAGACGATCATCCCCCACGGCTTCGTGCCGGCCCATTCGTCGAGACCGTAACCGAGGGCGAAACCCACGGCAACGGCGGCGATGAACTCGCTCGACAGCTTGACGGCCTGGGCATAGCCCGTGCCGGTGCTGGCGCGCGTCTTCTCTTCCGCGCGCCCTGCGCTCGCGCGACGACCGGCGAGGTCGCTGCCGAGGCGCTTGCGTCGCGCATCGAGATCGTCATCGGCGCGATCGGGCGCCATGCGGCCGCTCTCGCCCTTTCCGGTGTCGCTGTCCGACGTCTTCCGGCTCATGGATCAGGTCAATCCGGGCGAATGGCCGCGGCCCCTCCGGCCGCCTCGAAATCGCGGCGACCATAGTTTCGCCATTTCGCCTAGTCAAGCCGCGATTGACGCGACGAACTCAGCGTTTTTTGACATGGAAACAAAGACTTAGTGAATTTGCGCGGTCGCAGGAGCCATTTTCCGCGAACGATCAAGGGTCCAAAAGGACGCACCCGCGCCGTGCGGGTGCCTGACGAACGCCGATGGAAAGGGCGCCGTCCCGAAGAGACGAGACCGGATCGCAAGGAGCGATCGTTCAGTCCCAACCGCCGTTTTGCGTCTCGTAGAAGATGTGGGCGCCGATCTTGTCGACCCGCCGCATCGCGCTTGCCCAGCGCGGATGCACGTAGGTGGCGTGGTAATGCGTCGAGGAACCGACCGCCTTCAGCCAGATCTTGCCGGCGGTGACGGCCATGGCGACCTTCTTGGCGATCCGCCAATGCGAAGGAGAATGGATGTCCTCGCGCTTGCCGTCGCAAGCGAAGGAGAACTGGCAGCGGTTGCGCCAGCTTTCGTGCTGGTAGACCACGTCGCAGATCGTCGAGGGATAGGACGGGTTGCGCACCCGGTTGAGGACGACCTGCGCGACGGCGGCCTGGCCCTTCACGGGCTCGCCGCGCGATTCGAAATAGACCGCGGAGGCGAGGCAGCGCTGCTCGGATTTCTCGAAGGCGGAAGCCGGCAGCGGCTTGGTGGCCCAGGCGAAGCCCGGATCGTCGTTGGTGATCGGCGGCACGAAGCGGCCTTCGCGGTTGTCGTCGTTCAGGACGGAAGCGAAGGGCGAATTCTGCGCGTAGTCGGATTGGCTGTCGGCATAGGCCGTGGCCAGGATATCGGGGCGATCGTTGTTGATCAGGCTGGCGAAGGCGCGCTGAGCCTTGTTGCCGGGAGCCGGCTGCTGCGAGCGATAAAATGCCTTCGCGACCTCGACCTCGTTGCCCTTCAGGCGCGACCGGGCGAACGCCATCACGCCGGTATCCAGTTTCGCCGAACCGTAAATCGGCTCGCGATCGTGAGAAAGCGAACCGGCACGGAACGAAGCGGCACTTGCCCGCGTTACCGACCTGACACGCGACGTCTTTTCGCCGCGCGTGACGCGGTCTTCGTCCGGCGTCGTGGAACGGATGCCGATCTTGCCCTGGAGCGAGATATTGGCGCCGTTCGGAAGCGTGATGGATGCCCCGTTGTCACGGGTGCCGCGCATGGCACCGCCGCCGAATGGCAGGCTTGCCTGCTCGATCGATCCGGACGGCACGTCCGTCAGATGGACGTTCCAGCGCGACTGTCCGGCATCGCTGCCGGAGAGCATGCTGGTGATGTCGGAATAGGCGGCAACGTTCGGAAATGCCAGGAAGGCAACGGCGCCGAGAATAATCGGCGTGCGCCAGTCCTGCACACGGATCGCCGTCAACCGGCTTGGTCCCCACTTAAAATGCAATCCCTCAACTCCGGTGTTTTTTTATCACACGCGAAACAAATCCCACTTTCACCCGTTAACCTTTATGCTTGGTTAACGGCGCTCGCTTTCGGCGAATGCGCCCCCGATGGCGCGTTGCCTTAAGGAATCGACACGGAAGCGTCGAATGGACTTCGACGGTGTCGTCTGACCCGGAGCCCGTCTCAACCTTTCAAGACGGCACAATCATGGCAAGTGTCCACATTTGCTTGTCTGTTCTCCTTATTAATCCCGATTTTCGTATGTCCTCGCCGATCGGCGATCCGATCTAAACCTGCCATAATCGGCCCTCGAACACATGCCGGAACCGCGCACAATCAACGGGTTTTGCGTTTTTTGCGATCCGCATAGGGATTGTCGCCCTTGCGCAGGCTAAGCCGGATCGGCACGCCGGGCAGATCGAATGCGGTGCGCAATCCGTTGACGAGATAGCGTGTATAGGCGGCCGGCAGCGCCTCCGGACGGCTGGTCGAGAGAACGAAACCGGGCGGCCGCGCCTTGATCTGCGTCATGTATTTGAGATTGATTCGCCGCCCCGAGACCGCCGGTGGCGGATGACGCGTCTGCGCTTCCTCGAGCCAGCGATTGAGTTTGGCGGTCGAAATCCTGCGGTTCCAGACGGCATGGGTCTCGCTGACGGCCTTCATCATGCGGCCGAGCCCGTCGCCCGTCAGGCCCGAGATCGGAACGGCGCGGATGCCGCGCACCTGCGGCAGCAGCCGCTCGGTGCGCTCGCGCAGGTCGGAAAGCATCGCCTGCCGGTCGTCGACCATGTCCCATTTGTTGAAGACGATGACGGCCGCGCGCCCCTCCCGCACGACGAGGTCGACGATCTGGAGATCCTGGCGTTCGAAGGGCATCGTCGCGTCGAGGACGACGACGACGACCTCCGCGAAACGAATGGCGCGCAAGGCGTCCGCCACGGAAAGTTTCTCGAGCTTTTCCTGAACACGCGCCTTGCGCCGCAGTCCGGCCGTATCGAAGAGACGGATCGCCCTGCCCTGCCAGGCGAGATCGACGGCGATCGAATCCCGCGTGATGCCGGCTTCCGGTCCGGTCAGCAGCCGCTCTTCGCCGAGCATGCGGTTGATCAGGGTCGACTTGCCGGCGTTCGGCCGACCGACGACGGCGATGCGCATCGGCTTTTCCGGATCGTCGACGCTTTCCGGCTCCTCGGCGTCTTCCGCCGACCCGGCAACGCCATCGCCGGCAACCGGCTGGGTCGCATCCTCGCCGGCACCGTCCCGGACGTCGACATCGCTCGCGGCCTCGTCCGCGACGGCCACTAACGCATCCTCGCCACCGAGCGCGGCGACGATCGCGTCACGCAGATCGAGCATGCCCTCGCCGTGCTCGGCCGAGATCGGGCACGGCTCGCCGAGGCCGAGGGTGTAGGCGTCGTAGAGCCCCGCTTCGGCACCACGTGCCTCCGCCTTGTTGGCGACGAGCACCACCGGCTTGCCGTACCGGCGCAGGAGTTCGGCGAGCGTACCGTCGAGCGGCGTCAGGCCGCTCTTGGCGTCGACGACGAAGAGCGCCATATCCGCCTCGTCGATCGCCGCCTCGGTCTGCGCGCGCATGCGTCCCTGCAGCGTATCCGGTCCACTCTCTTCGAGCCCGGCGGTATCGATGATCCGGAAGGTCAGATCAACGAGCTTCGCCTCGGCCGGTCGCCGGTCGCGGGTGACCCCCGGAGTATCGTCGACGAGCGCGAGCCGCTGACCGGCCAGGCGGTTGAACAGCGTGGACTTGCCGACATTCGGGCGTCCGACGATGGCAACGGAAAAGCTCATGCGCATGCCTTTGCCGCGAAGGCGGCGCTCAGGCCGGCTTCGTATTGGCGTCGATGAGGTCGAGCATCATCTGCGCCTGCTGAACCACGCCGCGTTCGGCCTGGTTGTCCGACGTGATCTTTTCGAACCATGTGCGGGCCTGTTTCATGTCGCCCGCCTTCCAGGCGGAAAGCCCGAGGATCTCGCGGGCGGAATTTCGGAACGGATCGTCGTCGCCCGTCAGCGTCTGCACCATGTCGGCGGCATCGCCGTAGGTGCCGTGGTCGACGAGGATGAGACCACCGCGCACGCGGGCGACGTCGCGGATCGCCTGCGGCACGTCGTCGTCGTTGGCGACGGCCTTGAAGGCCTTCAGCGCGTCGTCCGTCTTGCCGTTCTCGGCCATGAGACCGGCGGCGCGAAGCCGCGCCAGCGCCGGATAGTCGCCGTAGCCGGTATCGGCGAGCTTATCGAGGTCGCCCAGCGCCTGGTCCGTCTTGCCGTCGTCAATCACGCTCAACGCCGCCGCGAAGGCGTCGCCCGATTGCGCCGACTGTCGTTCGGACCAGTAGCGATATCCGACATAAGCACCGATGGCGAGGATGAGCACGACGAGGGCGGCAATCAGGTAGATGCCGAAGCGATTCCACAGCTGCTTGAACCGCTCGTTGCGCAGATCTTCCCTGACCTCGCGAAAGAAACTCTCGTCATGTGCCATGCGGGCGAATGCTCCTGCGCCAACCGGTCGGTGAACGAAACTGCCGCCTTCTAGCGGATTTTCGTCCGGCTGTAAGGGGCGCAGGGCGAAAAAGCCGGCAGCGCGTGCCGCCCGCAGAGCATGGAGACGGCCAAAACGAACGCGCCGCTCACCCGACGGGCGGCTGGACGCCGATCAGCCACAGATGCAGCTTCCACGTGAAGAGGCCGTAGAGCACGACGCCGATGACGACGGCGATGGCGTCGTACTTGTAGGAGACGAAGACCGGGTTCTGCGTGATGCCGGCGCGCCAGCGCTTCTTCTCGGAGATGCGGTCGGCGACGGCCCATGCGAGGAAACTCACGAAGAGCACGATCGAGGCGAGATCGCCGTTGACGAGGAGATGGGCGAGTGCCCAGATCTTCACGGCGACGAGCATCGGATGCTTGAGCGTCGCCTTGATGCGACCGGCCGGCAATTTGTAGCTCGCCAGCACGATCAACGCGATCAGCATCAGCGCAGCGGTCACGTAGACGAGGTTGAAGTTCGATACATAGAGCACGGGCGCACGCTGACGCGCGATCCCGTAGCCCCAG
This sequence comes from Pararhizobium mangrovi, assembly GCF_006516965.1. GTDB lineage: Bacteria > Pseudomonadota > Alphaproteobacteria > Rhizobiales > Rhizobiaceae > Pararhizobium_B > Pararhizobium_B mangrovi. Next base: position 699 of record NZ_VHLH01000042.1, on the reverse strand, counting down.
ACGAGCAGCACGAACCCGACGATCGCGACGACCGAGTAGAGGATCTTCCACGCCTTTTCGCCGCGCTGCGCGATGAAGCCACGGCGGAAGTCCGGTGAGACGATGCGCTCCGAATGGATGCCGAGAAGAAGCACCAGCCCGACGACGAAGATGACCCAGCCCATGTTTGACGCTCCCGATTGACCCCGCCGGCGGAAGATAACGTGCGGGAGTGCGGTTTCAAAGGGCGGCGTCATACGACGCTTGCGTGTGCACCGCACCCGGCGTCATGATCGCGTGCATGAGCATCGATCTCGAAAAGGCCCGCCAGCGGCTCGATGCCAGGCGGCTGGAACTGGAAGAGCTTTCCGCGATGTCGGCGGAATCGCGCGCGACCGTCATGCTCGACCAGCAGTCGGCCGGACGCCTCTCGCGCATGGATTCCATGCAGCAGCAGGCCATGGCCGCCGCGCAGGAGCGCCGCCGCAAGCACGATCGCGGCCGCATCAAGATGGCCGAGCGCCGGCTCGCGGCGGGCGACTACGGCTATTGCGTCGAATGCGACGCGGAGATCCCGGACGGTCGCCTCGCCATCGATCCGATGGCCGAAAAGTGCGTGGCCTGCGCCTCCTAGAGCCTTTCAGGTTTATACGGAAACGCTCTGCCGACCCTGTTTGCGTCAGGACCGAGACGGATGGCGACGAGCGTACTGGTGGTACG
>NZ_VHLH01000041.1 GCF_006516965.1 Pararhizobium mangrovi | reverse complement strand
GCCCGATGAACCACATCGCGCTGCGATCGCCTTCGCGTGGGAAACCGGCACGATCGAACAGAGCGCTTCCGTATAAACCTGAAAGGCTCTATCGTTCGGAAGTCGTCTCGTCCAGGATCAGATCGAAGCCGAAGCGCATCTCTTCGCCCGGCTTCAGCGTGGGGCCGGGACCGTTCGTTCCATTGGCAAGCCGTTCACTGGTTGCGGGCTCGATCCCGAGGATGCGCCGTCCCGGCCGCGGATCGCGCCATATCTGCAGCCAGGGCATCGCCTCGGCATCGAAATCGACGAACAGACGACGTGTCGGGCCATGCGCTTCGCCGGGGCATGTCACGATGCATCGTGCCGTCCCCGAAGGGTCGTTCGCTTCGACGCAGTTGAAGAAGGTCCGGTCCGCCTCGACGGCTTCGATCGTCGGGAGAACCGTCGTTCCGTCCCGCAGCGTCGCGGTGGTCCCCTCGCCGATCAGCGGAAAGCCGAAATTCATATGGTAGAGCATGGCGAGCGGCTGCTCCTCAGTGGAAAGGCCTTCGATCCGGTCGTGCAACCTCAGTGTCCGGCCGCCGACCGGCGCCTCGATCCTTCGGCGCATGCGGTAGCCGCCACCGCCGGGCTGCGTCAGCACGATTTCGCCCTCGCAAAAGAGGATCGGCCCGTCCGGATGGTTCCAGTCCTCGCCATACGCAAGCAGCCGGCCGGGGGTGAACGGCAGCCGGCCGTGAAGCGGGTGGCCGTCACCCGGCTGGCGAATGTGCTCCAGCCCGGCGGTGACGAGAAGGCCGCCGAGCCCCTGCGCGAAGCCGTGGCCGTTCCACCGTTCGGCGTCCATCAGCGCCGGCGAGGCGAATCCGTCCGGTCCCTGCCATGCAATCGGCATCCCGCCCCACCAAAGCGGGCCGATGTCGAAGCTGCGATCGCTGAAGACCCAGAAATCGAGGCCGCCGCCGGTCGAAAAGGCCAGGGTCCGCACGCCGCGCTCGGAACCTTCGTCGAGAACGATCCGGCGCACGCTGGCAAGCTGCCGCAGATCCCCGACCTGACCGGCAAGCTCGGCGCGAGCCATACCGGTCCAGCTGGGATCGATCATGCCGGTTCGCCTGCCGGCTCCCCGAGTTCGAGCCGCGAGAACGCTTCCGGCGGCGCATCGTTCGCCTTCATGAGGCGTGCCATGACGTCGGCCATCCGCGCTTCGGTCTCCTCGTCACGAAGCGGTCGTTCCTGACCCGGATCGGTCTTCAGATCGTAGAGACGCGTCTCGTCCTCGATCAGCGCGCCGGGTCCGTAGACATCGTACATCGGCGAACGCTCGCCGACCGGCACCTTCAGCAGCGGCGTATTCTTCGTGAAGGCGAAGGGGTCGGCCAGTTGCGTGCCGGCGAGCTCTTCGGTCGAGAAGAACGCGGAGATATGGGTGGGCATCAGCGTATACTGGTAGATCTCCTGCGTCGCGAGATCGGCGGGAAAGCGATGATAGCTGTAGTGCCCGTCGGTGACGTTTACCGCGCCGCCGAAATAGCCGAAGAGCAGCGCATCGTGCAGCCGGTCCTCGCCATCGATCAACGGAAGAACGGAGCGAGACGTCATCTCGCTGGCCGGCGCGACCTCGAAGAAATCGAGGAAGGTCGCGGCGAGATCGACGGTCTGCGTCAGGCCCGAGCGCCGCTCGCCGCCATGGCCCTGCCGCCGCGGATCGTGGACGAAGAGCGGGATATGGGCGAGCTCCTCGTAGACGTTCATGCGGTTCTTCGCCCAGAAATCATGCTCGCCGAGCAGGAAGCCGTGGTCCGTCGTCACCACGAGCGCGGTATCCTCCCACATTCCGTGCTCGTCGAAGGCGTCGAGCACGCGTCCGAGCAACGCGTCGCACGAAGCCATCGAGGCATTGTAGTTGGCGCGAAGCTCGTCGCTCTCCCCCGGCAACTCGTCGAAGCGACCGTAGGGCGGCCAGTCGCGCACGGGACCGTCCCAATCCGTTGGAAACGCCTCGCGGAAGCGCTCCGGCGCGTTGAACGGTTCGTGCGGATCGAAGGTCTCGATCTGCAGCAGCCAATCGTCGGCCTGCCGGTTGCGTTCGATGAAATCGAGCCCCGCGTCGAACACCCGGACGGCGGGGAAATCCTTCTCCTCGCGAATGAATTCGCGATTGACGATGTTCTGCGCCTTGTAGTTGCGCCGGTCCGTCGAAACCTGACGTTCGTGATATTTTCCGCGCAGGCGGTCCCAGTCGGGTTCGACCATCGCCTTCCAGCCGTCGCCTTCCTGCCCGCGGACGAAATCGAAGGAATCGTACCGGTTGTGGTAGGTCGCCCCGCCATCCTCGAAATAGTGGAAATGATCGGTCGTCAGGTGGCTGTAGACGCCCTTCTTCGCGAGCATTTCCGGGAATGCGTTGTCGAAGGGCTCCATCGGCCCCCAGCTTCGATGCAAAAAGCTCAAGCGCCCGGTCAGAAGGTCGCGCCGTGCCGGCATGCAGGGCAGGCTACCGACATAGTGCTTGTCGAAGGTGACGCTGTGTTCGGCGAGACGGTCGAAATTCGGCGTCGCGACGGTGCTCCCGCCATACGGCCCGAGCATGTGCCGATTGAGGGAATCGAAGAGCACGAAAACGACTTTCATGGGTAATCCGTCCTTTACTTGACCGCGCCCGAGGTGAGGCCGCGGACGATGAAGCGCTGCGCGATGATCAGCAGGATGACCGCCGGCAGCATCGACAGGACGGATGCCGCCGCCATGCCGGAAAATGCGATGGTGTTTTCCTGCGCGTACTTGCCGATCGCTACGGGCACGGTCGCCGTCTGCCGCTGGGTGAGCGTCAGGCTGACGGGAAACTCGTTCCAGCTGAAGATGAAGGTCAGGATGCCGGTCGCGGCGAGCCCCGGGCGAACGAGCGGTACGATGACCCGCGCGAGGATCGTCGGGATCTCCGCCCCGGCGATGCGCGCCGCCTCGATCAGTTCGCCCGGCACGTCTCGCACGAACACCCCCATCATCCACAGCGCCATCGGCAGGTTGAGCGTCGCATGCGCGAGGATCAGGCCGAGATACGAATTGTCGAGGCCGATCGGCCGGAACATCGAGTACCATGCGCTCGCAAGCGTAATCGGTGGCACCATGTGAAAGATCACCGCCCAGCCGAGCATCGAGTGCATCACCCAATTCGGCCATTTCATCCGGTTCAGCGAAAAGGCGGCGAGTGTAGCGACGAAGAGGACGAGCGCGGTGCTCGCGAGGCCGATGATCAGGCTGTTGGTGAAATTCCGGACGTAGTCCGACGTACTTGAAAACAGCACGTCGGCGAAATTGTGCAGGGTGGGCGCGAAGAGGACGCGCCCCATCAGAAGCGCGATCTGCGTCTTGAAGGCGGCCGCCGTGATCCAGAGGAACGGAAAGAGCACGATGATCGCCGCGAGGATCAGCAGCGCATGCCGCAGGAAGGTGCTTTGCCTGGTCGCCGTCACGCTCATGACGTACTCGCCCGGCGGCGCGTGAGCGCGATGACGGCGACGATCAGGATGGCAATCAGCACGAAGGTCGTGACCGACATCGCCGCCCCGTAGCCGACCCGGTCCTCGGTGAAGAAGCGCCGGTAGATCGTGAAGCTGATGACCTCCGTCGACGTGCCCGGCCCGCCGCCGGTTAGAAGATAGACCTCGTCGAACACCTTGAAGGCGAGGATCAACCGGAAGACGAAGGTGACGAGGATCGACGGCAGCATGAGCGGCAGGGTGATCGCACGCAGGATCTGCCAATAGGAGGCGCCGTCGATCTCGGCCGCCTCGAAGACGTCGTCCGGCAGGCTTTCGAGCGAAGCGAGCATCAGCAGGAAGCAGAACGGCGTCCAGTGCCAGATGTCGACGACGATGATCGACGCGAGCGCGAAATGGGAATCGCCGAGCCAATCGCGCGGGGTCAGCCCGACGAGCGTGACGATCTCGTTGATGACGCCGAAATCGAAGCTGTACATCAGCTTCCAGATCGCGCCTATGATGATGCCCGGCATGAGGATGGGCAGGAGGAAGACCGTGCGATAGATCGTCCGGCCGCGCCCGACCGACGTCGTCAAAAGCGCCAGGAAGAAGCCGAGCACCATCTCTCCGGTCACGGCGATCGCCGAGAAGAGCAGCGTGTTCAGGATGCTGACACGGAACAGATTGTCGCCGGCAAGCGCCACGTAATGCGATATGCCGGTCGAGCGCCACGTCGAGACGCCTCCTGCCCAGTCGACGTCGTGAAAGCTCAGCAGAGCCAGTTCGATCAGCGGCAGCGCCGTCAACAGCACGAACAGTGCGAGCGCCGGCGCAAGCGTCACGTTGCGCCAGAACCGGTCCGAAGCCGCCGCCGCCCGCCCCATCGGCTCGGCGGCGACGGATTTCGTCAATCGCTGGGAATCGGCCACGTCAGTCTTTCAGCGGTTCCAGTTCAGGCGCCTTGTATCCCGCCTTCTTCATGACGGCGGAGATCTCGTCGGCCATCTTGTTCAGGCCATCCGCGACCTTCAGGTCGCCGGCGATGATCTGGTTGAACCGCAGTTCCGTGATCGCCAGCACCTGCGCGGATTCCGGAATGACGAAGGTGAGGCGCGCGTGTTTCAGCGCTTCGGCGAGCGGCTTCATCCAGCGGTATTTCTGCTGGTTCGCCATATCCGATTCCAGCACGGCGCGGCTGACGGGCGGAGAACCGGCTTCGGCATAGGCGCGCTGCGCCTTGTCGCTCTGGAACCAGTTCAGGAAGGCGAGCGCGGCCTTCTGCCGGTTCTTCGGGATGTTGTGCGGGATGCCGCCGAGCCAGTGTCCGAGCGGGGGCGAGGATGGATAGCCCTTCGCATGCGGCGGCGGCGCGAAACCGACGTCGTCGACGACGATGGACTTGTCCGGATCGTCGAAGGTGCCGGCGGCGAGCACGGCGATGATGTGCCCCGCCCGACCGGTCGCCATGGCCTGGATGACGTTCGTCTGCGTCTGACCGGCCGTGGACGGATGACCGGCCTCTTTCGCCAGCTTCAGATACATCTTCATCGCGGCTTCGGACTGCCCGCTATTCACGGTGACGGTGAAGTCGCCACCCTTCTGGTCCTTGAAGAGGCCGCCACCGTAGCTCCACAGATAGGGGAGCACGTCGAACGTCACGTCGAACGTTCCGCGCGCGCCGCGCTGCACGATGCCGTAGCGCTGCGGCGGATCGTTCAGCGCCTTCGCGTTCGCAAGCAGTTCGTCCCACGTCTGCGGCACCTTCAGGCCCTTCTCCTTGTAGAGATCGGAGCGGTAATGCAGGAGCGGTATGTACGGGTTGATCGGCACGCTCATCAGCTTGCCGCTCTTCGCGTCGATGCGTTTGTCCTTCGCATCCCAATAGACGGAATCGTCGAAGGTGTAGATGTCCTTGTCGAGCTTGAACTGGGGATCGACGTCGGTCAGGGGCTCAAGAAAACCGCCCTGGTACATCTCGATGAAGAAGCCGGCGTTCATCACCAGGATATCGTAGGGGCTCTCCTTGGACCGCACCGCGTTACGCTGTTTCTCCAGGCTTCCGGCAAACGGGTTGACGTCGAGGTCGACCTGATTGCCCGTCTCCTTCTCGTACTTCTCGACGACTGCCTGAAACCCGTCGAACCACGGCGACTGGTTGATGACGATGGTGATCGGCACCTCTTTCGAACTCTGTGCATGGGCGATACCGGTGCCGACGGAAAGGCCGGCCGCCATCGCCACCGCTGCGGTGAGCACACGACGCCTCGTTGTCCTGGCTGAAGCCATAATCTCCTCCTCTTCCCTCCGGGATGCGGATGCCGACGCTTATGGAACGAAGCGTCGACCGCAACTCGTCCGGCATAGTGGCAGCCGGTACGCATGCAAACAATTTACTTATTTTCCTCGTCCCATAGCCAGAATTCATGGCTCGGGTCAGTTGAACCGTACGTTCCGGCAGATCGTCCGGAGTTCGGCAAGCAGCGCGTCGACTGCGGGTGAGCGCCAGGCGCCCCTGCGGAAGATCACACCAGCCACCCGCTCGTTGTCGAGCTGCGGAACGGCAAGGGTCGCTAGCCCCGATCCTTCCGGCATTTCGGTGGTGGTGCGCGTGGTGTAGGTGAGCGCGTCCGAGGCGGCGACGAACGCCAACATGAAGGCCATCGAGTCCGTCTCGACCGTCGGTTCCGGCGGAACGGCGTTCTGCGCGACGAAGAGCGCATCGAGACGCTGGCGCGCCCGCGTCGCCCTGACGGGAAGCACCCAGGGATAGGAGAGCAGATCGGAAAGGCCGATGGAGGTGCGTGCGTCGAGGGGATGCCCGGCACGAGCGCATACGCAAAGCACGTCCCGCGTCAACGTTTCGACGACGGTGCCGTCATGCGCTCGCGTCCAGGGCAGTTCGGCGACGACGAAGTCGAGATCGCCGCTCAGGAGGCTACGCATCAGACTTTCATCGAAACCGCCGACGATGCGCACCTGCATGCCCGGATGAAGCGCCGTCGCGCGCGCCACCGCCTCCGGCATGAGGCGGCGCAGCCATGCGGGTCCGGCACCGATCGTCACCATGCCGGTGGAAGTCGCGCTTAGTGCCGCGAGCTCCCGGTGCGCATCGCGCACCTGATTGCGCACGGCTTCCGCATGGCGCACGAGACGCCGGCCGGCTTCCGTCAGTTCCAGCCCCCGCGGCAGCCGCGTGAAGAGCGCCGTCCCGAGTTCCCTTTCGAGAAGCCCGATGCTCTTCGTCAGCGTCGGCTGCGTAACGTGAAGTGCTGCCGCCGCCGCAGTTACGCTCCCGAGTTCGCTGACCCGCAGGAAATAGGTGAGTTGTCTCAGGTCCAAGCCGCAAAGCCCCTTCCGATATGCCGTCCGGCCGCAACCACGCTACCATCGGATGCGCTGCCGCACCCCGATCAAACGGGACGAACCATTCGCGAAGCAACGGAAAGAGGTGCAGATACCGGGAAAGATCTGGAGCGGGTGATCGGGATCGAACCGACGACATCAAGCTTGGGAAGCTTGCGTTCTACCACTGAACTACACCCGCGCCACGTCTCGAAGACTAGGGTTCGCAGGCGTTTCAGGCAAGACGGAAAATGCGGGGCGGTTAGCGAAAGCGGAACACGCGGCGTCGCGTGGCAGGGCGCGGCACCGGGAGCCCCGCGCGAATCGCTGCGCGCTGTTTCCTTCCCGTTCCGACGGCGAGGCCGACCACCGTTCGCTTCGGCACGAAGGAACCAAGTTTCGTGTCGAGCGCTTGTGGCCGGACACCAATGCTTGAAGGAGCCTCCGTGCTCGGTCTTCCGGAATATCCCGACGTCGTCATCCGCGCGGTCCTGCTCAGCATCCTTTCGATCGGGTGGGTCGTGGCGATCGTGCGCCTCATCGGCCTTCGATCGTTTTCGAAGATGACGGCGTTCGATTTCGTCACCACGTTGGCGACCGGTTCTCTCCTTGCCACCGCGACGACTTCGAGCTCATGGCATGCGTTCGTTCAGGCGGTCGTCGCCATCGGCGCGATCCTGACCATCCAGATGGCGCTCGCGTTCATGCGTCGATCTTCTGCGAATGCGAAAGCGACGATGGAAAACGCGCCGCTCTTGCTGATGCGCGATGGCCGGTTCATCGACGGCGCGATGGCGTCGAGCAGGGTCGCCGAGGCGGACGTTTTCGCCAAGCTGCGGGAGGCCAATGTTCTCGAGCTCGCATCCGTGCGTGCGGTCGTCCTCGAAACCACCGGCGACATTTCCGTTCTGCATGGCACGAAGGTCGACGAGAAGCTACTCATGGGCGTGCGTACGAACGGTCCGTGAGGGAGCGATGCGACGGGCGAGCGGGCGAGCGGTAAAGACAACCGCCACCGCAGCATTTTCCAGCCGGACCAATCGAGTCCCGACGTCGAGGGCAATGCGCAAGACGACCTGGTAAGTGCTGCGGCGCGTTTCAATTCGGTCGCAGAGCGCTTTAGCGGAAATGCTTCGAAAGCTTCAGGCCTTGCGCCTGGTAGTTCGAGGCTCGGTCGCTGCCGTAAAGGGCCTGCGGGCGTTCCAGCATCGGTTCGTAGACGAGGCGGCCGACGATCTGGCCGTGTTCGAGGATGAAGGGCACCTCGTGGCTGCGCACCTCGAGCACCGCGCGGCTGCCCGAACCGCCGGACGCGGCATGGCCGAAGCCGGGATCGAAGAAGCCGGCATAGTGCACGCGGAACTCGCCGACGAGCGGGTCGAAGGGCGTCATCTCGGCTGCGAAGAGCGGCGGCACGTGAACGGCCTCGCGCGAGGCGAGGATATAGAATTCGTCCGGGTCGAGGATCAGCTGGCGCTCGCCCCGATCATGGATCGGCTCCCAGAAGTCGAGCACGTCGCAGGCGGCCTTCCGATCGACATCGACGACGGAGGTGTGGTGCTTGCCGCGATAGCCGACGAGCCCGCCCTCGCCGCAAAGGTCGACCGAAAGGGCGATGCCGTTGCCGGCGATGTTGACCCGGTCGGCGGCGACCAGCGTCTCTTCGGCGTGGAGTGCGGCCAGTTCCTCGCCCGAAAGCATCGCCTCGCCTTCGCGAAAGCGGATCTGCGACAGCCGCGACCCGGCGCGCACGATGATTGGGAAGGTGCGCGGGCTGACCTCCAGGAAGAGCGGCCCGCGATAGCCGGCGGGGATGGTGTCGAAGGCCTGGGCGCCGTCGCTCATGACGCGGGTGAAGATATCGAGCCTGCCGGTCGAGCTTTTCGGGTTGGCCGATGCGGAGACCGCTTCCGGCAGATCGAGCGCTTCCATGAGCGGAACGACGTAGACGCAGCCGGTCTCCAGAACGGCGCCCTTCGTCAGGTCGATCTCGTGGAGCTTGAGCCGGTCGAGCTTGGCGCGCACCGGCGTCCCGGCACCCGGCAGGAAGCTCGCCCGCACGCGGTAGGCGACGTCGCCGAGCCTGAGGTCGAGGCTCGCCGGCTGGATCTGGTCGCGATCGAGCTGACAGGCGCTCGAAAGCCGCCCGCCATCGAAGAGCGCTGCGATCGCCGTATCGGCGAGGATACCCGCTTGGCGTTTCATGTCCCGTTTCCCTTGCCCCCGCGCCTTGATCGCAGCAAGCCGGCGGCGAGGCAACCGTCCATCGTGCGATTTGACCCCTGCCGCTCCAGGGGCTAAGAAAAACGCATTCCGTGGTGATTTGGCCGACCGGCTTGCTGCCACGTTAAACAAGTCGCTAAAAGGTCGGGATATCGAACCGACCGGCGATCTCGGTCGGTTTTTTCGTGTTTGGAGCGACGATCATGACGACATCCGGCAACTGGCGCCCCGCTACCAGCCTCGTTCACGGCGGCACGACGCGCTCGCATCACGGGGAAACGTCGGAAGGCCTCTTCCTTACCCAGGGCTTCGTCTACGACAGCGCCGAAGCTGCCGAGCGGCGCTTCAAGGGCGAGGATCCGGGCTTCGTCTATTCGCGCTACGCCAACCCGACCGTCGACATGTTCGAAAAGCGCATGTGCATGCTGGAAGGCGCCGAGGACGCGCGCGCCACGGCATCCGGCATGGCTGCGGTTTCTGCCGCTCTGATGTGCCAGGTAAAGGCGGGCGACCATGTCGTCGCGGCACGCGCTCTCTTCGGTTCCTGCCGGTGGGTCGTCGAAACGCTGATGCCGAAATACGGCATCGAGACCACGCTCGTCGACGGGCGCGATCTCGACGCGTGGCAGGGCGCGGTCCGGGACAACACGAAGGTCTTGTTCCTGGAAAGCCCGACGAACCCGACCCTCGAAGTGGTCGACGTGAAGGCGGTCGCCGACATCGCGCACGCCGCCGGCGCGACCCTCGTCATCGACAACGTCTTCGCGACGCCCCTCTTCCAGAAGCCGCTGGAACTGGGTGCCGACGTCGTCGTCTATTCGGCGACGAAGCACATCGACGGTCAGGGGCGGTGCCTCGGCGGCATCGTGCTTTCCTCGAAGGAATGGATCGACGAGAACCTGCACGACTATTTCCGCCATACTGGCCCGTCCATGTCGCCATTCAACGCCTGGACGCTCCTGAAGGGGCTCGAAACCCTTCCGCTGCGCGTCGCGGCGCAGACGCGCAACGCGGCCCTCATCGCCGATCGCCTGGCGGACCATCCCGCCGTCGAGCGCGTGATCTACCCCGGCCGCGCAGACCATCCGCAGGCCGAAACCATCGCCCGGCAGATGAAGGGCGGCTCGACCCTCGTCGCCTTCGAGATCGCCGGCGGCAAGCCGGCGGCGTTCGCCTTCCAGAACGCGCTTTCGATCGTCGAGATCTCGAACAATCTCGGCGATGCGAAGAGCCTCGTCACGCATCCGGCGACGACGACGCACAAGAACCTCGCCGAAGAGGCCCGCGCCGAACTCGGCATCAACGACGGCACGCTGCGCCTTTCGGCCGGCATCGAGGACGGCGACGACCTGCTCGAAGACGTCGATCGCGCTCTCGCCGCGATCAGCGCGGTTCGCTGAACGCCCGGCCGGCGAGCACGATACGCGAGAAGGCCGTATAGAGGCAGATCACCGCGAAGATCCACGCGATCGACGCGAAGTGTGCCGGGAACAGGCAGAACAGCGCGAAGGCGATGAAGGTCTCGCTCGCCTCCGCCAGCCCGGTGGAGAAGTAGAGCGACTTCTTGCCCCGCGCCTCGCTCGTCATCGTGCGTTTTTCCGCCATGATGGCGTAGGCGAGGAAGCTCGCGCCATTGGCATAGAACGAAAAGAGAAGCACCGCGCCGGCAAGGCCGTTCGCGTGCGGATCGTTGATCACGAAGGCGAGCGGAACGGCACCGTAGAAGACGTAGTCGAGGACGATGTCGAGATAGCCGCCATAGTCGGTGGCCCGTTCGGCGGCCTTCGCCACCGCCCCGTCGAGCCCGTCGCAAAGCCGGCTCACCACCATTACGGCGAGCCCTGCCAGCGGATGGCCGAACGCTACGAACGCCGCGCCGACGATGCCGAGGGCGAACGCCGCGAGCGTGACCGCGTTTGGTGTGACGCCGAGCGCGGCAAGCCGGCGTCCGCCGGCATGGAGCAGCGGATCGATCGCCCTGCGCGCGACGCCGTCGAGCATGGTCTCTCCTCAAGGTTGCCGTTCCGCATAGTTTCGCGGCGTTAAGGTTAGCAAAAGGTCAAGCGTGTGCGCGCGGCGATGACGCGATATGTCTGGTGGTGGAACGAAACCGGACGGCAGGCAATTCCGCGCGCCGCCCCGGCCACAGCCGAGAGTTTCCATGTACCGCGCTGTCACACGCTCCATCGCGATCGAGGTCGAGCCGTTCTTCCTCGCCGAGCAGTCCGAGCCGGACGAGCACCGCTACGTCTGGGCGTATCGCGTGAAGATCACCAACGGATCGGACAATACCGTGCAGCTCGTCTCGCGACGCTGGCACATCATCGACGAGGCGGGCCGTGCCGAACGGGTGGAAGGCAACGGCGTCGTCGGCAAGCAGCCCGTGCTGGAACCGGGCGAATCCTACGAATACACCTCCGGCTGTCCGCTGGAGACGCCGTCCGGCATGATGCGGGGGCAATATACGATGCGCATCAAGGGCGGCGAGACCTTCGCGGTGGAGATCCCCGCCTTCTCGCTCGACCTGCCGGGGCGCACGCCGACGCTGAACTGAACGCCGGCAAGGACCCCGTACGCATTCCCCGCAGGCAGACGGCAACTGCGCCTATTCGCTCGTGCCCTCGATCTCGTCCGGCGAAAACACGTACTCCGTCGAGCAGAATTCGCAGGTCACGGCGATGCGCCCGTCCTCGACGCTTTCGGCGATCTCCTCGGCGGAGAAGTTGTCGAGCACCGTCTTGATCTTCTCGCGCGAACACGTGCACCGGTCGTAGACGCCCGCCGGATCGAAGACCCGCACGCCGCGCTCGTGAAAGAGCCGGAAGAGGAGCCGCTCGGAACTGACCTGCGGATCGGTCAGTTCGTCGATGTCGATGGTCTCCACCATCGCCTTCGCCTCGGCCCAGGAATCGTCGTCGTCCGTCTCGGGTTCCTCGACACCGTCCGGAACGTCGCCGCCCGGCAGGTCCGGCTGGCGCATGCGTTCCGGCGCTTCGGGCAGGAACTGGATCATCAGCCCGCCGGCACGCCAGTGATGGCGCGTCTCCCCGGTCTCGTCGCGCTCGTAGAGTTCGGCGACGCCGAGGCGCACATGCGTCGGGATCTGCTCGGACTGGCGGAAATAGGCCATGGCGATCTCCTCCAGCGAGGAGCCGTCGAGTTCCACCACGCCCTGGTAGCGCTGCATGTGCGGGCCCTGGTCGATGGTAAAGGCGAGGATGCCCTTGCCGATGAGTTCCGGCGGTGAAAGCGCGTTCTGCGCGACGGCGCGCGCCAGCGCCTCCTCGTCGAAGCGGGCATAGGCACGCACGGCGTCCGGAGAGGCAAAATCGGCGACCAGCAGGTCGACCGGCCCGTCGCCCTGCGTCTGCACGATCAGCTTGCCGTCGAACTTGAGCGCGGTACCGAGCAGGACGGTCAGCGCGATCGTCTCGGCAAGCAGCCGCGCAACCGGCTCCGGATAGGCGTGCCGGGCGAGGATGGTATCGAGAAGCGGTCCGAGCTGGACAGCGCGTCCGCGCACATCCAGTCCCTCGACCTGAAAGGGAACGACGTTGTCGTCGCCGGCGAAGCCGAATTCGCCCAGTCTGGCGGCTTGCTCTGCCATGGTTCATGCCTTCGAGCGGGCCCGCTCCGGCAAGCCGGAACACGGGCGGAGCGTCGGCAACGCACATCGCGTCCGGACGAACCGGAGCGGAATGCGGGGCCGGTGGGGAAAAAGATCGTCGGGTGGCCGGTTCAGGCCACGCCGAAGCACCACGTAAGCACGGCCTTCTGCGCGTGCAAGCGGTTCTCCGCTTCGTCGAACACGACGGAGCTTGACCCGTCGATGACGCCGTCGGTCACTTCCTCCCCGCGATGGGCGGGCAGGCAATGCATGAAGAGGGCGTCCGATCCGGCCTTTGCCATCAGCGCCTCGTCGACGCGATAGGGCGTGAAGACGTTGTGGCCGCGCGCGCGATGCTCGCGGTTCATCGAGATCCACGTGTCGGTGACGACGCAATCGGCGCCCGAAACGGCCGCTTCTGGGTCCTGCGTAATGAGGACTTCGCCGCCATTGCCCCGCGCCCAGTCGACGAAGCGCGCATCCGGTTCCGAACCTTCCGGCACGGCGACGTTCATGCGGTAGCCGAAGCGCGCCGCACCCTCGATGAGGGAATGAAGCACGTTGTTGCCGTCGCCCGACCAGGCGATCGTGCGCCCCTTCACGGAACCGCGATGCTCCTCGAAGGTCATGATGTCGGCCATGGTCTGGCAGGGATGGGTGTCGTCCGTCAGCCCGTTGATGACGGGCACCGTCGCATGCTCGGCCATTTCCAGAAGCCGGTCGTGCTCCAGCGTGCGGATCATGATCGCGTCGACGTAGCGCGAGAGCACCTTCGCGGTGTCGGCGATCGTCTCCGCGCGGCCGAGCTGCATCTCGGTGCCGGACAGGAAGAGCGTCTCGCCGCCGAGCTGGCGCATGCCGACGTCGAAGGAGACGCGCGTACGCGTCGAGGGCTTCTCGAAAATCATCGCCAGCATCTTGCCGGCAAGCGGCTTGTCGGCGGTGCCGGCGCGCGTGGCATCCTTGCGCGCGCGGCCGGAATCGAGGATGGCGCGGAGCTCTTCGCCGGAGACGGCCGAAAGGTCGAGGAAGTGCCGGGGTGATCCGTCGAGGGGTGCAGCGTTCATCGCGAGGTCTCCTCTAGGCCGGTTGCGCGGCGGGTTTGGCCGAAAGCCGGCCGGCGGCCCGCTCGATGCGCGCCAGACCGTCGCGCGCCTCCTCGGCGGAAACGACGAGCGGCGGCAACAGGCGCACGACATTGTCGCCCGCCGGGATCGCCAGAAGGTTTTCCGCTCGCATGGCGTCGACGAGGTCGCCGTTCTTGCAGGCGCATTTCAGGCCGAGCATCAGCCCTTCGCCGCGGATCTCCGCGACGACATCGGGGTGGGTATCGCCGATCGCGGCGAGCCCCTGGCGAAAGACCAGCGCCATGTCGCGCACGTGCTCCATGAACCCGTCGGCCAGCACCAGATCGAGAACCGCGTTGCCGACGGCCATGGCGAGTGGATTGCCGCCGAAGGTCGTGCCGTGGGTGCCGGCGGTCATGCCGGCCGCGGCCTCGGCCGTCGCCAGGCACGCGCCGAGCGGAAAGCCGCCGCCGATGCCCTTGGCGACGCCGAGGATATCCGGCGTAATGCCCGACCATTCGTGCGCGAAGAGCTTGCCGGTGCGCCCGACCCCCGTCTGCACCTCGTCGAGGACGAGCAGGATGCCGTGCTCGTCGCACACGGCACGCAGGTGCTGGAGTTCCTCGTTGGAGACGACGCGGATGCCTCCCTCGCCCTGGATCGGCTCGATGAGGAGGGCGGCCGTCTTCTCGTCGATGGCTTCTGCAAGGGCGGCTCTGTCGCCGAGCGGCACCTGCTTGAAGCCGTCGGCCTTCGGGCCGAAGCCTTCCAGATGCTTCGGCTGGTTACCGGCGGCGATGGTACCGAGCGTGCGGCCGTGGAAGGCGCCCTGGAAGGTGATGATGTCGACGCGCTCGGGCCGGCCGTTGACGTAGTGGTAGCGCCGCGCGGTCTTGATCGCCGCTTCCATCGCTTCCGCGCCGGAATTCGAGAAGAACACCTTGTCGGCGAAGGACGCCGCTGCGAGCCGGCGGCCGAGGCGCTCCTGACCGGGGATCTCGTAGAGGTTCGACAGGTGCCAGACCTTTTCGGACTGCTCCTTCAGCGCCGCCACGAGATGCGGATGGGCATGGCCGAGCGCGTTGACGGCGATGCCGGCGCCGAAATCGAGATATCGTTCGCCGTTGTCCGCCGTCAGCCAGACGCCTTCGCCTCGCTCGAAGCGCAACGGCGCCCGGGCATAGGTGTCGAAGAGTGGCGAAGCGCTGTCCATGGCGAACTCTCCCTGATCGTTGCAGCAGGAAACGGGAGAGCCGGCGGGCCTGCCGGAGCCGGCCCGTTGTGAACCGCTGCGAGAAAAAGAAAAAACCGCCTCACGGGCGGTAACGAGCACTATTGTCGTTTCGCACATTCCTGTCAACAAACGCCGGTTTGCCGGGCTTCGGCACGAACATGACCCGGCGGATACCAAGTTGGGGAAAACCGGAAAAAGGATTCCGGTCGATTCGGCCGACTCTTGACCAGCGAGTCAAGCGGCAGTTAACGTTTTGGTAACGGACCCAGACTGCATGCGGCGGACCTGGTTACCGACATCATCCGTATCGCGTTCCGGCGCCGGCCCTGCCGGCGTCTCGATGCCGGATTCCGTTTGGTATGACCATTTTACGGGGTTTTTTTACGATGAGCTGGACAGAAGAACGCATCGAGAAGCTGAAGAAGCTATGGGCCGACGGCCTGAGCGCAAGCCAGATCGCGACACAGCTTGGCGGCGTCAGCCGCAATGCCGTCATCGGCAAGGTCCACCGTTTGAGCCTGCCGGGACGCGCCAAGAGCTCGAGCGCAACCGCGCCGGCGCGCCCGAAACGCACCACTTCCGCACCGAAGGCGCCGAACTATGCGAGCCGGGCCGGCCAACGCAGCATGCCGCGCACCGCCGGCGCCACGGCCCTGAAGCAGGAAGTCGCCTTCGAGGCGACGCCGGTCGCAGACGCGCGCCCCGTCGACGACGTCGTCGTGCCGATGGCGCGTCATCTGGAGCTCATCGAACTGACCGAGCACACCTGCAAATGGCCGGTCGGCGATCCCCTTCAGGACGATTTCCATTTCTGCGGCAACGATGCCGGCGACAGCGGCCCCTATTGCCGCTACCACGCCAAGCTCGCCTTCCAGCCCTCGTCCGAACGTCGTCGCGCCGCGAAGGCCTGACGCTCGAACGATCGGACGACGGGGTACGACACCGGCCCCGTCTTCCGCTACGAGCAGTCCATGCCGCCACGCGGGGAACGCGTCCGGCAATATGGCGGTGCGTCAACTTTCCAGTGCGTAGCCCGCGCCGCGCACGGTGCGGATGACGTCGCCCGTTCCGCCCATGTTGAGCGCCTTGCGCAGGCGGCCGATATGCACGTCGACCGTTCGCTCGTCGACATAGATGTCGTGGCCCCAGACCCCGTCGAGGAGCTGCGAGCGCGAAAAGACGCGGCCCGGCGCGCTCATCAGGAACTCCAGCAGCCGGAACTCCGTCGGTCCGACGCGCACCTCGCGTCCCTTTCGGTGAACGCGGTGGGTCGTGCGATCCAGTTCGACGTCGCCGCTCGTCAATACGTTCGTCACCACTTCCGGCTTCGCACGACGCAGCATCGCGGCGACGCGGGCGACGAGCTCGGGCGTCGAGAACGGCTTGACCACGTAGTCGTCGGCGCCGATCGCGAGCCCGCGCACCCGCTCGCTTTCCTCGCCGCGCGCCGTCAGCATGATGATCGGCAGGCGCGCGCTTTCCGCGCGTGCCCGCAACCGGCGGCAAAGCTCGATGCCGGAGACGGCGGGCAGCATCCAGTCGAGAACGAGAAGATCCGGCAAAGCCTCGACGAGGCGAAGCTCCGCCTCGTCGCCGCGCGTGACGACCTCGACGGCGTAGCCTTCGGCCTCGAGATTGTACTTGAGCAGGATGCCGAGGGCTTCCTCGTCCTCGACGACCATGATCCGCGGCTTGATACTCATTGGGCGGTCCGCTCTTCAGCCCGGCGTCACAGCGAAGTCGCGCCGACGCTGTGCGTCTCGTCTTCCTTCGGCCGTTCGGCGGGAAGCTGCGAGCCGGTGGCCATGTAGTAGACGGTTTCCGCGATGTTCGTGGCGTGATCGCCGATACGCTCGATGTTCTTCGCGCAAAAGAGCAGATGCGTGCACGCGGTAATGTTGCGCGGATCCTCCATCATGTAGGTGAGAAGCTCGCGGAACAGCGACGTGTAGATGGCGTCGATCTCCTCGTCGCGCTCGCGGATCGCGTCGGCGACCTCGTGCGAGCGCGAGGAATAGGCGTCGAGCACTTCCTTGAGCTGCGTCAGCGCGAGTTCGGAAAGGTGTTCCAGCCCGCGCACCAGCTT
The DNA here is from genome assembly GCF_006516965.1 of Pararhizobium mangrovi. Taxonomy (GTDB): domain Bacteria; phylum Pseudomonadota; class Alphaproteobacteria; order Rhizobiales; family Rhizobiaceae; genus Pararhizobium_B; species Pararhizobium_B mangrovi. The sequence continues at coordinate 14,083 of NZ_VHLH01000041.1, read as the reverse complement.
CTTCGGCTGCGTCATCGCCTGCACCGCGATGACCCGCTTGCCGATATTCTTGCCGAGATCGCCGACGCGCTCGAGATCCGAGGCGATGCGGATCGAACCGATGATCTCGCGAAGGTCGGAGGCCATCGGCTGGCGCTTGGCGATGACGACGACGGCGCGCTCGTCGATCTCGCGCTCGGCGCGGTCGAGCTCGGCGTCCTCGGCGATCACGCGTTGCGCCATGTCCGTATCGCCATTGACGAGAGCCGCGACCGAATCCGCGACGATGCGCTCGGCGACGCCGCCCATCTCGGCGATGCGCCGGACCAGATACTGCAGCTCTTCGTCGAAGGAGGCGACGGTGTGCGATTGCGGCATGGCCACGTTCCTCTTTCAATCCGGACGGTTCGTTCGTTCCCAGTCTCGGCCCAGTTCCGGCCCGGCTCCGCCCGGCCTGCCCGGAATGCGGGCGTCGACGCGCCCGCGAAACGGTGCACCGGTTTCGAAGCGCTGTCTATGACACGCGGATAACACGAATATGACAACGCTGCCGCGCGGGCACGAAGCGGTGGCGTTCAGGCTCGCTTGAAGCGCACGAGGAAGACCGAACCCTCGCCGAGCCGCGAACGGACGATCAGTCGGGCGCGGTGTCGCGTCAGGATATGCTTGACGATCGCAAGCCCCAGCCCCGTGCCCTTCTTGGCCCGGCTCGTCTCGACGTCGACCCGGTAGAAGCGCTCCGTCAGACGGGGCACGTGCTCGGCCGGAATGCCCGGCCCGTAATCGCGCACGGCGACGTCGACCATGCCTTCCGGCGTGTCCGATCCATCCGCCGGACCGGCGATCGAAACTTCCACCCTCTCGCCCGACTGGCCGTACTTGCACGCGTTCTCGACGAGGTTCTGGAAGACCTGGATGAGTTCGTCACGATCGCCGAGCACGACCGCCTCCTCGCTTGCCGGCGTGAAGGCGAGTGCGACGCCGAGTTCTTCGGCCTGCGGTCGCAGCGCGTCGCACACATGTTCGATGAGGCCGACGAGAGCGATGCGGTCGGACGGCGCCACATGGGCGCGCAATTCCAGCCTGGAAAGCGACATCAGATCCTCGACGAGGCGGCCCATGCGCTCTGCCTGCTCGAGCATGATGGCGAGGAAGCGCTCGCGTGCCGCCGTATCCTCCTTCGCCGGCCCCTGAAGGGTTTCGATGAAGCCGGTCATGGAGGCGAGCGGCGTACGCAGCTCGTGGCTCGCATTGGCTACGAAATCAGACCGCATGCGGTCCATGCGCCGCGCTTCGGTAATGTCCTGGAAGGTGAGCAGGAAGCGCCCCGCATCTTCCGCCGCTTCATCGAGCGGGGCGATGTGAACCTGATACCAGCGCTCGGACGGAACGCGGTCGGAATGTTCGATCGTGCCCGTGCGCCGTTCGGCGACCGCCTCGCGCACCATGTCGAGAACGCCCGGCGAGCGGATCCGCGCGGAAAGGTGCGCGCCCCTTGCGACCGGACCGAAGAGCGCGGATGCCGCCGCATTGGCCTCGACGACCGCGCATGTATCGTCGAGCAGGAAGGCCGGCTCGGCGATCGCCGCGAGTACGGCGCGCTGCGCGGCGGCCACCTCGTCCGCACCGCCGCGATTGCGATGGCGCGCGGCAAGCCGCTCCACGCGCGAGCGAGCGGGCACGAGAGCGGCAAGGAGAACCAGAACGAAGCCCCCGAAGGCCACGAACGGCATTCCCGCCCTTAGTCCCAGCACGAGCGTGAGGACGAAGGCGACGAAGAGCGGGTAACGCGCGCGGCGAAGCCGCCACGATGCCCCTTCGGCCCATGGTCCGCGCCACCATTTGTCCTCAGGATCGTCCGAACTCATCCGCCGCGCCTCGCGCCCGCCTTATTGGGCCCGACTGTCGCGCACGCCGGCAGCGAAGAGATCGACCGGGCTCGGATTGCCGCCGATATCGGTATTGATGAGAAGGCTGCCGGCAGCTTGCGCAGCCGATTTTCCCGTCAGGTCGACATCGAAGACGACATCCGTCATTTCCGGATCGATGGTGAAGCGGCGCCGGCTGCAATCGCCGAGCGCGCCGAAATCGCATTCGATCGCCACCTCCGCGCCCTTGCCGGAAACGCCGCGAAGGTTGAGCGCGACCGTGGTAACGCGGCCGGCCATGAAGGAAAGCGTCTCAGCGGGAATCCGGATGCGGATGTCCCCGCTTTCGTCCGGGTTCTTCGATATGAGCCGCAGGGCGGCACCCCGCTCGGCCGAAACGGGACGGATCGATGCGTCCGGGCCGGGTTCCGCGCTGCCCTTCACCGCATCGTCGCCGGGCGCGAGGATCGGTTTCCAGGCACCGACGAAACCGCCCTCGGTGAAGAGATCGTCCGGCACGCCGTTGCCGGCGGAATCGAACTTCGCGAACGTGCCGGGTCCCGGCCCGCGGTTGGGCTCGTCCAAAAGGCCGATCTGGCCGACGAGCCAGAGGCCGAAGAGCACGAAGACGAGCAGCGATACCAGGAGGAAGCTGTTGGAGAGCCACCGAAGGGCACTCCGGCCGAAAATCGGCGCATCGCCCTGCGCGGTAGCATCACGCTCGGCCTTGCGCTGCTTGCGACGTCCGCGCCGGCCGGTAGCCGGTGCCGTCTTCGCGGTGTCGCGGCGATCCGGCTCGATCGGCGTTGCGGCCGCCGCCATTTCCGCCGGTCCGGCGTCGCGTTCTCCACGACCTTCCTCGCGCGCGTCCCGGCCCCTTCGAAAGAGCACAGTTCGGCGGCTGGTGGTTTTCCTCTTCGACGCCTCGCTTCCTTCATCGGCTCGCCGGTCGGCGGCAAGGCCGGAGAAGACGTCGGCGCCCTCGCCCGTATCCGACCGCTCTTCCTCGGGCGAGCCCAAGGCCGGGGCTTCGCCATGCGCCGGCGCACGATCGTCACCCGCGACGGGCGGAACGGAGCCGACCGCGCCGTCTTCGGATCTCAGATCGACGCTCGGCACGGGCTCCGAAGCCCGGTCCGGCTCGTCCGTCTCCGGCTCCGCATCCGTCTCGGAAGGCGCTCGCTCGTCGACCGGCGCCGAATGGAGTTCACGATGGGTCGTATCGGGTGTGTCGGAGACCGCCGGGTTCGCAGGCGCGTCGGCTTCCGGTTGCGTAGCCTCTTCGGAAGCCTGCTCGTCGGAACGCGGCGCTTCGTCCTGAACCGCAGGTTCGTCCGCGGTCTTCTCGCCTTCGATGGTTTCGACGGCTCTTACGAAGCGGCTGCGTTGGGCCTCTATCGTGCGTTCGTCGAGATCGCCGCGCTCGGCGAGCGCCCTTTCGAGGGAAACGCGAACGCGCTCGTAGACCCGGCTGCGGGCCTCGGCGTCTTGCGCACCCGCGCGGTCAATCGCGGCGCGAATTGCGGATTCCAATCCGTTCACGCTTCGTCTTTCCGCCTTCGCCTCGCGCATCGGCGCCTTCGGTACCGCCTGCGCCGTGAAACCGCAAGCCGCCGAAGGCCGAACGATGGGCCGGTTTCTCGACAATCGCCGCACCGACCCTTGAAATCGAGCGGCGATAACGGTATCGACGCGCGTGCCGGCCGGCCAAGCCCGCCGGCGGGCCGCTTTAGCTCAGTTGGTAGAGCACGTCATTCGTAATGACGGGGTCGTCAGTTCGAGTCTGACAAGCGGCACCATTTTCCTCATTCGGCCCCTCGTTGCAGGGGCCCGATGCGGCCCTTTCGGATTTCACGAAGAAGCAAGCGGCATCGCCAGACCATACGATCACGGCTGGGCGATGGCCGTAGGGCGATGACTGCGGGGAATTCGATGCGGCTGCGCTTTCCTTCGAGCCACGCGTTCCACCACGGCAGGCTTTCGATCGAGGCAGACGCGGACGACGAAGGCCGGAACGGGCCTGAATGTCTCGTGGAGTTCGCCGACGGCATCATGGTCGTCGCCGAACTCAACGAGCTGGACGAAGGCTACCGGCTTTCCGTTCCGGGCTATGCGACGATGCGCGGCACGCAGATCGCCGCCCGTCGATGGCGACTGGTCCGCGATGCGAAGGGCGTGTGGCGGTCGCAGCGTGACGGTTGAGCCGCTTCGGACGCGAAGCAAGCGCGAACGCCGGAACAAGGCGAACGGGTACCGCAATCGGCGGGAACGCACGACGGCGAGCCTTCCGGTCCGACGCGAACGCACCATGCGCCTTCTTCGCCGCCGTGACGCGGACCGCACGATGCATCGTGACCCGACCGTGCCCGCTACCCGTCTCGCCTCGATGTCAGCCGCGCTCGTTCCTTTCGTCGCTCTCCATCGTGGCGCCGGCTCGCGCCATGATCGCCCGCACGCGCAGTTGACGCGCTTCCGCCCGGGCTCGGGCCGCCTCGTAGCCGAGCCCCCACCGTGCGCAATCGCCGGCGAAGAGCCAAGTCGCCCGAGCCTCGTTTTCGAGCTGCGCGGCGCGATGCGCCGGCTTGCCGGGCTCGGGCATGCTCGAATTGTTCCCCGTACCGCTCATGGTTAAACCATAGCAGGGGCATCGCGGAAATCACGTTCGGGCGTGCAATTTTCAGGGGAAAACCTGTCCGCGATAACCTTTTTACGACGCTCGCGATCGCCGAAGACTTCTCGCCCGGATCCGCCTCCGCCGCTCCCTCGACGGGGGCATGCGATGCTTCGTCTTGGGTCGCCTTTAACCACGTCTTAATAAAGCATTGGATGCAAAAGGCTGATTTTGCTTAGTGTCGGCGCGGAAATGATAAAACAATCGACAGGGCTGGACATTGGATATGGTACAGGATCAGGCGGACACCGCCTTCGCCGGCGAACTTGCCGACACGCTGCAAAGTGAGATGAAACAGGACGCCGCCTCCCCCGTGGCAAAGGCGAGCGATCGGACGACCAGCGGCGAACGCCGCGATGGGGTGCCCGCACGCCTTCCGCGGCGCATCGCCGGCGGCTTCGAGGGTCTCGGCACCGATCTCGAACGACGTTCGCGCGAATGGCGCCGGACCTATCGGCTGATGGAACAGCAGCGCCCACAGCTCGAAAGCGCCGAGGCCGAGCGCGATCGCCTTCACGAACTGCTCGAGCGGACGATGAAGGAAGTCAACGAGGCCAACCGCATCTTCAAGGAAGCCGTCGAACGGACCAAGCAGGGCGATGTCTCTTCCGACCTGGCGCCGCAGTTCGACCGTTGCCAGACCAGCCTCGAAGAGCTGGAAAACGTCGCCGAAACGCTTTCGGCGAACATGCTTGCCATGCGCAGCACCTGGGAACAGTACGCCCGCACGATCCTCAAGGCGCAGAAGATGCGCGAAGAGGTTCGCGAAAACGGCGCGCCGCAGGCTCGCCAGACCACCGCTTCGAGCTGAACCTTTTCCCGCTGCCCGAAGGCAGCGGGATTTCTGCCTGCAGGCGAGCAGGCCGGGATCGGCGACTTGCCTTCGCACGCCTTCTCGCGCAGCTTCGATGCATGTGAACATGCATCGAAGGGCGAAAGCACCATGGCCGAGAAGACCATAGCGAAACGGCTTCGCATCACTGGGAATGTGCAGGGCGTGAGCTTCCGCGCCTTCACGCACGATACCGCCGAGGAAGCCGGCCTCGACGGCTGGGTGCGCAACGAGGCGGACGGCAGCGTCCGCGCGCTTGTGAGCGGGCCCCGCGACAGCGTGGAACGCCTCGTCGAACGGCTGCGCACCGGCCCGCCCGGCGCCTGGGTCGACGCTATCGAGGAAGAAGATGCCACGGGCGAAACCGTGCCCGCGGGCTTTCACGTCACCGGCTGACGCCCTTTCTCAAACGGAGCGGATCGAGCCGCCGTCGCAGCGCACCAGCCCGCCGGTCATGTAGCTCGCCGGTCCGCCGACGAGGAAGGCCGCGACGGAGGCGAACTCCTCCACCGTTCCATAGCGTCCGGCGGGGATCGCCTTGCGTGCCGCCTCGCGCACCGCATCGACGGAAAGGTCGTTGCGCTTGGCGTTGGCGGCATCGAGCTCGTCGACGCGCTCGGTCTGGATGCGACCGGGCAACAGCAGATTGAACGTGATGCCGTCGGCGGCGAGTTCGTTCGACATCGACTTCGACCATCCGACGAGCGCCGAGCGCAGCGCATTCGACAGGCCGAGATTGGGGATCGGCTGCTCGACGCCCGACGATGCGACCGTCAGCACGCGCCCCCAGCCGCTTTCCCGCATCGCCGGTACGAAGCGGGCGGTAATGTCCATCACCCGACGGACCATCATGTCGAACTGCCGGGCGACGACCTCGCTGTCGGCCTCGCTCATCGCGCCGGGCGGCGGACCGCCGGTATTGTTGACGAGGATGTCGAGCGCGCAGAAGCGTTCCTTTACCGCCGCCTCGAGATGGTCGACCACGGACGGATCGGCGAGATCGGCGTGCGTATGCGTGACGGTACCACCACCGAGCGCGGTGATGGCCCCGGCGGCTTCGGCGAGCTTGTCCTCGCTGCGCCCGCATATGATGACATCGGCGCCTTCGCGCGCCAGCCGTTCGGCGATGGCGCGGCCGAGCCCGCGCGACGAGGCAAGAACGAGGGCGCGCTTGCCTGCAATTTCCAGATCCATGAAACTCTCCCTGTGCCTTCGCCTCGATACCCGCTGCCCGCAGAGATGAAAAGGCTGCGAGCGGGCGCTCGGTTCCTTCGAACAGGCGACGAGCATCGTGTCCGCCCTTCGCCCTTCGCCCTTCGCCGTAGGACTGGCGCAGTTCCGGCGCGGCTGCTACACGGGCCGCGCCTATTCCCCAGCAGAAGAAGACGCGTGATGTTCTCGAACACCTTTCCAGATCGAGCGACGATGGCAAAGCTCGCCGCCGGCATGCTGCTCGAGATCGAGGCCGTGCATTTCAGGGCCGACGAGCCCTTCACCTTCACTTCGGGGCTCGCGAGCCCCGTCTACATCGATTGCCGCAAGCTGATCTCCTATCCGCGCGTGCGCTCGGCGCTGATGGATTTCGCCGCCGCGACCATCCTCAGGGACGCGGGCTTCGCACGCTTCGATGCGGTGGCCGGCGGCGAGACGGCGGGCATTCCCTTTTCCGCGCTGATCGCCGAGCGCCTCGAACTGCCCATGCAGTACGTGCGCAAGAAGCCGAAGGGGTTCGGCCGCAACGCGCGCATCGAAGGGGCGGTGAAGGAAAACGATCGCGTCCTGCTTGTCGAGGACCTGGCGACCGACGGCGGCAGCAAGGTCTCCTTCGTCGAGGCGCTGCGCGAGGCAGGCTGCGAGTGCACGCACGCCTTCGCCGTCTTCTACTACGACATCTTCCCCGGCGCGCTCGACCGGCTTGCGGAGAAGAACATCCGGCTGCATTACCTGACGACCTGGTGGAACGTGCTCGACGCCGCGCGCGAGGCGGGCACCTTCGACGAAGCGACGCTCGGCGAGGTCGACGCGTTCCTGAAGTCCCCGCTCGCCTGGTCGAAGAAGAACGGCGGCATCGACGCACTGCCCGCACGCTGAGCGGCGGTTCTTCCTTCTGCGACGACGAGCTGGAGCTGGTGCCCCCGGCCGGGGTCGAACCGGCACTCCTTGCGGAACGCGATTTTGAGTCGCGCGCGTCTACCAATTCCGCCACGGGGGCCGCCGACCGAGGCCGAACGGTGCGCGAACTATACGGGCCGACCTTGCCGCGTCAACACGCGTCGTCCGCCGATCGCCCACGCGGTCGTAAACGGGTTGTTTACGGCCGCGTGTTTTCGCTTTAGAGCGTCCGGGCGATTTCGCCAGACGGCCCCTCGAACCGGAAATCCAGATGCTTCGACGCCTTTATGACTGGACGATGTCGCTCGCCGGCCGGAAATCGGCCGAAGTCTGGCTTGCCGTCATCGCCTTCATCGAAAGTTCGGTCTTTCTCGTGCCGGCGGACGTGCTCTTCGTGCCGATGGGGATCGCGCGGCCCGAACGAGCCTGGCGCTATGCGCTGGTCGCGACCGTCTTTTCGGTGCTCGGTGGCATCGCCGGCTGGTTCCTCGGCCACTTCGCCTATACCCAGATCGCCGTGCCGATCCTCGATTTCTACGGCAAGCTCGACACCTTCGAGGCCCTGCGCAACTCCACTTCGCCGGACTGGGTGCTGCTTCTCCTCGTCACCTCCGGGCTCGCGCACCTGCCGCCCATCAAGGTGGTGACGATCCTTTCGGGCGCGGTCGGCGTCAATCTGTGGCTGTTCATCGCCTCGGCGATCGTCGCGCGCGGAGCGCGTTTCTACCTGATCGCCTTTTTGTTGCGGCGCTACGGCGAGCCGATCCGCCACTTCATCGAAAAGCGGCTCGGCGCACTCTTCGCAGCCGTTGCCGGTGTCGTCATCGTCGGCGCGACCGCCTACCACTTCCTGTTCTGACGGCGTCGAAGGAGACCGGCATGGCACGCACCGACACCGGAGGTTTCCTCGCCTGGGCGGCCCTTGGCCTCGCCGTGGCGATGGCCGTTGTCATCGGCATCGCGCTCGGTTTCGAGCATATTGGCGGCTACATGCCGTGCGAACTGTGCCTGAAGGAACGCATTCCCTATTACGTCGGCGTGCCGGTCATGCTCGCGGCCTTCGTCGCAGCGCTCGCGGGCGCGCCGACGGCGCTGACGCGTGGCCTGATCGCAATCGGCGGCATCGCCATGCTGGTCGGCGCGGGGCTCAGCATCTATCACGCCGGGGTGGAATGGCATTTCTGGCCGGGACCGTCGAGCTGTACCGGCACGGGCGATGCGAGCAGCGACGCCGGCAATCTTCTCGAAAGTCTCGATACCGTGACGCCGCCCTCCTGCGACACGGCGGCCGGTCGTTTCCTCGGACTGTCGTTTTCGGGCTGGAACGTGGTGGCGACGCTCGTGCTCGCGGCACTCGCCTTCGCCGCGGCCCTGCGCGGACCTCGCGCAAGCGGCGTTCAGGGCTCCAGTTCGACGTCCCAGTAGAGATAGTCGAGCCAGCTTTCGTGCAGGTAGTTCGGCGGGAACAGCCGGCCGTTCTCGTGCAGGTCGTGCACCGTCGGCTGGTAGGGTTTCTGCTGCGGGAACATGCGCGCGGCGCGCGGCATCTTCCCCCCCTTCTTCAGGTTGCAGGCCGAACACGCGGCGACGACGTTGTCCCACGTCGTCTCGCCGCCGCATCGCCGCGGCGTCACGTGGTCGAAGGTCAGGTCCTCGCCGCAGCCGCAATACTGGCACTGGAAACGGTCGCGCAGGAAGACGTTGAAGCGGGTGAAGGCCGGGTAGCGCGAAGGCTTGACGTAGCTCTTGAGGCACACCACGCTCGGCAGCTTCATGGAAAAGCTCGGCGAGGAAACCGCCTGCTCGTATTCGGCGACGATGTTCACGCGGTCGAGAAAGACGGCCTTGATCGCATCCTGCCAGCACCAGAGCGAAAGCGGGTAGTAACTCAGCGGCCGGTAGTCGGCGTTCAGAACAAGGGCAGGCAGCGCCTGCGGCGAAACTGCAATCGTCACGCTATTCTCCCGAACGATTCACGATCGTCCCGAATATATTAGGCGCGTTGCGACATGAATGTGAAGCCGTTTCACGCCGTTCTGATCGTCCACGCACCCGAGAGCGGCCTTTCCTAGACGATTGGCAGCACATTGCGGCGAATCTCGAGCGAATAGTAGGCCCAGAAGAGCCTCGCCGCGACGCCACGCCACGGCGACCATGCCTGCGCGATGCCGGCGAGCACGCCTGCCGAAGGTCTCGTATCCAGCGCGAAGGCGTAGCGAACGGCATTCTGGAGCGCGACGTCGCCGGTCGGGAAGATGTCCGGGTGGCCGGCGCAGAAAAGCAGGTACACCTCGGCTGTCCACCGGCCGATGCCGGGCAGTTCCGTCAGCTCCGCGATCGCGCGTTCGCCCGGCAGTGCGCAAAGGCCGGCAAGGTCGAGTGCGCCGCTTTCGACCGTGGCCGCGAGATGGACAAGCGTGCGTTCCTTGGCACCCGAAAGGCCGATGGCACGGTGTGCGGACGAACCGAGGTGCAAGAAGGCGGCCGCCGTCGGCGGATCGGTGTGCGCCACGAGCCGCTTCCAGATCGCCTCCGCGCTCTCGCGCGAGATCATCTGTCCGACGACGATGCGCGCAAGACCGGCAAAGCCCGGAACGTCGCGGCGCAGGGGCACGGTGCCGACGCGTTCGGCAAGCGGTGCCAGCCGCGGATCGGCCGCGACGAGTGCCGCAACGCCGCGGGCGACGTCTTCGGCACCCTCGATCCGCCGCATCCGTGTCGGCTCGGCTTCGCCCATGCCCATGCCGATGCTCATACGCCGAGCCATAGCAGTGCCGACGCGAAGATGCCAGAAAGGGCCATGACCGATGGAGCCGACGGCCCGCAGGCCGACATTTGGACCGAAACCGCGGGCAATCCGCCCGTCTTCCGCTTCGCGCCGAGCCCGAACGGACGTCTGCACCTCGGACACGGCCTCTCCGCACTCCTCAACCAACGCGCCGCGAACGCATCCGGCGGCCGCCTGCTGCTGCGCATCGAGGATATCGACACCACCCGCTGCACACCGGCCTTCGAGGCGGCGATTTACGAGGACCTCGCCTGGCTGGGCCTGCGCTTGGAAGAGCCGGTACGCCGGCAGTCGCGCCATTTCGCAGACTATCGCGATGCCCTCGATACCCTGATCGATGCCGGCCTCGCCTATCCGTCCTTCCGCACCCGCGGGGAGGTGCGCCGCGAAGCCTCGGAGGCCGAGGAAGACGGCAGGCCGTGGCTGCGCGATCCCGATGGCGCACCGCTCTACCCCACCGACGAGCGGGAGACCGACACGGCTACCCGGCAGGCGTTCATCGAAGCCGGCCGGCCGCATGTCTGGCGGCTCGACATGGACCGCGCGCTCGCCCATGCGGGCCTGCCGCTCGAATGGGAGGAGACCGGTGCGGGACCGGACGGCGAAACCGGTGTCGTTACGGCCGATCCTGCGAGCTGGGGCGATATCGTGCTTGCGCGCCGCGACGTGCCGGTCAGCTACAATCTCGCCGTCGTCCTCGACGATGCGCTGCAGGGCGTCACGCACGTCGTACGCGGGCGCGACCTCTTCCATGCGACGTCGATCCATCGGCTCCTGCAGGTGCTTCTCGGCCTGCCCACGCCGGCCTACCACCACCATCGCCTGCTCCTCGGCGAGGATGGCCGCAAGCTTTCCAAGAGCCGCGGCGACACCGCGCTCTCGGCCCTTCGCGAAGCCGGGACGACGCCCGCCGACATCGCCCGCATGGTCGGGCTTTCGCCGGACGCTACTGCTTGAGCGCCAGGATCGAGGCGTTGAGCTCGGCACCGAGGATGAAGATGACGGAGATCATGTAGAGGAAGACGAGCGCGATCATGATCGAGGCGAGGCCGGCATAGGTGTAGACGTAGCTCTGGAAGCTCTGCAGGTAGGCGGAGAAGACGGAGGCGCCGGCGAGCCAGCACGTCAGGGTGAGGACGACCCCCGGCAGCACGTCGACGAAGCGCCGGTGGCCGGCCGGCAGCCAGATATGCACCGTCACGAGGCCGAGCAGGAGCACGAAGCCGGCGGCGACGACGCGCCAGTTGTCGACGAGCGAGATCGCCGGCGCCAGGACCGGCAATCCTTCCTTCAGGAGGCCGGCGAGCAGCGGCGAGAGCACGATCAGCACGCTGATGGCGAGAAAGACGAGCACGGCGAGGATGACGAAGAGCAGGCTTTGCGCGCGCGTCCAGACGATCGAGCGCCGATCGGATACGCGGTAGGCGCGGTTCAGCGACACGCGCAACGCCTCCACCCCGTTCGAGGCGAAGAAGGCGGCGGCGAGCACGCTGATCGTCAGGAGGCCCTTGTGCTGCTCGGTCATGACCCGCGTCGCTTCCGTCGCGATCGGCTTGGCGATGACGCTCGGCCAGGTGTCGAAGATCAGGTGGCGCGTCGTGTCGGCGAAGTCGCTGGCGCCGAGGAAGCTCGCGAGTGCCGTGCCGAAAAGGATGAAGGGAAAGAGCGCCAGGATGATCGAAAGCGCGACGTGGCTCGCCATCGCCCAACCGTCGTCGGCGTTGAAATGACCCACGGCGTTGGCGACGATCCGCCAGCTGAGCCTGAGCACGTTATGCATGGACCACCCACGATTGTCTCACCGGGTGGAATATGGGAAAGCGGATGCGAACGGAATACACCCGGACCATGCAGCGCGCGAAAACCATTCTGATCACCGGCTGTTCCTCCGGCATCGGCGCCCATTGTGCGCGGCGTCTGGCAGGCGACGGGTGGCGCGTCTTCGCCACCGCCCGCAAGGACGCCGACCTCGCCGCGCTCGAAGCGGACGGGATCGAGGCCTTCCGGCTGGACTATCGCGACGGCGACAGCATCGCCGAGCTCGTTCGGGACGTGCTGGCACTTACCGACGGCCGGCTCGACGCACTCTTCAACAATGGTGCGCATGGCCAGGCGGGGGCTGCGGAAGATCTTTCGCCGGAGGCGCTGCGTGACCAGCTCGAGGTCGCGCTCGTCGGCTGGCACGACCTGACGCGGCGCGTGGTACCGGCGATGCGCGCACAGGGCGGCGGACGCATCGTCCACTGTTCCTCGATCCTCGGCCTCCTGCCCTATCCGTGGCGCGGCGCCTACTGCGCGGCAAAGCACGGGCTCGAGGGGCTCGCCCTTTCCATGCGCATGGAGCTTGCCGGGTCCGGCATCGGCGTCAGCCTCATCGAGCCGGGACCGATCGCCTCGCGCTTCACCGAACGCGGTCTCGAAACCTTCCGCCGGACCGTCGATGCGGAGCGCTCCTTCCATGCGAAAGCCTACGCCCGACAGATCGAACGTCTGACCGGCGACGACGCGCATGCAAGCGGTGAGGAGCGCCCGGAAGCCGTTTACGCCGTGCTCGCGCGCTGCCTCGCGGCACGCCGGCCGAAGGCACACTACCGCGTGACGCGGCCGGCAAGGCTCGGCGCGGCGATGAAGCGGCTGCTGCCGGCCGAAGCGCTCTACGCCATCCTCGCCCGGCAGGAGTAGCCGCTCGGGCATGGTCAATTCCGCGCTCGGCCTATATGGATCGGGAAAGGCTGCGAAGGGAGGGGAGCGGCATGTCGAGCGTCACCTACATCATCGTGATCGTGGTCATGGCGGCGGTGGCGATCGTGCTCGTACGGGGCCTCTGGAACATGATGCAGGGCGGCGACGCGAACAAGTCGAACAAGCTGATGCAGATGCGCATTATGCTTCAGCTCGTCGCCATCGTCCTCATCGTCGTGACGATCGTGCTCGCGCGCGGCGGACACTGACCGCAAGCCACACCATCCGGTATCGAGAAGAACGCTCCATGGTCGTCCTCAACAAGATCTACACCCGCACCGGCGACGACGGCACGACCGCGCTCGGCAACGGCGAGCGCCGACCCAAATTCGCAACGCGCGTCGCCGCATACGGCACCGTCGACGAGACCAACGCGGTGATCGGCCTCGCGCGGCTTCACACCGCGGAGATGACCGACCTCGACGCCATGCTCGCACGCATCCAGAACGACTGCTTCGACGTCGGCGCCGACCTCGCCCGCCCGGCGAGCGCCGATGAAGCCGAAGGCAAGACGCTGCGGGTGAGCGACGGCCAGGTGGAACGGCTGGAAACGGAGATCGACGCGCTGAACGGCGAGCTGGCGCCGCTTCGCTCCTTCGTGCTGCCGGGCGGCAGCGCGGCCGCGGCCCACCTTCACCATGCCCGCACGGTAGCGCGCCGCGCCGAGCGGCTGATCGCCGAGCTTTCCGACGCCGGCGAAATCGTCAACGCAGCCGCTCTGCGCTACGTCAACCGGCTGTCGGATTTCCTCTTCGTCGCCGCGCGCTGCGCGAACGAAAACGGCAAAACCGACGTGTTGTGGGAACCCGGAAAGAACCGGTAAGGCTCGCGGGCGAACGAATTTTGCGCTAGAAGGCCGCACACCTTTCGCATATCGACAAGCGGATCGAACTCGACCGGTACAGGCTCGAACGATCCGAGCAGGCACGAAAGACGTAAAGGAAGATCGATGAAGGTACTGGTCCCGGTGAAGCGGGTTGTCGACTACAACGTGAAGGTGCGCGTGAAGCCGGACGGCTCGGGCGTCGAACTGGCGAACGTGAAGATGTCGATGAACCCCTTCGACGAGATCGCCGTCGAGGAGGCGCTTC
>NZ_VHLH01000040.1 GCF_006516965.1 Pararhizobium mangrovi | reverse complement strand
TTCTGATCCTGACGGCAGCGCGTAGCGGCGAGGTCCGCGAAGCACGGTGGGCGGAGATCGATACGGAGGCGAAGCTCTGGATCATTCCGGCGGAGCGCATGAAAGCGGGGCGGGAGCATCGTGTCCCGTTGACGGAGCGCAGCCTTGCGATCCTCGAGGCCACCAGACCACTGTCGACGGGCAGCGCCCTAATTTTCCCCGGTCGCTCCGTCGACAAGCCGCTTTCCAACATGGTTTTCGCGAAGACGCTCGAACGCATGAAGGTGCCGTACACGGCGCACGGCTTCCGCTCGTCTTTCCGTGACTGGGCGGCGGAAACCACGAGCCATCCTCGGGAGATTGCGGAGATGGCGCTGGCGCATACGATCGAAAACAAGGTGGAAGCCGCCTACCGGCGTGGGGATCTGCTTGAGAAGCGGCGTCAACTGATGGAAGATTGGGCTCTTTTTGTCGAGTGATGATTCTGGAGAAACGTAAATTGCCAGATTACGAACGATTTCTAGCACTGAGAGACCTTCTCGTTCGCGCTCGGTTTCCGGGGTATACAGAAGATGTTGCTGGTGAGTACTGGCGGCTGTATGACAAGAAAGAGGTAATGGAAATTGATGAAGAATTCATTGTGAAGCGCTTATACGAGCAATATTCTATAGATAAACGTGATCTATTCCATACTAATTTTCAAAATGCAGAAGGGGTTTTAGCAAAAAGCGCTGAGGAAGTTGCGAATTGGATCGGCGATGTAATGATTTTTGTATCAGAAATCGAGGATGCACCAGTCAAAAAAGACTCTTTGATGTCCCGGTTATTCAACGTTTACAAATCCAAATATGTGATTCTCGAAGAGGAGGTTCGCGAGGCCGAGAAAGTCGAAATCAACGAAGAGGAGGCGAGAGAAGACGAATTAAAAAGCCATCATAAAACTTCCGTTTACAAAATTTTGATCGGGATTGCTTCGAAGAAGTATGGATTCAATGAATCGCACGCCTATGGGAAGGAAAATACCAGTATATATACAGAAATCGAGAACGACATTGATAAACCTAAGACGCGACTGGTGAACAAGACGATTAAAAAACATCTAAGAGATGCTATGAAACATCTCGATGATAATACATGATGTATATTTTAAAAAAGTAATATGAATATAATTCGCGATTTTTACGATTTCATTTTTACTGCATGCGTTTTTGTCGCCTCAGAATATCGCCTGCTTAAATCTCGAACATCAACAACCTGACGTTCATATTGGTCGTGATGTGGCGATTGCGTCCGGGTACCTTCTTGCCGGCGTCGTAGCCCCTGAGCCCCTTTTTGATCCGCTGTCCGGATAGTCTGGCTGTCGGTAATGGCCGCAGCAAGAGAAGCGCCACGACCGCCGCGTTCCTGTCGGCGGTGAACAGGGCAGGCTGAACGCTCGCCTTCGGTATCTATCTCCTCAACAAGCATTTACGCAAGCAAAGCCTTAGAAGCGGCTGGTGAATGTGAGCAGCTGATTGCCTCGAGACATCTAGGCTTCCGCGTGGAAAGTTTGCTCCTTACCGCGGAAACTTTGCTCTTTCCGCGAAACAGGCGGCAGACTCCGTTCGATGCCTTCCATCAACGGAGCAAGTTAAAACAATGCCGAACGCGCACCATCTGCCCGAAACCGGTTTCGTCCGCCTTGAAACGGTTCTCGCCTATATTCCTGTTAGCCGATCGACGATTTTCTCCTGGATCCAGCAGGGGCGCTTCCCTCAGCAAGTGAAACTCGGTCCTCGTACGTCCGCCTGGCGGGCGGAAGACATTCGCGCCCTCATCGATCAAATCGAAGAAGGGCAATAAAAATGGGAACAATGAGCAAGCCCAAACTGCTTCCCCCGATGAGCGAGGTTGATGTGGACCCGTCCTATCTCAAAGCGGCAAGAAAGCGAATTTCGCCTAAGGCGAAAAGACGGCGCGGTCGTAAGAAAACTTCGCAGGAAAATGTTCGCTCGCCGAAGGCGAGGAGCGTGGAACATTCGCCATCGGAGGCTTTCAGTCGGCTGCCGGTCGAGGTCGATCTGCCCCCAGCAGAAGAGTTGCTGAAGCCGGATGCGGCCGCCAGGCAACTCACTCTGGCCGGCGAACATTACCAAACACTTCGCGCCGGTCATCGAGAACGTCTCTACGCTATTCTGGGTCATGTCTTCGGTGTCGCTTCGGTCTTGAAGAACGACGAGGATGCCTGGCTAAGCTTAATCCGGAATAATAAATGGGATGATCTTCGGAAAAGGCCGAAGCCAAAGCATCGAACGGATGCCCTGCGATACGCTTTGCAATTCGTCATTCCTGGCTCTGGAAGCGGAAGGAGTCGCAAGGTAAGCGAGTATTACCAAGCACTTAATCCTCTCTTTCAGAAAGATGTCGCCGCAACGAAAATTCCACAGCTCTTGCGCCGGAAGGGCATAAAAAAGCGATCGCGTCCATCGAGTAAGGCCGAAAAAGCGGATACGCCCGGTGAAGAACCAAGCGGGATGTCGCGTGGCGAAAACGAAAAAGGCACACACGGGCAAGAGCCGTTGCCTACCAGCAATACGGCCCGGGCCTTTACCTCAGAAAAATCAAACGTTCAACCGATGCCGGATGATCTCTTCATTCGTATTCCGGCGGGGAAAGTAGCCCGCAAGTTACAGAACGATGGCCAGGGAAAGCGAAGAACGATCAGGTTCACGAATTCCGGCCAGAATGGCAAAATGATCGAAGCGTCGGACGTGGAATTCAAGAAGCGCCGTAGCCCAAAGTAGCTTTGTAATACCATAATTACCACCCAATACCCGAAGGTATATACGACCATAACATGGTCGAGGGGTGGTTCATTTCCAACGACAATCTAGCACAGCCTGCTCCGTCGACCCTCGTCGGCGCGGGCCGGCTGTCGCCGTCGGGAGACCACGATGACCGAACGCCTGCTAACGTTGGATGCCTTCGATCGCATGCATCGCCAATACGATCAGCGCATCAAGAGATACCTTCACAGTGGCCATGGCCACCATCTAGCCAATGAGCAGCTACTCGAGAGACTGTGCAACAGATCAGCTCGGCGAATGTTGGCGATCAATGCGCGGTCTCGGATCGTTTTCGTTCGCCCATTGCGTGACGCATTCGATGCGCTTTTTTTGCCGGAAAAGACCGTCTTCGGTTTCGTGACGTTTGCCCCTTGGAACGCAGCAGTATCTCTTTCCAAGGGCGCTCGGTTTCCTCACCGCGCATTGATCAGACGGTTCCTCGAACAGTTCGGCGACTTTAATGCGGTCGGCATGGTTGATGTCGCCCTTTATACCAACCTTGAGAGCTCTGGCACGAGCGGCGAGGCTGTCGCCAGTTGGCACATCCACGCCCTCATTTTCGGCACAAGCCACCGAGAGATGCTCAAGGTCAGAGATGAGTATAATTGCGAAGTGCCGGGCTCGGCGGGAGGCGATGCCATTCATGTTCGGCAGTTGCGGGGCGCAGGTGGCGCCAAGAGCCGCCTCATCTACCAGTCTAAGATGCCGATGCGTGAGATGCGGATTATTCGACGCGCTCATGAGGTTTACGACCCGGAAACCGGTGAGATCCTTAGGCTCCCCTATACGGCCAGCAGCACCAAAAAGCGCCCGTTACGTCCCGGCGATGGTGTCCGCGTTTTCGAAATGATGGGGCATCGCACGATACCGGATCTAGCCTTCGGGAACGGGTTGGGCGACGAAGTTCTCCAAACTGCGCTGGAACGGGCACGAAAACGAATTCTTCGGGAAGATCGGCAGCATGTCCGCCGGTTGGAGCAACTGATCGGACATCGATGAATACCTCGAGTTACGCGATCGGCTCGGACGGGGACCTTCGTCTTTGCGGAAGGCCTGATAAGCTGCGGCAGTGCCGGCGCCCATGTCACGGAGGCCAAGCATGGTTCTTTCTCGCCATCGGCCTGCTGGACGGCGTCGCGGTCGTTTCTCGGCTGGTGGGTTCGGAAGCGCTCGCCGTCATTTCATGCGACGTACCAGCAGGAGCGAAGGGAGCCTGTCATGAGCAAACAGTGGCCCAGCTTCATGACGAAAGATCTCGCCGAGCCACTCGCTGACGGGGCCGAGATGAAGAGACGGTGGGCAGTTTATGCAAGTGATATGAAGAGGCTCCTCGCCGGCGGGTGTTCATCAGGACAATGATGGTTGGTGGGTGGAAACGTCGACGAGTAAACTAATCGGCCTGGATCCCGAGCCCGAACGGCCACGAGCGATTGAAGAAATAGCAAAAGCGAAACCGTTTGTTGAAGCGCATACCGACCTGGCAGAAACGCTCAAGCGGTCGCCGGGTCAGCCTAGGAAAGTAAACCCAAATGAGACCGTTACGCTCCGACTCGATCCACATGTCGTCGCACGGTTCAAAGCCGGCGGCGAAGACTGGCGCGCGCGGATTGTTCAGGCGATCGAGAAGAACGACTGACCGTATAACCAACCATTGCGTCCTTCATAGGATTGCATTTAATCCCCAATGCATCGGATGCCTTGGGATCATACAGGGCCGGTGTCCCGGGTTTTCTGGATGGTCATTGTTACGCTTTCCGCCAGCCATGCCGTCCGCCGCATTCTGAACTACCCCCGCACTCTTGTTTGCGCCCTTCCCGATACGCGTTGGCGTATTCGAAAGCGGATCAAACGCTCCGACAAGCGGCTTCCGAGCGTTCTCCGGCACATGCGTGGTTTGGCGGATCAACTTTAGTCCCACTGGCCGCGCATCTCCTTGTGCCGACGCGGAAGAACGGTCACGGCATCGTTGTCGATCCATCCTCTCGTCAACGCCTTCAACCCGTATCCCATGGCCTTTCCCTCGTCATAAGTGATCCGCTCGCCGTGCAGGTGCCAGATCGGCCGGTTGCGCCCGGAATAAAGCGACTGATGATCTTCGAGGTAATCAGCCATGCATCCGCGCATCCGGCTGTTCGGCGGCTTGAAGGCTAGGGCGTGCATGTGGCGTCCGTCGTTGGGCACGACGTCGTGGATATGGTCGCGGTCGCGCTTGGGCACCGGCCAGTCCTCGGCGACGATCCAAAACGGAAGATCGGCGATATGTTCCTTTTTCGGCCGGCGGAAATGGTGTGTCAGCATGATCCCGTAGGCTCGCTCTACGGCGTGCATCATCTGCTTGCCGACGGCTTCGCTCGATCCAAGGAGCGGGTTGAACTTTGCGGTGAGGAGGTAGGGTTCGAAGCCTCTGTCGATATAATCCATGCCCCATTCGATGTAGCTGCCGATGAGCTGTTCGTTTGCCATGACGATCGGTGTCCTTGCTTGGTTGTCGTGTACGGGTTGTTCGGTTGGTTCGGTGTCGGGCACATGCGGTGCTGGCATCCCATCAAGGCATAGCTTCTCCATATGCAGGGCCGGTTTCCGGCTCCACATTCCGCTTTGCTCGAACAACAGCTCTTCGTCGCTGGCGCATCCTCGCGACGGGGGGAACTGCCTATGTTTGGTGCGCAGCAATTGGCATTGCGCTGCCGAGGCCCTTTACGGGATGCGCGAAAGCTCTTTGGTGACGGATCTTGCCGAGCGTGCGGCGTCCGACTTCGCCTTAGGCGACGTTTCTCGACGGGTTATGGAGGCGGTTTTGGCCAAGTTCTCGCGCGCGTCCCGGACCCAATTTTTTAGGTTTCCTAAAAACTCGTCGGTCATACGAATAAGAAGCAAAATCAGCATCTTATTGACATTTCAACATATATCTGTATGGTACAGCCATCGTGACGCGCCGACGCATGCTCGGCCCAACCGGAGAGGCACCATGACCGCACCGCGACGACACCGTGCCGAACCGCCGCCATGGCCATGCAGGCCGGGGCGTCACGAGACATCGACGACAATGACGAGGGGTCCGTTTCGGGCCCCTCTTTTTTATGAGGAAAGACGATCATGACCGTATCGACCGAAGCCGCCGCCGCCGGCGTTGCCGCCAAGCCCGACCCGGCCTTGATCCTGCTCGGGCGCGACGAGAAGGGCAAGGCGCACGCCTCCTGGTTTGCCACCGGCGAGGCCGCACTCGCCCGGCAGGCGGCGAAGACCATGGGCATGGCGGCGATGCCGATCGCCAACGAAGAGGTCCGGGACATCGCCGGCGGCCTGCCGCAGGGTAAGCTCTTCGCCAGCGGCCGCGCCTTCGTGCCCTTCGTGAAGGGGACGACCTACGACGCGCTCGCCAAGCACCTACCGGCCGGCAGCGAGCCGGTGGCAAAGAAGAAAGCGGCCGCTTCGGCCGGCGCATCGGCTGTCGGTAGTGCGGGAGGCAATCGAAGTGGCGGCACCGGTGCCGGCAGCGGCCATTCCGCCCCGCCGCGTCCCGACGACTGGTCGAAGTTGAAGCCCGGCCATGGGGTGCTCGCTTCGCTGGATCCCGACGATGGCTGGTGGCCGGCGGTCGTGCGCGAGGACAAGGGCGACGGCCTGTTCGTGCTCGCCTGGGCGGAGTGGCCCGAATGGGACCTCTTCCTGCGCCGGCGCGAGCAGATCGCGCTTGTGCATCCGAAGTTCGTTGGCCAGCCGAGCACCGAGGCCGAGGAATGACCGGCAACGGCAAGGATACCGCACTGGGCGATCGCGATCGTGATCCTCGGCGGGCAGCGGTGCGCAGGCTGAACGACGGCCTGCGCCAGACCTTCGAAGGCGGCGACATCCTGATGACGCCCGCCGTGCGGTCGCTGCCCATCCCCGAGATGAAGGACCTGCTCGTCGCCGTGCAGCGCTTCGACGCCTTCACCGAGCAGAACGACCCGCATGGCGAGCACGACTTCGGCTCGATCGAACAGGGCGGGGCCACCTACTTCTGGAAGATCGACTGCTACGACCGCGACCGGGTGTTCGCCTCGCCGGACCCAGCCGATCCGAGCGTCACAGCGCGCGTGATGACCGTCATGCGGGCGGACGAGTACTGACCATGGTGCATCGAACCCAAACCCGCCCATTGGACACCGGGACAGGCGAAGTGCGGCATCGCCGCCGGCTAGTCGGTCCTGCCACCCCCGTTATTCCCGGACCACCCACCATCGCCCGCGCGACCTCCAGCCTTCGCCTTGCGGCCGGCCTTCAGCGCCTTCGGCGGCTCGGCCCCCGGTTCGGGCTCACGGAACAGCCTCGCGACCGGTACGGCGAGCACGCCGGCAAAGGCTTCCAGCGTGGCGACGGTGACGTTCTCGCTGCCGCGCTCGACGCGCCCGACATAGGCGCGGTCGATCTTCGCTTCGAGCGCGAGGCGTTCCTGGGACAGGCCGCGCGCGACGCGCAGCGATCGCAGGTTCCAGCCGATGAGGGTGCGGGCATCCATGACGATCGCAAGAAGCCCGAACGCGGCTTGACAATCGACGGACCATTAGTCCCCTATTGTTTAGCGTCGGAAGTAGCCCGCACGCGCATGGCGACCGAGGGGACGAACGGGTCGCCAACCATATCGATCCTTCGAGCAAAGAGAGGGTGCTCATGACCGCCTACCTTCACGGCTTCCGCCACTATTTCGACTTTACCGGCCGAGCCTCGCGCTCGCAGTTCTGGCTGTTCACGCTCGGCATGCTGATCGCGCTGATCGTCGGTGTCGTTATCGACAGCCTGCTCGGCTTTCCGGACTCGAACGGGACGATGCCGGTCACCGGGCTCGTCTCGCTGGTGCACTTCATCCCGTCCTTTACGGTGGCGGTGCGGCGCTTGCACGACAGCGATCGCCGCGGCTGGTGGATGCTGATCTCACCGATCCCGTTCATCGGCCAGATCGTCCTCATCGCCTTTGCCTGCGCGCCGTCGACGCCGGGGGCGAACCGCTTCGGGCCGCAGCCCGGTCACGGCGCCGATGCCGTTACAAACGGCCACAGCATGGCAGGGGTGGCGTCCGAGGCGCCGGGCGCAGCATCGACCGCCGGCAGCGGGAGTTCGCCCGTGCACGAGCTCGAGCGGCTCGCCTCCCTACGCGACAGCGGCGCCATCGACGATGCCGAGTTCCAGCGCATGAAGGGGCAGGTGCTCGGGCAGGGTCGCGCGTGATGCGCGCGGCCTTGCATCCGACGGGCCGGATGGAGGGCATCGGGGCGGAGCGGGACCCTCGTCGTCTTCTGGGCATCATGCCATGAACGGCGCCGAGCTCTTCATCGTCGCCGGCATCGTGCTCTGGTTGGTCGCGGCCCTGCCGATCTTCATCGCCTTTGCCCGCAAGCATCCGAGCCGTTGGCTGATCTTCATCGTGACGATCGTCTTCGGGGCGACCCTGATCGGCTGGCTCGTCGCCCTCGTCTGGTCGCTGCACGGCTTCCATCGCAGCGAGGGCGGCACCGCGCCGCATGGCGGGGAATCCGGGCTCAACCTCTTCGGCAACGACGAAAAGGCCGTACGGCTCGCCGGGCCGTTAGGCGCCGAACCGGTCGCGGCATTGGAAGCACCTTCCGCCTCGCGCAATATCGCGTGGGCCGCAGGCCAGATCGAACGTCTCGGGCAGCTGCGCGCCGAGGGGCATCTCGACGAGGCCGAATATGCGCGGTTGAAGGCCGGCGTGTTGGCCGAGGTCGGGGGATAGGGGTCTTGGGGCCTGAAAAGGCCGAAAACGACCCTCATTATCGCCGTTCTCGGAACAAATATGGTCTCCTGTTAGCTGCCGTTCGACCAAATCTCGTCAGGGGTCACAGCCCTCACCGTATGCCCCGCACCATGGGTTGCGGCATACTTCGGCATTCTATGGGAGCTTATAACTGAGGCTTTACGAATATTTGCGACGTTCACGACGCATCGGGGAGTGAAGCATGTCTCGTATTCGTCGCATGATAGACTGGTTCACGCTCGCATCGGTTCCAAAGGAACTTCTCGTCGCGCAGCACGACGAGCTGAAGCCTCAGATCCCGCTTCTTTACGCATTCCTAAGCCTCAATGCGATCGGCGTCGCCTATACCCATTACGGATTGGCTCCGTTCTGGATGACGGTCTGGGTGCCGTCGATCCTTGGGGCCGCAACAGTCCTGCGTCTGGTGGCCTGGTTCACCCGTCCTTTCGGCACGATGTCCATTCTGGCGGTGCGGCGCCATTTGCGCATTACGATGGGTCTCGGCGCGCTACTCTCCATGATCTACCTGGCATGGGCCTTTGGTCTCGATGCATACGGGCACACCCTTCAACACGCGCATATCGCGATCTTCATCGCTCTCACGGTCATGGGGTGCTCGTTCTGCCTGACCCGGCTGCCGCAGTCAGCCTTGTGCAACATCGTCATCGTGACCGTTCCCTATGTGCTTCACTACGCCTTTTCCGGTAATCCGGTCTATGTCGCGATCACCCTGAACATCCTGTTCGTCACGCTCGTCATGGTCCGGGTCATGCTCAACAGCGCTTCCAGCTTCGAAGCGCTGGTGCGTACGCAAAGCGAACTGACCCGTCTCAACCACGAAATGACGGGACTGGCCCATACCGATGCATTGACCGGCCTTCCCAATCGCCGCCAGTTCTTCGCCAAACTCGATGAGGAACTCCGTCGCGACGAGGAACGGCAGGGTGAAGTCGTGGTCGGCGTCATCGATCTCGACCGTTTCAAGGTAGCCAACGACACACTAGGGCCAAAACCCAATCAGCCTGTTGAAGCGCGACGGCTTTCCTGATTCACGGATCGGATGGATTAAGGGAGTATGTCATGGCATTGTTTTGGTTGTCGGATGACGCGTGGGCGGCGATTGAGCCGCATCTGCCCAGGAACCAGCCCGGTGCGCGGCGGGTCGATGATCGTCGGGTGATCTCCGGCATCCTGCACGTGCTGAAGGTGGGGTGCCGCTGGTGTGATTGTCCTGCCGCCTACGGCCCGGCAACGACGGTTTATAACCGCTTCAACCGCTGGTCCCGCCGTGGCTTCTGGCTCAAGGCGCTGGTGGATGCTGGCGCAGTGACGAAGAGCACCGCAATCGACAGCACCTACATAAAAGCCCAACGTGCCGCCTTCGGCGGAAAAGGGGGCGGTCGACACAGGCAATCGGCCGCTCGCGTGGCGGCTGGACGACGAAAGTCCACGCGCTCACCGACGTCATCGGCCGGCCCTACGCGCTGATGCTGACAGCCGGCAACGTCAGCGACATGAAGGCTGCGCCCGCACTCCTCGAATGCGTCGGCCGCATGCGGTACCTGCTGGCCGACAAGGGCTACGATGCCGATCGGCTGCGCCGCTCTTTGCGCGACGCCGGAGCCGTCCCCGTTATTCCCGGCCGGCGCAACCGCAAGCGGGCGATCCGCTACGACAAGGATCGCTACCGCGACAGGCACCTCATCGAGAACGCCTTCTGCCGGCTCAAGGACTTTCGCCGTATCGCCACCCGCTACGACAAACTCGCCACCAACTTCCTCTCCGCTGTCGCACTCGCAACCGCTGTCGCCTTTTGGCTGTGAACGAGTCTCAACCCTAATGGTATATAATCGAATTATGATTATGTATTTTCACCGTAACATATCGGCATTTCGCTGTTGCTATTCTAATTACGTAAAATATCTCTCAGGAACATATTTGCTCTCTCACTTCGGGGAGAGTCAAAGAAAGTGTTCGGCGCCGCGATCTCCACAATCTGTCCCTGATCCATGAACACGACTCGATCCGCGGAGGCACGAGCAAAGCCCATCTCGTGGGTTACAACCACCATTGTCATTCCTTCGGCAGCCAGCTGCTGCATGATATCGAGCACTCCTCGCACCATCTCGGGATCGAGCGCGCTGGTCGCTTCGTCAAACAGCATGAGCTTGGGCTCCATGATAAGCGCTCTGGCAATCGCCACGCGCTGCTGCTGTCCGCCGGACAGCTGCGCCGGAAATTTTTCTTGCTGGTCGGCAACTCCGAAACGTGCGAGCAGTTGCCGGGCCTTTTCGATGGCGTCGGTCTTGCTTTGGCGCTGGACCTTCCTGGGCGCGAAAATGATGTTTTCCAGCACTGTTTTGTTCGGGAACAGGTTAAATTGCTGGAACACCATGCCGACCTCGGCGCGGAGCCGGGCAAGCGCTCGCCCCTCCTCCGGCAACGGCTGCCCATCGATCGTTATGGTTCCCCCGTCGATACGTTCCAAACCATTCATCGTCCGGCAAAGGGTGGACTTACCCGAGCCTGAGGGGCCGATGACGACAATCACTTCGCCACGATCGATTTCGAGATTGATGGATTTCAGCGCATGATGGCGGCCGAAATGCTTTTCTACATTCTCCAGTCGAACGAGAGGATCGCGCGGCATCGTGATCTTTCCTGGCTCTGCCATGGTTCAGTTGTCTATCAGTGCGTTTGATCTGCCGGTGTCAGTGATCCGCCTGACGAGCGCGGACAGCACCAGCGAAAGCGCGGTATTGACCGCAAGATAAATCAATGTCGCGACGAGAAAGCTTTGCAGGAGGAAGCCTGTGTATTCACCAATCATCCGTGAGGAATAGAGAAGCTCCTCATAGCTGATGACATAGCCGAGAACCGTTCCCTTGAGGAGATAGATGAGTTGGGCGACGAGTGCCGGGAGCGCGGCCCGAAAACCCTGCGGCAGGAGGATATACCAAATCGATCGTGGGCGCGTGAGACCAAGCGAGAGCGAAGCTTCCAGTTGCCCTTTCGGCAGGGCAAGCAAGCTCGCGCGCAGGATCTCCGAAATCATCGCCGCATTGGTCACCGTCAGCGCCAGAACGAGTTGCCAGTAGACCGGCAACCGCACGCCGTAATTGGGCAGCATGAGGATTGTAAAATACAGTACCAGCAGTGTCGGCAACGACCGCGTTACCTCGACATAAGCTGCCACCATCCCTCTTATCCAGGACATCCTCGATAGGCGAAGCAGTGCAAGAATGGTTCCGAGCACCATCGCTGCTACGCCGGCTGCGAGCGCGGCGCGGATGGTGGCAAGCAGTGCTTTTGCCAATAGTTTCAGGACGCCGGCACTTTCAAATATCGACCACCGGTCCGCATCAAGTCCTCCGCTGCGACCGAACACGTAGAGTAGCGCGGCAACAAGCACGATCAGAACCACCGCGGATGCGATAGACACTAGCCGGATGGTCCTGCGTCCTCTCGGCCCTGGCGGGTCGAACATCCTGTCGACGGCGGAGGTCATCGCGTGATCCTCAGTTTCCGGTCAACATAACCGCCGAGTGTACCGCCGAGAACGGCGATCGCGACGTAGACGAAACCGACACCGAAAAAGAGCATCGGCTCTGCCTCGCGAATATTCACTCTTTGCGCCACGCCGGTGAGATCGGCGAGCCCCACGATGGCAACCAGCGAACTGTTGATGACGGTCTTGATGAAGACGTTCGTCAACGGCTGAACGACGCTGCGCGCGGCTTGCGGAAGAACAATCGAGACGAGAGTTTCCAGATTGGTGAGACCGAGAGCACGGGCCGCTTCAGCCGAACCGACGTCGACACAGTTGATGCCGAGGCGTAATGCCTCGCAGGCGAATGCGCCCTCGTAAAAGGCCAGAACGATGATGACCGACATGATCAGTGACAATTTGACACCGATCTGCGGCAGCCCGAAGACTGCAATGAAGACGAGTGCCAAAGAGGGAATGTTGCGGATCGCTTCGACATACAGCGTCCCGGCCCACCTGAGCGGGGGCACGGGACTGACGCGCATTGACACTCCGATGAGGCCGAGCGCGAGAGCGCCGACATAGGAGGCTGCTGACACTTCGAGCGTAATCAGTAGCCCGGAGGCGAACATGCTCCAATATGGCCAATCGAGAAGCGCCATGACGGTCGATCAGTTGAGGCCGAGCTTCGGCATCATATTCTTGCCGGGAACCGGCGGCGCGATCTTGGCCTTTTCGACCTGACCGAGTGTATGGTCGATGGCCTTTTGCCAGATCCCGTCCTTGATGATCAGCTTCAGCCAGTTGTTCACGAATTTCACTGATTGGGGCGAGCTGTTCGGTAGGCCAATACCATAGGGTTCGTAGGTGATCGTCTTGCCGACCACTTTGATCCCGCCTTTGGCGACCTGGCCAAGCAGAACCGGACGATCCTGCACCTCCGCATCGACGCGCCCGTCACGCAGAGCCTGCTCGCATTCGCTGCTCGATTCGAGCGTGATCAGGCTGGCGCTCGGCACCCGCTTCGTCATTGTCAGATAGGCGGTTCCGCCCTTTGTAACGCAAACATGACGCTTCTTGAGGTCCGCGAGATCGTGAATATCGTTGGTATCGGTGCGCACGGCAATCGACTGACCTGCGACAAGATACGGCCCCGCGAAATCCACCTTCTTGTCGCGCTCCGGCGTGATCGAATAGGTGTAGAATACGGCCTGAACAGTCTTGTTGTTGAGCAACGCTTCTCGCGTTTCTGAGGTGACGATCTTCTCGTTAACAGAAGGCTTGCCCGTCAGGTATTTCGCCAGCAGCAGGGCCATTGTGGCGTCGAACCCTTCGAGCTGTCCTGTGATGGGGTTCTGCAAAGAGAAGAGCTTCTGGGTTTTGCTGCCGCCATATGTCAAAGTGCCGGCCTGGTGGGCGTCCCAAAGCGTCGAATTCTTCGGGATATCCGCAGGATTGGCCACCGGCGCTTCCTTGAGAAGTTCGTCACGCCATTTGCTCGAATCCCCAAAAGGCGATGAGGCGGCGAGAACCGAGGATGAAGCGGTGGCCGCTACCAATCCTGCCAGGAACGCAGTTTTGAGATGTCTGCTACGCGTCATTATATCATCCTCTCAGTTTTAATGATCCGATCCCTACGGATCGTGATCGGCCCCATGATTCTAAAATGCACGTCTTGGCGCATTCAGTTGTTTTTGCCCGATCGGCGACTGTTCCCGGTGTCGCCGATCGAGAAAGAACCCGCTTCAAGCGGATCCAGACGGGAAACGAGATTGGTTTCCCATTCCAGATATTGCCGTGCCGCGACCTTATTGCCCTCGTGTCGGTCATGCACGAAAAAGAGAAAGTCGATGCAGGCCTCGTCCAGAAGGCCGTCGGCCCCTTCGTCCATCGGCAGACCCAATGACGTCAGGGTCGCGCCATTGGCGACGGCAAGGGTGATCTCCGCAAATCCCGCTCGTTCCAGATCTTCGGCAAGAAGCTCGAGTTTCTCGCGCTTCTCTCCGAGCAGAAGGATGTTCTCGCTTCGATCATCTTTCACAGTTTCCATGAGTGTCGGGCGGATCACCCACGTCGCACCCCGCAAACGGGATTTACGAAACTCCTGGCTGGGGCGGGCATCGAGCACAACCGTTTCCGGATGCCCCTCGAGGAATTGCCGCAGCAAAGCAGGCTCGATGAATTGCGCGCGTTTCAGCACAGGGCGATAGTCTGGCGCTTCCGGTAAATCGCTCAGCGCCCCGCGATCCGAGATCAGGAAAACCTGCCAGCCGAGTTGCTTGAGCCAGCTCGCCACGACCGGTGCGCGGATACCGTCGCCGTCGTAAAGTACGATACGGGAATTGCGCGTTCCGACATACTGATCTGTGGCCTGCAGCAGCTGACCGCCCGGCGCGTGGCGGACGCTCGAAGGGAAGCGGTCAGCGACGAACTCCTCCTCAGTGCGGATATCGAGGACGAAGACCGTGAGACCATCGTTTTCCCACCATGATCGAAGCTTCGCCGCATCAATCATGGCGATCGAGAAACGTCGCGCCAGCGCCTGAGCCCGGTCACGGGAGGCGGCGCTGACCTCGTCGGCCACCTCATCCGGATAACGTCGATCAGCCTGACGCTCCAAGGGGTAGTCGGCGAGGTACCACCCTTGCGTACCGTTTTCCAGAGCGTAGACGGGGTTCGGGATTCCCAGATTGATGAGCGTTTGTGCCCCGATGATGCTGCGGGTGCGGCCTGCGCAATTCACGACGATTTCCGTCTCCGGATCAGGCGCAAGAGCGCCGACACGGAAGGCCAGTTCGCCATTGGGGCAGCATATCGCGCCGGGAATGGACATCTTCCGATATTCATCGAGCGGCCGGCCGTCAAGGACGATGACCTGACGCCCCGTCTCAGCCAGTCGTTCTCGCAGTTGTTCAGCGGAGAGGTGCGGCGTGCCATAGGCATGTTCGGCCAGTTCGCCAAAGGTCTTGCTGGGAACGTGAACCCCCGCAAAGGTCGAGTAACCGGCTTTCTTCCACGCTTCGATTCCGCCCTCCAGAATGGCGACATCCCTATATCCGAGCCGCAGCAGAGCTGTCGCAGCGGCAGTGACGGCCTCGGTTGACTGCCGATCGCCATAAAGAACGATCTGCGTGCCGCGATTGGGAACGAGACGAACGATCCGGGTCTCAAGCTCGCTGTAGGCGATAGGCACGGCGAAAAACAGATGATCTTCCCCGTATTGCCCGTGCTCACGCACATCGATCAGCGCCAGCTCGGCCTCGCCATGGATCAACGTCTTCAGACGGTCGGCGGAAATGTGTTCTGGTTTGGCTTCAGTCATATCTCGAACGCTCGCGCTCGCCCGGAAAGGCCGGACGAACTGGCCAACTAACAACCGCTTGCGGCGGCCGGAATTCTGAATGATACGGCGGGATCAGCGCTTCGTCTGAACACCGATCGGCATCGGCTTGCAGGTCTTCGCTTCCGGATCGAAAGTCAGCCGCTCGGAAAGCGTTTCCAGTGCACGACCGTACATATGAAGGTGACGGATCGGCCGGTTTCCCTGGATTTCGACGGAATGGATATCGTCCGGCATCAGGGCAATCCCGCTATCCGGACCGACGGTGACGTGGTTGGAAAGCTCAAGCTCCGCTTTGCCGGGCGTCTTGCCGTCATCGGTGCGACGGTAGACGAAATTATGCTCCTCGCCTTCCACGCCGGCGACGCAAGCCCAAGTCGTGTGATTATGGGGCGGAATGCGCCGTCCAGGCTGCATAACATTGAGGTAGAGTGCGTAGCTATGATCAGGCTCTTCGTGGATGAGGTAGCGCGCCTGGCGCGTTTCCTCATCCGGGGCGGGAAAATCATCGCTTACCCAGTAATCCCGGTGATCCGCCAGTTGCCGTACTTTTTCCAGTATCGAAGCCAGTACGTCGCGATCAAGCCCTCGGTTGGTGACCGTCGCCTTGACGTCATCCACCATTTGTATGGCGGCGTCCCTGCGTTGCTTTGCCAGATCCATGGCGTCTCTCCCGATGGTGATCCAAGCGATATCCTGCTTTTGGCTTAAGCCGAGACAAAGCGACCCACAATCAAAATGCTCTGGAGGATTGTTTAGAAATGCTAATCAATTCGCTCATCACTCTACGGAATGAGGTCGATCCGAATGCCGACTCAAGAGTACCTTGGAAAAGAACGCCACTGGATCCATTAGGAATACTTACACACACACACGCGCTTTTAATTTGCCTGTCGGCGGCGGCTCGCCTTTAACGCTTGATGGGCGACGGCAAATGGGGCCCGTCGCAGGCCCATCAATCGCGAAGCTGTGGAGAGACGAATATGTTGAAGATCTGGGGCAGGCTGAATTCAATCAATGTCGAGAAGGTTATTTGGTGCGCCGGCGAAGCAGGAGTGGACTTCGAGCGCATCGATGCCGGCGGCAAGTTCGGGCTGGTCGACACACCGGAATTTCGCCATCGCAACCCATGCGGCAAGGTGCCGGTCATCGATGACGACGGCTTCCTGCTTTGGGAATCCAACGCGATCGTGCGCTACCTTGCGGCCAAACACGCTCCTGGCAAGCTGCTTGCCGAGGATGCGGCCGCTCGCGCTCAGGCTGAACGCTGGATGGATTATCAGCTCGGCACGATAGCGCCGCTCCTGTCCCCGCTATTTCGTGGGATCGTGCGCACCGCACCGAAGAATCGCAATCGCGACGAGATATCGAGCGCGTTCCATGCGCTGGCGGATGCTCTCACCATCGTCGATGGGGCCCTGAACGATGGTCCCTATCTGGTAGGCGAAGATTTCACCGTCGCCGATATACCGCTCGGCACCGTGGCTCATCGCTGGTTCAACATGCCTGTTGAGGAAGTTGGGCTCGAACGTCCGCGGATGGCGGCGCTTCAAGCGTGGTACGAAACACTGAGGGAGCGTCCTGCAGTCTCTGCTCTGTTCGCGGCGCCGTTAAGCTGATTCGATCCAAGGCGGACGGCGAACACGTCCGCCTCCATGCTCAGAATGCCATGGTGCGGAAGGTCTCGAAGACCCGCTTGACAGCTTCGCTCACGCCTTCGTCGCGCATATAGAGATAGAAGGTCACCGGTCGAAGGGGCGGCATGCCCTCGCGCTCGCCGATCACGCGGAGATCGGGGGTCAGCATTTCGATGTTGCGCGCGGTCACCCCGAGGCCGGCTCGCACGGCGGCTCGGATGGCACCGAGATTGAGCGTCAGGTAGGCGATGCGCCACGGAATGTGTGCCGCATCCAGTGCCTCGATCGCAATCGCTCGAAACAGGCTCGGCTCGTTAGAGACGATCAGCGGCGCGGGACGGTTGCGTTCCTCCGCGAAGTCCGCCGCGCAAAGCCAGACCGTTGGCGAAGTCCGCAGCGTCATGCGAGGCCGATTAGGATCCAGGCGGGTGGTAATCGCAAGATCAAGTTCGCCCTTGGCCATTTCTTCCATGAGGAAGGGGCTGCGCCCTGTCCTGATTTCGAGAAGCACGTTCGGGTGGTTTTTGGCGATGCGTTGCAGCGTATTGGGCAGCACCGTATCTGCCATGTCGTGATTGGCACCGAGGCGAACCACATCGACCTGCCCGGGCGCGGCGGCAAGCGCGATATTGGCCTCGTCGTTCAACGCTACGATGCGACGTGCATAATCGAGTAGCCGCAGGCCGTCTTCGGTGAGGCATTTCGTGCGTCCGCTCTTGATGAGAAGCGTCTTATCGACCAGGCTCTCGAGCCGCTGCATCTGCTGGCTGACTGCCGATTGCGTGCGATGAACCCGCTCGGCGGCAGCAACGAAGGAGCGCTCGTCGGCAATGGCAATGAAGGTCCGCAATAAGTCGAGATCAAGATTGCGCAACGCCGTCTCCCCGGATCGACAGAATACGATCCTTTAACAGAGCTCATGGATCGATCCAGCATTCTAAATTGTCCGCGCACCCCGAACGGCCTATCCCTGCCGAGTGGCACGGAAGTCAAGACTCACGCGGCAGGCCAAAACGGACACGGAACCTTGTTTCCATAAATTGCTCTAATCCTTTCATCAGCATCGAGGAGCACGAAACATGAAGAAGGACACCCTGCTCGTCCACGGTGGCCGCCGGTCCAGCGGCCCCGTCAATCCGCCCGTGGCGCGCGCCTCGACGATCCTTTTCGATGATCTTGCGACGTTCGAGGCATCCCGCGCCGACCGCTTCTCGGGGCTGCGCTACGGCATCCACGGCACCGATACGTTGTTTGCGCTCGAAGAGGCGGTCACCAAACTCGAAGGCTGCCATCGCGCCATCATCGTGCCGTCGGGGTTGGCGGCGATCACCTGTTCGATCATCGCTGCCACGAAACCGGGAGGCAACATTCTCGTCGCCGACACGGTGTATGGTCCGACCCGTGCGTTTTGCAATGGGCTCCTGAAACGGATGGGTGTGAGGACCATCTATTATGATCCCTGCATTAACTCGGCGATTGCGGAATTGATCGACGAGAACACCTGCGCGATCTACTGCGAAACCCCGGGGTCTCTGACATTCGAAGTACAGGACATTCCTGCGATTGCGACCGCTGCACACGAACGGGAAATACCAGTCATCGTCGACAACACCTGGGCGACCCCACTCTTCTTCGATGCGCTGGCGCACGGCGCAGATATTTCCATCCAGGCGGCGACCAAATATCTTTGCGGCCATTCCGACGTCATGATGGGGACCGTCGCGACGACGGAAAAATGGTGGCGGCCAATACGCGATACCGTGGCCGATCTCGGCTTTTCGACCAGCCCCGACGATTGCTATCTGGCGTTGAGAGGAATGAGAACGCTTGCCCCGCGGCTCCGGCAGCAACACACAAGCGGACTGGAGGTGGCGACGTGGCTGCGCAAGCAGGAGGGTATCTTACGCGTTATCCACCCCGGCCTCCAAGATGATCCCGGCCACGGTCTGTGGCAGCGTGATTTTACCGGAGCATCCGGTCTTTTCGGCATTGAGCTCGCGACGCAAAGCGCCCACGGTCTGGCGGCGTTCATAGACACGCTTTCTTTGTTTGGCCTCGGCTCGAGTTGGGGTGGCTACGAAAGCCTCGTCATTCCTGCTCGTTTCGAAAGGTTGCAACGACCATTCCACCTGCGCGGCACTCTTGTGCGGCTGCATGTCGGATTGGAAGACCCAAGCGATCTTATCGCTGACTTGGCTTGCGCGTTAAGAGCTCTTGAGACGGCCTCGGCGTCCGAACAAAAGCCCTAAGGCCGGGACCATGATGTGCTTGGGCCGAGATGATAGAACCTCGAAATATCACACGCAATCGACGAGGATCTTCCGGGCCAGATTTTAGCTGGTCGCATCCAGCCGCGATCGTTGAGAAAGACAGATTCGCCGATCCATTTCGCGATCGCGACAGCACGTTCAATCCGAAGCTGATAGCAAACATCAGCGCGGGCTCGCCTAACAGATAAAGCGCTCACCGACGAGAGCTGATCGAATCCTGGCAAGTGTGTCGACGGTGTATGCCTTTCCGCCTTGTGTTTTCTTATTCCACGTTAGAACGCTTGCCGCACTACCGGGAATCGAGTGCTCGTCGACTCCCGTGAAACGATAAACTGCGAGACATACGTCCGCTTTTGGGAGCTCTCAGTTGGGGTCTGAGTGACCGAATTGGGGGCGCGTTGCCGCCGAAGCTCGTTGACCAGATGGAGGGCAGCTTTCCGGGCGTCGCCAGCTGAAACCCGCCATTCCGCTACCCACCCCGAAGCCGCCGATCTTCGCCATGGATAAGACTGGTTTCCAGCGCCGTACTCACCCGGCAACGATCCGGTAGACCTGCATGCGCGAGCATCCAAGCGTTTCGGCGATCTGAATGGCAGATATGCCTTCGCTGTAAAGCTGTCGAACCTTTTCGCGATCGATGCGGCGCCGTCCCCCTTTATAGGCGCCACGCTCTTTCGCGCGTTCGATGCCTTCGCGCTGACGCTCGCGAATGAAGCGGCGTTCCATTTCCGCGACCATGCCGAGAACGGTCAGGACCACATGCCCCATCTCACCGCGCGTTGACACGTGTGGGTCGAGCACGGTGAGATGGGCTTCGCGCTGCTCGCATTCGTGCACGAGGTTCAGGACGTCTCGTGTGTCGCGACCGAGCCGATCTAGACGCGTGACGACGAGTTCGTCACCGGGCCGTAGGAAGGCGATGATGGTATCGAGTTCGGTCCGACCTTCGCGGCTTCCGCCGGAAACCTTTTCCGAACGAACGACGCTGCAGCCTTCGGCTTTGAGCCGTTCGGCCTGATGGTCGAGATCCTGGTCGAGCGTGCTGACGCGGGCGTAACCGATGCGAGCCATGTGTCACCTCAGGGTTTAGGCTCGACCCTAGCGTGTCACAAATAGTCAGCGTCAACACGGATGTTACATGGGGTATTGTAACCTCGAAAGTGTCACGCGAGGGTATACCCTGAGGTTTCAAAGCGACCAGCTTACAGAATATGGTGTCTAACCTGTAGACTCATAGAGCGTCGACTTGGCGAACGCCATCAAATTGAATGACTTTTTGGAGAAGAAAGCATCAATGCAGCGTTTCTTTAAGTATTTTGAATTTCATGTACGTCCGCGGATCTCGCTTTCTGCCACGTTCGGAGTCAGCGTGTCAGGATACTATTTCTTGCGCGCTTGTATTTTGGATTGTTATACATCTCGGTATAAATAAGAACGCGCTTCCGCACAAATTAACTAGATTTATCGCATATTATATAGCGCTTTGGGAATTGTTGAAGTTCCTCGCCATGGCATTATCGTGACAGTTTCATGATACACAATCGAGGTGAATGAGGAAGGCATTGCAAGTTAGTGTTCTGATTGTTGGATGAGGTATGCGGCGAGGGCCACATCCGCCCAACGGTAGTGCGGTACGCGGCAGGTCGCTGATTGTATAGGCTCAGGACTCATTGATCAAAGCCCGAGGATGACGGTGGCTGCGATGTAGATGGCTGAGAAGAAGGTATCGGCGCATCGGTTGTAGCGGGTGGAAATGCGCCGCGGTCTTTGAGCTTGGCGATCAGGTTCCCGATCTTGTGGCGCTGGCGGTAGAGGCTGTGTCGTAAGCGAACGGGATCCTGCGGCTTCGGCTCGACGGGATGCAGGGCTCGATGCCACGTGCGTCCAGTTCGGCGCGGAACCGAGCGCTGTCGTAGCCTCGGTCGGCGATTACCTGGGCGGCAGGGCCTGAAGCATGAGGCGCGCCCCCTGCGGTCGCTCATTTCGCCGTCCGTCAGCAGCGTGACGATCGGCCACCCGTCGCCGTCGCAGACGG
The DNA here is from genome assembly GCF_006516965.1 of Pararhizobium mangrovi. Taxonomy (GTDB): domain Bacteria; phylum Pseudomonadota; class Alphaproteobacteria; order Rhizobiales; family Rhizobiaceae; genus Pararhizobium_B; species Pararhizobium_B mangrovi. The sequence goes on along the minus strand of NZ_VHLH01000040.1, from coordinate 10,106 downwards.
TGCGGAGCTCGGAGTTCAGTCCACCTTTGGTTCGCTTGATGCGGCGGGGAACATCCCCTGTTTGAAAAGGCTTGCTGCCGTGCAGTGAGCCTTGAGGTGCCTGGACCCGATGTTCAGTCCCGCAGTGTGATGGCGTATCACGGACCTCCCAAGAGAGGGATGCGCTATGGGCCAGCTTCTTCACGGCAGCGCCAAGACCACGCACGTCGTTCGAGCGGAGCTACAGCGATCGAAAGCTTCGACCGCGGAGCTCGCGCGGCGCTTTGGGATCAACGAGAAAACCGTGAGGAAGTGGCGATCTCGATCCGGCGTCGAAGATGAGGCGATGGGACCAAAGGAGAAGACGAGCACCGTTCTGTCGTCCGCGGGAGAAGCGGCCATCGTCGCCTTGCGAGTTCAAGCCCGACTGCCGCTGGACGACGTCTACGTCGCGTTGAAGGACGTGATCCCTCATTTGTCGCGTTCGAGCCTTCATCGCTGCCTGCAGCGGCATGGTATCTCGCGACTGCCGAAGGTCGATCAGGAGAAGCCGAAACGTTTCAAGGCCTATGAGATCGGCTATTTCCACATCGACATCGCCGAACTGCGCCATGAAGGCGGAAAGGCCTTTCTCTTCGTTGCCGTCGATCGCACCTCGAAGATCGTCTTCGCCAGAATCTATCGTAAAGCCACGAAGCTCGTCGCAGCTGGCTTCCTCAAAGCCTTCGTTAGAACGGTGCCGTACACGATCCATACCGTGCTGACCGACAACGGCGTCCAGTTCGTCCAGCACGACAAGCGCGCCGAGAGCGACTTCGTCGCTCATATCTTCGGTGCCGTCTGCGCAGCCAACGGTATCGAGCATCGCCAGACGAAACCCTACCATCCGTGGACGAACGGTCAGGCCGAAAGAATGGTGCGGACCATCAAGGACGCGACCGTGAAATCCTTTCACTACGCATCGATCGACGACCTCCGTCGCCATGTCAGGGACTGGCTGCTCGCCTACAACTACGCCAAGCAACTCAAGACCCTACGCTTTAAAACGCCGTTCGAGGCTATCCGACAAATCAGCGAGGCAAAACCCGAAATCTTCCGCCGATCACCACGCCATGACATGCTGGGACCAAACACCTAGACCGAGCAGTACGTTTGATAGCAATTTCCGGTTGGGAAGTTATGCTTCCAGCAAGTCATTGTTCAGTACGTGGTACGACAGAAGGTTGCGATATCAACCGATAGCGGGTACTACAGCGAAAAATTTCTTCCAACCCCACATCATGCGTTTGGCTCAACATGCAGATTTCCAATACGAGATATGAATTTTTTGCAGGAAAGAGAGTAATTGTAACCGGAGGAGTAGGGTCGGTAGGCAAAGAAATAGTTAAGCAGCTTCTAAATTTAGATGTCGCGACCGTCAGAGTGATTGATAATGACGAAAATGGACTGTTCGAAATGGAACAGGCCTACTTACAGCACAAATCGGTTGAATTCTATCATTGCGATATCTGCGACGAACATGAGATGATGCGTACATTTAGCGACATGGAATATTGCTTTCATGCGGCGGCCTTGAAACATGTGCCATCTTGCGAACGGAACCCTTTTGGGGCCGTAAACGTGAATGTCATTGGATCAGAAACAGTTATTCGCGCGGCTCTTCATAACGGATTAAGAAAGGTATTGTTCACCTCTTCTGACAAAGCAGTCAACCCAACCAACGTAATGGGGACGTCAAAGCTCCTTAGTGAGCGCGTATTCACTGCTGCAAACTTTTTGCGCGCGCAACATCATCGTACTACTTTCTCATGTACGAGATTTGGCAATGTTGCGGGATCTCGCGGCTCAGTAATACCGCTCTTTTGTAATCAAATTGCTTCCGGGGGTCCGATCACACTGACCGATGATCGGATGAGCAGGTTTGTTATGCCGCTTCGTGATGCAGCTAGCCTCGTAACCGACTCTATTATTCACGCTCACGGCGGCGAAGTCTTCATAACCAAAATGCCAGTCCTAAAGATCCATGACTTAGCGCGGCGAATTATTGATCGCGTGGCGCCGCTCTACGGACGCCAGGCGAAAGACATCCACATCTCAACAATCGGAAGCAGGCCGGGCGAGAAATTTTGGGAAGAACTTTCTACCGATGAAGAGAGTCGGCGTCTGCTCGAGGAGGAAAGGTTTCTCGTTGTACTTCCCGCACTCGCCTCAGAGGCGCAGAGAGAACGGTATAAATATAAAGAATTGAATTTCCAGAAAAGCGATCTGATCTACCATTCTGATCGAGTGCCACCGATGACTGCGATTGAGATTGACACTTTCCTTGACCTTCCCGGCGTACTTCCGCCTGCTGTTTCCGAGCTAGAACGTTCGTATCCCACCCGCGCTGAGCGAGCGTGATATTTACTAATCAACCTTACTTGAGATTTTGCTAGGGAGGACACGAGCGTATGCGAGTTCTGGTATTAGGAGGCGATGGTTACCTGGGCTGGCCAACTGCCATGCACTTGTCAGCGGCCGGTCACGACGTCGTGGTAGTCGACAACTATCTTCGACGTTCGCTGGCGCAGGAACGAGACTGCGAGGCTTTGTTTGAGGTTCCTAACCTCGTACGACGTGCGCAAATATGGAAGGAACGCTCTGGGCGCTCAATTAATGTTCGGATCGGTGATCTCTGCAACTGGGATTTCATTTCCGATGTCTTTAACACAATACGACCCGAAGCAATTGTCCACTATGCTGAACAACCATCAGCGCCTTACTCAATGATCGACCGCGGCGCTGCCGGCCTAACTCTTACAAACAATCTCAGCGCGACGTTCAACGTAATCCACGCGATGAACAACTTCACACCTAAAGCACACCTTATAAAGCTCGGTACAATGGGCGAATACGGAACGCCGAATATCGACATTGAAGAAGGCTGGTTAGATGTTGAGCACAATGGTCGCAAGGATCGGTTCCTGTTTCCTCGTGCGGCTGGTTCGCTGTACCACACTACAAAAATTCTCGACACTGACCTCCTATGGTTCTATGTCCGCGTTTGGGGCCTTCGCGTTACAGACCTCATGCAGGGGCCTGTTTATGGCTTAGAAACGGACGAGAACGAAGGTACTGAAGCGCTCTATTCCTTTTTTAACTATGACGAGATCTTTGGAACGGTTTTGAATCGCTTTATAGTCCAGGCGATTTCCGGTCATCCGCTTACCATTTACGGTAAGGGCGGTCAAACTCGTGGCTATTTAAACTTAAAAGATACACTTCAGTGTGTGAAGTTGGCGTTGGAAGCCCCAGCACGAGAAGGCGAACTGCGCATTTTCAACCAATTTGTCGAGACTTTTAGCGTAAATGAACTCTCTGATAAAGTTCGTGCTTCGGGAGACCGCCTGGGACTTAATGTTTCTGTCGAGACATTGCCGAACCCACGCCAGGAAGCCGAAGAGCATTACTACAAGCCATCACATACGGGCCTTCTGGACCTTGGCCTAAAACCCCATCCTTTAACTGATGACGTTATGGACTCCATGATGATGCTGATCCTGCACTATAAGAGCCGTATTGTCTCGGATCGTATCTATCGCGGGATCAAATGGAAGCCTGCGTAATTACCACGTGGCGCTGGTGGTTCCAGTAGACAATTAACCTTTTGCGGCCATCTGGCTTTTACCGAGATTATTACAGGTGGTGATACGACACAATATCGGCAGCAAAATTGCGCGGCCCAGAAACAAATAGATGGCGTGAGATGATCTTAAGCTTGCTGATGCCATCATGGTTTTAATCAAAGTTACTTCGGCGAGAGGTGTTTATGCGTTGGTTCATTACCGGTGGAGCCGGGTTTATAGGCGTAAATCTAATCGAGGAATTACTTAAAGAAAACAATAACATTACGCAGATCGTGGTATTCGACAATTTTTCTAGTTTTGGACTCGATGAGATCTCTAAGAGTCCAGCTCTCAAGATTGCCCCAGTCCTTCGGCCTGAAGATGAGCTATGGACGAACCCATCGCACGTTGTTGTGATTAAAGGCGATGTTCGAGACGCTCAAAGCATCGCAATGGCTTCGAACGGCGCTGATGTCTTAGTTCATTTGGCGGCCAATACCGGTGTTATGCCGTCAGTCGCCAACCCGTACTACGACTGCGAAGTTAATGTTTTGGGGACCCTAAACTGCCTAGAAGCTGCGCGCAACAACTCTATCAGTCGCTTTGTTTTAGCTTCTTCCGGGGCCCCCGCGGGTATCTGTGAGCCGCCCATCACTGAAACTATTGCGCCTCGCCCATCCTCGCCCTACGGAGCTAGTAAGCTTGCTGGTGAAGCCTATTGCAGCGCTTATTTCACCAGCTACGGCGTCGATACCGTCGCACTTCGTTTCTCGAATGTTTATGGACCGCAATCCATTCTCAAGGGGAGCGTTGTTGCGACATTCATTCGCCAAGCGCTCGCTGGTCAACCAATCACTATAAATGGCGACGGATCACAGACACGTGATTTCATTTACGTCAAAGATCTCGCTGAAGCGATAATCAGAGCGGCAAGATGTCCAGACGTCGGGGGTGAGCTCTTCCAAATCGCAACCGGCATTGAGACCAGCGTCGAAGAATTACTCGCGATGCTATCCGGGAAATATTACGCGCGTGGTATTCCGGCAACCGATGTGGGGCGAAGCGCACGCAGCCCTGCGGATGTTTTAAGAAACTTTGCAGACCCTGCGAAGGCTCGCAGCGTCCTAGGGTGGGCAGCGCGAACGCCACTCTCTGAAGGACTAGATGCTACAATCGACTGGTTTATCGGCGAAGGTAATCGTTGAGAAGCCATAAACTCTCAACAGGACAGGCGGTATACCTCTTGCCTTTCTCAATTCTCGAAGACGCAGATATCGAATTAAAACAGGTTCCTACGTGGAATTCTGGGACAAAACGATTTGCGTTTCCGTCAAAACGGCCGCACTCGACGCATACGATTGGTTTTGTTGGGTCGGAAGATCTCTACCGGGCAATAGAGCCCGAATGTGATATTCGGCTGCTAACACCAACCAACTGGCGGTTATGGCTGAATGATATTGACGTCGTTCTAATCGAACCTTGCCTCCTTGATGTTACGCGGGCTTGGAAGGGTTGCTCCTTTGATTCCGGAACACAGTCGGACGCCCTTCGCGATCTTCTAAACGCCGCTCGGAAAGCAAATGTTTATACCGCTGCTTGGATAACGTCGGACGTCAACTACTGGGATTTGCATTCCAATTTCGCTTACTTATGCGACGCAACATTCTGTGCAGATTACGAGTTCTCTAATAGACTTGCAGATGTCAATCGATGCGCATTTCATCTTCCCCAGTTAATTCAGCCATCACTCCATAATCCCTTTATTGACTTAGCCGACCGGTCAATTAGTACTCCTCGTATCATATTTCTTCGCCTGACATCCGTCCTCAGTGAACGCAGTCTTGCGCAAAATCTATCTCCGCTTTGCTCGCGCGGTCTTGGCATTGTTGAGGTGAAAGGCCATGTTCGGCGTGAACGTGCTTATAGTATCCCACATCTCAGGGACTCGGTTCTTGGTTATGCTGGATTCAGGGATCGCTTGATCCTTTTGAAGAAAGCGCAGATACTCATTCAAGCTGAGGAGGATCCGATTACCCGTCATACGGGAGAGCGAGACGCACTCGAAGCCGCCGCGTGCCAGTGTGTTGTAATCTATCGCGGGAAGCTCGCCGCAGAGGATGCGCGATCGGGTTTTGCAAAAGTTTTCGCATCGTGGGGCGAACTTCTTGAGTTTGTTGACTTTCTGTTGGCCGACAGGGTTTCCTTCCTACGTGAAGCTCAGAAGAGCTGGCGCATAGCTCAAGAACACTATAATATATCGATCGCGCTGCAAAAGATTCTCCAAAAGTCATCCGTATCACTCAATAGTCCTCAGAAGCGCGTGACTGTTGTAACTCCAACTTATCGCTCGTCACGATTATCCCAGGTTCTCAAGCAATTCAGGGCGCAGACATGGGCGGAAAAAGAGTTGATAATTGTTGCCAACGCTGGCGGTTCAGACGAATGGGATATCGATCAAATTAGGGGTGAGTTCGGAGAGCAGATCATTGTTCTTCCGAGAGAGTGTTGGGCGGCCACAGCGCTTAACGTTGGCGCCTCTAGATCTTCCGGTGATTATATTGTCCGAATGGATGATGATGATTATTACGGGGAGAATTATATCAAGGATATGATGCTCAGTGCACGTTGTAGTGGTGCCGATGTGTTGGGTAAGCAGGGGGAATTCGTATATTCACAAGCGGATGATTGTATATACCGTAGAGGAAAGCGTTCATTTCATCCAACGGTATTTTTATCGAGTGAATTTTCCTACCAGCAAACACCAATGACCGGTTTCTGCATGATGATGCGCCGTGATGTAGCGGTGAGATATGGATATCCAGACCTAGATTATTCATGGGCGGACTCTGGCTTCCTTTATCGGTATTCAGAGAAAGCGGAACTTACGATGGCCGTTGTTGATAATTTGAATGCTATTGTTGAGCGTCGCACCGATCTGCTCACACATACTCGTCAACGCCCGGATAACTGGAGCGACGCTCAGGTGGAGAGACTTGAGAACTCAATCGCCGACTTTATGGTCTAGCGTTCTCGCAAGCTTTGGCCCCGCAATTGCGAGCAGATGACAAGGACCGGTGACCGAAATGAACGAACCATCAGCGTCCTCGCGTGAGGATTTTCTACTCACGATCGCAGGACAGAAAGACCTAGCTGAGGAGAATAACAGATTGCTGGTTTGCCTGGTTGACGCTCGAGCTGAGGCCCAATCTTATCAAGCTCGTGCTGTCGCCGCCGAGCAGCTAGTCGAAGACTATATCAAATCCTTCAAGAAATTGAATGATCGAAAAAAACAACTACAGTCAGAGCGAGAGACTCTTGTTAAGACATTACAAGAAGATGCTGCTGACTACCGTCACGAGCTGCAGCGTTTGCGTACTGTTCGAACACCAATTAAACTTAAAGTAGCGCGCCAGATTGGCCTGATAGTCATTGAAGCGTGGCGTAGGCCATTTTCAAAAGGGCTAGTTTTGCCATTGACGTTATGGACCTTTCGGCGAAGGCTTTGGTGCAGTAAGAAATTGAGATCGCAAATCGATCAGCCTATCGGAATTCATAACACGAGATAATTTTGCCAATCCGCTGCGGCGAACATCTCCACAGGGTCCAACCCAATTTTACAGAACTATTTTCGGACGTTTTACGTATTGTCCTGCCACTGAACTTTCATTCAGTGCTGATTAGAGCTTCGGCCGTTTTTGTTACGCCGTTGGGCGTGGGGTGAGCGACCGGCGGAGGCGAGGAGCCTTCGTCTGGCGCAGCGCTGGAGCCGATTGCGGGGAGGACCTCGGCGTAGGCCGCCAAGGTCTGATAGCCGAGCGAGGAGAGATGCCTCGCGATGTTGAAATCCTCCACCCATTCCGAGAAGAGATGGCCTGGGATTTTTGAACAGCGGGATAAGTGGATTGTCTTTCTGACGTCGGCCAGGACGGCCTCGATGAGGAGAGACGATGACGAAGAGATCCCGCCGCAATCACAGCCCGGCGTTCAAGACGAAAGTGGTACTTGCCGCCATGCGAGGTGAGAAGACGCTCGCCGAGCTTTCACAGCAGTACGACGTCCACTAGAACCAGATCGTCCAGTGGCGCGCTCAGCTTCTGGAGAAGGCAGCCGATGTTTTCGGTCCCGATTCGTCGGCCGCCGCGGCGGCGGTCGACGTAAAGACGCTTCACGCCAAGATCGAGGAGCTGACGCTGGCCAACGATTTTTCAGAGTCCGCGCTCGACAGGACCGGACGGTTGCCGAACGCAAAGCGGTGATCGACCGGTCCCACGCCCTTCCTCTCGCGGCGCAAGCCCGGGAACTGGGGATCAGCCGCGGCGCGTTCTTTTACGAGCCGGTTCTGGCGAGCGAAGCCGATCTGACGCTCATGCGACGGATCGACGAGTTGAATCCGGACTTCCCGTTCGCGGGAAGCCGGATGATGCAAGGGCTCTTGAAAGGGGAAGGCTTCACCGTCGGTCGCCGGCATGTCGCCGCGGAAGATGAAGTGGATGGGCATCGAGGCGCTCTATCGCAAGCCGAACGCCTCGAAGCCCGCGAAGGGTCACAAGGTCTATCTGTATCTTCGGCGCGGGCTCACGGTCACCCGGCCCAACCAAGTCTGGGCGATGGACATCACCTACATTCCAATGCGGCGTGGCTTCGTCTATCTCGCCGCCGTTGTCGACTGGTTCAGTCGGAAGGTCTTAGCCTGGCGGCTCTCGATCACGCTCCACGCAGACTTCTGCATCGAAGCCCTCGAAGAAGCGCTATCGCGGTTGACAAAGCCGGACATCTTCAACACCTACCAGGGCAGCCAGTTCACCAGCGCCGACTTCATCACGGTTCTGAAGGCGCACGAGATCCAAATTTCCATGGACGGCAAAGGCGCCTGGCGCGACAACGTCTTCGTCGAGCGGCTATGGCGGACGATCAAATACGAGGAGGTCTATCTCAGAGCCTATGACAACGTCAGTGAGGCCCGCGCCTCGATCGGTCGTTATCTGAGCTTTTACAATGGGCGCCGTCCGCATTCCAGCCTCGGCGGGAAGGCGCCCAGCGCCATCTACTTCAACCAGCCGCGCTGGGCTACAGACCACCGGCCCGGAAGCCGCGCAATGGCTGGCTCCGCTCCGCGGACCAGCTTCGCCGGCCACGCCAGCAATGGCGCAAAGGCCGACCTTGCGCTAAGATTCATCCCGGACCACCCGGTTGGGGCAGGCCATTTGTGCGCGCTTATCCTCGCGAGACGCAGGAGATGGTGTTCGATGCCCATGAGCGGGGCTTCGCCTTTTTCCGTGGAACGTGCACCCGGGGCATCTACGACAACATGAAGACGGCGGTGGACGCGATCTTCATGGGCAAGGACCGCCAGTTCAACCGGCGCTTTCTGCAGATGTGCAGCCATTATCTGGTGGAACCGACAGCGTGCACGCCGGCTGCGGGCTGGGAGAAGGGCCAGGTGGAGAACCAGATCGGGCTGGTGCGCAAGCGCTTCTTCACGCCCCGGCTGCGCTTCAAGACCTATGAAGAATTCAACGCGTGGCTGCTGGACCGCTGCATCGGCTGGGTCAAGGCGCACCGTCACTAGGAATGTCCGGAGCACACGATATGGGACGCGTTCGAGGCCGAGCGTCCCAGTCTCGTTCCCCACGGCGGGCCGTTCGACGGCTTCCATGACGTGACCGCCTCGGTATCGAAGACCTGTCTGGTGCGCTTCGACAACAACAAATACTCGGTCATGGCCAGGGCGCTCGGACGGCCGGTGGAGATCCAAGCCTATGCCGATCGGATCGTGATCCGTCAGGACGGCGTGATCGTCGTCGATCGCCACGTGGACATACTCCCGGCCTGCGCCCCACCTCTTACCCCGAGCCTTGCCCCTGCGTGAACTCTGCCGGGCGCGGTCGCCGGTGATGCGATGGCCGACGCGCTCGAAGCGGCCGAGCTTCTTGATGTCGAGATGGATCATCTCGCCGGGTGCCTTGCGCTCGTAGCGGCGCACCGGTTCGGCGGGTTCGAGATCGCGCATCCGGTTGAGCCCGAGGCGGCGCAGGATGCGGCTGACGGTGGCCGGCGACAGTGCCAGTTCCATCGCGATCCGTTTGCCCGTCCATCGCTGTCGGCGCAACGCCTCGACCCGTGCCACGGTCTGCGGCGGGGTGGGACGGTAAAAGCGACGCGGCCGGGACGAGCGATCCTGAACGCCTGACACGCCTTCGGCTTGGAAGCGGGCGACCCATTTGCGGGCGGTGCGCTCGCACACGCCCGCCACTTCGGCCGCGGCCTTCAATGGCCGACCGCAGAGCACAAGCCGGACAAGACGCTCTCGACCGCGCGGCGTCAAACGGGCATTCTTGTGGATGTTCATCCGGTCCCTCGCTGGACTCTGAAGTCTCACAACCCCAGCATCCCTGGTCCGGACTGGATGGGCAACCTAATGAAAGCTCACAACTAGAGCGGAATCCGATCAGTTTGCATCGTATCCCATTGCGGCGAAGTAGTTGGCGCATTCGGTGGGTGTGAAGGTGCCGATGATTTCGC
>NZ_VHLH01000039.1 GCF_006516965.1 Pararhizobium mangrovi | reverse complement strand
GGCACCGTCCCCATGGCGGGATAAACGACACCGTGCCCATCAGCCGCCTCGGTCTCGATCAGGACAACCTGTTGAGGCTCCACATCTAGACGTAGTCCTCTACGACGGCTTCCATCATCACGAGCTTGCCGGGCTGCACGAGGTCGGCCGACTCGAACATGCTGCGGAAGGACGAAACGTCCGTCGCCTTGCAGATGATGGAGGGGCGAAGTGAGACGAACTCGCCCTTGTCGATGTCTCGGCGGAATGGCGGGGAGACTGTCACGAGAGGGTCATCACCATCCCAGCGATCAACGTCCTCGACGTGGAAGCACCCTCCGCCGATTCCGATGAACTTGCCGTAGCGCAGAAGGCCCGGCCACCGGCTTTCGTCGATGCGGATATGGTTCTCGCCCTCCAACGCAGTGCCGGCCGTTTCCACCGTCGGGTTGAAGCGGAAGCCAAGGCCCGAAGAAAACGGCGCGCCGGTTGCGAAAGGAATGCCCTGCGAGGCGTAGCCGGCCGGCAAGTCGAGATCGCTATTCCGCGCCACCTGCGACCACGCCCAGATGCCGAAGGGCACGCGGAACAGGCTGCCCTTCAGCTTTGAGACCAGCCACGAGTACGGCTCGAGGTTCGCGCCGTTGCGGTAGTCGAAATCCATCTCGAGCCGCACGCGGCCGCCAGGGATGCGAACGTCGTTCTCGTAGCCGGCGCGCGAGATGAAGCCGTCCTGCACCGCGCCGGAGACGGACACGAGCGCCTTCGCCGGCACGAGCACCGGCGGCCAATCGTAGAGCGGGCGGGCCATCTATCGGACCTGCCCGTGCATCTGTTGCTGGCCCTGATAGTTCCCCCAGTTCGACTTCACGTGATTGACAGCGTTCTGCGCACCTTTTGCGCTGGCGCGAGCCTCGGATTTCGTGACGTAAGTCTGGATCTTGCCGTCGTCGTCCACCGACACGCTGACATGAGACCGCACGTCGACCGCTTGCGGCTGCGCGTTATTATTGGCCGCTGCGCGCAGATGATGGTTCGGCACGACCTGCGAGCCGCGCGGCAGGTTGACGATCTCTGGTCCGCGCTCGCCAACGAGGGCGGGGCCACCCGGCGCGTAGTTTGTCCCGTTCGCGAATCCGAAAAGATGGCCGACGCCAGAGAAGATCGAGCCGAACAAGCCTCCGCCGCTCGAGCCACTGCCTTTCGCAGAAAACAGGGCGTTCGTGATCGATGTCGAAAGCTGATCCTCGATCTTGCCGATGATCTTGTCGAGTACGGACTGCGCGGCATCGCCGAATGCTTTCCAGATCGACTTGCCCTGCTCGATCGCGCCGCGGAACGATGAAAACACCCCCTTCACGCCATCCTTGACGCTGGAGTAGGCGTCCTTGAGCCGCTTCGTCGCGACTTCCTGCTCGCCCATCTCGGCGCCGAGCGACTGCAGCTCTGCCTTCTGGCTCGCGCTGAGCTTGATGCCTTGCTGCTTCGCCTGGTTGAGCAGCTTCTGCGTGTGGCTGTACTTCGCCGCCGCCATCTCGCTCATGCCGACCGTCGCACGCTCGGTTTCCTGGCTCGCGACGAAGCTCTCCGCGGACTGCGTGAGGCGATCATAGGCCTTGGCGGCCCGCTCAGCCTTTCGGGCGGCAGTGTCGGCAGCGGAGCCCGCTCCGCCTGTGGAGATTGTCGGTAGCTCAGTACCCGCGCCGCCATCATTGCCGAGCGCGTCGGCAGCATCCTGAATCTTCTTGATCGCGGCCGCGTCCGCACTGGTATTCGAGCGACTTCCTGGTGAAGCGCGTCGGCCGGTTCCTGGTTCGACGGCACCGCCAACACCAAGATAGTCGCGGCCGTAGCCGCTCTTAAAGGCACCGACCGCGCCGTTCACCGCGCTCTTCTCGGCATCCGAAAGCTTGAGCTCGCCAGCGCCACCTAGGCCGGGAATGATCGTGTGCCCGTTCACGGAAAGCCAGGGCTGATTGAGCGTCTTCAGCACGCTATTGGCCGCCTGCTTGGCGATGCCACTCAACGCGTCGGGAAGTCTCTGCCAGACAGAAATGACCGCGCTGTACGCGCCGACGAATGCGCCGATAATCTTGTTCCCTCCGATCTTCACCGCGTCGACGATGCTTACGCCGAAGATCTCCTCGAACTCGTCTCGGAAGGTGTAAGCGGCCGCGAGAACGATCGCGATAGCCGTCGCGAGCACGCCGAGGGGGTTGGTCATGATTGCGACACGAAGTGCCGTCAGCCCCGCCAACATTCCCCCGACCATGTAACCAAAGCCGGTTGCGATAGCTGATAAGGCTGCCGGCCCGAAAGCTACGAGCAGGGCAGCACCGGCGACTGTGGTCGCGCGAGCTACGGTATTCATGTTGTCCGCCAAGAAGCGAAGCCCCACGACACCAACTTGTGCAACGCCCCGGAATACGCCGGTCATGCCGTTATCGCCCATCGCAATTACTACCGACTGCGCCGAGCTAGCGAGATTGTGCAGATCCCCCATGAGGTTGTCACGCATGGTGTCGGCCATGCGCTTTGCGGTACCTTCCACGTTGCTGAGTTGGCCGGTGAGTTCACGAAGCTGCGGGGCGTTCCGGGTAAGCGCCAAGATCGCGGGGCCGCCGCGATCGCCGAATATCTCCAATGCGTTCGCACCGCTCAATCCGGCTTTCGCGAGTCGCCCAACGATATCCACGAGGCTGTGCGTTTTCGGGTTGACGCTCTCTACGGCGACGCCCATCGCGTTCAGCGCTTTTACGGCGGCGTTCGTAGGGTTGGCGAGGCTGGAAATAACGCGGCGCAGCCCAGTGCCTGCCATGCTGCCTTGCAAACCGTTGTTCGAAAGGACGCCGACGGCCGCCGCCGCATCGCTCATGGAAACGCCGAACGAGCTCGCGACCGGGCCGACGTATTTCATGGCGTCGCCAAGCTGACCGACATCGGTATTCGCCCGTGAAGAAGCCGCTGCGAGAATGTCGGCGACGCTACTCGCTTTGTTCGCAGCGATTCCGAACGCCGACATGATGTTCGATGTGATGTCGGCGGACTGCGCGAGCCCCATGGAAGCGGCTGTCGCGAGGTCGAGCACCGAGGGGATGGCCGCGATGGATTTCTGCGCATCGAACCCCGCCATGCCAAGGTACTTCAGCCCGTCGGCCGCCTGCGCTGCGCTGAACTCCGTCGTTGCGCCCAAATCCTTGGCCACATCGCGCATGGCTTTGAGATCCGCGCCGGTCGCTCGCGTGATCGCAGCGACCTGCGACATCGATTGTTCGAAACTGGCGAGCGTGCGGATGGTCGAGCCAATACCTACCGACGCCGCGGTGAATGCTAGGAACTGGCCCGCTGCACGCTTGACGCTCGTCCATACGAGATCGTAGGCGCCGGCCATCTTTCGTGCAGAGCGTGCGGCGTTATCGTTGGCAGCCGACGCTTCTCGCCCGGCCTTGGTCGCGGCACCGCCGAACCTGCGCGCACGGCTCTCAGCTTTTTCGGCCGCGCCTGACAGACGCCCGAGCTCTCCAGTCGCGCCCTTTACCTGGCTGCTATCGACACCCATGCCGAGATAGGCAACGTCCATGAGCTTGCTCCGATGCTAAATCACGCGGTAGCGTCCCGGCGGTAACCAGGAGGCAACAATGATTTCTCGATTTTTAAGTGCAGCGATGATTCTCGCTGTGACGGCATGGCCAGCTACAGCCGGCACGGTACACGGCGCTTACGTCGGTTGCTTGAATTCAGATATGCTTGATGAATTCACGACCGCGGCCGTAAATAAAGATGCTCGGCAAATGGCTGCGCTATTCAATCACGGTTGTTATAGTATCGAAGGACGAGAATACTCGGTTGTTGATCGTGGGTTCATTACCAGCACTATCCGAGTGTACGCCGGCGGCGGCTCGATCAAACTCATTGCACCAAGTGAGGCTTTAAAAGATTGACATGAGGGCGGGGCGGTGAAGTTGCCGCCCCACTCCGTTTCAAGCTACGCGCATTCGAAGGTTGTCGGGCGCGCGATCGTCGAGGTACTTGAGCCCCTTCGGCGTGATGAACGCCTGCGGGCGAACCTTGTCGTCGACCATCGTCGTCTTCACCTCGAAGATACCCATCTGGATGTACTGGACGCGGGCGACGAGGCCGGTGCCCTGGTAAAACAGGTAGTTCTCCTTCAGCCAGCGGATGAACAGGTTCGGGCGGCAGTTCAGCGCCCGCGCCGCGTTCTGTAGGCCGTAGAGGCCGTCGGCGTTCATGAACTGGTCGTAGAAGTCCGCCTTCGGCTGGTTTGCCTGCACCTTCGATTCCAACGCCAGAACCTTCTCGCTGTAGGACAGGAGAAGGCCGCGCATCGCCTCGGGGTCGTTGAGGACGGCGACGGGATCGGGCGCTTCCTTCGCACGGCGTTCGCACTCGATGAAGTACTGCCGGACCTCCTTGCCTTTGGCGGAGCGCTCGACCATTGCCAGCTCCTTCGCCATGTCGAGCGAAAGGGCGTATTCCTTGGTTGGGCGGCCCCTGCCGGACTTTTCCCCCGTTTCGGGGAAATTACGAAGTCTACGTTTTCGACGAACCCGAACTGGTCGATGCGGTCCTTGATCCACGTCGAGAAGTCCTTGCCGGCCTCAAGAAAGCGATGAAGGCTCCGCGCGTCCACGGTCTGAACCGCTTCTCCGCAGATCTCCCCTTTTGTAACCAAGGGGAACTGGTTATCACTCGTTTCACTCATTGCCCGCGGCCTTTCTTCAATTTGCGGGTGGATGAGAGGTCGGGTCCACGGATGTAGAGTCCGCTTCTCCGACCGACGATGGCCACGGGGCAGTCCTGGCAGACTTCTTCGCCCCGTGGCCGCACTCGCTAAGCGCGAGCGATCCTCATATTCATCGCAGTTTATCCACCGTCGAAAAACGTAGATTTAACGGATTTTTAAACTGACCTAGCAATTTGCCCGCTTATCCCCCTTGTCCACAGGGAAACGTTGATTGCCTCCAACGGGCTGGCATTTTAGGTCAAGTAGTGCCGGAACCAGCGAGCCTCTTCCGGCCCACGACGCTCTTCCGACGTGTAGATCAACACCGCGCGGCTATGGACGTCGCCTTCGATAAGCTTCGGGCCGACTAACGCTCTGTGCTCGTCGTCGGTCTTTTGCACCCGCCAGCCGGGGTACTTCTCCTTCATCGCCGCTTCGATCTCCACCATGGCGGCCGCGATGCGTTCGTCCGGCGTGGGCTTTACCTTGACGGGCGCGGCCAGAGCCGAAACCGCGGTGGCCGCCCCGAAGAACGGCAGCGATTGAAGGATTGTGCGTCTTGTCGCCTTCATCACGCCGCCTCCGTTTCGCTATCATCCCAATAAGCAGCGATGCGGCGCGCTCGCGAGGCTCCGGCCGAAGCAGCGAGCCCGACTAATTCAAGGAAGCCTACTTCCATGCCAGTCCGGCACCCCGGCATGTCCGAAACGATTTGCGCGAGCAGAGGTGGCGCGTCTCCGATTTCCGACCACGCCAGATATTCTAGAGCCAGCTTGCGCCCCATACGGCAATCAATGTTGTAATTGCCCGTGGGCTTAACGCGCCAGAAATGGCGGCGCCCTTTTGCTCGGTCTCCTTGGTCTCGGTTACCGATGAACGTCAGATTGTCGATTGTCTTGCTATTCCCCATCACGCCATCTCCAGTTCCGCCGCGGCGCCGCCGTCGAAGTCGGGCTCGTAGGGTTCTGGAATGACGAAAGCGCCGCCCGTGTCGCGATCGGCGTTTTGAAACGCGCGGCGCAGGAACGGGTCTTCGAACAGCTCATGAAGGGGTGTATAATCGAATGCAGCTTCTTCCATCGGAGTATCCTTCCGTTGGTTGGAGTAGGCCCGCGCCGGGAGTGCAAGTCCCGTTGCGGGCCGCTTTTCTTACGCGGCGTCCTTGTCGGTTTCCGTCTTGATGCGGGAATAGTCGATCAGTTCGAGCTGGCGCTTCTGTTCCAGCATCGCCGGCACGGTCGGAAGCCCGAGCTGAAACCAAAGTTGACCAGCGGCGCGGGCGCCGAATGTCTGGCGAGCCTCGGTGACCATACGGACGCGCCCGGTCTCCGGTTCATGCGCTTCGGCATCGTCGGGAAGTTCGATCGGCTGTGCCTTCTCGCCCTTGTAGAAGTGCTGATGCAGAACGGAGTAGCACTCGCGCTGGTAGAGAATGACTTTCTCGCGAACCGCATCGTCCTTGATCCGGCTGCTATCGATGCCGAAAAGCCAACCGTTGACGAAATCCATTCGAAGGCACGTTACTTCCGACACGCCGAAAACGCTCTTGGCCACCTGCATGACACAGGTGGCTTCACGAAGAACCGGGTCGCGATTTAATCGCTGACGCTGACCTTCCCATTTCAAGTCGATCGCGTCGCAGATCGGCTTCACTGCGACGAAGACGCCGTCGTCATTTTCGAACCCGTAAAGGTCGTCTCCGCGGAAATTGACTGTTACGATGTTTCCCATCGATGGCTCCTATTCAGCCGTTGGTGGATGCCAGCGGACGGCAATCCGTTGGCGCTGTCGCAGCGGCAGGGGTATCGGCCTCGGAAACCGCCCCCGCCGCTGCTTCCATCTTCTCTCGAAGGAGGAAGATGATTTCTGCACTCTTTGATCGAAGGCTTTCCTTCGTTCGGTCTACGACCCACCGGTCAATCTCGGACGGCAGGTTCAGTTTGTATTGGACAGTCACTTCGCTTCGCTCCTTTCACCAATTTGGTGCAAATTAGCATTCACCAAATTGGTGCGCAAAGGGCTTGTTGAAGTTTTCACTATTTCGGTGCTAATTCGCCTTATGGCCAAACAAGACGATTATGTTCGCTACACAATCCGGGTGCCCGCCGATCTCTACGAGCGGGTTTCGAAGGCTGCCGAAGGTTCATCTCGCTCCGTCAATGCCGAAATCAATGAGCGCCTCGAATCTTCATTCACTGGCGGAATCGGCACCGGAACGCCCTTGACGGTTGAGGCACTGCGCGAGGAGGGCAGAAAGGTCGAAGAACTACTCCGGGCCATTCGGGAGAAGCTGGACGACCCCGAATGATCCGCCGCATCCTCACCAACTGGCTGCGCGAGCACGGCTACCTCAAGGGCGATGGATGAATGGCATCCTGCTAAGAGGACTTACCGTCGCCGACTTTAGTCATGAATTTGGCGTATAGATCGCCAAGTTGATAAAGCGAAATCATAGCACTTGTGAACTGCATTAGGGCGTACGATTGGAAGAACAGCATAGCTGCAACATACGCCGAGAACCCGTATGTATTACACGAAAGTTTGTAATTTTCCCATCCAAACACGTGTATTGGGATAATTAGAACAAACGAAAGTATATGCAGAATACCGTTCCAGCACATAAGAAACAAGAAATCTTGATATGCGGAACTATTCTTAGAACTTGAACTCAAGAATTTTATGAACTCGACACTTGGTATCGCTATTGCCAAGGCTATTGCCGTAGCAGTAAAACCGAATATTATTGAGTCGTATGATGAAAATAACAAAGCAAATCCACTTAGACTTAAAATGCCGATTTGGGAATTGAAATAGAAGAATGCGAATGTTACAACGGCAGCGACATAGATATGACTAGCTAGTACTATTCTTTTTGAATTATTAAGCGCAAGTCGCGCCAATATAAACCATAAATCCTCAACCATGTTTTAAAGCCACAAGCTTATGAAACTTCTCAAAGCTCGCAAAATCGAATTCTTGCGAACATGTCCGCTTTCGTTAGCAACTATATTTGCTTTTGTATGTTCAATATGCTTTTTTGCCCTTAAAGTCGTTTCGCTATCTTCGCCTCTACGAGTTCCTGTTATTTTGGCATCGCCTAGATAGGGATATTCTTCTTCGGCCACTTCTTTGATTATGTCGACTATACCGTCGTCCTTCGAAAGACTTCCATTTCGTTGAGCGCTGACGTCCATCTCTACGCTACCGCCATTTGAAGACTCCATGACCTTAGATAAGTGGGTATGATGATCAGTCCACGTGGCATTGGGTTTGACCATTCTCACCCCGGCCACGCGGATGCGTTTGAAATCGTCAATAGCCTCAATGAAACTTGGGGCTGTGACGGCTACTAGTTCAAGGTTGAAATTGCCGTATTCGGGCGAGTTTCTTTTAACGATTCCCTCGATCGCCTGCGCGATAAACGGGGCTTTTATACCTCTGCGGACGTATTCGACGGCAGCTCGTCTTGCAGAAGGCGTGACCACCATATGCGTCGCTTGGCTTATGATTTCTGCTTCGCCAAGTGATGCTTCACGAGTGCCGCCGGTAGATTGGTCATAGATCAGAGTTGAGTCTGCAGGGTCGCCTTCGGTAATCTGGATGAACCAACCTTCTTTTAATGGCTCAACAATAGGAAACCCTACGACGATACCTCTGACCCGGACGACACGTTGAGCGCGAGGGACATCGTGCAATCGTACGAAAATTTCTTCGTAGTCGATGTCATCGCCCGGGTGAGCGTGCATAGCAAATAGTTCAATTTTCCGGACCACGGTCTTCGACATGCATCCTCCCCAATCACAAAGTGTGACTTAAGGGCATGCATCCCACTGCTGTCGAGTCCCTAAGCTAGACGGCAGTTAAGCCACCCTCCCCCTTTTGTATCACAGAATGATACATTCCGCTTGATCTCTCCAACGTATCATGGCATGATACATACATAGAGAGGCAAGCAATGATCCGTTCCTTCAAAGACAAGACCACCGAGACGGTCGCCAAGGGCAAATGCCCGAAAGGCTTCCCGGCTGATCTAGTCAAGGGCGCGGTCCGCAAGCTGACGATGATCGACGCTGCGATGGTTCTCGACGATCTTCGTTCACCGCCGGGCAACCGGCTCGAAGCCCTGCATGGCGACCGCGAAGGCCAGCATTCGATCCGTATCAACGACCAATGGCGCGTCTGCTTCGTCTGGACCGACGCCGGTGCCGAAAACGTGGAGATCGCCGACTACCACTAGATTCCAATGCTGATCCTGCGCCGAGAAACAACAAGGAGGTTGTCATGGCACTCAGTATTCTACCGCCCGTTCACCCTGGCGAAATCCTTCGCGAGGAATACCTCGTTCCGCTCGGCATGAGCGCCGGCGCGCTGGCAAAGCGTCTTGGCGTACCGCGTACCCGCATTGAGCGACTGGTCAAAGAGGATACCCCGGTCACAACCGATACCGCTCTTCGTCTCGCCCGGTTCTTCCGCACGACGCCCGAGTTCTGGATGAACATGCAGACTAGCTACGACCTCAAGGTCGAGGCGGCGGCGAAGAAGGACGACCTCGACAGCATTGAAGAGCTTGAGCCTGCGTAGCCGCCCTTTTCCGCCTGCCTTCGCGCCTCATTCGCCCTTCCCAAACATCGCCTTGAACCCGCCAGACGTCAGCGGCGGCGGATCATCAGCCCTGCTCCGTTTCCCGTCGCGCCTCATTCGCCGCCATCTCGTCGCCGACCGCCGACCGATAGACCGCATCCATGTCGAGCAGGATGCCGTACTCCGCGCGTCGGATGATCGTGCCCGTCAGGTCCGCCCAGCCGCGCATGTCGTGCGGCCGAATGGCGTCGGGACCGTTCATGCCTTGCGAACGAAGCCCGTTCATTGACCAGAACGTGTCCCAGAGGAACGCGCCCTCGTCCGGCACAACCGCGTCGGGACTGTCGATGCCGAAGCGCTCGTTGCGCTGCCGGCGCGTTTCCCCATTATGGTCCTGCGTCTCGTAGCGGACCGTCAGACGGACCGCTTCCCGGAGCTCGTCGCCGAGGCCGGCGTAAAATTCGAGATGTCGTTGGCCGCCTCATTGACCTGGCCGAAAATCCAGCCTTCCGAATGCGGAATTTCGGTAGCCTTCTCCGTCGAGAACTCGGGCTTCTCACCATGCCAGGTGTTATCGCCCCAGTCCCATCCGGCGATGCAGGCGGCGACCTTCTCGACCTCACGATCGATCTCGGCGCTGCCCTTGATCATCTTGCCTCGCTGCCGGCGCTCGTAGAGCTTGTCGAGCTGCTTGCGGAGCACTCGCTTTGCCTCGTCGCTTTCGACGGAGCGGATCTGCACGGTGATGCCGATCTTCTCCTCGGTGACGGGGTGCACGAGCTCGAGCGGGTAATGGTGCTCGTAGTTGACGAGGTTGGAAACGTCCATAAATCAGGCCTCCTTTACGAGCCGGATGCGGGCTTGGGGTCGACCACGATCTCGCTCTGGACCAGGCCGAGTTTGAACTGCTCGAGGATGAAGTCCTCGTTGCCGCCGTTGGGCCGCATGGGGCCGGTGACGAGGCCCCGGTTGTAGTAGGTCGAGCCCGTGCCGCCGGCTTCCGGCGCGTCCTTGTCGACGGCCTTGAACGCATAGTAGGCGCCTGTCTTCGCGGCGGCGCGCATGGCCTGCTGGCCGGGATCGGAAGATGTGCGGGCGCATTCGATGGTCGGATCGCCGGCGTTGGTGATGCCCTTGTTCTTCTGCGTGACCTCGGTCGCGAGCTCGTCGTAGTTCACGACGTTCGTATCGTCGCCGGTCTGGCCGATGTTGCCAACGTGCTTGACCTCGGTCCACGCCAGCGCCTCGTACTCTTCCTGCGATAGGTCGGTGGGCTTCCGAACGGGCTTGGTGCCGCCCTCGGTTTCGACCGCGATGAAGAACTTGCGGCCCTTGTTGGTCCTTGCCATGGTCAGGCTCCTTTCTGAGGGAAATCGAATGGCACGAAGCACTGCCACCGCATGGTGACCTGCATCTCGTACCGGTTGCTGTCGGGGTTCCAGTCGCCGCCGCCGACGGACGGCTGCTCGTAGATTTCAATGATCAGGCCGCTACGGCGGAGCTGCGTGCCCATCGCGAAGTGATCGGCGATCGCACCTGCCACCTTCGAGGGCGTGATCGCGCCGCGCCCCTCCTGAAAGCTTACAGCCAACACCAGAAGGCCGCGGTGCCAGGTCTCGTCATCGTCGGCAAGCCATGGGTTCTGATTGCGGTTCGGGACAACGTCCACGCGCAGATAGCTAGCCGGGAGAGCCTCACCCGATGGGGGGAACTGTGTGTTCGGCCAAGCGATTGATAGCGCCGGCTCAAGATCCAGACCAGCGACATGCGAAAGCAGTGCGGACAGAATTTCCGTGTCTGCGTAGAGAGCCATGTGCTACCCCTTGCTCATGGCCGATGAACGCCCACTGACCGACGATGACGTTGAGATGCGTTTGCACGAGATCATGCGGCAGCTGGTCGAGTGGAAGCCGAAGGCCGAAACCGATGCCGGCCGGGAGGCGCTACGGATCGCTTTGGTCGGCCCCTATGCGGCATTGTCGCGGCTTGAAAAGCAGCGCAACGGCGGCGACGATACGCTCAGCTGAACGCCACCTTCGCCGAAAGCCGGCGAATATTGCGCTGAACGATGCCATTCCAGTTTTGAACCGCGCGCCCGACGAACTTCTGCGGCGCCTGCCGATAGTACCGACCTAGAGAGTCCACACCATCGAAGCCGTTTTCGATGCGCAACGAATAGGCTGCGGTATAGCCCACATAGAGAGTGCTGCCGTAACCAGCCCCGACGATCGAAGCGCTGATCTCCGGCTTGACGTAGGTCTTGTCCTTTTCCGGCTGCGCGTCTTCCTTGATCGGCGGCATCGCCTCAGTCGAAATGTGCAGCGAATTGACGAGAAAGCTCGTGTCGACCGGCGCGTTCGTCTGCGCCTCTTCGATCACGTCCTGAACCGACTCGGTGTAGACAGCCTTCGTCGCGCCTTTGGTCTTGCGCACCCAATCATCGACCTGGGCGGAAAAGCTCTGCCTGCTAGCCATCCTGCTTCATCCTCCTCACCAGCGCGTCGATGGCGTTGATCCGATACTCCACGCGGCACTTGCAGAAGTTCGTCTCGTGCGGCGGCGCATCCGGGTCGTGCGGATGGTCCATCATGACACCGGGCGCGACGTTGAAATTCTCATGGAAGCCAATCGTTTGCCCTTCGAGCGCCAGATGGTTCAGTCGCGGGTGTTCTTCGGGAGAATGGTGCCACGTCTTCGTGACGTCCCGCGCGTCGACCTTGCCGTTTTCGATCTGCTGGCGCATCGCTTCCTTGCGGCTTGTGGCTGTCGCGCTCAGCGTTTCGTTCAGGCCGATTGCGTCACCTCGAAGCTTAAGCAAGCCGTCCGAATAGCGGTTCGTAATCTTGTCAACGAGGTGCTTCGGAATCGGCTTCTTTTCCCGGATCGCCTTTCGGATCGTGCGGTCGAACCGCTTATCCCGCCGCTTCCGGCCCAGGTAGCGCTCCAGAGCCTTCGGATTGCCCGACCCCAGTTCGGCCCGTGCCGACGCAACGTATCGTTCCTGCGGCCTGCTGAGCCCGATCACTCCGCCCTCGCGCTTTCCGGTAACGCGGTTCATGCGGCCGATTACGTCCACTGCGGTCTGGGTGGGGTTACGACCCGCCGCCAAACCTTCACTAAAGCGCGTGCGAGCGACCTCTTTCATATCGGCGGTGAGATGCGTGGTCAGGTTGTTCAGGCTGGCGCGGAGCTTCTGCTCGCCCATGGTGTCACGCACCCCGAAGCGCCACACGACGCGATCGCCACTTGGATCCGTCAGGCGGGGCAGGTTCTCGACGAATGCCTGGCCGCCGCCATTGTACGCGCCCTCGATTGACCGTTCGACCTTGCCAAAAGCCTCGGGCTCGATCTTCATCGCCCCTAAAGCCCCGTCGATGTCGTGTCGTTCAAGGCGCTCGACGACGACTTTAAGAACGACATTGTCCTGGATCTCTTGGATAGCGTCGAGGAAGGCCGATCGCACATCGGGTTGGTACTTCGCCAGCAGCCGCCGGATCAGTTCCTTATCCGAAAGCCGTGCCATCAGAGCGCGATGTCCAGTTCATACAGCACTGCGGTTCCGGCCGGCGCCAGCGGACGAACCGCAGAGATCTCGATCCAAGCGCTCGCCGCGTTCGCGTCACCGGCCGTCACGCCAAGTGCCACGCTCATGCCCTTTCCCGGCACCGTGCCCGATGTGGCATCCACGGTCAGAGTGCGCTTCGTCTGCCCGACAAGCGTGCCGGACTGATCGCGAACCTGCTCGTAGCCCTGCACAGCGTAGAGCGTGACGTAGTGCGGCGTGGCCGTCCCACTGTCCGGGTCGTACGGATCGCCGCCCTCGACCTTCGTGACGTAGCGCAGCGTTACCGGCCAGTTGCCGACCTCTTTCAGCGCGCCCTCGACTTCGGCGGCAATGGCGTTCCAGTCTTCGGCCATCAGACGACGAGCACCGCCGGAATGTTCGCCGGCGTCAGGATCGGCGCGAGCAACGCTTCGACCGCGGTCGATACCGGCACCATGGCACGATCGGCGTTGGCGTTACCGACCACCTCCCACTTGATGCCCTTCACCTCGGTAAGCACCTTGTTCTGGCCCGGCGTGTAGGTCGTGGCGAGCGTGCCGGGGTTCTGCGCCTCGATCCACGCCGCCTGATAGCTGGCGTCGATCACGCGCTGCGGCACGGTGACGTCGTCGAGGGCGTGGCCGTAGCGATCCACGGCGACGGCACGTGGCCACTGCCGATCCTGCGCAGCACCACCTGCCGGACGACCGGGGAACCGATCGTAGTAGAGGCCATCAACGTAGACGCTCGCACGCTGCCGCAGCACACCCGGCGCCGGCGCGCTATCGGGCATCGCGTAGCCGTTATCGGCCAGCCAAGCGGCGAAGCCTTCGTTGGTGCCGTAACCCGCCATTTCCAACTTTCCAAGCTATATGAGAAACTGCGGACGAAACCGCTATGAGGTAACAGATGACGCCGGGACAGAAATTTTTTCTATGGCTCTGCATTCTCGCCTTCGCTGTGTTTGGTGGGGCGGAATTACTGCCTTGGGTCTGGAATTAGTCGGTGCGATCGGGTGCGCACGTTTCCGGCCTCATTGCCGGCCTGCGCCGCTACCCGATCGTTTCGGTTGCTTCGGCCACAAATGAACGCTCGGCGAAGCGCCCGCCCCAGCCATCGTCAGCAACCGCGTTATGCCGTGGGATGCACCGGAACCCCGCACGGAGAGGATGGGGCGTTTTGCAGTTATTCGGCGACAGCGTTCGCCTGAACGAAAGCGGCCTGCTTGTCCGCATCCATGTCCGCGAACCCCTTCACGGCATTCTCGTGCATGGACTTCGTGACTTCCTTGCCATCCTTGTCCGTGACGACGTACCAGCCGGAGCCCTTGTCGGTGACGGTGTAGGTATCGGCAGGTTCAGACGCTTTCGCTGCCTTCTCGCCGCCGCCCGTCTGCGTGATCTTCACGCCCTTGAGCGCCTGCGCCGCGATGAAGGTGTCGCTCAGGCCGCCCTTGACGTCGATCGTCTCGGTCTTGCCCGGCTCGACCTTCGCGTAACCGCCGGCCGTGTTGAACGCGCGCGCCCGATGGTCGTTGTTCGTGATCTTGAACTTGGTCATGGTCTCATTCTCCGATGAGGGGACGGAGAGGGCGAACCCCTCCCCTAGCCGCGTCAGGCCGTGCCGGTGCGCAGGACTTCGGGCCGCTGGCAGAAGTACAGCGGGTTCGAGTAGAGCTCGCCGCGCGTCCAGAAGTTGCGATCACGATCCATGACGTTCATCGCGTAGACGTCCTGACCGGGCGTGTTGACGTACTGCATGGCCTCGAGCGGAGCCATCGCCTTCTTGAACACCCCGCTGGCGCCGACCGGGAAGAACTCGGCCTGATCGGGATCAACCGCGACGGTCTCGTTGTCGTCCGTGCCACGATAGTTGTGGAAGGTCACCCCGCCGAAGGTGAAGGCGCCGAAGGCCTTGTTGTCCCGTAAATCGGTCGCTGCCGACCAGTTCAGGTAGGTCTTCTCGACACTCGGATGCGAGATCAGCGCGTCGTAAAAGTCGTCGCCCGCCAGAGCGTGCACCGTGGTCGCAGGCGTGAACGTACCGCGCGAGGATCGGGCCATGGACCGAGTGAGATCCTGGCACTTCTTGCGTACGTCCGTCGTGGCCGTGTCGAGCGCGAAGTCGATCGGGTCGGGCTTCGTCACGTCGAAGGCGTCGAAGTAGTCGTAGATGACCGTCGAGCCATCAGCATCGAGCAGGAGGCCCTTCAGCGCGCCGAGGCGATGGTACTCGTGGGTGAGCTCCATATCGGTGCGGACGCGCTGCATGCGGCGAAGGTATTCGGCCTGCACCTGCATGAACTCCGTCTCGGAGCCGAACGCCCGGATGTTCTGGATCTCTTCGGCGTAGAGCGTGAAGCCCTTCGCGAGCCGGGTCGTCTGAAGCGCCACGGCATCGCGCAGA
This sequence comes from Pararhizobium mangrovi, assembly GCF_006516965.1. Lineage (GTDB taxonomy): Bacteria > Pseudomonadota > Alphaproteobacteria > Rhizobiales > Rhizobiaceae > Pararhizobium_B > Pararhizobium_B mangrovi. The sequence continues at coordinate 17,389 of NZ_VHLH01000039.1, read as the reverse complement.
TCCTTCTCGAGCTCGACGGGCGGCGCACCGGTCGGTGTCGAGGGGATCAGGGCGAGCATACCGTCACGGCGATCGACGAAGAGCTTCGTCGTACGCACCGGCATCGGCTCGAAGATGCCCATTTGGCCGAGCATCTGCGGCACATAGTCGACCTTCTGGATCGCCCCGGTAAGGGAGATCATTGAGAAGGCCGACGACTTGAAAACGTCCATGGAAGCCATGTTGTCGGCCCTCCTTATCGAACGGCGATGCCGAGCGAGTTGAGACCCGCCTTCAGCGTCGCTTTCTGGGTGTCGGTGGCACCGTCCGGATAGACCAGATCGGCGCCGCTCACTTCCGCGTCCCGCACGACGAAGGTGCGGTCCACGGTCTCGCCGGCGGGCACGCCCTCGTAGAGGATGCCCGCGGCCGTGCCGTCGACGGCGACGGGCGAATAGGTGCCGCTCGATACCGAGACGATCGTACCGGGCCTCACGCCATCGTCACCGCCGGCGATGCTGCCGGTCTCGCGCGAGCGATAGCCGTTTGCCTCGGAAACGATGAAGTCGGCGTTGTGCTTGGCTTCCTTCAGGATCTCGGCCATGGATCAGCCCTCCTTCTTCAGGGCGACGCCGGCGGACTGGAAAACGCTGTCGTTCCAGCCGGACGAACCGCCGTCGTTTGCGTGGACCGGGCCGGTATCCCGGAGCGGATCGGAGTTGCCGGTGTCGGCCGTATCCAGAAGGCCGTCGAAGCGCGCCTCGATGTAGGCCTCGGAACGATCATCGACCCACTTCTGGCCGAGCTTCGAAGCGACGACGGCCTTGCGAATGTCACCATCCGAAACGCCGGACACCTTCACGTTCGGGTCGATCTTCCGCGCGTCGGAGATGAGCTGCGCGCGATCCTTCACGCGCTTGTCGAGGTCTTCGTCGGAGAGAACCTTCTTCTCCAACCCCTCGATCTTCGTATCCCGGTCGGCGAGTTCCTTGTCCTTTGCGGCGATCGCGTCGGAATGCGCCTTCTCGGCGTCGGCCATCTTTCGGGCCGCATCCGTCTTGAAGGCTTCGATTGCCGGGGCATCCGTGGCGGCGACCTGCACCGCCTTGTCGCCCAGCACCACAGTCGACATGGTCATGTCGTGTCCTTTCGGTTCGTGGTCGTGGTGGTTAAGCGGGGCAGCGCCCCATCGGGTGCGGCCCTTGCCGCGGTCAGCCGCACCGTCGCCGATGCGGAAGTCGTCACCGGCGCGCGCCTTGTCGACGATCGCCAGGTGGTTGAAACGAATGCCGGTCTGCTTGGCCTGATAGGGCTCGCCTTCCGGTGTCACGCCATCGCCCCAGACGAGCGATGCGGTATAGCCGGCGGAAAGCTGGCGCTTACCGGCCTGCACCTTCTGGACGGTCGCCTTGTCCTTCACGATGAGCGGGATGCGCAGGCGGTTGCCGTCGCGCAGCACGTCGGAGCTGACCTCGCCCTTGCCGAGCCCGGCCCAGGTTTCCGAGTTCACACCGCCGTCGGGATGGTCGTCCGTGATCGGCGCGTGCGAGAGCGAGGCGAGGCTATCGGTCGAGAACACCTCTTCCTCGGGCCGATAGACCGCCACCTGGTCGAGATCGTCGCGACCCACCTCGCTGCCGAGATAGGTCTGGATGCCGGTGCGCAGCGCGTAGGAGTCGGCGATCAGATAGCCGTCAGCCGTCGTTCGCACGCCGGACAGCTCCGTCGCGTCGGTGAAGTTCATGGCGATGTCCTGAATTTCCTTCAGCGCAACTTGCCGTTGCTGTTTCGATATGCTGCGATCAATCGCGCGCAATCAAAGGAGGTCTCCGATGAAGCTACTTCAGCGTTTTACCGGCAGCGTTCTCGAAGAGGTGAAGGTCGGCACCCTTGTCGTAATTGAATTGGATAATTGCCCCGTTCTCGCAATCAAACTTATGGGCAACGGCGAGGAGGTCTTACTCGCAGTCTTAGAAGAACACGGTGATGACAACGGGCCTCACCTCATCACTATTCGCGACGTGGTCGAATGCCTCTCGTATGGAGCCGAATGGGTCTTCGAAATCCCGGAACCCGCATCGCTTGATTGTGGTGAAACCGGGTTCAATCAACCGGGCGTAGTCGCGTTCGGGAGAGCGGGTACGGGCTTAAGGCTTGGCCGAGATCGGAGCCGTCGTGGCGGCAGTCCTAGCGGCAGCTTTCTTCTCGTAGAAAGTTTGAAGACAACCACAGAACTTCAAGGCGCCACCTTCGGCACTTCAGAATGGGCTATATGGGTTTCCGACGAGCATCGGTCCGAACTTGGCAGCAAGCCGCTACTTCGCCATTCTGGCCCCTGAATAGTCATTGATCGGCCGGCGGTAGCGCCGCCTGCTGATCGTCGTCGTCCGGCTCGCCCTCATCCAACCCGCCATACTCCTCGACCGCCTGCGCGACCCCGACGAGCGTGCCGTCTTCCTCGAGCATGTTCTCCGTCGCCTTGGACAGAGCCTCGATCGGCAAGAGCGGCGGCTGCGTGTTGGTGCCGGCAAGCGCACGAACCGCATCGGCCTTCCGCTTAAAGATCTCGGCCCGCTCCTTCTCGCTCATCTGCCAGAGCGGGCGGAACGACCACCACAGATCGGCCGGGTAGTTGCCAAGGGCCGAGCGCACCGTCAGGGCGAAGAGCTTGTCCAGCGGCTCACGCAGCGTCAGCTCCTGCTCGGCCCCGATGCGCTGGTAGTAGTTCTTCTCGTCGCCCTCGCCGGTCGAGTTCAACCCGGTCGGCGACTGGCCCAGGAACCGAGTGGCCGGAATATCGGCCGCCCCGGAGACGATCTGAAGCTGTAGGCGCTGCACCTCGGGGAGCTGCGCGAAGTTCACCGTCTTCTGCTGGTACTCGTCTTCCTTGTCGAGCACGAGGGCGTTCGTCGTGGACTTCAGCCGATTGGCCAGCGAGAACCGATCCTCGATCGAGCGCTTGTAGGTCTCGTCGCGGATGTTCCGCATGAAGCCTTCGATGCGAAAGACGTCGACCTTGGCCTCCTGCACGAGCGCGGCGATACCCTGCTGCCCAGCCGTCGCGTCGCGAATGGCGATCTCGATCGCGTCGAGCACGCTGTCGCCCCACCGATCGACAAGCTGATCCCAATCGGTCGGCAGTTCAGCGCCGACGAAGCGAATGACGCGCTAGGGATGGATGATCACCAGGCCACGCGACGTGCCGCTCAGATGGTAGAATTTCGGCTCCAGGTAGTTCGCCGCCAACGGGTCGGTCTCGATCTCGCCCGACTGCAGGTGATAGCGGTCGATCACCTTGAGGAACTGGATGCCGCCCTTGCCGACACGACGCGGTTCCAGCGGCCGCGAATAGTCTCCCGTGCCATCCGATACGAGCAGCGCGGCGCCACCAAACAGACGGGCGTATTTCAGCGCCTCACGGATGCGGCCGACGACGTTCAGGCGTTTTTCCTCCGCCTCGATCTTGCCGACCACCTCCTCGTCGGCCTTCCACGTCCAGCCCTCGCGCAGCATGTCGAAGGCGGGAATGTCGACGGCTTTGCGCACCATCCAGTTCGAGCGATACGCGTTCTCGATCTGCAGACGGTCGAGGGGTTGAAAGGCCCATTCGCCCTGCGCGCCCTTGTCCCGCTCGCCGCCGAGCCCCGACATCTTGTTGACGAGACCGCGGAAGGTGTCAGCGAAGTTCATGCGTTACCCCACGGCCGAAATCATGTCGTAGCCGGCATCGAGAAGCATCAGGTCCGTCAGCGCCCATACTCCCGCGTCGAGACGATCAGGCGATCCGTCGCCCAGGAAACCGTCGCCGGTCATGGAGCACATCTGATCTTCGAGCGCTTCGAGATCGGCTGCGACATGCCTCACGCGGTTCTGCTCGTAGAGCGCGGCCACTGGTTCGGCCCGAACGACCTTGCCGCGGCTGGCAACTACCTCGCGATACGACACCCGCCGGTCGATCGTTCGAATGACATGCTCGACCATGGCGCCGCCGTAGTTCCGTTCCGCGATGATCCGGTCCGCGCCGAACTCGTGATAGGCGGCAACGGCCCGCCTGCCCCAGCCGTCCGGCGAAAGCTTGCATGACCGATCCGCAAGAATGTAGCCGAGCCCGTCAATGCCCTGGCCCGCGACCACGATGCCGATGCTGTCGCCGTTGTCCTCGTCGCCGCCCGTACCGCTGGGGTCGATCGCGACGACGATGCGCTGCATGTCGGGCACGACCACATTAGCTCGCGCCGCGTCGATCATGCCCCGGGTCCACAGCGCCCCGGGCACATCGTCGAGGACTTCGGCGTTCAGCTCTTGGCGACCGAGCCTTGTGCCTTCGTACCGGGTTTTGAGCTTGGCGAGGAACTGCGCCGGCAAGTTCCCGGCATTGTCGAACGTCGAGCCGCGAGAGATGACCGTCGTCGCGTCCTTGATGATCTCCCTGAGCACCGGAATGGGCCGCGGCGTCGTGGTGACGAAGACGCGCGGATCCTCGCCGGCGCGCATCGTGAACTGCAACATGTCCCAGGTCTCGCGGGCGTAGCGATACTTCGCCAGCTCATCGACCCAGGCGGTATCGAACTCCGGACCGCGCAGCTGGTTCGGCTCGGTCCCGTTGTAGCCCAGCGCGATCGCGCCGTTCGGCCACGTCAGCCGCACCGGCTTGTATCGAACCGTCGGGGCTTCCTTTGGCGGATGGATCGCAATGATCCGCGCCACCATGACTTCCTCGAGGTCCTTCTGCGTCTCCGCGACAAGAGCGATGCTGCGATGACCCTGCGCCACCCGCTCGCGCACCCATTGCGCTCCTGCCTCCGTCTTGCCGAAACCACGGCCGGCGAGCGCGAGCCATGTCAGCCAGTCGCCACTCGGTGCTATCTGGTTCGGCCGCGCCCAGAAACGCCAGTCCCACAGAAGCTCCTGTGCCTGTTCGTCACTCAGGCTCGCCAGAACCGCCTGGCGTTCCGCTTCCGGCAGTGAGGCGAGCGAGCTTGCCAGCGATGATGTCACGGGCGCGCGTCTCCTCGGTCTGGATCGGGCCGCCGTTCGGGCCGGAATGCTCCAGCTTGTGCCGGTTCGTGTAAGCCTCCCCGACTTCCTTCGCCGCCTGCTCGAGCAGAGACGCGGCCAGCGGCATGTTCCCGCGTTGCTCTGCCTTCTCCGCCATCCGCTGAAGAGCGCGAAGCCGAACCGCCTTGTGGCTGATGCCGATCTGCGCCGTATTCTCGATGAAAGCTTTACGCGTCTCTTCGAAGAGCGTGCGCCACTTCTCAGAAACGCCTTGTCCCGCCCGCTTGGTGGGGTCGTAGCCCTCGACCGTCTGGCGGGTCACCTCGTGATCGAATTCGCTCCTGACCGCAGCAACCACAGTCGAAGGCGTATCGAAGCATGCGAGACTTTGGACGATGAAGGTTCTGACCGCGTCTGGCAGTTTGCCTTTTGCCATATGTGTGTCAGGCTCCGGTCAGGTTTAATTGGATAGGAAACTCGCGATATGTTTGAGGATGACGTTGTGAAGGAAGTGATCAGAAAACGTGTGAAATCGGGGACGCTCGTAAAGCTCGACCAGCGATCTTCCGAACGGTGGCACTTAGTTTTTAAAGTCGCGACCGTTCCCGCAATCCGCCACGCTAACGATGAATTCTTAAGCGCGTGGGCCGAACTGGCTCGGGACGGCAGAGTATCGAATTCGGTAGATGTCGAATTTTCATGCGGCTAGCCGGTCATACAACCTTAAGGTGGCACGTCCCGCAAGCATGAGCGATATCGGCGCGCGCGACTTCGGGCCGCGCGTTCGCCGCGTCGACCATCCGCTGCACGCCGGTCGCCTCTGAACCATATCTGCGCACCACGCCGACGAACTCCTCGACGTCATGACCGCGGATGACGAAGGCCGGTAGACCGTTCTGCCTGAACTTAGGCATTCCGAACGCATCGACATCCTGCGCAGCGTGGTAAAGCTCATGCTCAACCAATGCGCAGAACGATGCGTCATCAACCTGGCCGGCGTAGTGAGCGTGGAACGTCAGGATGAAGTCCGGGACCTCGCCGAACCATTCCGTGATCTGCTGTTCCGCGCGAGCCTTTGCCCACTTCCCCATAGCCCGCGGCGTGCCGAGCTCGCACTGACCGACAATCCGCCGGCCGTTCTTCGCATGCTCCACGTTCGTCCAGAGGATCCCGATCGACGCATCCAGTAGGTGGCCGTGTTCAGGATTGTGGAGCGGGGCGTCGTCCCCGATAAAAGTCGATCGCGCCCATGCGAGCAATTCGGACGACGGCTCAAAGCGCGGCTCGAGATCTTCGACCAATTCCGCAGACGGCAAAGGGCGCTGTTTGTCGTTGAGCGCCATGCTATTCCCTATTTCCGTGTACGATTATTATCGACACGCCCATGTTTTCCGTGTACGAATAATACATGATGATCGTATGGGACGAACCGAAGCGCCGGGCCAACATTACCAAGCACGGCTTGGACTTCGCGTCGCTCACCGTCGAGTTCTTCGAGGAAGCCGTGATCCTGCCGGCAAAGCGCGGTCGGCTTCAGGCGATCGGCCACCTCGCCGACGGCACGGTCGTCGTGATCTTCGTTACCCTCGGCTCGGAAGCGCTTTCGGTGATCTCCATGCGCCCGGCCAGCAAGGATGAAAGGAGCCTGATCTGATGGCTATTCGGTTCAAGGCGGAGGATGCCGCCGAAAAAGGCTACACCAAGGCCGACTGGGACGAGGTGTCCGACAACCCGCCGATCACCGAGGATCGCATGAAGGAGGCGAAGTCCTTCAAGGAAGCGCTGCCCGATCTGCACGAAAGCATTCAGCGCTCGCGCGGCCGGCCGAAGAAGGCGCACCCAAAGGCTGCCGTTACCCTGCGCTTGGATCCTCGTGTCGTGGAGCGGTTCAAGGCGGGCGGCGGCGACTGGCGTGCTCGGATGGTCGAGGCGATCGAAAAGGCTGGCTGATCAGCCGAGGAACGCCGCACCCTCTCGCGTCTCGTCGAAGAAGAACCAGGCGTCAGAGATCCGAACCATCAGCCGGTCATCCGGCGATACCGCGATCTTGTCCACGGTGCCGGATACAGACCCGTCGTGGTTGATGAGGTGCTTGCCGATCATGGCTCTTGCTCCTACTCGCGAATGTCGTCGTAGCTGCGATCGCGCGGCGCCTGATCATGCGGGCCGCTGGCGAAGACCACCGTGTCAATGTCAGCGATCTCGCGCTGCGCTCGCTTATCCCATCCGCGGTGGATGAAGTCGGGCTCACCCCATACACGGCAGGCGCTCAGGTACTCGTCGCCGCGGAAGCCGACGAAGTGGACAGCCCGACGGGCGCTCTTGCTCTTGATGGGCGCGTGGTCAAACGTCTTGAGACGCTCAATTTGAGGGTAGGCACCAGAAAATGTCATTTTGGACAGACAAATCTGACGATGAAATTTTTCGAACGCCAGGAGAACAGCCGGGATCGCAAGCTTCTTACGAGCGAGACATTGAGATAAAGCGGCGGACGTTTCATCAGCAGCAAAAACTGCTTCTGTGCCAGATACAGTCTTACGAAGCACAACGCGACGCGTACCGTCTGCAAAAAGAAGCGATCCAGGCGCAGAAAGATGCGGTCAGAGAGATGCGCGTTCAATCGCGCCGAATGGCGTGGTCTGTTGTCGGCATCTTCGTTAGCGCCCTCATGACGCTTGCTTCAGCATGGTTGCACTCGTGATGTGCGAAGCTCGCCGAGCCTGAACCCGACGAGCGCAACTCGTGCAAGCCGTGCACTAGTTCGAATTCTTTGCAGAAAACGAAAAGAAGTCCCACGCTGACCTACCGCGCCGTTACACTGGTGACGGGCAGTGGGTGGATTGAAACGATGAATGACCATCGGTCAAACCAACAGCCATTCCGTCCCCCACCTCACGCTATGCGGCCACTACGCTGGGCAGTGGATAAGGTGAGGGAGTTTGGCTCATCGTGCGGAACGATGGCGAGGTCGCCTGAATCCCAATACCAACCACTCCGGCCGGTCACCTCGGCAACTCGTTGACGGTCAACGTGGCAAAGGCAATTTTCAGCGACTTCGGCATCGGACAAATAACCATCTGGCGTCTCCATCTCATGGAGCGTGTTCACGTACCGCGCCTGCGCCTCGCCGAGAACACGGACGAGGTCCGCCCCGCAGTCGCAATATTCGCCGTCAATGATCCATTCGCTACACACAACGCACCTCTACGCCGCATTGTGCGGCTTGTGGTCGAGACGGAATGCTTGACCGCACGAGCCTCGCCTTTCGCTTCTCCGAATATCACTCCGGGTAATGCGCCGTCTCGATATGGTCGGGAAGATGGGTCGCAACCCCCAAGGGCGGCCTCTGTACGTGACCACAAGGCCCGCCTTAATGTCACCTCAGCGCGTTCACTGCGCCGCTTCCCGATCTCTTTGCCGTCGCCTGTCTGGCGCTGACTGAATTTTCTGAAGACATAAACCGCCATGTGCGGAGTGGCGAAAACTCTCCGCGAAGGGCCGGCGGGAGCTTGTCCGCTGCAGAACACCCTGTGATCGCCTGCAAATCAGTTGCGTGACAAACTACGCGACGCGCTGCATTCCGTCAACATTGAGTTCGATTGTTCCCAGATTGGCGAGACGGTCGAGGGCGATCTGCACCGTGCGCCGGCCGGTAGTGCGGATGACACGACCCGCCTCGCCCTTCAGGAAGCCGTCGGTGATCTCGATCGGCGTGCCGTGCGGGAAGTGCTTCGAAAGCCGCTTCTGCGTCAGGCGATCCTTGTCCGCGCGCCGCTGTATCCGCTGCAGGGCGAGCTCGTTGAAGATCGCCGTTTCCGCCTGCCGAATGATCTCGACCTCTGCGTCTGCCATGGTGAGCGGGCGGCCCTGCACACCGATGATGCCGCCGATCGTCTTCACCTCGGACAGCGCCCAGAAATTCTGAACGTTCGCGAGGAACACGTAGCCATGCACGAGGGGCCGGCGCTTCTGCATCAGCTTCTTGGATCGGTGGTGAACCTGGTCCCACACCTCCATGGGCAGGTAGAAGTCGAAGCCAGCTTCCATCAGATCCCGCTCGACGCGAAAGAAGCGCTTATCCTCTGCGGCCTCGCGCATCCCGATCGGCCGGGTGCGGGCCACGTACCACGTCGGAATTTCAGTTTGATCCGTCATGCCCTCGCCTTCCTTCGTTCCACCGCCACATGCTTTGTCGCGCCGCGCTGTTTGACGATCGGCTCGGCAAACAGCGCTTCCGCTGCCGATCGCTCCGAACCCGCCTTCGGACCGCTGCGCACCATCGCCCGCTCCTCGATCTTCCGCATGACACGCCACGCCGCGCATTCCGCCTCTGCCGCCGACCGGAACCGCACCTCGTCGCCATCCGCGCGCGTGCGCACCACGAAATGCTCGCTGCGCCATGACAGGCGGAACCATCCTCGATACCCACCGTGGACCGGCTCGGCGTATGCCTCTGCCTGGTTCATGCGGCCTCCGCTTCGGCATCTGTGCGCTCGAGCTTGAAATACCCCTTGTTCGCCTGCCCGCCCTTAGATCGCGAAATGGTCCAGCCGTGCGGACGAAGGATCTTGCGGATGGCCGTCATCGTGACCGCCAGGCTCAAGCGGGCGTTCTCCGGCTCCCGTGCGCCGCCATACATCGCGTTCATCAGCGTTTCGGCAGAGACCATCCGCGGATATGCCGAGATCAGCCGGCGGACGATCGACTTGCGGGTGTACGAGAGTGGCGCGTCTTCCAAAGCCTCAACCTCGACCTTGTCGACCGGCTTGCCGCAGCATGGGCATGTCGGGGGTTCAATCTGGGTATCCATCACGCGACCCTTTCCTGTTGCCCGCGCCCGATGAAGCTGCGGCGCCATTGCGCTTTGTCGGGTGTCGATTGGTATTGGTAGGTGTCCTGGTCGAACCACAGGCCGACCTTGCCTTCGAAGTCGCCGTTGCGCTGCTTGGCGACGTTGACGATGACGCCGGGCTTGTCGCTTTCGTCTGCGCCCTCGCCGCCTTTGCGGATATCCTCTTCACGCTGCCGATCGCGCCAGATCGTGAGAATATTGAAAGCGTTGGAGCCGATCTCCGATGCGCCTTTGACGTCTTCGAGGGAAGGAGCGCCGCCGCCCTTCTCACCTTTGCGGGCATGAGCGACGAGATGAACGTGGACGGCCTTCTCGACCGCCCAATCGACGATCTGGAACACCGCCTTTTCCTGGCCGACATAGTCGTCTGACGCGACGCCCATGCGCATGAGGCTGTCGATGACGAACTGGTCGCAGGCGTACTTTGCGCGGGCGTACTCGAACACTTCGAGGAGCGCCTGGACGCCTGCCTTGCCGACCCGCTCGTAGATCAGGAGACCGGGGTCGAGGTAGTTGAGACACTGCCGGATGAACGGCTCGGTCGGCCGATCCACGCCCCCCGTCTGCTTGACCATACGGCGCAAAGTCTGCTCGCCCTTCATCTCTAGACTGGCGACGCAAACCCGGCTGCCCTCCCGCACCCAATGCGGCACGCAGTCGGAAATCATCTGGCTCTTGCCGGATCCGCTGGCGCCGCTCCACAGCGTCATTTCGGCGGGCCGGAAATGCAGACGCCCGATCAGCTTGGAGTACGGCGTCGAGAAGCCCTCGCGCTCCTCATGGGCCGGCCAGAACAGATGTACGACCTTGTCGTGGTAGTCGCTGGCGCGCCGGAGCCCTTCGGGATCCATGGTCTTGGCCGTGCGCAGCGCATCGTCCATCTCGGCTTGCGTCACGCCCTCGACGAGGCAGTCGTTCGCGTCCTTGAGCGGAAGCGCGACAACCCGGCACCTATGGCGCCCCAAGCGAGAAACGATCTCCGCGACCGCCTCCTCGCCAGTAGGGTCCATGTCCATCGACAGATAGATCGTTTCGAACCGCGCAAGCCGGTCGAACTCGTTCTCGATCCATTGCTGCTTGGCGCCCTTGCCGCCGCCGAACGGGACCGACATCGCCGCATGCCCGTAGGCCGCCCACGACATGGCGTCGATCTCGCCTTCCGTGATGATGATCTCTCGAGCGTTCGCCGGCACGGCTTGCCACCCGAAAAGGATCGGCTCGCAGTTGCCTGCGGTTGGCTTCGGGGAAGCTTTCGCCTCCGCCTTGCGTGCTTTCGCCAACGCCAGCACGCCGTCTGGCAGGATGAACGGGAACAGGATCTCGTCGCCGCGCTCGCCGATCTTGTAGGCGTCGAGCACATAGCCGGGGAGATTGCGATCGACGGTAAGGTAGTCGTGAACCTTGGCTTCCGGCTTTCGGCAGTCCGGCCGCTTGGGGCGCTGATAGGACTTCGACGGTTCCTTGAACGGCTCCGGATGCGTGACACCGAGATACGACGAGGCGTCCTTGAGAGCGTCCAGTAGCGTGCCGCCCTTCACCGCCATCCAGAGGTCGAGGAGGTCGCCCCCCTCATCGGTGGCAAAGTCCTGCCAGATGCCCGCCTTCGGGCCGCTGAGATGGACCCCAAGGGACTGGCCCTTCTCGCCGGCCGTCGAACCCGCCCGCCATTCCTGGCTTTCCTTCCGGCCGCCCGGTAGCAGCATCTCCGCAACGGCCTGCGCCCGATCGGCGAGCATGCGCTTGATCTCGACGATATCCGCCATCAGAGCACACCCGCCCAGGCATCTTCGTCCTGCCGCTTGCGCTCTTCCCGACGGCGCTCGTCAGGCATCCGGCTACGCCGATAGTCGACAGCTTTTCGAACCCAATTGCGCCACGTGGCTTGCCAATCGGCCTTCACGCCCCGCTGGCCCGGCTGCCCTACCCAGTGGTCCCGAAACTTGTCCGCCTCCCTCAGCGCGTCGGAATGCTCCAAGCCTTCACGGATCGCGACGGCCATGTCTGGGTGCCAATCATCGGGCAACCTTGATCCTCGCTTTTTGGAAGAACCGTTAGGTTCTTCTTTTACCTCTCCTCTCTTCTTCTCTTCTCTACTCTGTTCGCTTTTGCTTGAAGCAATTGCTTCATCCGGCTCGTTTGTTTTCAGAGACTTACGGCGAGCGTTCCCACTTTCGATGCCTCCCCGACGGCCAGCCGACTCGCGTTCGGCTGACAACCGGCTGCGCGCCGACACCTCGTCGAGTGCACGTCGGTTGGAAATCGAACCGTCTTCGATCGTGATCTTCTCGGCCTCGACAAGCTCGCTGACGAGCCGTTTTGCCTTCCGATCGTTGCAGCGGAGAAGGCCTGCGACCACGAACGGGTTGTTGGCGATAGCGCCGCCCGCGATATAGATCGCGTTGCAGATACGAAGGTATGCCGCCTCTTGCTCGAGCGAGAGGGTGTTCGTGCCCTCGTTCCAATCGACAGGGTTCATCTTGTACCAATCGCTCATGATGCGCGCCCCCGTGCTTGCCGGTCACCGACCGTCGGCATCTGAACCACGGTGTTGTCCGCCAGAACTTTGTCGGGGTCCGCGAACAGGTAGACGAAACGGCGCCACAGCTTGCCGGCGAGAATGCCGTCGTTCAGGTTTCGCGTGCGCTCGGCCTCGTCGCGCATGCAGACGTAGTCGTCCCAGGCGCTTTGCAGCTCATTGTCGGTTGGGAAACGTTCGGTCATGCCTTGACCACCTCCACTTCGATGCCGTGGAAAGAGCGCATCATCTTGCGCTTGATCTTGAAGACGGCCGTCTCTACGCCCTTCACGTCGATGACGCGGAAGCGGTCGGCCGTATGGTCCCAGAAAGCGAAGTCGGCCTTGTAGGTCGTGATCAAGCGCCCATCCGGGCCGATCATCGCGAAGGGTCGCTGTAGCTCGACACCGCCCACCTCGCCGGCCTTCTCGCGCTGCTTGAGGCGTGCGTAGTAGTCGCGCTCGGCTTTGCTATCGAAGCGGATGCCGTCGAGTTCGCAGCGCCGGTTACCGTACTTGCTTCGACGCTTGCCAGCTTGCGCTCGTGCCTCGGCTGCCGAGATACGCTCAGTCATCGTTCTTCCTCGTCGACAGGCGCAATCTCAGGACAGACCCATTCGGCCAGCCCGGCGGCTTTCTCCCGCAGCCACTCAGCGATCTTGAGCCGCCTCTCGAACGGCAGCCATCTGAGCAATACGGGCGGTTTCCTTCCGGTAGGCCGCATGGCGCTCCCTCGCTTGGATCACCGCGCGCATGTCTTCGATCTCGCGGTATTCGATCCGGTTGGCTTCATGGTTGAAGACGGCACGCACGCGGCGCCTGGTCCATTCAGGGCTTCGCCTGCTCAGATCCCGATAGGCACGCTCCAACATGGCCTTCACCGGCTCGCGGATACCGCGCTGCCCGATCACCTGATCCATGAGGGTTGCGGCGATATCGCCGTCCGTCTCTACGCTAGACACCTCGGTCCCCTGCTCTTCGGCCTCGGCTGAATTTTCCAAGCCCTTGGCTCGTTCTCCCACGTTCATGGGTCACTCCGTCGTTACCTTTCGAGGTGTTAGACGGAGCGACTGAAGCATGACCTTGAACCCCGATAATCCCGCCGAGCCGTTCGCCTGCCAGCTTAGTCTCGGTTGGGATTGCGGGTTGTTCCTGCTCAGCCCTGCGAACGACAATTCGACCGCCGTTTCGATCGGCGTTGCCGCGCACAGACTGATTGCGAGATTGAACGCCGACGGCGCGGTCCGCCTGGAGGGAAACGACCTCCGCGCCGCCGGCAGAAGCGCGCAAAGAGGAGAGGATCGGGCCTCTGCGCGCTGTTGGAATTTCTGATGTCATCGGCTGCTACCCTCGTCGGTAGCCGATGCGCGGGCCGATGCTACCGCCGCACTTTCTGCATCGGCCCGCTCTTCCACAATCGCAGGGTCGGCTTCGACGCACTTGCGCGCACGGAGCGTTGCGCAAACGAGACGGGTGATTTCAGCGCCGTTCTTGTGCCAGCGGATGCAATCGATGGCCTCTTCCATCGTCATCTTCGCAACACTACGCACGCCCATCGAACGACAGATTTCGTGGAGCTCATCGCGCCACAGCATCCAGATCGCATCGGAGGGCAGGCAAAGATTGCGCTTCAGCCACTTGTCCCGATCGTGCCAATCGATGCCGCAATCAACATGACCCACACGACCAACTCGCGGGTAAACCCAAACCGTTGCATGGCGAGCTTCTTTCGGAGGGAACGCTTGACCATGGGCGTCCTTCAAAAACTTCTCATGAACCGCAGCGAAAGTCCGATGCGCAACGCGTTTCATCGCGCGCACCTGATCCGGCAACCGGTCCAGCTTGTCGCGCTCGCTTTTGATTTCGACGGCGGCAATCCGGTCTTCGCCAACAACGAGAACGTCGATGCGGTTGCCGAACGACGAGGCGTTGATCTCATGGATAATGCGGCAGCCCGGAATGATCTCCCGCAGTCGCGCAACGACGGGTTCGCGGATCTCGGCCTCGGCGCTGGAACGATACGCTGGCATCTACGCACCCTCCCCCGAGCGCGCAGCGTGATGCCGCTTCGTCCGCTCGCTGCTCACCGCGTGGTAGACCGCCCCTTCCGTCGCTCCGATCTTCACCGCGATGTCGTAGGTATCCATGCCGCGATCGCGCATGAGGTCGAGCGCGTAGGCGCGGTCGATATGGCCGAGTGCTGTCTTAAGGCGGATGTTGCTCATGCCGGCACCGCCTTCGCCTTGGCTTCCTGCCAGAGCCGAGATTGCTCATCCTTCGGCCGCTGCGCCCATGCCATGATGCATTCGTGGCAGGTGTTGTAGGAATGCGCGTACTGGCAGGCATCCGGCGTCTGGCAGCGCGGGTTTTCGAATTGAGGTGCATGGTTCTCTCCCCCCTGCGAAGTCACCGCTTTGTGGGGGCCTTCGGCTACGGTTTCGCCGGGGAGCGGTCCCACTCCGCTCTTCGTTGCCGTTTCCGGCTGATTGGTGGCGGCATCCTCCGATTGGATGCTTTCGGTCTTCGGCATTTCGCCGGACCCGGCCTGGCAAGCGCTGAACCCGCTCGCCATTTTTGCGCCATCGGCATCGGGGGTTGGTACGCTCGGTTCGCCGCCGGGAACCGCCGAAAGGTGCGGGCCGGTCGAAATGGGTGCTGCGCTTTCATCGGGCTCGTGCGCAGCGGACGAGTGGAGGCCGGATGTCGAGTCCGGGTCCGATTCCTTGATTTCGCCTGTCTCGGCGTCGTGCCCCGGCGTTTCCTCTCGCGAGTGCACGGGCACGCCCGCGTGAGAGCCGTGGCCGAGAGCGTGCATGTAGGTGTCGAACAACGCGTCGTTCTCGTCGCGCTCGCTCGGGTCGAGCTTTCGCGCCGCCACGACCTTGCGCATGATCTTCGCGTCGAAGCCCTGCCCCTTGGCTTCCTTGTAGATGTCCGACTTGTCGGAGTTCAGATCGCGGATCTCTTCCTCGAGGCGTTCGATGCGCTCGATGAAAGATCGCAGATGATCGCCGGCGAGGTTGCTCATTGCTACACCGCCTGCTCGGTCTCGGAAGGACCGTAAATGTCAGGTCTTAGCTCGTGGCGTGAGATACCCGTAACTGCCTCGACATTCAGTACGCGCTCGGCCGGCACGCGCCGCCATTGCCCGATCGCTTGAGGTGAAATGTTGCCGAGCGCTTTCGCGAGACCGGTGTTACCGCCCGCCTTCAGCTTCGCGATGCAAAGAGCGTTTTCCATGCTTTCATTTGAAAGCACAGCTTTCTATATTTTGCAAGCATCTCTTTCGGTGAAAGCGCGCCTTTCTTCCTGCATGGTTGCAGCATGAGCCAGCCGCCGAAAGACAAAGAGCGCGGGAAGCGCATCCGCTACGTGCGCAAAGATGTTTTGAAAATTCGCTCGCAAGAGGAGTTTGCAAAACGAGTGGGAAACGGCGTCACGCGCGGCGCTGTCGGGAATTGGGAACTCGGCGGCGGCATCGACAGCGCGAATTTACGGACGATCAGTTCGCTATCGGGTGTAAGTCTGGATTGGCTTTACAACGGCACTGGCGACACCCCGCCGGTAGCTGCCAAGTCCGCAACGAAACACAGCGACATTTTCACACCCGACCCAATCCCGGGCAAGGAGCTCGTGGGCCGCACCATGTTGCCGGTCTATGCTGCAGCGATGGGCGGCGAAGGCCACGTCATCATCACCTTCGATGCGATCGACCACGTTAAGCGGCCGGCAATCCTCGAGAACGTCAAAGGCGGCTACGGCCTGCTGCTGACCGGCGAGAGCATGGTGCCGGCGTTCTGGCCTGGCGACACGGCGCTCGTGAACCCTCACTTACCGCCGGCGCGCCAGAAGAACCATGTACTCTACCACACACCGCCGAACGGCCAGGAGTCTGAGGCGATCGTCAAGCAATTGAACGGCTGGACCGATCAGGAATGGCACCTTCAGCAGTACAACCCGCTGAAGGAGTACAGTGAGTTCCGCAAGGAATGGCCGGTCTGTCATCGAGTTGTCGGGAAATACGACGCGCGATGACCCCTGCCCGGTTCACCGAATGCTTGGGGAGGGAGTGACGCTTCGGAGGAAGAGCGGCCGCGGTCGCTGAAGGGGAAGAGGCCAAGGCAGCAGGAGGGGAAATGACAGAGAGCTTAATGACATCTGCGCCGCCAGAACCGGGCGCGTTAAGCCTTTATTTCGATCTAAGGGATGGCGAAAAAGCCGATTTGGAAGTCGTTGCCGCGGCCGCGATAAAATGGGTCGAAACGCTGCGCGCCGCCGCACGAGAGATTGACCCTGAAGCGACTGTGAAGATTGATCTTCTAAACGCCGAAGAAGGCAGTCTCCGTTTAAATACTATACTAGAATGGCTTGAAATACATGCCGCGCGTATTGAGGATGGATATGGCCAGTATCCGCGATTAAGAAAGCTTGCCATCGCCGCGGCGGTGTTTGTTCCAATTTCCGGTGTGCCGACATACGACTTTTATTTTGGAGACCACGTAGTCAATCTATCCCAAGAAGATAGAGAGCGATTAGATGAATTGACGGAGCAAACGGCAAATAAGCCATCGGTTGCCACGCCGCGGAGGGACTTTTTCAATCTTCTAGAGAAAGATCCTAGCATCAAAGGGGTCGGTGCATCCGAAAGCCCGAACATCAAGCCCACCATCATTATTCCGAGCAACGAATTTGCTGAACGCGGCGGATTGTGGGATCTTCAGGATGATGCCGTAAACGAAGGTCAAAAGAGAACAATAGAAGAGACCGTTGACGTCACCCTGATTTCGCCGGTTCTGTTGAGAACACCGAGAACTTGGAAATTCCAGCCTGCTAACGGCATGCCTGAGTTCACTGCGAAGATGGCAGACGAACGATTTTTAGAGGCAATTGACCGGGAGCATGTCGAGGTTCGCCTGAAGACTGGAATTGAAATGCGCTTGCGGTTAAGCGTGGTTCTAGAGCGTGATCCGAGCTTCGTGAATCGGTCCAGGATTCCGTCTGCCGCTGTTTTCTGATTCAAGCTTCTGGCCGGATGGGAGGCTGGTG
>NZ_VHLH01000038.1 GCF_006516965.1 Pararhizobium mangrovi | reverse complement strand
GACCGAGACGGATGGCGACGAGCGTACTGGTGGTACGGTCGAGCCATCCGTCGAAGCGTCATGGCGCAAACAGGGCCGGCCCGAAGGGTTCTTCCGTATGAACCTGAAAGGCTCTGGAGCCTTCCAGCCAAAGAGGGATCGATTTGGCGTCGGATAATGCGACAAGGCAAAGAGCCGGAGCATTCCTCGACCCGACTGCATCCGGTCCGGCGCTCTATCCCTTCCGTTTCGCGTATCGTTCACGAGGCCCGACTGGATCGGTCCGGTGACAAAACGCTCTCGACGTTCGGATTGGGGCCTCCGCACGCGTTCGACAAGACCCGAACGCAAAAGAGCCTGCCGGGGGAGGAGGAGGACCGGCAGGCTCTTGATAGGCGAGCGATGATTGGGAGGAGGATAACCATCGCCCTGATTTGTCGGGGGCATGGGAGGAGGTATGCCGTCCGACGACTTCTAAGATATGCCCGTCTGCCGGAAAAAGAAGCGCCTTTCTTTCAAGGCAGCCCTGCGTATGCTGCATTGCAAGAAAAGGGCCGCGCGGGCTCCCCGGTGTGCCCTCGCAACGTTCCGGTTCCGGCCTTATATTCGCGGTTTGGCAACGCGAACGAGGCAAGAGATGGCCGAAATGGATCAATCGGGCGACTGGGGCGGCCGGCATGCGCCGACCCTTGCGCAGATCGAGTCCCTCGCCCGCTCGGCCTATGCCCGCCTGCCCCACCACTTCCGCGACCTCAGCGGCGACGTCATGCTCGTCGTCGAGGACTTTCCGGGTGAGGAGATCGTCGAGGACATGGCCCTGGAGACGCCGTTCGACCTGCTCGGCCTGTTCGAAGGCCGTGGCATCGGCCAGCGCTTCAGTCTGGACACGGGCGAGATGGCGAACTCGATCACGCTCTATCGCCGCGGCATCCTCGACTACTGGGCCGAAAACGAGGAGACGCTGGGCGACATCGTCGCCCACGTCCTCATCCACGAGATCGGTCACCATTTCGGCCTCAGCGACGAGGATATGGAAAGCATCGAGGCGAGCGCCGCCTGATCCCTGTGCGCCCCCGATCCATCGGTACCGTCGCGCTACTGTTCGCCGAGCTTCATCGACGGGTCGTAGTCGCGCCCCTGAACCTCCTTCACCACGGCCTGGCCGCAGCGCATTTTCCCCGAGGCCGTATCGTGCGCGTAGGTGGGTGAGCCGTAAAGCGTCCAGCCGGCGTCGAGGGCCGCGCTGACCTTGTGGCAGAAGCTGGAATCGTCCGGCCCCGACAGGAAGCGGTAGAGTTTCATCGATTGTCCTTTCGATCGACGAGCCGCGCACGCGCGAGGAGACGTTCGGCGGCTTCGAGATGCAGGCGCTCGACCATCCGCCCGTCGAGCGCGATGACGCCGCGCCCGGCATTCTGCGGACTTGCGAAGGCGGCGACGATCGCCTCGGCCTCCGCTCGCGCCTGCGGGTCGATGCCGAAGGCGACGTTCGCCGGTTCGATCTGGGCCGGATGGATGACGGTCTTGCCATCGAACCCCATGGCCCGGCCGGCGGCGCACTCCGCTTCGAAGCCTGCGCGGTCCGCGAAATCGTTATAGACGCCGTCGAGCACATCGAGGCCGGCCGAGCGGGCCGCCAGTACCACCTGCATCAGCCACGGCGTCAGGAACGCTCGACCGGGCGACGGTGCGACACCGGTTTCCTTCATCAGGTCATTGGTGCCCGCGACCAGGCAATCGAGGCGCATGGCCGCCTCGTTGCCGGCCATCGCGATGTCCACCGCGCGAGCGATGCCGAGCGGCGTCTCGATCATCGCCCACAGCGAAAGATCGGCGCTCCGCCTCTGTTCGTCCAGCATCCTCGCTGCCGTTTCGAGGGCAACCTCGCCTTCGACCTTCGGAAGGAGAACGGCGTCCGGAGCGCACCGCGCGGCCATTGCGAGGTCGTCTCCGGCAAACGGCGTACCGATGCCGTTGACGCGAAGCACGACCTCCACCGTGTCGGTGCGCTCGCGCCGCGTCAGGAACCGGGCGGCCGCTTCACGCGCGGCGATCTTCGCCTCCGGCGCGGTCGCATCCTCGAGATCGAGGATCACGACGTCGGCGCCGCGTTCGAGCGCGCGGGAAAGCGCACGTTCGTTGCCGGCCGGCACGAAGAGCGCGGAGTGGCGGGGCCGGGCGGAACGTTGGCGGTCGACTTCGCTCATGCCCGCCGTCATGACGCGGGCGGCCGTTGCGTGCAAGCACCCTCTTCGGCGTTCCAGCGAGCGCGGAAGATTGCCCATGACGCGGGCAATTGACATTTGTGATCGCGCTGTAATCAAAAACCGTGATTCGTGAATGCTGCAGCGCGAAAGTGCCGTTGAACCGGAGGCTTCGAGGGGGCAATTAGACGCTCGAAACGAAAAACGATCGCAGGGATACCGTCATGCATACCATTCGCGCTTTCTTCAGCACGGTCGTCGGCCTCGCCGTCACGAGCCTCGCCTTCGCCGTCGCCGCCGCCTTTTCGTTCGCCGTCATTGTCGTCGTCGGTTTCGCCGCCGTCGCCGGGCTTGCCGTCGTCAAGCTCGTGCCGTTCGTGCGCGTCGGCCTCGTCAACCTGCAGATCGGGACACGCTCGCTCTGGCAGGGTGGTCGCCAGGCCGTTCTGCGCGCCTGATCTCCCCTTAGACGAAGGAAACGCTTCAGTTCCGGCCTGCTCTTTGGTAGAGCCCCCTGCGAGATGCACGAGCCGGAGCCGAAGCGATGGAGAAGTTCGATACCGTAACCGGGGTTGCCGCCCCCCTTCCCGTGGTCAATGTCGATACCGACATGATCATCCCGAAGGACTACCTGAAGACGATCAAGCGTACCGGCCTCGGCGTCGGCCTGTTTTCCGAACAGCGCTATCTCGCCGACGGAAGCGACAACCCGGATTTTGTCCTCAACCAGCCCGCCTACAAGAACGCGAAGATCCTCGTCGCCGGCGACAATTTCGGCTGCGGCTCCTCGCGCGAGCACGCGCCTTGGGCGCTTGCGGATTTCGGCATCCGCTGCGTCATCTCGACCAGCTTCGCCGACATCTTCTACAACAACTGCTTCAAGAACGGCCTGCTGCCGATAGCCGTCAGTCAGGACGAACTCGACACGCTGATGGGCGATGCCGAGCGCGGCGCCAACGCGACGTTCACGATCGACCTCGAGGAACAGGTGATCCATCGCCCCGACGGCGGCCAGATCACCTTCCGGGTGGATTACTTCCGCAAGCACTGCCTGCTGAACGGCCTCGACGACATCGCGCTGACGCTCGAAAAGAACACCGCCATCGACGGCTTCGAGTCCCGCCTTTCGGAAAACCGGCCCTGGGCGTGAGCCCGGCCATCGGTCGACGTCGGGGCGCGTGGCGTCAAGCTTGAAAAGCCCTTCTCCGGCGGCTAAGCACGATCCCGGGATCAACAGGCAATTCTCGGGAACCGGCACCATGGCGACGCGCAAGCTCTTCTTCCTTCCGGGCGACGGCATCGGCCCGGAAGCCATGGCCGAGGTCCGCAAGCTCGTCGACGTAATGAACGCCGATCACGCGGCCGGCTTCGAGATCGAGGAAGGCCTCGTCGGCGGCATCGCCTACGACACGCACGGCCAGTCGATTTCCGAGACGGACATGGAGCGCGCACAGGCGGCCGACGCCGTGCTCTTCGGCGCCGTCGGCGGGCCGAAATGGGACGGTGTCGGCTACGACGTCCGGCCGGAAGCAGGTCTTCTTCGCCTGCGCAAGGATCTCGAGCTCTTCGCCAATCTGCGCCCGGCGATCTGCTATCCGGCGCTCGCCGGCTCCTCCTCCCTCAAGCGCGAACTCGTCGAGGGGCTCGACATCCTGATCGTGCGGGAGCTGACCGGCGGCACCTATTTCGGCGAACCGAAGGAAATCCGCGATCTCGGCAACGGCCAGAAGCGCGGCATCGACACGCAGGTCTACGACACCTACGAGATCGAGCGCATTTCCGGCGTCGCCTTCGAACTGGCGCGCACCCGGCAGAACCGCGTCTGCTCCATGGAAAAGCGCAACGTCATGAAGTCCGGCGTTCTGTGGAACGAGGTGGTGACGGCCAACCATGCGGCGCATTATGCCGATGTCGAACTTTCGCACATGCTCGCCGATGCCGGCGGCATGCAGCTCGTGCGCCGGCCCAAGCAGTTCGACGTCATCGTCACCGACAATCTCTTCGGCGATCTCCTGTCCGACGTCGCCGCCATGCTGACGGGTTCGCTCGGCATGCTGCCTTCGGCTTCGCTCGGCGCGCCCGACGAAAAGACGGGCACGCGCAAGGCTTTGTACGAGCCGGTCCACGGTTCCGCGCCGGACATTGCCGGAAAGGGCATCGCCAACCCGCTCGCCATGATCGCCTCCTTCGCCATGTGCCTTCGCTATTCCTTCGGCATGGTGGCCGAGGCCGAACGGCTGGAGGCCGCGATCGCCGCCACGCTCGACGACGGCGTGATGACCGCCGACATCGTCGGCGAGGGTGGAACGGCCGTCGGGACGGGCGAGATGGGCGATGCGGTGATCGCACGCTTCCGCGCAGCGTAACGAAGCCTGGTACGGGCGGACGAGCAGATGTGCGCGAACCGACCCGACGAAGGGGCCCTTGCCGGAGAAGCCGGAACGCAGCCGGGGACACGAGCCGTAAACGGCCTGCGCGGACGCCTTCGCGACAACGTCGTAACCGCGCACCGGCTCCTGCTCGTGCGTCGTGCGCGACGGCCGCAGCGCCCGCGAACGCGCTTCGTCCTTTATCTCGCGGCGAGCCTCGCCCTCGTGGTGCTCGCCGGGCTCGTCTTCGATCTGCCGGTCGGCAACTACCACGCGACCTGGCCCGCCAGCTTCGACAAGACGGCGCGCAGCGTGACCGATCTCGGCCAGGCCGGCTGGGTCCTGCTCGCAGCAGGCCTCGCGCTCTTCTTCGGCTCGGCGGCCGACTGGCGGCTTGCGAGCCTTCGTAAACGCATGGCGCTCCTGCGCGTCACGGCGCTGACGGGCTATCTCTTCACCTCGCTCGCCGCGGGGGGACTGATTGCGACGATCGTCAAATACTGCATCGGCCGCGCCCGCCCGCTGCATTTCGCGGAGCTCGGCGCCTTCGCCTTCCGTCCGTTCACGGACGCGACCTTCGCGAGCTTCCCGTCCGGCCACGCAACGACCGTCGGCGGCTTCTTCGCGGCGATCGCGCTCGTCTTCCCGCGCCTGCGCGTACCGTGCCTCGTCCTTGCGCTCTGGCTGGCGTTCACACGGGTTCTCGTCGGCGCCCACTACCCGAGCGACGTGGTCGCCGGCCTCGCCTGGGGCGCCTGGTTTTCCTATTTCACGGCCATGGTCTTCGCCAGTCGCGGCATCGTCTTTCGCTACGACGCCAACGGCTTTCCGGTACGCCGCATGGGCTACGGTTTGGCGCTGAACGGCATGCGCCGCCGTTCGAACGCCGGCCGGCGAGGCCGACGGCTCGATTGACAGCGCGCTTTCTGGCAGTATGTCTTCGCAGGGCGCATAGTCAGGAGCAACGATGAGCACCACCTTCAAGATCGCCGTCGCCGGGGCCACCGGCAATGTGGGCCGCGAGATGCTCGGCATCCTTGCCGAGCGCAACTTTCCCGCAAGCGAGGTGGCGGCACTCGCCTCGAGCCGCTCCGTCGGCACGGAGGTCTCGTTCGGCGACAAGACGCTCAAGGTGCAGAACCTCGAAACCTACGATTTCTCCGACACCGACATCTGCCTGATGTCGGCCGGCGGCGAGGTCTCGAAGAAGTTCTCGCCGAAGATCGCCGCCAAGGGCTGCATCGTCATCGACAACTCCTCGGCGTGGCGCTACGATTCGGAGGTGCCGCTGATCGTGCCGGAGGTGAACCCGGACGCGATCGAGGGCTATACCCGCAAGAATATCATCGCCAATCCGAACTGCTCGACGGCGCAGCTCGTCGTCGCGCTGAAGCCGCTGCACGAAAAGGCCGGCATCAAGCGCATCGTCGTGTCGACCTACCAGTCGGTCTCCGGCTCGGGCAAGGAAGGCATGGACGAACTCTTCAATCAGACGCGCGCCGTCTTCGTGGCCGATCCGATCGAGGCGAAGAAGTATCCCAAGCGCATTGCCTTCAACGTCATTCCCCACATCGACGACTTCATGGAAGACGGCTCGACCAAGGAGGAATGGAAGGTTCTGGCCGAAACCAAGAAGATGCTCGACCCGAAGATCAAGGTCACCTGCACGGCCGTGCGCGTGCCGGTCTTCATCGGCCATGCCGAGGCGGTGAACATCGAGTTCGAGCGTCCGATCACGGCGGAAGAAGCGCAGGACATCCTGCGCGAGGCGCCGGGTTGCCAGGTGATCGACAAGCGCGAGGCGGGCGGCTACATCACGCCGTACGAATCCGCCGGCGAGGACGCGACCTACATCTCGCGCATCCGCGAGGATTCGACCATCGAAAACGGGCTCAACATCTGGGTCGTATCGGACAATCTGCGCAAGGGCGCGGCGCTCAACACGATCCAGATCGCCGAGCTTCTCGTCTCGCGCGGCCTCGTGAAGGGACGCGAGAACGCCTGAGCCCGTCGCTCATGCCGGCCCCGACCGTCGCTCATCGATGATTGCAGGGAATTCGAGAATGCACCGTACCATCCTTCAACGCTGTCTGCCGGGGCTCGCCGCGGCCGTTCTCGTCGCGGGCTTCGCCATGCCGGCGGCAGCTGCGCAATGCGGCAACACGTCGAGCGGATTCCAGCGCTGGGTCCAGCAGTTCCGGCAGGAAGCGGCGAGCGAGGGCTTTTCGCCACGAACGCTCGATCGCGCTTTCGACGGTATCTCCTACCGCTCCCGAACGATCGCTGCCGATCGCGGCCAGCACAGTTTCAAGCTTTCCCTCGACGCCTTCATGAAGAAGCGGGGCTCGGCGACCATCGTCGCGAAGGGCAAGCGGCTGAAGCGCAAATACGCCTCCCTCTTTTCCAGCATCGAGAGCCGCTACGGCGTTCCACCCGGCCCGCTGCTGGCGATCTGGGGCATGGAGACCGGCTTCGGCTCGTTCATGGGCAACGACCGGGCGATCCCGGCGCTTGCGACGCTCGCCTATGATTGTCGGCGCTCGGCCTTCTTCACCGATCAGCTCTATGCTGCGCTGACGCTCGTCCAGCGCGGCGAACTGGCACCGAGCGAGATGGTGAGCGCGCGTCACGGCGAACTCGGCCAGACCCAGTTCCTGCCGACGAACTACGTGAAGTACGCCGTCGACGGCGACGGCAACGGACGCCGCGACCTGATCCACTCGACCGCGGACGCGCTTGCCTCGACGGCGAACTATCTGCGTGCCCATGGCTGGCGTGCGGGCGCCGGCTATCAGCCGGGCCAGGCGAACTTCTCCGTTCTGCAATCCTGGAACGATGCCAGCGTCTATCAGCGCGCGCTCGCGATCATGGGCAGCCAGATCGACGGCGGCTGATCGCGCCAGTCGCCTACGCGGTCCCGTCTAGCGGCGCGAATACGCCGTCTTCGGGGTCGCGCACCCACAGCCTGCCCTCCGAAATGTCGAACCAGGCGCCGTGGAGCGACAGTTCGCCGGCGCGCTCGCGTTTGTCGACGAAGGGAAAGGTCCTCAGATTCTCGATCGACTGGCCGACCGCGTGGCACTCCAGCGCCGTCGCGCGCTCGGTGGGGTCCATCGTGCCGTCGGGATCGACCGAGCGGGCGAGCGGCGTGAGAAGCCCGACCCAATGGCCGATGAAATCGCCTTCCGATAGCGGTTCTCCGCCCGGGTTCAGTGCTGCCTGGATACCCCCGCAGCGGCCATGGGCAAGCACCACGATGTGCCGCACGCCAAGCGCCTGGACCGCGAACTCGATCGCCGACGACGCGGCATGGAGGTGCTCGTCCGGCTCGTAGGGCGGAACGAGGTTGGCAACATTGCGAAGCGTGAAGATCTCGCCCGGACCAGTATTGAAGATCGTCTCCGGAGCCGCGCGCGAATCGCAGCAGGCGATGACGAGGGTCTGCGGCGTCTGGCCGCTTTCGGCGAGGCGATGATAGCGCTCGCGTTCTTCCGAATAACGGCCTTCGAGGAAGTCGCGGTAACCGGCGACGAGGTGGTCGGGAAAGTACGTCATGCGCGCCGATTAGCCTCCGCACCCGCAAAGATCAAGCGCCTTCGCAGGGGCGAACCCTACGCCCAGATCGCCATCGGCAGGCCGAAGGCGTCACGGTCGAACGGGTCGGGAAACGGCCTTGCTTTTCCTTCGGCATGCCGCTCGGCGACGAGGGCGGCCACCGCCGCGTCGAGCACGTCGTCGCGTCCCGCCCCGCGCGGGGGTTCGGCTTCGAGAAAGGCACGTTCGTAGCCGCAGCGTTCGAGCAGCGCGACGCGCTCGGCAAGCCCCGGCTCGCTCGCACGATTGCGGACCTTCTTCGCCAGCGCCATCGCCCGCTCGCCGTTCAGCCGCCAGAAGGCGAGTTCCGGATGCACCTCGATCACGCGCTCGGCAAGCGCAGGGTTCGCGACGAGGATGCCGTCGAGTTCGCGGATCCTCGGAAAGATGTGAAAGGCCTGCTTTGCAACGCTCTTCGGCGGGCTCGACGTCGCGAGCGCGAGGCGCCGCGCCTCCTGATAATCGGGCGCATAGACGGCCGAACGCGAAGGGATCGAAAAAACGCTGCTCTGCCGTCCGGAAAGAAGCGGGCGAACGGCCCGTTCGGGCGCCCGCCCGCGTGGCCCGCTCGTCTCCGGCAGCCCGATCGGCATGTCGACGGCGACGACCGCATCCTCCGGCAGATCGGCGAGCAAAGCGGCGAAGGAGGCGAGGACGGCGATGGCGGGCGCTTCGCCCGGGCGTCGCACGACGGCGATCCAGCCGCCCCGGCAGCCGTCGACGCCGGCGACGACGCGTTCGCTCATGCGCGCCGTCTTCCCGGATGATCGAGCCGGCGAAGGCTGACGAGCGCACGGGGTCTCGAAAGGCAATCGGCATCGCTGGCAAGCGTCAGCTCGTCGGAACCGCGGCGGACGCTGCGCGCCAGGATGTCGTAGACGCTCGCCGTCGCCGATTGCAGCGCGCGGTCCTCGACCTCGCCGTATAGGAGCCGCGACAGGAAGACGGCGGAGAAGAGGTCGCCGAGCCCGTTCGGCGCATCGTCCACCATGCGATGCTCGGCAAGAAGCGCGCTTTCGTCCGAAAGCATGAGGTTGCCCGTCGCCCCTTCCGTACCGGCGAAGGCCGACGTCACGACGACGCGCTGCGGCCCGAGCGTCAGTGCCGCCTGGAGAAGCGCCCGGTTGTCTTCGAGCGGCGCCTCGCTCAGCCATGCGAGTTCGTGCCGGTTCGGTGTGGCGATGGAGGCGAGCGGGATCAGTGCGTCGCGGATCGCCGCGGCCGTCGCCTCGGGCACGTAGAGGCCGGCGAGATCACCCATCACCGGGTCGCACACGTAATGGGCTTCCGGGTTCTTCTCGCGAACCGCGCGTACCAGCCGCGCGACCGCGCCGACCTGGCTCGCATCGCCGAAATAACCCGAGACGATCGCGTTCACCTCGCCGAGCCAGGGCGCTTGCGCGAGATCGTCGATCAGCGCGTCAAAGGAACCGGAGGGCGGTACGATCCGGTGCGAGGGACCGTGACCGGGATGCCATGCGAGCGTGACCGTCGGTATGGCCCACACCGGATGACCGAGGCGCTCCAGCGCGAAGACGACGGCACGGTTGCCGACGGCGCCGCGCACGACATGGCTGGAGACGACGATCACGGTCCGTGGCGCATCGGCGGTGGTAACGGACATTCGCGGGCAATCCTCAGCGGGCGAGAAAGAAAAGGAGCCAGACGGCGAGGCCGAAGAAGGCGACGAGCGCCAGCGCACGCCCGATGCGGGTGCCCCATACTTCGATGCGGTCGGACGGGTCGGCGTCCTCTGCATTGAAGTGGCCCCGCAGCGAGCGAGCGCGCGCCTTGAGGGTCGGGGTCGAGAACAGACCGCCTTCCGCACCGAGCCGATCGAGCTCGCGCCGTGCCTGCCGCTGTCGTTCTTCGTCCTTCGTCATCGTCCCGCCGGTTCCACTTTTCTCGTTCTAGCGTGTCGGTCAGCGTTTCGACAGGGCGAACGAGGGGGCGGACCACAGCATTTTCTTCGCCGACGGGTCCGCACGGCGTCCCGTTCTGATAGGCTTGCGGAAAACGATCCAGGGAGGCTTGCTCATGGTGGTCCGGCAAAATCCGCGCCGCGCACGCACGATCGCGAAGACGGCCGAAATCCTCGAGAAGGAAGGCGGGTCCTTCGCAGACCCGCACGTCATCCTCGAACGGGCGAGCAACGACGACCTCGATCGCTACGACCCGGAGGAACTGGCCGTCGTCGCCCGCCATGCGCGCGAGGAGATCGACGCCTTCGACGGCGGGGAGAGCCGCATCACGGTGCGTTCACGCGATGGGCTCGCGATCGGCGGCGAGCCCGTCTCCATCGTCAGCGTCACCGGGCGCGACATGCCGTTCCTCTTCGATTCGATCATGGCCGAGGTGACGACGGGCCATCGCGACATTCCGCTCGCCATCCACCCGATCCTCACGCGCGACGCGGATGGTACGCCCCTTCGCGCGGAGGCCGGGGACCGGCGCAAGCATATCAGCCATATCCAGATCCATCTGCCGGAGATCGGCGAGACGGCGGCGGAACGCCTCGTCGAGCGCCTCACCGGCGTGCTCGATCAGGTGCATGCCGCCGTCGACGACTGGGCCGCCATGCTCGAAAAGCTGGACGAGACGCGAACAGGCCTTGCCGACCACGCGTCCGAGGATGGCAGCGAACGCGGCGAGGCCATCGCCTTCCTCGACTGGTTGCGCGACGACAACTTCATCTTCCTCGGCATGCGCGCCTACACCTACGTGACGGATCCGGACGGCGCGCATGTCGAGCGGGAATCGGACAGCGGCCTCGGCATTCTCGCCGATCCGGACATACGCGTGCTGCGCCGCGGCGCCGACAGCGTGACGACGACGCCGGAGATCCTCGCCTTCCTCGAGGGCTCGGGCCTGCTCATCGTCACCAAGGCGAACGCGCGCTCGGTCGTACACCGCCGCGCCTACATGGACTACGTCGGCATCAAGCGTTTCGATGGCGACGGCACCCTTTCGGGCGAACTGCGCGTCGTCGGCCTCTTCACCTCGACGGCCTATACGCGCCCCCTCGACGAGATCCCGCTGCTGCGCACCAAGGCGAAGGCGGTGATCGAACGCTTCCACTTCGATCCGCACGCCCATTCGGGCAAGGTGCTCGCCAATACGCTCGCCGCCTACCCGCGCGACGAACTCTTCCAGATCGACACCGATCTACTCGCCGCCTTCTGCGAGCAGATCAACGAGCTCGGCGAGCGCCCGCGCGTGCGCGTCCTGCCGCGCATCGACCATTTCGACCGTTTCGTCTCCGTGCTCGTCTTCGTGCCGCGCGAACGCTACGATTCCGACGTTCGCGGGCGGATCGGCACCTGCCTCGCGACGGCTTACGGCGGGCATGTCTCCGCGTTCTATCCGGCCTTTCCCGAGGGTGCGGTCGCGCGCGTCCACTTCATCATCGGACGGCACGACGGCGCGACGCCCGATGTTTCGCAGGCTCATCTCGAACGCGAGGTCCGCACGATCGTCACCGGCTGGGACGACCGGTTCGAATCCCTCCGGCCCACGGGCAGCGCACGCCTCGTCGTCGACGATGCGTATCGCGAGGTGTTCACCCCGGAAGAAGCCGTCGCCGACCTGCCGCTGATATCGGCGGCGACGGACGGGCAGCCGATCCACCTCGCCTTCCATCGGCGCAGGAACGACGTCGAGGACGGGCTTTCGCTGAAGATCTTCCACACCGGCGAGGCGCTGGCGCTTTCACGTCGCGTGCCGCTTCTCGAAAATCTGGGCTTCGACGTCGTCAACGAGCGCACCTTCGACATGACGGTCGAAGACGACGGCGAAGGCCGCGCCGTCGTCCTCCACGACATGCAGCTTCGCACGATGGACGGCGAGCCGGTCGACCTCGGTGCCAGCGAAACGGCCCTCGAAGAGGCCTTTCTCGCCATATGGGCGGGTCGTTTCGACAACGACGCCTTCAATCGGCTGATCGTCGACGCCGGTCTCGACGCGAGGAAGGCGAGCGTGCTGCGCGCCTATGCCCGTTATTTGCGCCAGTGCGGCATCACCTATTCCCAGAGCTACATGGCCGGTGCCCTCGACCGGTATCCGCAGGCTGCGGCCGACATCTTCCGGCTCTTCGAGAACCGTTTCGATCCGGCGCTGAGCGAACGCCAGCGTTCCTCCCGCGACCGGGCGATCGGCGAACGCATCGATGGCGCGCTCGCCAAGGTTCCAAGCCTCGACGACGACCGGATCCTGCGCCGCTTCGTCAATGCCGTCCGAGCGAGCCTCAGGACGAACTACTTCCAGACCGGTGCGGACGGTGAAAGCCCGGCCATGCTCGCCTTCAAGCTCGATCCGCAGGCGCTGGAGGATCTTCCCCAGCCGCGCCCCTATCGCGAGATCTTCGTCTACGGCGCCGAGGTGGAGGGCGTGCATCTGCGCTTCGGCCCGATCGCGCGTGGCGGCATCCGCTGGTCGGACCGCGCCGAGGACTACCGCACCGAGGTGCTCGGTCTCGTCAAGGCGCAGCAGGTGAAGAACGCCGTTATCGTGCCGGTCGGCGCGAAAGGCGGCTTCTATCCCAAGCAGTTGCCGACGGGCGACCGCGATGCGATCTTCCAGGCCGGCAAGCACGCCTACGAAACCTACATCACGACGCTGCTGTCGATCACCGACACGATCAGCGGACAGGAAATCGTCCCGCCCGCCGATACGGTGTGCCACGAGGGCGACGATCCCTATTTCGTCGTCGCCGCCGACAAGGGAACGGCGACCTTTTCCGACACGGCGAACGCGATCAGCCAGGCGCACGATTTCTGGCTCGACGACGCCTTCGCCTCCGGCGGCTCGGCCGGCTACGACCACAAGGCAATGGCGATCACCGCGCGCGGCGCCTGGGAAGCAGTGAAGCGCCATTTCCGCGAGATGGACGTCGACATCCAGACGACGCCGTTCACCGTCGCCGGCGTCGGCGACATGTCGGGCGACGTCTTCGGCAACGGCATGCTGCTTTCCCAACAGATCCGCCTCGTCGCCGCCTTCGACCACCGCGACATCTTCATCGATCCCGATCCGAACCCCGCGACGAGCTTCGAAGAGCGCAAGCGCGTCTTCGAACTCGGCCGCTCGAGCTGGCAGGACTACGACAAGCGCAAGCTTTCGAAGGGCGGAACCATCGTCTCGCGCAGCCAGAAGTCGATCGAGCTTTCGAGCGAAGCGGCCGCGGCGATCGGGCTCGACGGGACGACCGCCACGCCGCCCGAGATCATGTCCGCGATCCTGCGCGCGCCGGTCGATCTCCTGTGGTTCGGCGGGATCGGCACCTATGTGAAGGGCGACCAGCAGTCGAACGCCGAGGTCGGCGACCGGACCAACGACGCGATCCGCATTTCCGCACGCGAGGTCGGCGCCAAGGTCGTCGGCGAGGGCGCCAATCTCGGCGTCACCCAGCGCGGACGCATCGACTACGCGCTCGCCGGTGGCCGCATCAATTCCGACGCCATCGACAATTCGGCCGGGGTGAACACGTCCGACGTCGAGGTGAACATCAAGATCGCGCTCGCGGCCGCCATGCGCGAAGGGCGCCTCGACCGGGAAAAGCGCAACCGCCTGCTCAAGACGATGACGCACGAAGTCGCCGATCTCGTGCTCGCCAACAACTACCAGCAGACGCTGGCCATCTCGCTCACCGCACGGCTCGGCACGGAAAACGGCGACGAGCTTTCCGGGCTGATGGCGCATCTGGAACGGGACAACCGGCTCGACCGCGCCCTCGAACTGCTGCCGGACGATACGGCGATGAGCGAACGCTACGCCGCCGACCAGCCGCTGACCCGGCCGGAAATCGGCGTTCTGCTTTCCTACGCGAAGATCGTGCTCTTCGACGAGCTGTGCGCTTCCGACCTGCCGGACGACGCCTATTTCGCCGCGACGCTGATGGATTACTTTCCGCAGAAGATGTGCGGGCCGCACCGTCGGGATATCGAGAACCATCGCCTTCGCCGCGAGATCGTCGCGACCATGCTCGCAAACGACGCGATCAATCGCGGGCGGCCGGGCTTCGTCACGCAGATGGGCGAAGCGACCGGCGCGCTGCCTGCAAGCGTCGTTCGTGCCTACGTGCTCGTGCGCGACGGGCTCGACCTGCATGCCGTCTACGCCGCGATCGATGCGCTCGACGCCAAGGTGCATGGCGACGTGCAGAACGCCATGTATGCCGAAGTGACGGAGGTCGTTCGCTCGCTCACCTCCTGGGCGCTGAAGTCGGCGGCCTACCGGGGGGATCTCGCGGCCGGCGTCGATGCGCTCGGCAAGGCGATCGCCGCCCTGAAACCGAAGCTCGAAGGCCTCATGCCGGACTTTCTGGTGGACGACATGGAAGCCAGACGCGCGACCTTCACCGAAGCGGGGGTACCGGAAGCGACCGCCGATGCCGTGGCGCGGTTGCGCGCGGTCGGCTTCATCCCCGAAATCATGCAGATCGCCGAGCGCACGGGCACGACCCTGAAGAAGACGGCGGAGGTCTATTTCCGCGTGACGGAAACCTTCCGCATCGCGCGTATCGCCGACGCGGCACGGCGCATCGCCACCTCGGACCGGTTCGAGAAGCTCGCCCTTGCCCGCAGCCTCGACGAGATCGCCGCCGCGTGCCGGGCGATCACCGCGGCTTCGCTGACGGACCATGCGAAGGCGAAGGCGCCGCTTGCAAGCTGGATCGAGGCGCACGAGACACGCATCGAACGCGCACGCGGCCAGGTGACCGGCCTGACCGAAGGCGGCGAGATCACGCTCGCCAAGCTGACAGTCGCCGCCGGCCTGATGCGCGACCTCGCGCGCGCCGATTCGCTTTGAAGACGGACGGACCCCGTTCCGCAGAAAGGATTGCCGAGCCAATGAAGATCACCGGATTCAGGACCTTCGATATCCGTTTCCCGACCTCCGAACACAAGGACGGGTCCGATGCCATGAACCCGGATCCGGACTATTCGGCGGCCTATGTCGTGCTCGAAACGGACGATCCGACGCACGAAGGGCACGGTTTCACCTTCACGATCGGTCGTGGCAACGATCTCTGCGTGGCGGCGATCGACACGCTCTCGCCGCGCGTCGTCGGCTACACGGTCGAGCAGATCGCCGCCGACATGGGCGCGTTCTGGCGCCACGTCACCGACGATTCGCAGCTCCGCTGGCTCGGGCCGGACAAAGGCGTCATGCATCTGGCGACGGCGGCCATCGTCAATGCCTGCTGGGACCTTTGGGCGAAGGCGGAAGGCAAGCCGGTCTGGCAGCTCGTCGCCGACATGAGCCCGGAAGAGATCGTGCGCTGCATCGACTTCCGCTATCTCGGCAACGCCCTGACCCGCGACGAGGCGCTCTCGATCCTGACGAAGGCACGCGACGGGCGCGACGAACGCCGCGAGACGCTGCTCGCCGATGGCTATCCGTCCTACACGACGTCGGCCGGCTGGCTCGGCTATGCCGAGGACAAGATGCGCACATTGGTCCGCGAGGCGCGCGACGCCGGCTGGACGTACATGAAGCTGAAGGTCGGCCGCGACATCGAGGACGACATCAGGCGTTGCCGCATCCTGCGCGAGGAAGCTGGCGACGCCGTCACGCTGATGATCGACGCCAACCAGGTCTGGGAGGTGCCCGAAGCGATCGAATGGGTGAACCGGCTCGCCGAGTTCAGGCCGTGGTTCATCGAGGAACCGACGTCGCCGGACGACGTGCTCGGCCATGCCGAAATCCGCCGCGGCGTCGCGCCGATCCAGGTCGCGACGGGCGAGATGTGCCAGAACCGGGTGATGTTCAAGCAGTTCCTGCAGGCCGAGGCGATCGACGTGGTGCAGATCGATGCGGCGCGCCTCGGCGGGCTGAACGAGAACCTCGCGGTAATGCTGATGGCGGCGAAGTTCGGCAAGCCGGTCTGCCCGCATGCGGGCGGCGTCGGCCTGTGCGAATACGTCCAGCATCTCTCGATGATCGACTACCTGGCGATCTCCGGCTCGATGGAGGGACGCGTCATCGAATATGTCGATCACCTGCACGAGCATTTCGTCAGCCCATGCGTGGTGCGCGGCGGGCGCTACATGCCGCCGCGCGAGCCCGGCTATTCGAGCGAGATGCATGAAGCCTCGATCGAGCGTTACGCACGATGACGCGCTTCGCCGTCGTTTCGCTTTCGCGACGGCGGCGAAGTCGCTACCGATGAACGCAGCGATGTGAAAGCCCTGAAAGAGGGGCCGAGAAGGAGCAGGACATGACCTATACGCTGGCGGTTCACGGTGGAGCCGGAACGCTTCTGAGGGGCGACATGACGCCCGAGCGCGAAGCGGCCTACCACGCGGCCCTGGCCCACGTCGTCGCCACGGGCGAAGCCGTCCTCAAGGCGAACGGCAGCGCGCTCGACGCGGTGACCGCCGCCGTCTGCGCGCTCGAGGACGAGCCGCTCTTCAATGCCGGACGCGGCGCCGTCTTCACCGATGCCGGCACGCAGGAAATGGACGCCGCGATCATGGAAGGGCGCGACCGTCGCGCGGGCTGCGTCGCCTCGATTTTCGGGCCGCGCAACCCGATCCGACTTGCCCGCGCCGTCATGGAAAAGGGCGAGCAGGTGATGATGACGGGCGAAGGCGCAATGAAGCTCGCCCGCGAACACGGGCTCGCGCTGGAAGAAGCCGACTATTTCTTCACGGAGACCCGTCGCGAAGCGCTGGAAAACGCGCTGGCGCTCAAGCGGCGTGGCGAGACGAGTTCCGATCCCTCGCAGCGCCACGGTACCGTCGGTGCCGTGGCGCTCGACGTCGACGGCAATCTCGCCGCCGCGACGTCGACCGGCGGCTTTACGGCGAAGGCGTCCGGGCGCATCGGCGACACGCCGGTGATCGGTGCGGGCACCTATGCCGACAACGAAACCTGCGCGGTATCGGGCACCGGAACCGGCGAGGTCTTCATCCGCTACACCGCCGCCGCCGACATCGCCGCGCGCATGCGCTATCTCGGCGAAAGCCTGGAACAGGCGGCCGACCACGTCGTCAACACCGTTCTCGGCCCGCGCGAGGGTTCGGGCGGCGTCATCGCCGTCGATGCGAAGGGCGCCATCGCCCTGCCGTTCAACTGCGAGGGCATGTATCGCGGCCATGTTCGCGCCGGTGAAGATCCGGTCACGGCGATCTACCGATAGAGTTCGCAACGCACGCAACCCGAACGCGCCTTGCTCGTTAAGCGGTCACGATGTCGCGCGCGAAGCGGCAGCGCGCATTGTCCATCAGAACGCGCCGAGCCTTTCGCGATCCGCGAGCCGGCCGAAACACCAGGGAGCGAAGCGTGACGAAGAACATCTTTGTTATCGGCCTGAACGACTACAACCTGGAAAAGCTCAAGCGCCTGCGCGGCGCGGACGACATCGCCTTTCACGGGCTGATCGACCCCGCCGCGCTCTACGATACGGAGGTTTTCGACGTTCCGGCGATGCTTGCCGAGGCCGAAGAAAAGCTTTCCGCCTTCGACGGCTCGATCGACGCCATCGTCGGCTATATGGACTTCCCCGTCTCGACCATGCTGCCGATCCTCGGCGAGAAGTTCGGCGTGCGGCATACCTCGCTCGAAGCGCTCCTGAAGTGCGAGCACAAATACTGGAGCCGCGTGCTGCAGCACGAGGTCATTCCCGAAAACGTGCCGGCCTTCGCCGCCTTCGACCCGTTCGACGAGGGAGCGCTGTCGAAGATCGGCGAGGCCGGGCTGACGTTTCCTTTCTTCGTCAAGCCGATCAAGTCGTCGGGCTCCAGGCTCGGCTTCCGCATCGACAGTCCGGAAGATTTCGACTACGCCACACGCCGCCTGCGCGAGGACATCGGCACGATCTCCGAACCCTTCAACTTCCTGCTCGACCAAGCGAACCTTCCCGCCGACATCCGGGCGATCGACGGCCAGTACTGCCTCGCCGAACAGGTGATCGGCGGGCGCCAGTGCACGCTCGAGGGCTACGTGAAGGACGGCAAGGTCGTCCCGTACGCGATCGTTGATTCCGTGCGCTACCCGCAGGTGCTCAGCTTCTTCTACTACATGTACCCGTCGAAATTGCCGGACAAGGTCCAGGCCAAGATGCGCGAGCTCGCCGTCAAGGTCATGGAGCATGTCGGCTTCGACCAGTCGGGCTTCAACATCGAGTTCTTCTGGGACGAGGTGCAGGACCAGATCTGGCTGCTCGAGGTCAACACCCGCATCGCGCAGGCCCATTGCGACCTCTTTGAAAAGGTCGACGGCGTCAGCCACCAGCAGATCATGGTCGACGTCGCGCTCGGCAACGAGCCCGACATGCCGTGGGGCGAGGGCAAGTACAAGGTGGCCGGCCACTTCTTCTACCGCGTCTTCTTTATCGACGCGACGATCACGCAAGTGCCGAGCGAGGAAGAGACGGCCGACGCGCTGCGCAAGGTGCCCGACACGATCATCCGCCCGCAGGTCCATGTCGGCATGCGGCTATCCGACCTGCCGGAGCAGGACAGCTACAGCTACGCGCTGTGCTACGTGCTGATCGGCGCCAGCAAGCAGTCGACGCTCCTGTGGAACTACGAACAGGTGATGAAGAGCCTGACCTTCGAGTTCTCGGACCTTGCGGACTGAAGGCTTTCGAAGCAACGAAGAAGGGCGGCCACGATGGGCCGCCCTTTTTTATGCGATTTTCGGCCCGCTACTCCGCCGCCGGCACCGGGTTGCGAAAAGTACGGCCCTTCAGCCGTTCGATCGCGCTTTCGATGTCGTCCACGAGGAGCACCAGCAGGTCGCCTTCGGACGCCGCGTCCATCGCCTTTTCGACGGCGCCGTATTCATCGAGCACGATTTCCGAGCGGCAGTTCGCCTCGGCGTCCGCGCCGGCCTTGAGCAAGCTTGCCGCCTCACCGGGCGTGCGCCCGCGCGGGTCGGGCTCGCAGATGAAGAGCGCGTCGTGCATGCTGGCGATCTGGCTGCCGAGCGCCCGCAAATCCTCGTCCCGCCGGTTGCCGGGCGCACTGGCGACGGCGATGCGCTTCTTCTGGCCGAGGCTCTGGACGAGCGGTGCGAGCGCCTTCAGGGCCGGCACGTTGTGGCCGTAGTCGATCAGGCAGCGTACGCCATCCGCCTCGACGTAGTTGACGCGGCCGGGAAGCTGGCCGGGCGTCGGATGGAAGGTTTGGAGGCCCATCTTGATGTCGCCGAGGGTCAGCCCGAGCGCGTAGCCGGCGGCCGCCGCCGCCATGGCGTTCTGCACGTTGAACGGAGCGTGCCCTTCGAAGGTGATCGGCACGTCGTTGACCTCGATCACCGTCGCCTCGACCGCGCCCTGGCGCATGACGATCTTGCCGTCCCTGACGGTGAAAGCGATGCCGTGCTCGGCGACGTGGTTCTTCACGGGCTCGAATTCGGGGTCCATCGTGAAATAGACGATCTTGCCGCGCGACCAGCGGGTGCCCTGGTCGAGCACGCGCGGATCGTCGGCGTTGAGCACGCAGGTGCCCTCCGGCGAGACCGCGTCGACGACGACCGTCTTGCATCGTGCGAGCTCGTCGAGCGTGTGGATGTCGCGCTCGCCGAGATGGTCGCTAGCGATGTTGAGCAGGATGCCGACGTCGCACTGGTCGAAGCCGAGCCCGCGCCGCAGGATGCCGCCGCGCGCCACTTCGAGCACGGCGTTTTCGACCACCGGCTCCTTGAGCACGACGGAGGCCGCCTGCGGGCCGGAATAATCGCCGCGCATGATGACGTGGTTGTCGATCTCGATCGTGCCCGTGCAGGCCATGCCGACCTTGCGGCCGGCCGTGCGCAAGAGGTGCGAGACGAGGCGCGTCGTCGTCGTCTTGCCGTTCGTGCCGGTGATCGCGACGATCGGCACGCGGCCGTTGTCGACCTCGTTCTCGCCGAAGAGCATGTCGACCACGTGCTTGCCGACGTCGCGGCCTTGCCCATGCGTCGGCGCGATGTGCATGCGGAAGCCGGGACCGGCATTGACCTCGACGACGCCGGCCGACTGTTCCTCGAGCGGGCGCGTCAGCGTCTCGGCGAGAAGGTCGATACCGATGATGTCGAGGCCGATCAGGCGCGCGATGCGCTCGGCGGCGTATTTCACCTCCGGATGCACGTCGTCGGTCAGGTCCGTCGCCGTGCCGCCGGTCGAAAGGTTCGCCGTCGACTTCAGCCAGACGATTGCGTCCTTGTCGATGACGCTGTCCATCGTCAGGTCCGCCTGCGAGACGAGACGCTCGGTCTGCTCGTCGATATGGATCTGGGTAAGCAGGTTCTCGTGACCGACGCCACGGCGAGGATCGGCGTTCTCGGCGTCGATCAGCTCTTTCAGCGTCGAGGAGCCGTTGCCGACGACATGCGCGGGGCGGCGACGCGCCGCGGCGACCAGCTTGCCGCCGATGACCAGCAGGCGATGGTCCTCCCCGCGCACGAACTGCTCGACGACCACCGTCTCGTAGCGCGCGAGCGCGGCGTCGTAGCCTTCGCGCAGCGCCTTTTCGTCGTTGATGTCGGTGCTGACGCCGCGGCCGTGATTGCCGACGAGCGGCTTGGTCGCCAGCGGATAGCCGATCTCCTCGGCGGCTGCGACCGCGTCCTCGAAGGAATGGCAGATCCGGCCGAGCGGCACGGGAATGCCGGCGTCGCCGAGGATCTGCTTGGTCCAGTCCTTGTCGTCGGCGATGCCGTGACCGATGATGCCGGTCCCGTCGGTCACCGTCGCCTGGAAGCGGCGCTGCTTGTGGCCGTGGCCGAGCTGGATGTAGCTCGTCTCTTCGCTCAGCCGGTAATAGGGAATGCCGCGCGCCGTCGCCGCCTCGACGATCGCCGCCGTCGACGGCCCGAGCATGTGCGCTTCGCGCACCGCCTTGAGCCGCGCGATCACCGGATCGAGATCGACCGTCTCGCCGTCGTAGAGCTTCTGGACGATGTCCACCGCCTCGACGCCGGCGGCGAGCCCCGTCGCCTCGTCGCGGTAGCGGTAGACGACGTTGTAGACACCGGTCTCGTAGCTGTCGACGGTCTTGCCGTAGCCGACCGAGAAGCCGATCATGTTCTGCAGTTCGATCGCCACGTGCTCGACCATGTGGCCGGCATAGGTGCCGCGCTCCACACGCTGGAGAAAGCCGCCGAGCTCGCCCACGGAACACCGATGCTCGTAGATTCCCGGCATCAGGTCCTTCAGTCGCCGGGCGATGCCGGGCACCTGATCGCTCGGTCGCTCCTCGAGCGCCTCGATGTCGAGACGCATGAAGATCGTCAGGTAGCGGCTGTAGTAGTTCGGCCCTCGAAGTGCGCGATGCTCGAGAATTTTCAAAACGTTACCTCGTCGAGTTCGATGAGACGGCGTTCGCCTCACTCGGTGATGTATGCCCGCTTCGCTATATCGAAGCACAGGCCGGAAGTCAGGGCGTGCATGACGACATTCTCGACGGCCACCGGTTCGCCGTCGTTGAGGTCGGCGACGTTCGTGCTCTTCATGTGCAGGCAGTCGACGACGATGACGTGGCCGGAGCCGATCGCCTCGATGACGCCGTCGGGATGGAAGATCACGCCGGAATCCTCGCCGAGGCCGATCCCGATATATTCGGGATTGCTCGCACCGACCTCCATCAGGCGGGTGAAGCGGCCGCGTTCGAGGAAGTGGCTGTCGATGACGACGCCGTCGACGAAGGCGAGGCCGTTGCTCATCTTCACCGCGCCCTTGCGCAGCGCGTCGGCCGCCCGGCCGGTCGATATCATGGTCGCCGACATCGCCGCCGCGCCGGCGCTCGTGCCGGCGATGACGACGCCGTTGCGCTGGCCATGACGGATCGCGTCGAGCAACGGCGTTCCGCCGAGCACGCTCGTCAGGCGAAGCTGGTCGCCGCCCGTGAAGAAGATGGTGCCGCAGCGGCGCACCGTGTCGATCGCCTCCTCGTCGAAGGCATCTTCGCGCGTACGCACGTCGATCGCGACCATCTCGCTCGCGCCGAGCCTGTCGAACGCTTCCCGGTAGACGGGAAAGATCTCGTCGGGAATGCCGCTGGCGGTCGCCAGCACGCCCACCGTCGAATTGCCGTCGGGCGCGAGCGACAGGACACGACGCAGAATGGCGAGTTCCGACGTCTTGTCTTCCGCACCCCCGATGGCCACCAGGCGACCAGCCCCCGATTCCGGCTTTTCCATGCTCTCGGCCACGTTCGCCATTCCTTTTCAGAGATTGTCCGCGAACCGACGCGCACGGACGGACGGGAACGTCGTACCAACTGCTTCGGTGCTGTAAAGGTTCAAGCGCGCCCCTACATTACCCAACCACCGTCGATGACGTGCGCTTGCCCGGTCGTATAAGTGGCACCCGCGAGGTAGACGGCAAGGTCGGCGATCTCCTCCGGGCGTCCGAGGCGGCCCATCGCCTGGCGCGCGACGAAGGCCTTCTTCGCCGCTTCAGCGTCGCCGGTCGCCCGCATGCGCTCTTCCAGCGAAGGGCTTTCGACGGTTCCCGGGCAGATGCAGTTGCAGCGGATTCCCTGCGAGACGTAGTCGGCCGCGACCGCCTTCGTCAGGCCGACCACCGCAGCCTTCGTCGTGGCGTAGACGAAGCGGCCAGGCACGCCCTTAACGCTGCCGGCGACGGAGGACATGTTGATGATGCAGCCCGACCGCCGTTCGATCATCGACGGCAGGGCCGCGCGGATCGTGCGGATCATCGCCGCGACGTTGAGATCGAAACCGAAGGCGAGCTCTTCCTCGCGCATGTCGAGGATCGTGCCGCTGTGCACGAAGCCGGCGCAGTTGAAGAGCACGTCGAGCGGGCCGCACTCGGCGACGACCGTATCGACCATCGTCGCATCCAGCACGTCGAGCACGCGCGTTTCGATGCCGGGCGTTCCCGAAAGTTCATCGAGAAGCCCGGCGTTGACGTCCGTCGCCACGACGCGGGCACCGGCCCGCGCGAAGGCGAGCGCGCTCGCCCGTCCGATGCCCTGCGCCGCCGCCGTGACGAGAACGCGTTGATCCGCAATCGCTGCCATTTCGACCTCCCTTCGCACCACCGATGTCCGTGCGATCAAAGGTGATGGCACGGCGATTTGCAAGGCTGGCATGCGCCGGCATCGCTTGCCGAAACCG
This sequence comes from Pararhizobium mangrovi, assembly GCF_006516965.1. Classification (GTDB taxonomy): domain Bacteria; phylum Pseudomonadota; class Alphaproteobacteria; order Rhizobiales; family Rhizobiaceae; genus Pararhizobium_B; species Pararhizobium_B mangrovi. The sequence continues at coordinate 12,916 of NZ_VHLH01000038.1, read as the reverse complement.
CCAAATCGGCGTTCTCTTTCATCGAAGACGGGATCGCCGGACCGCCGTGCGTCCGTCGCATCGTACGATCCGACGATGTCGGCATCGTTCGTCGCCCGTACGAAGAAGCCTGCCGAAACGTCCCGGTCCCACGAGGAGCCTCGCCGTGCCTGCCCTCGATACCTTCCGCACCGGCGCGGCGCGCGCATCCGGCCGGGAAAGGCCTGCCGCGCGTGTCGGCCTCGTTCTCTTCGCGCTCGCGATGGGCGGGTTCGCGATCGGGACGACCGAGTTCGCGACGATGAGCCTTCTGCCCTATTTCGCGAAGGGTCTCGGCATCGACCAGGCGACGGCCGGCCACGTCATCAGCGCCTATGCGCTCGGCGTCGTCGTCGGCGCGCCGGCGATCGCCGTACTCGCCGCCAAGCTCGCACGGCGCACGCTGCTCATCGCGCTCATGCTCGTCTTCGCGGTCACGAACGCGGCGAGCGCGCTGGCGCCGACCTACGGATGGATGCTCGTCTTCCGCTTCATGAGCGGCCTGCCGCACGGTGCGTATTTCGGCGTCGCCGCGCTCATGGCTTCCTCGCTCGTGCCTCCGCATCGCCGTGCGCTCGCCGTCGGGCGCACCATGATCGGCCTGACCGTCGCGACGGTCGTCGGGGTGCCGTTCGCCAACGTGCTCGGCCAGGTCTTCGGGTGGCGCTGGGGCTTCGTCGTCGTCGCCGCCTTCGCGCTGGCGACGGTCGGCCTCATCGCCCTCTTCGCCCCGCGCGGCGACCCGATCGCGGGTGCCAGCCCGCTGCGCGAACTCGGTACGCTCGCCCGGCGCCAGGTCTGGCTCACGCTGGCGATCGCCGCCGTCGGCTTCGGCGGCATGTTCGCCGTCTACAGCTACGCCGCCTCGACGCTGCTCACCATCACCGGAACGGGGCCGGCGATGGTACCGGTCGTCCTCTGCCTCTTCGGCGTCGGCGCGACGCTCGGCACACTTGCGGCCTCGTGGGCGGCCGACAAGGCGCTGATGGCGACCGCCGGTGGCATCCTCGCCGTGGCCGCGGTGCTCTACGCGCTGTTTCCGCTCGCCGCCCCCCATGTGTGGTCGATGGCGAGCCTCGTCTTCCTGATCGGTGCTGCAGGCGGGCTCTCGCCCGTTCTCCAGACCCGCCTGATGGACGTCGCCGGCGACGCGCAGACGCTTGCCGCGGCGATGAACCACAGCGCCTTCAACGTCGCGAACGCGCTCGGCCCGCTCCTCACCGGCATGGCAATCGAAGCCGGCTACGGGTTCACTTCGGCCGGATGGGTCGGCTGCGCGCTGGCGCTCGCCGGCATCGCGATATGGGCGGTCTCGCTGCTCGACATGAGGAACCGCGGCAAGAGCGCGGGCTAACCTTCCAAGGCTTCGACCGCCTCGCGAAAGGCCGAGGCCGCCGGACCCAGTCGACGCTCGACCTGGCGCACGAGAAAAAAGCGACGCTGTGGCAGGTCAAGCGGCACCTGCATGACGAGGCCGGAGCGGATGGCTGCCGCCGCGGCGAGCTCCGAGACGACCGTCGCGCCGGCACCCGCCGCGACGGCGGCGAGGATCGCCTCGTTGGAGGGCAGTTCCAGTGCCGTGTGGAACCTTGCGAGCGTACAGCCCTTGGCGATCAACGCATTCTCGAACATCGCCCGCGTGCCCGAACCCGGCTCGCGCAGCACCCACGCGCTCTCGGCAAGCGCCGCCCAGCCGACCGGGGGGCGCCCGGCCCATGCGTGGTCACGGGGAACGACGAGCACGAGCCGGTCCTGCGCAAGCTCGTCGACGCGCAGATCCTCGCGCGCGATGTCGGCTTCGATGAAGCCGAGATCCGCACTGCCTTCGGCGACCATCGCCGCGACCCTGTCCGTATTGCCGATGGCAAGCGGCAGCTCGACGGCCGGGTGGTTCCGGTGAAAGCGCGCCATGTGTGGGGGCAACCAGTAGTTCCCGACGGTCTGGCTGGCGGCAAGGCGCACGGTTCCCCGGCTCAAGCCGGCAAGATCGGTCAAAACCGTCTCCGCCGCTCCGGCCCTTGCCAGCACGGCGCGCGCCTCGTCGAGGAAGAGCCGGCCGGCCTCGGTCAGTTCGATGCGCCGGCCGACGCGCTCGAAGAGCCGGGTGTCGTAGCGCTTCTCGAGTGCGGAGATCGCCGCGCTCGTCGCCGACTGGGTGAGGTTCAACGCCTCGGCCGCCCGGGTGACGTGCTCGCGTTCGGCCACCGCCACGAATATGCGCAACTGCTCGAGCGTCATGATCCCCGCGTTCTTCGCGATCGCCTTCGTCCGCATGAAACAGAACGCGGCGCGAAAGGCAAAGGGTCGGGAATTCGACAGTCACGGGCGAACGCGCTAGAGGAGGCTCGAACCAATGCTGCGCCGCACCATTCGATCGGCGCGGGCGGGCGTTGTGATGGTAAGGCGCGGTGATGCTGGAACCGGCTGAAAGCTACGAGGCGATGATGCGCGATTTCGTCTGGCGCATCCCCGAACGCTACAACATCGCATACGAGGTCTGCGACCGGTGGGCGCTGCGCGAGCCGGAGCGTACGTGCCTGCACTATTTCGAACCGGACGGTCGCCACCGTTCGATGCGCTACGGCACGCTCGCGCGGCGGTCGAGCGCCTTCGCACGGTCGCTTGCGGCAAAGGGCATCACGAAGGGCGACCGTGTGGCCCTGCTCCTTCCGCAGAGTTTCGAGACGGTCGTCGCGCATGTCGCGATCTATCGGCTCGGCGCCATCGCGGTGCCGCTTGCGCTTCTTTTCGGTCCGGATGCGCTTGACTACCGACTGCTCGTGTCCGGCGCGCGTGCCGTCGTGACCAACGCGATGGGCCTCGAAAAGCTCGCCGAAATTGCCGATCGGCGCGCGGCGCTTTCCTGCTGCGTCAGCATCGACGGCGCCGACCGCCACGCGTTCGGTTTCGAAACCATGTGCGACGCGGACGATACGCTGCTCGAACCGGTTGCGACCACGGCCGCGACGCCTGCGCTGATGATCTTCACCTCGGGCACGACCGGCGCACCGAAGGGGGCGCTCCATGGGCACGGCGTGCTCGCCGGTCACATGCCGGGCATCCAATACACACACGCCTTCCTGCCGCAGCCGGGCGACCGCATGTGGACGCCGGCGGACTGGGCCTGGGCCGGCGGGCTTTTGAATGCGCTCCTTCCGGCACTTGCGCTCGGTGTGCCCGTCGTCGCGTCGAAGGCACAGAAGTTCGACGCCGAGACGGCCTGTCGCATCCTTGCGGAGATGGAGGTACGCAACGCCTTCCTGCCGCCGACGGCCCTGCGCCTGCTCGCGACCGTCGAGGCGCCGCGAGAACGCTTCGCGATCGACCTGCGCACGCTTTCGTCCGCCGGTGAACCGCTCGGCACCGAAACCGCCACATGGGCCGAACGCGCCCTCGGCGTGCCCGTGAACGAACTCTACGGCCAGACCGAATGCAACGCCGTCATCGGCTCGTGTGCGCAGAACGGCGCGGCGCGGCGCGGCTCGACCGGGCTGCCGCTTCCCGGCCACCGCGTCGCGCTTCTGGATGCCGATGGCACGCCGGTCGGCCCCGGTATGCGCGGCGAGATCGCGATCGCCGGGCCCGACCCGGTCATGTTCCTCGGCTACTGGCGGGATGCGGCGGCGACCGAAGCGAAGTTTTGCGGGGACTGGATGCTGACCGGCGACCACGCGATCGCCGATACGGAAGGCTACATCACCTTCATCGGTCGCGAGGACGACATCATCACCTCCTCCGGCTTCCGCATCGGACCGGCAGAGATCGAGAACTGCCTCGAAGGCCATCGCGCCGTGGCGCTGGCGGCCGTCGTCGGCAAGCCCGATCCCGTGCGCACCGAGATCGTCAAGGCCTATGTGGTGCTGCGTCCCGGTGAAGCCGGAACCCCGGCGCTGGCCGCCGATCTGTCGGCACATGTGCGCGCCAAGCTCTCGGCGCACGAATACCCGCGCGAGATCGCCTTCGTCGAAAGCCTGCCGATGACGACGACCGGCAAGATCATACGCCGGGAATTGCGCGAGCGGGCCGCCCGCGAGATCGAAGCGGCGGATGCGTCGTAAGAGACGGGCCCCGGGCTTGGTTCAAGCCATGACGGGAGGAGGCGTTTACCGGCACGTATCCTTGCGGCCGGTACCGACGATGCACAGGACCGCGGGCATCGGCTGCGTGACGCTTCGCCGTACCGTATAAGCACCGTCCGTGACGCCTGCGCCGATCGAGCCGGTGGTCATCCGGTCGAGCCTTGCCGTACGCGTGGCAAGCGAGATGTCGCGCGATGCGAGAAGCGGGGTCACGAGGAGCGTCGCGAGGACCGCCAGTCCCGCAAAGAGCAGCGAGGCGCGCAATGCGCCGGCGCCGCCGAAGGCACCCGATCGCACGTCGCGTTGCCGCACGGTCGTCCAGAAATCGTTGCGCTGCATGACGTCCCCACGTTCGGCCTCACCGCATTCACGGCTAGGCCATACACGTAAAGAAGTCCTTAAGGCGCGGGCCCGGCGGGCTTCACAGGAGGTCCTGGAGAAAGGGGATCAGCGGTGCGTCGGCGGGCGGCATCGGATAGTCGCGAAGGGCCGCTGCGCGCACCCATTTCAGCGCCTGGCCCTCGCGCGGAGCCGGAATGCCCCGGTAACGCCGGCACACGAACAACGGCATCAGCAGATGGAAGTCGTCATAGGCGTGGCTCGCGAAGGTGAGCGGCGCGAGGCAGGCAACGTCCGTTTCCACGCCGAGTTCTTCCGCAAGTTCGCGCAGGAGGGCCGTCTCCGGGCTTTCCCCCGCCTCCACCTTGCCTCCCGGAAATTCCCAAAGGCCTGCCATCGGCTTGCCTTCGGGCCGTTGTGCCAGAAGCAGGCGGCCGTCCGTGTCGATCAGCGCACAGGCGACGACCAGCACGATCGGCCGCGTCCGCGTATCCATGCTCATGGTTCGCTCCGCTGGCGGTAGACGTAACGGTAGGTCTCTTCGAAACCGAGCGCACCGTAGAGCGAGAGCGCCGGCGCATTCGCGCGTTCGACCTGCAGCCAGGCGCGGTGCGCGCCGTTCTGTCGGGCCCAGGCGAGCGCGGTGGCGATCGTACTGCGCGCAAGCCCGCGCCTTCGCGCATCGGCGCGCGTCCCGATTTCGAACAGGCCGGCGAGATCGTTGTCCTGGACGCAGAGAAGGGAGGCGGCCGGACCGGCATCGTCGGCAAGCACGAAGAGCCCGCTCGGCGGCCGGATGGAGCTCAGCACTTCCGTGAGACCCGGTTTGAGAGCCAGGTCGTGGCCCAGAATGGCGATCGAAGCATCGACGTAGCGCCCGAGATCGCGCACCGGCACGCGATCCTGCGCGGCCGAAAGGTCGATGGCGGCGATATCGGCCGTCATCACTTGCGTCTCGTCGAAACGCGACCAGCCATGCGTGTCGAAATAGGCGTCGAGGGGATCCGGCGCGAGCGGCGTCTGGCGAAAGACGAGCGGCCGGCCGTAGGCGCGAAACCGGCCGGCCGCGCGTTCGATCCGGGTTTCGAGGTCGTTCGTGTCCGAAGGGTCGAGCGGATTGACCGAGTTCAGCCGCTTGGAGGGATGACCGGCCGTCAGGCGAAGCTGCCAGCTTCCGTCGTATTGCACGGAGGCGGCCGGCCAGGCGCGAAAGCCGACGGCCTCGAGCCGGCGGACGGCCGCGAGATCCGGTCTCGCCGCCGCTTCCACGCCAATATCGCCGGAAACGGTCGTCATCGCCGGACTCCCATGCACCTAGCTACGATAATCACCGTTGATCGCGACGTATTCCCGCGTCAGGTCGCAGGTCCACACCGTCGCCTGCCCCTGCCCGATGCCGAGATCGACCCGCACCGGAATCTTCGGCTCGCGCATCACGGCCGCGGCGGCTTCCTCCGAATAATCCGGATCGCGCATGCCGTCGACGGCGACGCGCACGTCGGCGAACCAGATGGCCAGACGGTCGCGCTCGGCGCGTTCGCCGGCCTTGCCGACAGCCATGACCACCCGGCCCCAGTTCGCGTCCTCGCCGGCGATGGCCGTCTTGACGAGGGGCGAGTCGGCGATCGAGCGGGCGATCCGCTTTGCCGCGTTTGGCGAAGAGGCGCCGGTCACGGTGATCTCGACCAGCTTGCGCGCCCCCTCGCCGTCACTGACGACCTGAAGCGCGAGATCCTTCATCAGATCGGCGAGCGCGCGGCGGAAATCTGCGAGCCGTCGATCGTCGGCGCTCTCCAGCCGTGCCTGGCCGCGCGCGCCGGCGGTGCCCGTCGCGAACATGAGCAGGGTGTCGGAAGTGGAGGTGTCGCTGTCGACCGTGATGGCGTTGAAGGTCGGTTCCGTCGCTTCGACGAGAAGCGCCTGCAGAACCTTCGCATCGATGTCGGCATCGGTGGCGACGAAGGCGAGCATCGTCGCCATGTCCGGGGCGATCATGCCCGCACCCTTCGCCATGCCGTTCAGCGTCACGTCGACATCGTCGATCCTGGCGATGCGGGTGGCGACCTTCGGATAGGTGTCGGTCGTCATGATGGCGCGCGCGGCGTCGAGCCAGCCTTCGCCGTTTGCCGAAGCGACAAGCGTCGGCAGCGCGTCGACGATCGGGGCGGCGTCGAGCGGTTCGCCGATGACGCCGGTGGAGGCGAGAAAGACCTCGTTGTCGCCGCAGCCGAGCGCGGCAGCCGTAGCATCGGCCGTTCGCGCCGTCGCCTCGGCGCCGAGGCGGCCGGTGAAGGCGTTGGCGTTGCCGGAATTGACGACGAGCGCGCGTGCCCGCCCGGCGGCGAGCGCGTGCCGGCAATGGTCGACGGGGGCGGAAGGACACAGCGAGCGGGTGAAGACGCCGGCGACGTCGGCCGTCGCGTCGAACACCATCATCATGACGTCGGGCCGACCGGCATACTTGATGCCGGCGGCGGCCGTCGACAGGCGCACGCCGTCAAGAGCCGGCAGTGCCGCGATCGTATCGGGCGCAAGCGGGGAAACCGTCGTCTGGCTCATCGTCGTCTTCCGCTGGCGTTCAGGAGATCGCGCGGCCACCAGGCCGCGACGAAACGGTACACATGCCGTACGCCGGCCCGAAGAGGGGCCGGCGCCAATTCGCCGAAGCCTTACTTGGCGTTCGAGGAGTCGGTGTCCGACGCCCCGCCCTGGCTGTCGCTCTGGCCATTGCCCGACGAGCCGTCTTCGCTCTTCATCTGCGCGGCCTCGGCGGCGTTCATGGCATCGTAGGCCTGCGCGAGCTGCTTGTTCTCGACGTTGACCTTGACGTCGTTGCGCGCCTGCTGAAGCACCTCGGCGTAGCGTTCCTGCAGGAGCACCTGGCGGATCTGGTCGGAGACCTGATCGAGTGACGGCGGCTTGGCGTCGCGCTTGTCCTCGACCTTGATGACGTGCCAGCCGAACTGGGTCTCCACCGGCTGTTCGGTGTACTGCCCCTTCTTGAGGGAGAAGGCGGCCTTGTCGAATGCCGGGACCATCTGTCCCTTCGTGAAGTAGCCGAGCTCACCGCCCTTTTCGGCGCTCGGACCGGTCGAATTGTCCTTGGCGAGCTTGGCGAAGTCGGCGCCGTTGTCGAGCTTCTTGATGATGTCCTCGGCTTCCTTCTTGGTCTTCACGAGGATATGGCGCGCCTCGACCTCCTGCTGAGCCGGCTGGGAAGCGATCTCCTTCTTGTAGCGCTTCTCGATGTCCTGCTCGGTGATCGCGTCGGCGATCTTCTCCTGGAAGTAGAGATTGTGCAGCTCGCGCTCGCGCAGATACTGCATCTGCTGCTTGAACTCGTCGCTGTCCTGGATGTTCGCCTGCTCGGCCTTCTTGGCGAGCAGCTTGACGTCGATGGCGGCGGAAAGTGCGGCGACCTGTCGCTGCTGCGGGGGCACCTGCGCGAGCTGCTGGCCGAGGCCGGCCTCCGCCATCTGCAGGTCGGCGCCGGTGATCTTCATGTCGCCGACGGTGGCGACCACCGTGTCGGGAGAGATCGGCTGGTTGTCGCCACCCTGAGTGCCGTCGGCGGACGATTTGCCCGCATCCGAACCGGTCGCGGTGCTGCCGGCCTGAGCCTGCTTGGGGGCCTGCTTGGCATTGGAACCGGCGTTGTCGGCAGCGAATGCAGGGCTCTGCGCGCCGGTGGCACACGCAAGGAGTGCCGCGGCGAGCAATGGGGAATAGCGCATGGTTCTGGTGGCTCCCGTCTTTTTCGGTTGGTGCGGGCGCCTTGGGGGCGCCATGAATCCGGCGATGATGTGACGGGCCGGGGCGTTTCCGGCGACGTTGACATCCTCCAAACCCCCTCTTATCTGTCCCGAAACCGTGGGTCCAGACAGGGGGCCGGCCCGGTTCCGGCGGGTGTGGACCCTGGGCATCGTCGAGGCGAGCGCATCATCGCCGAGCACGTCCCGGCTTCTAAGACCAGATAGAAAGGACCATCTTCATGGTCAGCTTCGGCGGCATCGCGCGCAAGTTCTTCGGTTCTTCGAACGACCGACAGGTCAAGGGCTACAGCGCGCAGGTCCCCGCGATCAACGCGCTGGAAGAGGAGATGGCCGCGCTCACCGACGAGGCGCTCGCCGCAAGGACGGCCGAGTTCCGGCGCGAACTCGCCGACGGCAAGAGCACGGACGACCTTCTGGTGCCCGCCTTCGCCGTCGTGCGCGAGGCCTCCAAACGCGTCATCGGCCTCAGGCCCTTCGACGTGCAGCTCATCGGCGGCATGATCCTCAACGACAACGCGATCGCCGAGATGAAGACCGGCGAAGGCAAGACGCTGGTCGCGACCCTTCCCGTCTACCTGAACGCCCTTGCCGGCAAGGGCGTCCATGTCGTCACCGTGAACGACTACCTCGCCTCGCGCGACGCCGAGTGGATGGGTCGTATCTATCGTTTCCTCGGCATGTCGGTCGGCGTCATCGCCCACGGCATGGACGACGACGCGCGCCGTGCCGCCTATGCCTGCGACATCACCTACGGCACCAACAACGAGCTCGGCTTCGACTATCTGCGCGACAACATGAAGTACGAGCGCGGACAGATGGTCCAGCGCGGACACGCCTACGCGATCGTCGACGAAGTGGACTCGATCCTCGTCGACGAGGCGCGCACGCCGCTCATCATCTCCGGCCCGCTCGACGACCGGTCCGATCTCTACAAGTCGATCGACACCTATATCCTCCAGCTTTCCGACGAGGACTACGAGGTCGACGAGAAGGAGCGTACCGCGAACTTCACCGAGGACGGCACGGAAAAGCTCGAGCAGATGCTTGCCGCCGACGACATGCTGCGCGGCGAATCGCTCTACGACATCGAGAACGTCGGCATCGTCCACCACGTGAACAACGCACTGAAGGCCCACAAGCTGTTCACGCGCGACAAGGACTACATCGTCCGCAACGACGAGATCGTCATCATCGACGAGTTCACCGGCCGCATGATGCCCGGCCGGCGCTATTCGGAAGGCCAGCACCAGGCGCTGGAGGCGAAGGAACACGTCACCATCCAGCCCGAAAACCAGACGCTCGCCTCGATCACCTTCCAGAACTATTTCCGCATGTACGACAAGCTCGCCGGCATGACGGGTACGGCGACGACGGAAGCCGAGGAGTTCGGCAACATCTACGGCCTCTCCGTGGTCGAGGTGCCGACCAATTTGCCGATCGCGCGCGACGACCAGCACGACGAGGTCTATCGCACGAACGAGGAGAAGTACGCGGCGATCGTCAAGGACATCGAGGAAGCGCAGGGGCGCGGCCAGCCGGTCCTCGTCGGCACGACGTCGATCGAAAAGTCGGAAGTGCTCGCCGAAGTTCTCAAGAAGGCGAACGTCAAGGACTTCCAGGTTCTGAACGCCCGCTACCATGAGCAGGAGGCCTATATCGTCGCTCAGGCCGGCGTGCCCGGCGCGGTGACGATCGCAACCAACATGGCCGGCCGCGGTACCGACATCCAGCTCGGCGGCAACCCCGACATGCGCTTCGAGCGCGAGATCGACGCCGCGGTGGAAGGCGAGGAGCGCCAGGCGCGCGAGGCCGCCATCCGCGAGGAGATCGCCAGGCTGAAGGAAGAGGCGAAGGCCGCCGGCGGGCTCTACGTGCTCGCCACCGAGCGCCACGAGAGCCGGCGCATCGACAACCAGCTGCGCGGCCGCTCCGGCCGACAGGGCGATCCGGGCCGCTCCAAGTTCTTCCTGTCGCTGCAGGACGACCTGATGCGCATCTTCGGCTCCGACCGGATGGACGGCATGCTGCAGAAGCTCGGCCTCGAGGAGGGCGAGGCGATCGTCCACCCGTGGATCAACAAGGCGGTCGAGCGGGCGCAGAAGAAGGTCGAGGGCCGTAACTTCGACATCCGCAAGAACCTCCTGAAATACGACGACGTCATGAACGACCAGCGCAAGGTCGTCTTCGACCAGCGCCTGGAGCTGATGGACGCCGAGGACATCTCCGAGACGATCGCCGACATGCGTTCGGAGGTGATCGACGCGATGGTCGCGCGGCATATTCCCGAAAACGCCTACGCCGAGCAGTGGAACGCGGAAGGTCTGCGCGAGGATGCGCAGACCCACCTGAACCTCGACCTGCCGATCCAGGACTGGATCGAAGAGGAGGGAATCGCTGAGGACGACATCCACGAGCGCATCACGGCGGCCGCGGACAAGGCGGCGACCGAACGCGCCGAACGCATCGGCCCGGAAGTGCTGCCCTATGTCGAGAAGTCGATCGTTATGCAGACGCTCGACAGCCTCTGGCGCGAGCATCTCGTCAATCTCGACCACCTGCGTTCGGTCATCGGCTTCCGCGGCTACGGCCAGCGCGATCCGCTGCAGGAGTACAAGGCCGAAGCCTTCGAACTCTTCCAGAGCCTGCTCGTCAATCTGCGCCAGAACGTGACGGCACAACTGATGCGGGTCGAGCTCGTCCAGGAACAGCCGGAACCGGATCTCATCCAGCCGCAGCAGATGGAAGCGCACCACGCCGATCCGCTGACCGGCGAGGACGAGTTCGCCGACGGCGAGACGCTGACCCGGCCAATGGCGAACCCGGCCATGGCGAACCCGGCGATGGCGCCGGAAGCACGCGATGCCGCCAACCCGGAAAGCTGGGGTAAGGTCGGTCGCAACGAACTCTGCCCCTGTGGGTCGGGCAAGAAGTTCAAGCATTGCCACGGCGCCTACGTCTGAAGTCTTTCCGGCCAAACTGATTCGATCGGGTCGCAAAGCGCCCAGAGCGTTGCCGACAGAAGCAGCAGCGCTCGGCACATCGCGTAACCGGTACGGCCTTCACCGATTTCGATAAGTCGGACAAAGCTTTCTTAACACCCGGATGTCAGCTTCGCGGCATCATTCAGCAAGGCGGACGGCCGTGGCGATCTCCCCTGTCGAGACCGATATGCGCATGCCGGCGACGGCGCGCCGCGACGGCCGCGGTGCGGTCTGCCTCTCCTGCGGCATGCCGATCGGTTCGACATCATGACGGAGACTCCGCGGTTCGCGGAACACGAGGGTTCCCGCACGCACCCGATCCATGCCGCACGGCCCGAGCCCGTTCCCGGGACCCCGCAGACCGAACGCGCCCTGCCGCTCGAAACGCCGGGCCGTACGCTCTCGATCTACCCCGCACGGGCCGGCTACGATCTCCAGCGCGAGCTCGACTTCCTGACCAACCGGGCGATCGAGCCGAACGTCTTCTTCACCGGCCGGTTCCTGGCGCCGGCGATGCCACGGCTCGAAGACCGGCAGATCCGGCTTCTGATGGTGCGCGACGAGGACGAGCGACGCAGCCGGTTGCGCTTCGTCATGCCCTTCTCGATCGACCGCCGCCCGGCGATCGGCCTGCCGATCCTGCGTGCCTGGGCCAATCCCTTCGCGCCGAACGGCACGCCGATCGTCGATCGCGAAGATGCCGCCGGCACGTTGGACGATCTCTTCGGCGGTCTCGCCGACGCGCAAGCCGGCTTTCCCGGCGTCATGGTGCTGCCGCAACTCGACCTCGACGGGCCGTTCGTGCGTACGCTGCGCGCCATTGCGCTCTCGCGCGGTCTCGCGCTCGCCGAAGTCCAGCGCCACAGCCGGGCCGTGCTGGAATCGACGCTCGACGGCGAAACCTATCTGCGCGAGCGCCTGTCGAAGCACCGCCGCAACGAACTCAACCGTCAGCAACGCCGGCTGGAAGGAACGGGTCGGCTTACCTACGACGTCGCACGCCAGCCGGACGCCGTGGCCCGGCGGCTCGAAGATTTCCTGTTCCTCGAAGCCGACGGCTGGAAGGGACGACAGCGCACCGCCCTCATCAACGACCGCTACCGTGCCGCCTTCACGCGCGAGGCCATCGCCAATCTCGCCGAAATCGACGCGGTGCGTATCCACGCCCTCGATCTCGACGGCCGCATGATCGCCGGCATGGTGGTCTTCGTCATGGGGGGCACGGCATACACCTGGAAGACGGCTTACGACGAAGCCCAGGGCAAGGATTCGCCCGGTGCACTGCTGATGCGCCGGCTGACCGAATGGCAGCTCGAGGACGCCAACATACTGCGCACCGATTCCTGCGCGCTTCCGGATCATCCGGTCATGGATCGGTTCTGGGCCGAGCGTGCCACGATCGGCACCCTCGTCGTCGGCCTGACGCCGGAAAACGACCGCGACGTCCGCCAGGTCGCCACGCGCTATCACCTCTACGAAAACACCCGCAGCATCGCCAGGCGCTTGCGCGACAAGGTCCGCACGATCGCCCGGCTCCAACGCTGAACGCCTCGCCCCGAGTGCATCAGGTCCTGCGCTCTATCCCGCAATCGTTCGCGGCGCCGGGTGATCGGTCCGGTTGGAGAATGCTCTTTAGAGCCTCAACAGGTTGTCCTGATCGAGACCGAGGCGGCTGATGGGCACGGTGTCGTTTATCCCGCCATGGGGACGGTGCCAATTGTACTGA
>NZ_VHLH01000037.1 GCF_006516965.1 Pararhizobium mangrovi | reverse complement strand
TACAATTGGCACCGTCCCCATGGCGGGATAAACGACACCGTGCCCATCAGCCGCCTCGGTCTCGATCAGGACAACCTGTTGAGGCTCCACAACTAGATCTTGCCGAAGGGTCGTCGACGGACGGATGGCGATACGCTTGCAATCGGCCGCCTCCACGCGTATATGACGGGAAATTCTTGATCGTAAAGATGAAGAGTGGGCCCTCCGGACCCGCTCTTTTTTATTACCCGAACGCCGCGGCCGATCGATCCGGTACGCGAGGGACGACGGGTTCGTACGAGGAGGTCAGGCGGTCATGACGACGAAGACGTCAGCCGATGTCGCGGACGAAGAGCGGCTGATTACCGAAACCGGCACGGACCAGCGCATCGCGGGGATCGTCGAGCCGGTCATCCGATCGATGGGCTTCAGGCTCGTGCGTGTGCGCGTTACCGGCCAGAACGGCGTGACGCTGCAGATCATGGCCGAGCGCCCCGACGGGACGATGAACGTCGAGGACTGCGAGACGATCTCGCATGCGATTTCGCCGGTGCTCGACGTCGAGGATCCGATCGAGAGCCGGTACCATCTCGAGGTCTCTTCGCCAGGCATCGACCGGCCGATGGTGCGTCGCTCGGACTTTGCGCGCTGGAACGGCCATCTTGTGAAGTGTGAGACCTCGATGATGGTCGCCGGCCACAAGCGCTTCCGCGGCTGGATCCGTGGCGTGGAGGACGGTGGCTTCATGCTCGACCGCGACCAGCCGCCGAGCGACGAGCCGGCTGCGGTGCTCGTTCCCTTTTCCGCGCTTTCGAGCGCGAAGCTGATCCTTACCGACGAACTCGTGCGCGCATCCAACGACGCGGACGCCGCGCGCGCCGCAAACCAGAACGAGAGCGACGACGACGCCTGAGCCTTCTAGCCCGGCGCGTCGCAATGGAACGGAGACGAAAATGGCAGTCAGTGCGAACAGGCTGGAACTCCTGCAGATCGCCGATGCGGTCGCCCGCGAGAAGTCGATCGACCGGACCATCGTCATCGAGGCGATGGCCGACGCCATCCAGAAGGCGGCGCGCTCGCGCTACGGCACGGAATCCGACATCCGCGTCGACATCAACACCAGGAGCGGCGACATCCAGCTCAAGCGCATCCTCGAAGTGGTCGAGGAGGTCGAGGACTACTCGACCCAGATCGCGCTGCCGCTGGCGCAGGACCGCCGCCCCGACGCGCAGATCGGCGAGACGATCGAGGATCCGCTGCCGCCGATGGATTTCGGCCGCATCGCCGCCCAGTCGGCCAAGCAGGTCATCGTCCAGAAGGTGCGCGAGGCCGAGCGCGACCAGCAATACGACGAGTACAAGGACCGCGTCGGCGAGATCATCAACGGCACCGTCAAGCGCGTCGAATACGGCAACGTGATCGTCGATCTCGGCCGCGGCGAGGCGATCATCCGTCGCGACGAGATGATCCCGCGCGAGCAGATGCGCTACGGCGATCGCGTGCGCGCCTATGTCTACGACGTGCGCCGCGAACAGCGCGGACCGCAGATCTTCATGTCGCGTACCCATCCGCAGTTCATGGTGAAGCTCTTCACCATGGAAGTGCCCGAGATCTACGACGGCATCATCGAGATCCGCTCGGTCGCCCGCGACCCGGGCTCGCGCGCCAAGATCGCCGTCATCTCCAACGATTCCGCGATCGATCCGGTCGGCGCCTGCGTCGGCATGCGCGGCAGCAGGGTGCAGGCCGTCGTCGGCGAGCTGCAGGGCGAAAAGATCGACATCATCCCGTGGTCGGGCGATCCGGCCTCCTTCATCGTCAACGCGCTGCAGCCGGCGGAAGTCGCCAAGGTCGTGCTCGACGAGGATGCCGAGCGCATCGAGGTCGTCGTGCCGGACGAGCAGCTTTCGCTCGCCATCGGCCGGCGCGGCCAGAACGTGCGGCTCGCCTCGCAGCTCACCGGCTGGGACATCGACATCCTGACGGAAGAGGAAGAGTCCTCGCGCCGCCAGAAGGAATTCACCGAGCGCACCGACCTCTTCATGGATTCGCTCAACGTCGACGAAATGGTCGGGCAGGTGCTGGCTTCCGAAGGCTTCACCTCGGTCGAGGAGGTCGCCTATGTCGATCTCGAGGAGATCGCCTCCATCGAAGGCTTCGACGAGGAAACGGCCGAAGAGCTCAGGAGCCGTGCCCGCGAGCACCTCGAACAGCGTGAGGCGGAACTCGATGCACGGCGCACCGAGCTCGGCGTCTCCGACGAACTGCGCCAGATCGACGGCATGACCACCGAAATGATGGTCAAGCTCGGCGAGGACGGCATGCAGTCGATGGAAGATTTCGCCGGCTGTGCTGCCGACGACCTCGTCGGCTGGTCGGAGCGCAAGGACGGCGAGACGAAGCGCTTCGACGGCCTGTTCACCGGCCTCGACGTGTCGCGTCAGCTCGCCGAGGAAATGATCGTGCAGGCGCGCCTCGCCGCCGGCTGGATCACCGAGGCGGATCTCGCCTCCGACGAGGAGCCGGAAGAGGTCGAGGGCGAAGCGGCCGAGGCCGAGGAGACGGCCTGAGGCGGGATGCGCCCGGCGGACGGCGATGAGCGGATACCGCGAGCCGATGAACGCGCGCACCTGCATTGTCACGCGCGAGCACGGCGAACCGGATGAGCTTCTACGCTTCGTCGCGGGGCCCGAGCAGCGCGTGGTCTGCGACCTGAAGCGCGACCTGCCGGGGCGGGGCTGCTGGGTAACGCCGGAACGCGCCTGCGTGGAAAAGGCGGCCAAGCGCAAGCTTTTCGCACGCGGGCTGAAGGCGCCCGTCACCGCGCCGGACGATCTCGCCGACGAGGTCGACCGGCTGATGCTCGCCGATCTCGTCTCGATGATGTCGATGGCGCGCAAGGCTGGCCAGTTCGTCGCCGGTGCGGGCAAGGTCGACGGTGCGGTGCGCGGCGGTCGCGCGCTTGCCGTTTTCCATGCCACGGAGGCTGCGGCCGACGGCATGCGCAAGATCGATCAGGCCCGCCACGCCCGCCAGGTTGAGACGAACGCGCAGCGGCCGATCCCCGCCTTTCGCCTGGCGAGCGGAGAAGAAATGGCGAAGGCGCTCGGCGATGGCGCCTTTATCCATTGCGTTGCGCTTGCGGGAAAGGCGGGAGAAGGTGTAGTGAAACGCGCAACACGGCTTGAACGCTATCGTAACGGGCGCAGTTGAGCGCCGCACGATCGAGAATTTTTCCCCTCGGCTTGAAAAACGCTTCCCACGGGTGAGCGTCACGGCGAGGAAGTGACACGGAAGCCATGAGCGGTGCGGCCGGGTCCGCCGCCGGGCTTCGAGGATGGATACGGAATGAGCGATATCAAAGACGACAAGAAACTCAGCGTCTCGGGCAAGAAGACCCTGACCATGAAGCGTTCCGGCGAGCAGAGCACGGTGCGCCAGGACATGGGACGGGGGCGCTCGAAGTCGGTCGTCGTCGAGACGACGCGCAAGCGGCGCATCGCACGCCCGGAAGAAGAGGCGAAGGCTGCGGCCGCCCCGCAGGCCGCGACCCCGGCCCCGCAGCAGAGCGAGCCCGCGAAGCCGGCCGTGACCGCGCGTCCGGCCGCGCCCAAGCCGAAGGCGCCTTCGAACGGTGCGTCCGCCTCGCCGCGGCGCGAGAGTACCGGTAGCGGTGCGCATCGCGGGACGTCCGGCCCCGGCCGGTCGAGCCAGGGCGGACGGCTTTCGGCCGGCGAGATGGAAGCGCGCCGCCGCGCGCTCGAGGACGCGCAGGTTCGCGAAGTCCAGGAACGCCAGGAGGCCGAAGAGGCCGCGCGTCGCCGCGCCGAGGAAGATGCACGCCTCGAGCGCGAACGCGAGGTCGAGGCCAAGCGGCAGGCCGAGGAAGCGGCCAAGCAGCAGGTCGAGCAGGAAGCCGTCGCAGCCGCCGAGGTCGCAGCGGTTCCCGTCGAGCCGGACGAGCAGCGCGCCGCCGGCCGCGCCGCCCGCAGTGCTGCCGCCCGCCCGGCGCGCAACGCCGATGCCGAGGAAGCCGCACGCCCCGGTCGTGATACGAAGAGCCGCCCCGGGCGCAGCGAGCAGCCCAAGCAGCCTTCGAAGCCGCGCGTCGACGACGGACGCCGCCGCGGCAAGCTGACGCTTTCCGGTGCGCTCGACGACGATGGCAGCGCGCGCGGCCGCTCGCTCTCCGCCATGCGGCGGCGCCAGGAGAAGATGAAGCGCGGCCAGCAGCAGGAGAGCCGCGAAAAGATCGTGCGCGAGGTGACGATCCCCGAGACGATCACCATCCAGGAGCTCTCCCAGCGCATGGCGGAGCGTTCGGTCGACGTCATCAAGTATCTGATGAAGGAAGGCCAGATGATGAAGCCGGGCGACATCATCGATGCCGATCTCGCCGAACTCATCGCCACCGAATTCGGCCACACGCCGCGGCGCGTCTCGGAGTCCGACGTGGAAGAAGGTATTTTCAACGTGGCAGACGACGATGCCGACATGGTCTCCCGTCCGCCGGTCGTGACGATCATGGGTCACGTCGATCACGGCAAGACGTCGCTGCTCGACGCCATCCGCCACACCCGCGTGACGTCGGGCGAGGCCGGTGGCATCACCCAGCACATCGGCGCCTACCAGGTCGAGCAGGACGGTCAGAAGATCACTTTCATCGACACCCCCGGCCACGCCGCCTTCACGGCGATGCGTGCGCGCGGTGCGGAATCGACGGACATCGCGATCCTCGTGGTCGCCGCCGACGACAGCGTGATGCCGCAGACGATCGAATCCATCAATCACGCGAAAGCGGCCGGCGTGCCGATGATCGTGGCGATCAACAAGATGGACAAGCCCGACGCCGACGCCCAGAAGGTGCGCACGGAACTCCTCCAGCACGAGGTTTTTGTGGAATCGATGGGCGGTGAGGTTCTCGACGTCGAGGTCTCCGCCACCAAGGGCACGAACCTCGACCGGCTTCTCGAGGCGATCGTGCTCCAGTCGGAGCTGCTCGAGCTCAAGGCCAATCCGGACCGGACGGCAGAAGGCACCGTCGTCGAGGCGCAGCTCGACCGCGGCCGCGGCTCGGTCGCGACCGTGCTCGTCCAGAAGGGCACGCTCAAGACCGGCGACATCATCGTTCTCGGCGACGAATGGGGCCGCGTGCGCGCCCTCGTCGACGATGCGGGCAAGCAGGTGAAGGAAGCCGGGCCGTCGACGCCGGTCGAGGTCCTGGGCCTCCAGGGCACGCCGCAGGCCGGCGATCGCTTCGCCGTCGTCGAAAACGAATCCCGTGCCCGCGAGATCTCCGACTACCGCCAGCGCGCAGCCCGCGAGAAGGCGGTGGCGCGTCAGGCGGGTTCGCGCGGTTCGCTCGAGCAGATGATGACGCAGATGCAGGATGCTGCGCTGCAGGAGTTCCCGCTGCTCATCAAGGGCGACGTGCAGGGTTCGATCGAAGCGATCGCCGGCGCGCTCGACAAGCTCGGGACCGACGAGGTGCGGGCCAACGTCATCCATTCGGGTGCCGGCGGCATCACCGAGTCCGACGTCTCGCTCGCCGAAGCGTCGAACGCGGCCATCATCGGCTTCAACGTGCGTGCCAACAAGCAGGCGCGCGACGCGGCCGAGCGTGCCGGCATCGAGATCCGCTACTACAACGTGATCTACGATCTGGTCGACGACGTGAAGTCGGCCATGTCCGGCCTTCTTTCGCCGGAGCGTCGCGAGACCTTCCTCGGCTACGCGCAGATCCTCGAGGTCTTCTCGATCACCAAGGTCGGCAAGGTCGCCGGTTGCCGGATCACCGAGGGCAAGGTGGAGCGCGGCGTCGGCGTGCGGCTTCTGCGCGACGACGTGGTGATCCACGAAGGCAAGCTGAAGACGCTCAAGCGCTTCAAGGACGAGGTCTCCGAGGTCAATGCCGGGCAGGAATGCGGCATGGCCTTTGAGAACTACGAGGACATTCGCCAGGGCGACGTCATCGAGTGCTTCCGCGTGGAGCACGTCACGCGCACGCTGTAGGCGTCGCATCGCGAACGGGCGGGCGCGAAGACGCCCGTGCCGCTTGCCGGGTCGCGCGAATGCGGCCCGGCGTATCCGTCTTTCAAGGATCGTCGAAGAGCCTCGACCGCGTGCTAAACGCGGCGAATGAGGAGTGCGAAGCATGAGCCGAAAGTCTTCCGCCCGTGCCCCGTCCCAGCGCCAGCTGCGCGTCGGCGAGCAGGTGCGCGCGGCGCTGACCGACGTGCTGCAGCGTGGCGAGGTCCGCGATCCGGTGCTCGAGGACGCGATCGTCTCGGTATTGGAGGTCCGCATGTCGCCGGACATGAAGGTCGCCACCGCCTACGTCACGCCGCTCGGCGAGAACGACCACGGGGCGATCGTCGAGGCGCTCAACCGCAACGTTCGCTTCATTCGCGGCCGGGTCACACCGGCCCTGAAACAGATGCGCTCCGTGCCTTCGCTGCGCTTTCGCGACGATACGAGCTTCGAGAACTTCCGCCATATCGACGAACTCCTGAGGAGCCCGGAAGTGGCGCAGGATCTCGACGAGGCCGGGGAAGACGAGTAGGGCGCCAAGCCGAAACCGGGCCAGTCAAGGATATTCGGAGAGCAGATGTCGCGTGCGCGCAAGAAGAAGGGTCGAGCCGTTTCCGGTTGGGTTATCCTCGACAAGCCGAAGGATCTCGGCTCGACGGAGGCCGTCTCCAAGATCAAATGGCTGTTCGGTGCGCAAAAGGCCGGCCATGCGGGAACGCTCGATCCGCTGGCTTCCGGCATGTTGCCGATCGCACTCGGCGATGCCACGAAGACCGTTCCCTACGTGATGGAAGGCCGCAAGGTCTACCGCTTCGCCGTGACCTGGGGTGCCGAGCGTACGACCGACGACATGGAAGGCGAGATTACCGAGCGCTCCGATATCCGTCCGGAACGTGACGCGATCGAAGCCCTGCTCGACGGTTATCGCGGAACGATCGAACAGGTGCCGCCCTCCTTTTCGGCGGTACGCATCGGTGGCGAGCGCGCCTACGACATGGCGCGCGAGGGCGAGAGCGTGACCGTGCCGTCCCGCGTCGTGGAAATCCACCGGCTCGATCTCGTGGAATGCCCGGATGCGGACACGGCCGTCTTCGAGGCGGAGTGCGGCAAGGGCACCTATGTGCGCGCGCTGGCGCGCGATTTCGGCCGGGATCTCGGCTGCTTCGGTCATGTCTCGGACCTTCGGCGAACAAGCGTCGCTCCTTTCGACGAGGATGTGATGGTGCCGCTCGCCGATCTGACGGCGCTCGCGGAAACCGAAACCGACGAGGAGCGCTTTGCTGCGCTCGACGCCCGCCTCGTCGACACGGGCGAGGCCTTGGCCGCGCTGCCGCATGTGGCGATCGGCGACGGCGAGGCCCGTCGGCTGCGCCTGGGCAACCCGGTCCTGCTTCGCGGGCGCGGCGCGCCGGTCGCCGAGCCGGAAGCCTACGCCACGAGCGGTGGACGCCTGGTCGCGATCGGCGAGGTCGCCGGCGGCGAGTTCCTTCCGCGCCGCGTCTTCGGCGGGTAGAAGACGTGCTTTGCGCGCCTGCACCCTTTCGTTTATGCACATTCGCGCAAATGCATGAGAGCGCTTCCGTCCGGGGTGGAAATGCTCTAGTCAGAAACGACGAGCGGGGATGGCTGCGATCCGAGGGAACTGCGAAATGGCGATCCGTACTCAAGCCTGAGGAGGCAGCTTCGAACGCTCGGTTCAAACAAGCCATGGGTTGCCATGACCAGCCAGAACCGGATCGTTTCCTCGGAAGCTGACGCCGCTAGCAGCGAGACGGACGCGCCCCGGCATGTCCGCATGCCCGGCTCCTTTTCGATCCGGGTCTACCTGCTCGCGCTCATCCTCGTCGTGCTCCTGCCCGCGCTGATCTTTTCCGGCGCGCTTCTGATTCGCATGAGCGCTACGCAGAACCGTGCCTTTGAGCGCGCCTATATCGCTGCGACCCATTCCATCGCCGAGCTCGTCGATCGCGACGTTTCCAGCATGCTCGCGACGCTGAGCGTGACCTCGACCTCGACGGCGCTCGACGACGGCGACATGAGGCTCTTCCAGAAACGCGCGCGCTCGACGCTTGCCGACCGGGACGCGAACCTGATGGTGCTCGACGGGCGTTTCGACCAGCTCATGAACACGCGTTTCGACTACGGCACGAAGCTGCCGAAGGCGGCCCATACGGACGCCGCCAGGAAGGCGCTCAAATCCAACTGGCCGGTCGTCTCGAACCTCTTCTACGACGCGGATGCGGGACGATGGGCCTTCAACGTCGCGATGCCGGTCGAGGCGGCGAAGGGACCGGCGAGGGTGCTCGTGCTGACCCGGTACGCCTCGACCTTTGCCACGACGCTTTCCACCCAGCAGGTCCCGAAGGGCTGGAAATCGGCGCTCGTCGACGGAACGCGCACGGTCATCGCCTCGTCGGGCGGCAGCGACGCGACGGGCCGGCCCTTCTACATTCCCTTCGACAAGGGCCTGAGCTCCGGTTTCACCCACGTCATGTATCGCGATACGGACTACCAGATCGTGGTGCAGCCATCCGACATCACCGGCTGGTCGATCGTGTCCTGGGCGCCGACGGCATCCGTGCGCGCACCGCTCAACCGCTCGCTCGCCTGGCTCGTCTTCGGCGGCATCTTCATCGCCTTTCTCGCGGTGACCGCCGCATTCTTCATCGCCCGGATCATGAGCGGTTCCGTGCGTCATCTCACGCGACAGGCCGAGCGCCTCGGCGCCGGCGAGACGGTGGAGGCGCGCGACCAGTCGATCACCGAGTTCACGCTGGTCTCGCAGGCGCTCGCGCAGGCCGCGCACGAACGCAAGAACGCCGAGGGCGAGATCCGCTTCCTCATGCGCGAGGTCGCCCACCGGTCCAAGAACCAGCTCACGGTGATCCAGGCGATGCTCAACCAGACGGCCAAGCTTTCCGACACGAAGGAGGAGTTCGCCGAGGCTTTCCGCAAGCGCGTCGCCGGCCTCGCCCGCTCGACGGACCTGATGATCTCCAACGCCACGCAAGGGGTCGATCTGGCGACCCTCGTGGCCGACCAGATCGAGACGTTCAGGCCGAGCGAGCCGGAACGCGTCGT
Source organism: Pararhizobium mangrovi (assembly GCF_006516965.1). Classification (GTDB taxonomy): domain Bacteria; phylum Pseudomonadota; class Alphaproteobacteria; order Rhizobiales; family Rhizobiaceae; genus Pararhizobium_B; species Pararhizobium_B mangrovi. Next base: position 29,540 of record NZ_VHLH01000037.1, on the reverse strand, counting down.
CATCGCCGGACCGGAGATCCGCCTCGACGCGCAATCGGCGCAGGTGCTCGGCATGGCGATCCACGAGCTTGCCACGAACGCGGCGAAATACGGCGCATTCGCCGGCGCCGAAGGCCTCGTCGAGGTGACGTGGACGCTCGAGGACGAGACGGTGCGCTTCGACTGGCGGGAGCGTCAGGTGCCGATCTCCGCCGTGCCCGAGCGCAAAGGGTTCGGTTCGGTGGTGCTGGAACGCATCCTCGGCATCTCGCTCGGTGCAGAGCTCGAACGCACGATGCACGACGACGGGATCGAATGGGTCTTCCTCGTCTCCGTCGACAAGCTGCGTGACGGGATCGACCGGCGCATCTGAGAGCCGGGCAGTTCCGGAGGGGCTTTCCTCTGCCGCCTTTTTCCCGTATATCGCCGCCAGCGCGACGGCACTGCCGCCTGCGCACGAACGGCCGCGGCTGGCCGACATCCCGGCCGACGGCGCCATTATTCCCGACGAACAAGAAGGAAAGACGATGTCGATCACACCCGAACGCAAGGCGGAACTCGTCAAGGAGTACGCCACCAAGGACGGCGACACCGGCTCCTCCGAGGTCCAGATCGCGATCCTCACCGAGCGCATCGTGAACCTGACCGAGCACTTCAAGGAGCACAAGAAGGACAACCACTCGCGCCGTGGCCTTCTCAAGCTCGTCTCGCACCGTCGTTCGCTGCTCGACTACCTTCGCAAGAAGGACGAGGAGCGCTATCGCTCGGTGATTTCGAGCCTCGGCATCCGGCGCTAGCAGCGCCTTCGGCGGCCCTTCAAGGGCTGCCATCGAACCGGCGGCGAGGTTTCGTTTTCGTTCCGCCGGTTGAAATCTCGCAGCGATGACCCCATTGTTTCGAGGGGTGCAGCCGATCCGAACGGCGCACCGAAACCGCATTGCCGGTACCGCGACGACGAAGAGCGCGGTGCCATTTTCAGCTGCCGACCTGTCATGGGGCAGGATTGCTGGATGCTTGGCCGAACGATACCGGCCGTGACCCGAAGCCTCCCGTTGTCTTGCCCGTGACGCGTCGACGTCACCAACGGCGCATTGCGTCCGGTCCGAAAACGCGGTCCGTACGCGCAATGCGCCCATCATGTTTAGGACAAGACATGTTCAATTCGCACAAGGTCGAAATCGAATGGGGTGGGCGTCCGCTTACCCTTGAGACCGGCAAGGTCGCCCGCCAGGCCGACGGCGCCGTCATGGCCACCTACGGCGAGACGGTCGTTCTCGCGACCGCCGTCTCCGCGAAGGTGGCCAAGGAAGGCCAGAGCTTCTTCCCGCTGACCGTCAACTACCAGGAGAAGACCTTCGCCGCGGGCAAGATCCCGGGTGGCTTCTTCAAGCGCGAGGGCCGTCCGAGCGAGAACGAGACGCTGGTCTCGCGCCTCATCGACCGCCCGATCCGTCCGCTCTTCCCGGCGGGCTACAAGAACGAGACGCAGGTCGTCATCACCGTTCTGCAGCACGATCTCGAGAACAACCCGGACGTCGTCTCGATGGTCGCGGCTTCGGCCGCGCTAACGCTTTCCGGCGTGCCCTTCATGGGCCCGATCGGTGGTGCGCGCGTCGGCTACATCAACGGCGAGTACGTGCTGAACCCGCAGGTCGACGAGATGGTCGAGACCTCGCTCGACCTGATGGTCGCCGGCACGCAGGAAGCCGTGCTGATGGTGGAATCGGAAGCCGGTGAGCTTGCCGAGGACATCATGCTCGGTGCCGTCACCTTCGGCCACCGCGCCATGCAGCCGGTCATCGACGCGATCATCAAGCTCGCCGAGGAAGCGGCCAAGGAGCCGCGCGAGTTCGAGCCGGAGGATCTGTCCGCGCTCGAGGAGAAGATGCTGAAGGTCGCCGAAGACGACCTGCGCGCCGCCTACAAGATCACCGACAAGGCCGAGCGCTACGCTGCCGTCGACGCGGTGAAGGCGACGGTGAAGAAGCACTTCGCTCCCGAAGGCGACGCCGCGCCGGAATATTCCGACACGCAGATCGCTACGGTCTTCAAGGAGATCCAGGCCAAGATCGTGCGCTGGAACATCCTCGATACCAAGAGCCGCATCGACGGCCGCGACCTCGAGACGGTGCGCCAGATCGAGGCTGAGGTCGGCCTCCTGCCGCGCACCCACGGTTCCGCGCTCTTCACGCGCGGCGAGACGCAGGCGCTCGTCGTCGCGACGCTCGGCACCGGCGAGGACGAGCAGTTCGTGGACGCGCTGACCGGCACGTACAAGGAAGGCTTCATGCTGCACTACAACTTCCCCCCCTATTCGGTGGGTGAAGCGGGCCGCATGGGCTCTCCAGGCCGCCGCGAGATCGGCCACGGCAAGCTTGCCTGGCGCGCACTGCACAAGATGCTGCCGGGTGCCGACCAGTTCCCCTACACGATCCGCGTCGTCTCCGAGATCACCGAGTCGAACGGTTCGTCTTCGATGGCGACCGTCTGCGGCACCTCGCTCGCGCTGATGGATGCCGGCGTGCCGATCTCCAACCCGGTCGCGGGCATCGCCATGGGCCTCATCAAGGAAGGCGAGCGCTTCGCGGTTCTCTCCGATATCCTCGGTGACGAGGACCATCTCGGCGACATGGACTTCAAGGTCGCCGGCACGGAGAACGGCATCACGTCGCTCCAGATGGACATCAAGATCGACGGCATCACCGAGGAGATCATGAAGATCGCCCTCGACCAGGCCAAGGGTGGGCGTATGCACATCCTCGGCGAGATGGGCAAGGCGATCACGCAGAGCCGCGAGCAGCTCGGCGAGTTCGCACCGCGCATCGAGGTGATGAACATCCCGGTCGACAAGATCCGCGACGTCATCGGTTCGGGCGGCAAGGTCATCCGCGAGATCGTCGAGAAGACCGGCGCCAAGGTGAACATCGAGGACGACGGCACGATCAAGATCGCTTCGTCTTCCGGCAAGGAGATCGAGGCGGCCAAGAAGTGGATCCATTCGATCGTCGCCGAGCCGGAAGTCGGCGTCATCTACGAGGGCACGGTCGTCAAGACCGCCGATTTCGGCGCCTTCGTGAACTTCTTCGGTCCGCGTGACGGCCTCGTGCACATCTCGCAGCTCGCCTCCGAGCGCGTCGCCAAGACGACCGACGTCGTTAAGGAAGGCGAAAAGGTCTTCGTCAAGCTGATGGGCTTCGACGAGCGCGGCAAGGTGCGCCTGTCGATGAAGGTCGTCGATCAGGAGACCGGCGAAGAGATCAAGAAGGAAGAGCCGGCCGAATAAGGTCGCAGCCTCTCTTCAGAGAATCGAAAGGGCCTCGCCGGGAAACCGGCGGGGCCCTTCTTCTTTGGTCCCGGCAATAAAGGAACCGGTCCGCACGGCACCGTCGACAAGATCTTTCTCGAGAAGCACGTGTCGGACTTCAACCAGCACTTCTATGTCTGCGGTCCCGACGAAATGGTCGAAAGCGTGAGCCATCTCGGCGCCGACCCGGACGGGCTGGTCTTCGAGGACAAGTAGGGGCCGTCGCTCGGCCGAGGCGGATCACTTCGTCTTCGGATCGCAGCGGCGAATGTGGATCGGTGCCTCCGCGCGGGCGCCGATCACCCTGCAGGTTCCACCCGAGCAAAGGGTCCAACCACCGACCGTCGCGCCGGAGGCCGCGAGGATCAGCTCCTTCTGGGGTGGCAGGTCGGGCGTATAGACGTAGCGCCCGTCGACGAAACGCGCGTCCGGCGGCGGATCCATGCCGGCGCCGGACCCTTCGACGCTCGCCTGCGTGACGACGAGCCCTGCGTCCGTCAGGGCCCAATGTTCGCTCCAGGTGATCTTCTCGACGGAATGCGTCCAGGAGAGCGTGAAGCTCATCGCCGCGAGCATGATGGTCTTGCCCGCGGCAGCGACGCAGATGCCGGCGCTCACGGCGTGACGGGCTCGCGCTTGCGCGCACGCATCCACTCGAAGCCGAGGAAAGCGATCGCGAGCACGAAGCCCAGTTCGTCCGTCAGCGGCAATGCGGCGACGAGGGTGAAGGCGGCGAGCGCGGCCCATGCCCGTTCCCAGAGCGAAAGCCGGGCGAACATAAAGCCGATGACGGCCGAACCCCACAGCCCAATTGCAAGCGCCACCTTGAATACGATGTAGGCGACGGCGACGGGAAACCCGAAATGATCCGAGAGCGGACCGCCCGGCTGCAGCATGAGGGCCGGCGAATAGACCGCCATATATGGAATGACGAAGCCGGCGGCGGCGACCTTGATCGCGTCCATCGCGATCTTCAGCCCCTTTTCTTTGGCGATCGGGCCAGCGGCGAAGCAGGCGAGCGCGACGGGGGGCGTCAGGTCGGAGAGAATGCCGAAATAAAAGACGAACATGTGGCTGACGATCAGGGGCACGCCGAGCTTCAAAAGTGCGGGGCCGGCGATCGACGAGGTGATGATGTAGTTCGGGATCGTCGGGATGCCCATGCCGAGCACGATGCAGGTGATCATCGTCAGCACGAGCGAGAGGAAAAGGTTCGACTGCCCGACGGAGACGATGTACTGGCCGAAGGTCGTCGCCGCCCCGGTCAGCGTCATCGTGCCGATGATGATGCCGACGATCGCGCAGGCGACGCCGACGGAGAGCGCCGTCTTGGCACCGTTGGCAAGCGAATCGCGGCAGTCGATCAGCGTCTGCCGGCCGCCGACCACGAAGACGTTCGCGACGATCAGGATCGCGACGGCGGCGAGCACCGGCCGGATGCCCCATTCGAAGAAACTGGCACCGACGAGGCCGAGACCGATCCAGAAGACGATGCGAAGCACGCCCGAAGGCAGGCCGAGGACGGCCGAGGCGCCGAGGATGAGAAGGACGGTCAGCGCGAGGCCGATCGTGCCGGCGTAAAGCGGCGTGTAGCCGGAAAAGAGCAGGGCGACGAGGACGGCGAGCGGCAGCAGCAGGTACCAGCCGCGCTTGAGTGCGGCGAGCGGCGAGGGCAGGTCGCTCTTCGGCATGCCCATGAGGTTGTACTTGCCGGCTTCCAGATGCACGATCCAGAAGGCGGAGGCGAAGTAGAGGATCGCCGGGACGATCGCTGCTTTCACGACCTCGGTATAGGGAACGTCCAGCGTCTCGGCCATGATGAAGGCGACGGCGCCCATCACCGGCGGCATGATCTGCCCGCCCATCGAGGCGGTCGCCTCGACGCCGCCGGCAAAGGCGGCACGATAGCCGAAGCTCTTCATCAGCGGGATCGTGAACTGACCGGTCGTCACGACGTTTGCGACGCCCGAGCCGGAAATCGTGCCCATCAGGCCGGAAGAGACGACCGCGACCTTCGCCGCGCCGCCGCGCGCATGGCCGACGAAGCCGAGGGCGACGTCCGTGAAGAGCTTGATCATGCCGGCGCGTTCGAGAAAGGCGCCGAAGAGGATGAAGAGGAAGATGTAGGTGGCGGACACGTAGAGGGGTACGCCGTAGATGCCTTCTGTGCCGAAGGTCATGTGGTCGACGACCTGGCTGAAGGCGTAGCCGCGGGTCTGCAGCGGCCCCGGGAAATACTGCCCGAAGAAGCAGTAGAACAGGAAGAAGCCTGCGATGATCGGCAGCGCCGGGCCCATGATCAGCCATGCCGCGATGAAGACCGTGACGAGCGTGATGACGCCGATGATCGTGTCGGAAAGGATCGGCAGTCCGGCCCTGAGGATCAGCGGCTTGTACTCGATCCATTGATAGGCGGTGACGACGACCGCCGCGAGCGCCAGCCCCCATGCGATCGTCTGGAAGAGGCGCGACGGCGCGCGAAAAGCCGTGACCAGCGGAAAGGTCAGGAGCAGCAGGAAGCCCAGATGCACGGCGCGGACGACCTGGCTCGGCAGGCCGAGGAGGTTCAGTGCGGTCGCGATCTGGTAGAGGGAGAAGACGACGGCGATCCAGAAGAGGAGCCGACCTTCCCGGGTCGCCGGAAAGCCGCCCGAAAGCGGATCGTCGAGTTCGATCTCCGTCGATGCGGCGCGTTCGCTGGGCGTGGCACTCATCGGCGGGCGAACGGTCGTCTTGTCCGCCGCGACGTCGTCGCGCAGGCTGTCGTCGTTTTGGCCGTCCGGATGGTGTCGGGCATCGCGCTGACTTCGTCGAACACGGGGCGTGCGAAACGGGCGACGGCTCGAACCGTCGCCCATCGAAACGGAGGACCTATTTCAGGACACCCTTTTCCTTGTAATAGCGCTCGGCGCCCGGATGCAGCGGGATCGGCAGGTTCTGCGCCGCCTTCTGGATGTCGATCGCCTTGGCGGCGGAATGCGCGGCCACCATGGAATCGAGGTGCTCGAAGAGCTGCTTCGTCATCTGGTAGGCCATGTCGTCCGAAACGCCCTCGCGCGTGACGAGGATGTTGGTGATGGCGAGCGTCGGCACGTCCTTGTCCTGCCCATCATACGTGCCCGCCGGAATATCGGTGGAAATGAACGGCGCGCCGAGCTTCTCGGCAACGGAGGCCGGCACGGAGACGACCTGGATCGGCATGGAGGACGAAAGATCCTTGATCGACGCCACGCCGAGGCCGGCCGACTGCAACGTCGCGTCGAGCTGCCGGTTCTTCATCAGTTCGACGGACTCGCCGAAAGGCAGATATTCGGTCTTCGACAGATCGTCGTAGCTCATGCCCATGGCGTCGAAGATGCGCTTGGCGTTGAGCTCGGTTCCCGAGCGCGGCGCGCCGACCGAAAGGCTGTGGCCTTTGAGGTCCTGGAAGTTCTTGATCCCGGAAGCCTTGGTCGCGACGATCTGTACGTAGTTCGGATAGATCGCACCGATCGCGCGGATTTTGCCAAGCTTCTGCGAGAAGCCGGCGTCCTTGTCGCCTTCCCAGGCGGCCTTGACCGTGTCGCCGAGCGCGAAGGCGAGTTCGCCGCGGCCCTGCTGGAGCAGGTTCATGTTCTCGACCGAGGCCTTGGTCGACTGAACCTGGACCTTCACGCCGTCCATGTTGTCGGAGTAGATCTTGGAAAGCTGGACCCCCAGCGGATAATAGACGCCGGACGTGCCGCCGGTGAGAATGTTGATGAAGTCGGCCGCGTTGGCCGGGACGCCGGCAAGACCGACCGCGGCGGCAACGGCCCCCGCCATCAAGCTTCTCGGAAATACGAATTTCATGAAGACCTCCCAGTCTCTCCCAGAGCCGGCGTGACGCCGGCGAACGCCCCGTATCGCACCCGACTTCGCGTCGAGACGCCGCTTTACGGGACCGTGCGTGGAGACATTGCACCGGATCGCCGCCCATTCCAAGCGTTACCGTTGAAACGGATGCAATCGCAGGAATGGAAGCGGTCCTGCACGAACCGGATTTCGGGAAGCCGAGGGCGCCTTCGCGTCTGCGCCTATTCGTCGGTATCCTGCTTCTTGAGCTGGTCGATCGCCGGCATAGAGGTGATGTGGAAGCCGGAATCGACGAAATGGATTTCGCCCGTCACACCGCTCGCGAGGTCGGAAAGCAGGTAGAGTGCCGAGCGGCCGACCTCGTCGATGTTGGTCGCCCGGCGCAACGGCGCGTTCTTGCAGTGATAGCTGAACATGGCGCGCGCATCGCCGATGCCGGCGCCGGCGAGCGTGCGCACGGGGCCGGCCGAGATCGCGTTGACGCGGATGCCCTCCGGCCCGTAATCGGCCGCCAGATAGCGCACCATCGCCTCGAGAGCCGCCTTGGCGATGCCCATGACGTTGTAGTTCGGCATGACGCGGGTCGAGCCGCCATAGGTCAGCGTCAGCATGGAGCCGCCGGGGCCCATCAGCTTGGCGGCGCGCTGCGCGACCTCGGTGAAGGAGAAGGCGGAGACCACCATGGTGCGTGAGAAGTTCTTGCGTGTCGTTACGTCCGCGTAACGACCCTTCAGTTCCGACCGGTCCGAATAGCCGATGGCGTGGACGACGAAGTCGAGCGAGCCCCATTCCTTCTCGATCGCGGCGAAGCAGGCGTCGACCGTCGCGATGTCCTCGACGTCGCAGGGCAGCACCATGTCGGAACCGAGGCTCTGGGCGAGCGGCTTGACGCGCCGGCCGAACGCTTCGCCCTGATAGGTGAAGGCCAGCTCGGCACCTTCGGCGGCAAGGGCGCGCGCGATGCCCCAGGCGATGGAGTGGTCGTTTGCGACCCCCATGACGAGACCGCGCTTGCCTTTCATGAGGCCGTCCATCCTGCGTCTCCTCAGCCGGGGTAGCGCTGGAAGACCAGCGACGCGTTCGTGCCGCCGAAGCCGAACGAATTGGAAAGGGCGGTGTCGAGCTTCACATCGTCGACGCGTTCGCGCACGATCGGCACCCCCTGGAACTGCGCATCGAGATTTTCGATGTGCGCGCTCTCGCCGACGAAGCCGTTCTTCAGCATGAGGATGGAATAGATGGATTCCTGGACGCCCGCCGCGCCCAGCGAATGGCCGGTCAGCGACTTCGTCGAATTGATGTAGGGCAGGTCGTCGGCGAAGATCTCGCGGATCGCGCCGATCTCGCGCGCGTCGCCGACTTCGGTCGAGGTGCCGTGCGTGTTGATGTAGTCGATCCCGCCTTCGACGGTGGAAAGCGCCTGGCGCATGCAGCGCACCGCACCCTCGCCGGAAGGGGCGACCATGTCGAAGCCGTCGGAGGTCGCGCCGTAGCCGACGATCTCGGCGTGGATGGTCGCGCCGCGCGCCTTGGCGTGCTCCAGTTCCTCCAGCACGAGCACGCCCGCGCCGCCGGCGATGACGAAACCGTCGCGATCGGCGTCGAAGGCGCGCGAGGCGCGCGAGGCGTCGTCGTTGAACTTCGACGACATCGCGCCCATGGCGTCGAAGAGGTTCGACATCGTCCAGTCGAGGTCCTCGTGGCCGCCGGCGAACATCATGTCCTGCTTGCCCCACTGGATCATCTCGGCGGCGTTGCCGATGCAGTGCGCCGAGGTGGAGCAGGCCGACGAGATCGAGTAGTTCACGCCGTGGATCTTGAACCAGGTGGCGAGCGTCGCCGAGGCGGTGGAGGACATGGCCTTGGGCACGGCGAACGGGCCGATGCGCTTGGGGCTGCCCTTCTCGCGGGTGATGTCCGCGGCCTCGACGATGGTGCGCGTCGAGGGGCCGCCCGAGCCCATGATGATGCCGGTGCGCTCGTTGGTGACGTCGTTCTCCTCGAGGCCGGCGTCGGCGATCGCCTGCTCCATGGCGACGTGGTTCCACGCGCCCCCCTTGGAGAGGAAGCGCAGAGCGCGGCGATCGACGTGCTCGGCCGGGTCGAGGTTCGGCGCGCCCCATACCTGGCAACGGAAACCGTGTTCGGCGAACTCCTCGGAAAAGCTGATTCCCGAGCGTGCCTCGCGCAGCGAAGCCACGACCTCGTCGGGGGAGTTGCCGATCGAGGAAACGATGCCCATTCCCGTGACGACGACGCGTCTCATGTCAGTGCTCTCCCGTTGAAGGGGATTCCGGAGCGATGCGCTGCGGTGCGCCTCAAGAGGCCTTGTCCTGGAAAAGGCCGACCCGGAGATCGTTCGCGGTGTAGATGGTTTCGCCGTCGGCCTTCATCCAGCCGTCGGCGATGCCGAGGACGAGGCGTCCGCGCATGACGCGCTTGAACTCGACGCCGTACTCGACGAGGCCGGTCTTGGGCGTCACCATGCCGGTGAACTTGACCTCGCCGGTGGAAAGGGCCCGTCCGCGCCCCGGTTCGCCGAGCCATCCGAGGTAGAAGCCGGTAAGCTGCCACATGGCGTCGAGGCCGAGGCAGCCGGGCATGACCGGATCGCCCATGAAGTGGCATTCGAAGAACCAGAGATCCGGCGTGATGTCGAATTCGGCGCGGATGATGCCCTTGCCGTTCCGGCCGCCTTCGGCGTCCACATCGGTGATCCGGTGGAACATCAGCATGGGCGGCAGGGGAAGCTGCGCATTGCCCGGCCCGAACAATTCACCACGTGCGCACGACAGGACTTCGTCGTAATCGTAGCTCGATTGCTTATTGCCCATTGGCACACACGTCTCCCCTTGGCGAAGCGTAGCGACGGAACGCTCGGCCGCTTGAAAGTCCCCGGCAGCGTGAGCGGAACCTAGCACAGCTCATTTCGTCACGAAAACCGAAACTCTGACGCAGCCCTTACCCGAAGCGCGCGCCCGGTTCCAGTGCCTTCGAGCGCACCCGGGCAGGCAGGGGCGTGCCGACGGCACTATTGAATCACCGCTGATATCCGAATATATCCGGGCTTCGGATGGTTTTGAATTCGCGGCGAAAAGGGCGAGCGACGTGAGCGGATCAAGCGGCGATCCCGGCCTTGCTACAATCGAACCCGGCGTGGTCGAGGGGAAACTGCGCGCCGCCGGCCTGCGGCCGACGCGCCAGCGCACCGCGCTCGCCGAGTTGCTGTTCGCCAAGGGCGACCGCCATCTGACGGCCGAGGAGCTGCACGCCGAAGCGCATGCCGCCGACGTGCCGGTATCGCTCGCGACCGTCTACAACGCCCTGCACCAGTTCACGCGCGCCCGGCTGCTGCGCGTGCTTTCGGTCGATTCGTCGAAGACCTATTTCGACACGAACGTTTCGGACCACCATCATTTCCTGATCGAGGGCTCGGACGAGATCGCCGATATCCCGGACGCCGACCTGCGGGTCGACGGCCTGCCGGAGGTGCCGGAGGGCATGGAGATCGCCCATGTGGACGTGGTGATCCGCCTGCGCGCAAAGCGCCGGACCTGATTCGCCGACGCCGATCCGGTTCGATCCGCCGCACGCTCGCGGCCGATCTCTACCCGCGGAATGTCAGTTGAAGTGTTCCTTCGGGTAGGCGCCCCACAGTTTCGCCTGCGGGACCCAGCCGGTAACGTTCTGCACCTTCGCCTCGCACCATTTCCCGTCGCACTCGTCGAGTGAGAGCACGACGCCCGGCTGAAGCTTGGCGACGATGGCGGATCCTTCGCGCGGGTCGTCGTGCATGGCGATGTAATCCGCCTTCTTGACGACCTTGCCCTTCATCCATGGTGCGGCCTCGGCCGTGCGCTTGCCGGAAAGCAGGGACTGGTAGACCCAGCCCTCCGTGCCGTCGGCATCGCGCACGTGGCGCCAGTGCCCATATTCCTGGATGATCTCCACCGGCAGGCCCTCGCGGGTGTATTGCCAGGAAATGGAATATTGCGTGCCGGGACCGATGCGCAGATTGACCCGGCTGGACTTGAGGCTGACATAGCGCGGCAGCGGCAGGCCGCTCGGCCCGATCTTGGCCGCCGAAGCGCCGTCGCGCGCCATCGCGGGAGGGCCCGCGAACATCGTGGCGGTTGCGGCCGCGAGGGTGAAGGTGGCGAAAATGGCGAGAACGCTGCGCATGATGAACCCCGAAACCCGCGGTTCGCCCCTGCCGGCCGGTCGCCTGCGCCATTCGCCCTTCGGCTCCCGATCCGTCGCCGGGTTCGTGCACATGCTGCGGGCCGGCCCTTCAAGCGAGGCCGCTCGAGCCGACCATGGCCCGCGCATGGTTAAGACACCGTCAACGCGGCCGTCGGCCACCGGGCCGTTTCATGCGCGGCCTCATTCGGCGGATGCGCGATAGGTCATCGTCTCGAAGCGGGCGGAAAGGGCGTCGTAGAGCAGCAGCCGTCCGACGAGCGGTTCGCCCGCCCCCGTCAGAACCTTGATCGCCTCCATCGCCATCAGGGATCCGATCACTCCGGTAAGCGCACCGACCACGCCCGCTTCGGCACAGCTCGGCACGCTGTGCGGCGGCGGCGGTGTCGGGAAGAGATCGCGATAGGTCGGATTGCGTCGGCCCTGCCCGTCGCGCTCGAAGGGCTTGAGGACGGTCAGCGACCCATCGAAGCGGCCGACGGCGCCGGTCACGAGCGCAATTTCCCCGGCCGCGGCCATGTCGGCGACGGCGTAGCGCGTCTCGAAATTGTCCGAGCCGTCGAGAACGAGGTCGTGGCCGGCCATCAGCGCCGGTGCGTTGGCTTCGGTGAGGCGCTCCTCCACCGGTTCGACGCGCACATGCGGATTGAGGCGGGCGAGGCTGCGTGCCGCACTTTCCGCCTTGCCCGTACCGACCGCGTCCGTGTCGTGGATGAACTGGCGCTGCAGGTTCGACAGCGAAACGCGATCGTCGTCGAGGATGGAAAGATGTCCGACGCCGGCAGCCGCCAGATAGGTCAGGGACGGCGCGCCGAGGCCGCCGGCGCCGACGACGAGGACACGCGCCCGCTTCAGACGCTGCTGGCCGGGACCGCCGATCTCCGGCAGCACGATATGTCGGGCGTAGCGTTCCAGTTCGTCACGGGAAAGGGCAGGGTCGTCTTCGCTCATGGTCGGGATCTAGAGCCTTTCAGGCTTATACGGAAGCGGGCGCGATCTTCGATCGATGACGACGCGCCGAGCGCTCACGCGGTGCGTTCCACCGCGCCGTTTGCGACGGTGAAGAAGCCGGCGCGCGTGCCGAGCGCCTCGAACATCGCCGCATCGGTGCCAGTCATGAAGGCCTGGCCGCCGAGCGCGTCGATCAGGTCGAAGAGCGCGGCGCGCCGGCCGGCGTCGAGATGGGCGGCGACCTCGTCGAGAAGCAGGACGGGCGGATGGCCCGTCATCTCGGCGACGAGGCGCGCGTGGGCCATCACGAGGCCGATGAGAAGCGCCTTCTGCTCGCCGGTCGAGGAACGCGCCGCCTCCATGTCCTTGGCCTTGTGGCGGATGAGGAGGTCGCTTCGATGCGGACCCGAAAGCGTTCGCCCGGCCGCCGCGTCGCGCATGCGGCCCGTGCGCAGATCGGCAAGCAGGCGCTCTTCGAGATCGACGGCCGCCTCGTCCTCCTCGGCAAAGCCGGCAAGCGCGAAGCCCGCCTGCGGAAACGGGCCGTCGGCCTGCCCGCGTTCGATCATTCGTGCAAGCAGGGCGACGAGTTCGCGCCGGGCAAGCGCGATCGCGACGCCGAGTTCGGCAAGCTGCGCTTCCAGCCCGTCGAGCCAGACGGGGTCCGTCCGGCCTTCGGCGAGCAGGCGATTGCGGCTGCGCATGGCGCGCTCGTAGTCGAGCGCGCGCTTGCCGTGGGCCGGATCGATCGAAAGCGTCAGCCGGTCGACGAAGCGCCGGCGCTCGCTACGCGGGCCGGTGAAGAGCCCGTCCATCGCCGGCGTCAGCCACAATACGCGCAAATGCTCGAGCAGGCTTTCGGCCGACGAGGCCGGTGCGCCGTTGATGCGAAGGCGCCGTGCGCCGCTTTCCTCGGGCCCACCGGCCCCGGTACCGACATCGGCCGGACCGGCCATGCCCTGAAGGTTGGTGAAGACGGAAAAGCCGCGTGGCGCCTCGCGGCGTACCACTTCGCCGTAGGTCGCTCGGCGCAGGCCGCGTCCGGGGGACAGGAAGGAGACCGCCTCCATGAGATTGGTCTTGCCGGCGCCGTTCTCGCCGGTGAGCACGACATGGCCCGGCCCGAGATCGACGGCGAGCGAGGCGTAGTTGCGAAAGTCGGTGAGCCGCAGCCTTTCGAGATGAACGTGCATCGCGGGCCCGGTTCAGCCGCCTGGAACGGTACAGCGCGGGTTGAGCACGCTCACACGCGCATCGGCATCAGCACGTAGAGCGCGGCATCGCCGGCCATGTCGTGGATGAGCGTCGGCGAGCCCGGATCGGCCAGCATGAAGACGGCCTGCGAGCCGGCGAGCTGGTTGGTGATGTCCAGCAAATACCGCGCGTTGAAGCCGATATCGAGCGGATCGGCCTCGTAGCCGACGTGCAGTTCCTCGACCGCGCTGCCGGAATCGGGATTGTGGACGGTGAGCGTGAGCTGCCCGTCGGCGATCGAAAGCTTCACCGCACGCCCGCGTTCGGACGAGATCGTCGATACGCGGTCGACGGCACGCGCGAACTCCGCGCAGTCGATCGTCATCTGCTTGTCGTTGCCGGCCGGAATGACGCGCTGGTAGTCGGGGAAGGTCCCGTCGATGAGCTTCGAGGTCATGACGATGTCGCCGAGCGAAAGGCGGATCTTGGCGTCGGAAATCTCGACGCGCACCGTCAGCTCCGGATTGTCGACGAGCTTCTGGACCTCGCCGACCGTCTTTCGCGGGATGATGATGCCGGGCATGCCTTCCGAGCCCATCGGCGCCTCGACCTCGGCGCGCGCGAGCCGGTGGCCGTCCGTCGCGACGGCGCGCAGGGAAAGCGTTCCCTCGCCCTCGATGGTGTGGAGGTAGATGCCGTTCAGGTAATAGCGCGTCTCTTCCGTGGAGATCGCGAACTGCGTGCGGTCGATCAGCATCTTGAGCTGCGGCGCCGGCAGATCGAAGCCGTGCGAGAAGGTGCCCGCCGTCAGGTCCGGGAAATCCGTTTCCGGCAGGCATTGCAGCGAGAATTTCGACCGGCCCGAGGACACCGACATGGCCGTGTTCTCGCCGTTCGTCGAAAGCTCGACCTCGGACCCGTCGGGAAGCTTGCGCACGATGTCGTAGAGGAGGTGCGCCGGAACCGTCGTCGCGCCCGCCTGGCCGATTTCGGCCGGCGTCGCCTCGGTGATCTCGAGGTCGAGATCGGTCGCCTTCAGTTGAAGCCGCCCGTCGCCGGCGCGAAGCAGGACGTTCGACAGGATCGGAATGGTGTTGCGCCGCTCCACGACCCGGTGGACGTGGTTCAGCGACTTCAACAGATTGGATCGTTCGAGGGTGACGCGCATGATCGTTTCGAACCGTTTGGGACCGCGTGCCGGGGGCAGTGTCGCGATCGAGGTTTTCTGGACTTCGGGCACCGCGGTCACGGTTCGAAGCAGGGCGCTCAGATTGGCAGATCAGCCGGCCCGAAAGCAAGGGTGCGCGGGGGTTCCGACCAAGGAAAACGGACGAACGGATCGAGTGGCTACCACCACCCGATCATCCGATACCGTATCCGTCGCGATCGGTGACGTTCGTCCGCCGTCGCCTATTCGTTGATCAGCCGCTTCAGGAGCTCGAGCTCGTGGGCGAGCTTCGTGTCCTCGCCGATGAGGCCCTCGATCTTGCGCACCGCGTGCAGCACCGTCGTATGGTCGCGGCCGCCGAAGCGGCGTCCGATTTCCGGGAAGGAACGCGGCGTCAGCGTCTTCGACAGATACATGGCGATCTGGCGCGGCTTGACGATGACCCGGGTACGCCGGTTCGAGGTCAGTTCCTGGCGCGAGACGTTGTAGTGCCGCGAGACGACGCGCTGGATGTCCTCGATGCGCACGCGCTTGGGCTCGCCCGCCTTGACGAGATGGCCGAGGAACTCGTCGATGCGCTCGATCGTCAGCTCGTCGAAGGAACGGCGGAAGAGGAGCTGATTGAAGGCACCCTCGATCTCC
Organism: Pararhizobium mangrovi; assembly: GCF_006516965.1. GTDB lineage: Bacteria > Pseudomonadota > Alphaproteobacteria > Rhizobiales > Rhizobiaceae > Pararhizobium_B > Pararhizobium_B mangrovi. The sequence continues at coordinate 14,268 of NZ_VHLH01000037.1, read as the reverse complement.
CGCCCGCTCGCCGTCACGTGCCGCGCGACGTGGTCGAGGATCTCGTCGGAGATGACGAGGCCTGGATCCTCGGCCTGCGCGGCGGCGAGCCGGCGCTTCAGGATATCGAGGCGCATGGCGTAGTCCGGCCCCTCCATCTCGATCGCGACGCCGCCCTGCAGGCGCGAACGCACGCGCGGATCCAGCGATTCCAGCTCCCACGGAGCACGATCGGCGGCGACGACCACCTGCTTGGCCGAATCGAGCAGGCTGTTCAGGAGGTGGCAGAACTCGTTCTGGATCGACTTGCCCTGCAGGAACTGCATGTCGTCGATGACGAGCAGGTCGATGTTGCGCAGCGATTCCTTGAACGACAACGCGTTGTTGTCGCGGATCGCGGTGGCGAAGCGCCACATGAAGTATTCAGCCGTCAGGTAGACCACGCGCGGCGCACGCTCGCTTGCGATCGCAGCGGCGGCGATCGCCTGCAGGACGTGCGTCTTGCCGAGCCCGACGCGCGAATGGATGAAGAGCGGATTGAAGCGTACGGCGCCGGCGCCGGCCTCGGCGATGGTTCTGGCGGCGGCGAGCGCGACGCGGTTCGACGAACCCTCGACGAAGGTCTCGAAGGAATAGCGCGGATCGAGCGGCGAGCCCATGACGGGGTTCGTGCCCGCGGCGGGACGCGCCCGGCCGGCCTCGGCCGATGCAAGCGCGACCCTCGGCATGCGCTGCGGCGCATCGTTGGCCGGCGTCTGGACGCCGGTGCGCCCCGCCTGGGCGCCGGCTTCGGCGGGAGCGATCGTCTGGCTGCCGCGCGTCGCCGAACGCACGACGATCTCCACGCGCAGGATATCCGGGTTTTCCGCCTGAAAGAGACCGGTGATCAGATCGAGATAGCGATTGTGGATCCATGATTTCAGGAAGGTGGTCGGCACCGAGAGGCGCACGACGCTCTTCGAGATGGAATGCAGCTTCAGGCGACCGAACCAGCTCGCGAAGATTTCCGGGCCGACCTGTGCCTGGAGGCGGCGGCGTACGCGTTCGAAGAGTTCCTCGTAGCCATGCGATCGGCCGGTACCCTCGCCCCTCGCAGCACCGTCCTTGGCCTGGTCACCCGTCGACGCGTCGCCCGTTCCGGTGACGGCCGAGGTTTTCGACACGGAGTGCTCCCCACCCGGCCCGGAGTTTCCCGTTACCCCTGAAGCCATCGCCGTCGCCGTGCTCGTATGCATGTTCGCCGCTTCCCTTGTTTTTACGATCGTCTTGTCGCCGAGGCGCCCTTCGGCACCTACCCCTGAATACGTACGCCCGACCGGCGCCGCTTCCCGGTGTGCTCGCACCGTCTTCCGGCGGGATGGACCGAGCGCCGTCCGGCGTTTGGGCCCTCCCGCTTCCGTTATGTCCCTTCCATAGGCAAAAGGCTCCCCGTACCGTGACCGGGCGATCACGGATGCAACCGAAAGTTGTTTTTAATGCACGCAGTATGGAATGCCGTGCCCCCGGAAATCCGAAGGGTGTCGCCCCGTTCTCGACGAACGCGCTGCGGCAGACATCCCCTCGTTCGGAAGATGTTTCCCTCGTCTTTCCGAGCGGCATTTAGGCAGCAGGACCTGAAGAGATCAAGCGCATCATTAGGCGAATTTTAACGGTTGGCGGCCTTGCCGAAGGATGAAGCGGGAGGGCGCGTTCGTTCCGGTCGGGACAAGCGCCTTTGATTCCAGCGGTTTTCCAAAACGGTCGCCGCGATGGCTCCGCCGATCCGCGGAAAAATAAAAAATCGCTTGACTCGCCGGTGGCGTTCCACACGGCTGGCGATTGTGGCAGCGCGGAGGCCACCTACTCTAAACTACTGAAATATAACGTCTAATTCTGTCATCTTCCTGAAACGTAAGGAATCCGGCACCTTACGGGTCATCCGGTCCCGAGCATGAATCCGAAAGGCCCGGCGCGCGGCCAGGCCCTTGCATACGGAACGGATCGGAAGGGTCGTTAGGCGGAGATCGCCTGCACCCGGCGGGCGAGGCGCGAGACCTTCCGCGAGGCGGTGTTGTCGTGCATGACGCCCTTGGAAGCGGCCCGCATCAATTCGGGCTGGGCCTGCTTGAAGGCGGCCTCGGCGGCCGTCTTGTCGCCGCTGGCGATCGCTTCCTCGACCTGGCGCACGAAGGTGCGAACGCGCGAGCGGCGCGAGCGGTGCATCGCCGTGCGGCGTGCGATCTTGCGCGTCGCCTTTTTCGCGGAAGTTGTATTGGCCATAACGCTAGTCCTCTAAGACGAACCGCCGCCACGTGCTCCACGGGTCCGGAAAGGAGCCACGTTCGACGGGCGAGCATAACTTGAAAAGCGGCGGCACGCGGCCACCGGAAAACGTGGGCGGCGTATAGACCGAAAGCGTGCGTCCGTCAACGCCGCGGCCGACGCGAAGAGCATGAAATCATGCCCGTTCGGGCCGTTCGACGGCCCGTAACGCGATGCGGAAGGGCGCGAGCGCCCCTTTTGCAACGCCTGAACAGCAATGCCTGAATCAGCGATGCTTGAACTGCGCCTCGCGCTTTTCGGCGAAAGCGGCCATGCCTTCCTTCTGGTCTTCGGTCGCAAACAGCGACTGGAAAGCGCGCCGCTCGAAAAGCAGGCCTTCTTCGAGCGAGACTTCGAACGCGCGGTTGACGGCCTCCTTGGCGAGAAGCGTGGCCGGCATCGACTGTTCGGCGATGCGCCCGGCTGCCTTCACGGCTTCCTCGATCAGGTCGTCCGCGCCGACGATCCGCGCGACGAGGCCCGAGCGCTCGGCCTCCTCGGCGTCCATCATCCGGCCGGTCAGGCACAGGTCCATCGCCTTCGCCTTGCCAACGGCGCGGATCAGGCGCTGCGTGCCGCCCATGCCCGGCATGATGCCGAGCGTGATCTCCGGCTGGCCGAACCTGGCGTTTTCGGCGGCGATGATGAAGTCGCACATCATCGCCACCTCGCAACCTCCGCCGAGCGCGTAGCCGGCGACGGCGGCCACGAGCGGCTTGCGCGTGGCGGCGATCTGCTGCCAGCCGGCGATGTAGTCGGCAAGCACGACGTCGACGAATTCGAGGTCGCGCATCTCCTTGACGTCTGCCCCGGCGGCGAACGCCTTCTGCGAACCGGTCAGAACGACGGCACCGATCTTGGCATCCTCGTCGAACGCTGCGAGTGCGGCGGTCAGTTCGTGCATGACGGTCCGGTTGAGCGCGTTCATCGCCTCCGGGCGGTCGAGGGTGACGAGCCCGACCCGTCCGCGCGTTTCGACCTTCAGCGTTTCGTAGGCCATCGTCTCGCATTCTCCACAAAAGGGACCCGCCCGCGGGGTCCGGCTTCGTTCATCGCTGGCAGGTCGGGCAGTAGAAGGTCGACCGGCCGGCCTGCACGATGCGCCGGACGGTATCTCGGCATCCCGCCCGCCGGCAAGGTTCGCCCGCGCGGTCGTAGACGGCGAAGGAATGCTGGAAGTAGCCGAGCGTTCCGTCGGCGCGCATATGGTCGCGAAGCGTCGAGCCGCCGGCGGCGATCGCCTCGTCTATGACGAGGCGCACGCAGGCCGTCAGATCGACGAGGCGCGGCGTCGGCCGGCCGTCGCGCCGGACGAGCGAGCCCGCCTTGCGGCGCGGCGAAAGACGGGCGCGCCACAGCGCTTCGCAGACATAGATGTTGCCGAGGCCGGCGACGATGCGCTGATCGAGAAGCGCGGCCTTGAGGGGGGCGTTCCTGCCCGCCATCCGCCCGGCGAGATGGAAGGCGTCGAAGGCGTTGCCGTTCGGCTCCGGCCCGAGGCCGGCGAAGAACGGGTGCGCGGCAAGCGTCGCACGCTCGCCGATCGCCATGAAGCCGAAGCGACGCGGGTCGTTGTAGACGACGCGCGCCGGCCCGTCCTCGCGCTCGAGTTCGAGGACGACGTGGTCGTGGCGGGGATCGCGCGAGCGGGCACGATGGAAGTCGCCAGGCACGCCGTCGCCGTCCGCGGGCGTTTCGATACGGAAGGAACCGGACATGCCGAGATGGGCGATCAGCACGGTATCGTCCTCGAGATCGAAGAGGAGATACTTTGCCCTTCTTCCGAGCCCGGTCACGCGCTTTCCGGTCAGTCGTTCGGAAAATCCGGTGGGGAAGGGAAAGCGAAGATCCGCACGCCGCTGCTCCACGGCGACGAGCCTGGCGGCCTCCATCACCGGCGCGAGGCCGCGGCGTACCGTTTCCACTTCCGGCAGTTCCGGCATCGAACGCTTTCCGTCATTGCGCACGCAGGCGAACGCCTGTCCGGCAAAGCCGGCAGGCTGGTTTCCTTGGCCGGCCCTTTGCGCTACATCCGCATGGTCAGGTACGGGCCGACCGCGTTGCACATAGCGTGGCGTCCGCCATTTGCCACGGATGCCGCCACGTTCGGCCGCCGTCGGCGTGTGAACACGGGAAAGAGTGGCCGTATGTCGAACGAGCGCGCATCGGGTGGCGAGGGAATGGAAACCTCCTACGGCTACGAGACCGTCGGCGAGGGAGAAAAGCAGGGCCGCGTGAATGCGGTGTTCGATCGCGTGGCGAGCCGCTACGACCTGATGAACGATTTGATGTCGGCCGGTCTGCACCGTGTCTGGAAGGACAACATGGTGGCCGCGCTCAACCCACCGAGGAAACGCGGATACAGGGCGCTGGACGTTGCCGGCGGCACGGGCGACATCGCCTTTCGCATCCTCAAGTCTTCCGGCGGGCAGGCCCACGTCACCGTTCTCGACGTCAACGGCGCCATGCTGGCCGAAGGGCAGGGCCGCGCCGACAAGCGCGGACTTTCCGACAAGATCGACTTCGTCGAGGCGAATGCGGAGGAACTGCCCTTCGAGGCACGAAGCTTCGATGCCGTGACGATCGCCTTCGGCATTCGCAACGTGCCGCGCATCGAAGTCGCGCTCGGCGAGGCCTATCGGGTGCTGCGCCGTGGCGGGCGCTTCCTGTGCCTGGAATTTTCCCGGGTGGACGTGCCCTTTCTCGAACAGGCCTACGAGCAGTGGTCGTTCCATGCGATCCCGAGGATCGGCCGTCTCGTCGCCGGCGACGAGGAACCGTACCGCTATCTCGTGGAATCGATCCGCAAGTTCCCGAGCCAGGGCGATTTCGCCTCGATGATCGAAAGGGCCGGCTTCGAGCGCGTGCGCTACACGAACTATTCGGGCGGCATCGCGGCACTTCATTCCGGCTGGAAGCTTTAATCACGCAATGAGCGGTCCCGGTGCATATTTCCGGCTCGCGCGCGTCGGCTGGGTCTTCCTGCGCGAGGGCGTGCTGGCGGCGTTGCCGGTGGAAGAGCTCGGCGGCTCGGCGCGCACGCTGCACAGGCTCACCGTCGTGCTTGCCCGGCCGAAGGCGATCAAGCGTGCCCGCAAGGACCGCCTGGCGCGTGCCGTGGAGAAGCTCGGGCCATCCTACGTCAAGCTCGGCCAGTTCCTGGCGACGCGTCCGGACGTCGTCGGCAAGGACATGGCGCTCGATCTCGCCATGCTGCAGGACGAGATGGAGACCTTCCCCATCGACATCGCCAAGCAGCAGATCGCCGATTCGATCGGTCGGCCGGTAAGCGAACTCTATCGTCGCTTCGATCCGCCGATCGCCGCGGCCTCCATCGCGCAGGTCCATCCCGCGCAGGTCGCCGATGAAACAGGCGAGCGCAAGGTCGCGGTCAAGGTCATCCGGCCGGGCATCCGCAAGCGCTTCTATCACGACCTCGACACGTTCTACCTGATCGCCCATCTGCAGGAGCGCTTCGTCCGCTCCGCGCGCCGGTTGCGCCCCGTCGAGATCACCAAGACGCTCGAGCAGACGACCAAGATCGAGATGGATCTGCGCCTTGAGGCGGCGGCCCTTTCCGAGCTTGCCGAGAACACGGCCGACGATCCGGGCTTTCGCGTGCCCAAGGTCGACTGGGAGCGCACCGGACGCGATGTCGTCACCATGGAATGGATCGACGGCATCAAGATGTCGAACGTGGAGGGGCTGAAGCGCGCCGGGTTCGACCTCAACGAGCTCGCCGACACCCTGATCCAGTCCTTCCTGCGCCATACGCTGCGCGACGGCTTCTTCCACGCCGACATGCACCAGGGCAACATCTTCGTCGACCACGACGGCATCATCGTTGCCGTCGACATGGGCATCGTCGGCCGGCTCGGAAAAAAGGAACGGCGCTACCTCGCCGAGATCCTCTACGGCTTCATCATGCGCGACTATCGCCGGGTCGCGGAGGTCCATTTCGAGGCGGGCTACGTGCCGCGCCACCACGATACGGCGAGCTTCGCTCAGGCGATCCGCGCGATCGGCGAGCCGATCCACGGCCAGCCTGCCGAGACGATCTCCATGGCGCGGTTGCTGACGCTGCTCTTCGAGGTGACCGAACTCTTCGACATGCAGACGCAGCCCCAGCTCATCATGCTGCAAAAGACGATGGTCGTCGTCGAGGGCGTGGCGCGCACGCTCAACCCGCGCTTCAACATGTGGGCGGCGGCCGAACCGGTCGTCGGCGACTGGATCCGCCAGAACCTCGGGCCCGCCCGCATTCTCCACGACACGCGCGACGGGCTGCACGCACTGATGCGCCTCGTCGATTCCGCGCCCGAGATCCTTTCGCGCATGGACGCGCTTTCCGCCGAGGTCGAGGACATCATCAAGAACGGCGTTCGCTTCGACAACGAGGCGGTGAAGTTCCTTTCCAAGGCACAGGCGACGCGCCGGCGCGTCGGCGAGGTCGCCCTGTGGATCCTCGCCGGCGTGGCGCTGATCGCCGCCGTCAAGTTCATCTGGTAGTCTGGAGCGTGGATCGAAGCCGGCCGGAGGGCCGGTCGAGACAGGGCGGGTAAGGGCATGGCGAAGGAACTGGAAGGCCGGCGCATTCTTCTCGTGATCGGTGGCGGGATCGCGGCCTACAAGAGCCTCGACCTGATCCGCCGGCTCGCCGAGCGCGGCGCGACGGTGCGCGTCGTCATGACGGCGGGCGCGCAAGCCTTCGTGACCCCGCTTGCTGCCGGCGCGCTTGCCGGCGGGCGGGTCTACAGCGAGCTCTTTTCCCGCGAGGACGAGCAGGACGTCGGCCATATCCGGCTCGCGCGCGAGGCCGACGCGATCGTCGTCGCGCCGGCGACGGCCGACCGGATGGCGCGCATGGCCGCTGGCATGGCAGACGATCTCGCCGGTGCCGTGCTCCTCGCCGCGCGCGTTCCGGTGCTTCTCGCGCCGGCCATGAACCCGGCGATGTGGGCGCATTCTGCAACGCGGCGCAACCGCGAGCGGCTGGCTGCGGACGGCATCGCCTTTGTCGGCCCGGACGCCGGCGAGATGGCCGAGCGCGGGGAGGCGGGAACCGGACGCATGAGCGAGCCCGCGGAGATCGCCGACGCGCTCGCCGCGTTGCTTTCGCCGGGCGAAAAGCCGCTGGCCGGCCGGCGTGCCGTCGTCACGGCGGGCCCGACCCACGAGCCGATCGACCCGGTGCGCTACATTGCCAACCGGTCTTCCGGGCGCCAGGGCTTCGCGATCGCCGAAGCGCTGGCAGGCCTCGGTGCCGATGTCACGCTCGTCGCGGGCCCGGTGAGCCTTGCCGACCCGCCGGGTGTCTCGACGGTGCATGTGGAACGCGCCGAGGAAATGCTCGCCGCCGTGCGCGCCGCCCTGCCGGTGGACATCGCCGTGATGGTCGCCGCCGTCGCCGACTGGCGGGTGGAAAGCGATACGCCGCAGAAGATCAAGAAGCGCGAAGGCGAGGCCGTACCGTCGCTGACGCTTGCGGAAAACCCCGATATCCTGAAGACGATCGCAACCGGCACGCCGCGCCCGGCGTTCGTCGCGGGCTTCGCGGCCGAGACCGAACACGTGATCGAACACGCCCGCGCGAAGCTCGCGCGCAAGGGCGCCGACCTGATCGTCGCCAACGACGTCTCCGCCGAAGGCGGCGCCATGGGCGGCGTGCGCAACACGGTGCACCTCGTCGATGCCAATGGCACGCAGTCCTGGCCGGAAATGAGCAAGGCCGAGATCGCGGCGCGACTGGCCGAAGTCATCGCGAAACGCCTGGACGCGCCGACGACGTGAAGGCCTATGCGCGGCTCTGGAATGGGTTCGCTTTCCGACGTCGCTGCTTCGTTCATTATGGGCGGAACCAGGGAAACGAGCGCCGTCACGCCGACGGCTTCGAACGGAATGGAAGAAGGGAGAGCGCCATGCATGTGACCGGGCAATGCCATTGCGGGGCACTCGCCTACGAGGCCGAGATCGATCCGGAAGGGGTGACGATCTGCCATTGCACGGATTGCCAGACGATGAGTTCGTCGGCCTACCGGACCTCGGTGCGTGTCGAAGAGGCCGATTTTCGCATGCTTGCCGGCGAGCCGACGCTCTACCGCAAGACCGGCGACAGCGGGCGCGAGCGCGTTCAGGGCTTTTGCGCCGTCTGCGGCACGCAGATCTATTCGCTCGGTGACGGCGTCTACAGCGTGCGCGTCGGCGCGATGCGAGAGCGCGCCAAACTGCCCGCGAAGCGCCAGATCTGGTGCCGGTCGGCGCTGGAATGGACGCAGGACCTGACCGACCTGCCGCGCAACGAACGCGAAGGGGAATAACCTCGGCGGCTCGCGCCGGTTCGGGCTGCCCCGGTCCGTTCGAACGATCCGGGCAGGCTCGTGGACGGGCTCAGGCCGCCTTGCGCACGTGGTATTCCTTGACCGCGGTCATCGCGACAGCGCGCCAGCGTTCCATCTCGTAGTTCAGCGAGAAGCCGTCGGAGGCGAGGAAGACGGGATCGCCGTCGAGATCGCGCGCGACGTCGCCGCGATGGGCATTCATGAAGCGCTCGATCTCCTCGCCGTCTTCCGCCGTGATCCAGCGGCACACGGAAAAGCGCGCCGGTTCGAAATCGACCGGCAGGCCGTACTCCACCTTCAGCCGCTCCTTCAGCACGTCGAGCTGCAGCGCGCCGACCACGCCGACGATCGCCGGCGAACCGTCTTCGGGCAGGAAGAGCTGGACGACGCCTTCCTCGGCCATCTGCTGCAGGGCTTCCTTGAGCTTCTTCGCCTTCATCGCGTCCTGAAGCCGCACGCGGCGCAGGATCTCCGGAGCGAAGTTCGGCACGCCCTGAAAGACGAGCGCCTCGCCCTCCGTCAGCGTGTCTCCGATCCTCAGTGTACCGTGGTTCGGAATGCCGACCACGTCGCCGGGATAGGCCGTGTCGACGACCTGGCGCTGCGAGGCGAAGAAGAACTGCGGAGCGGAGAGCGCCATCGGCTTGCCAGTGCGTGCAAGGCGCGCCTTCATGCCGCGCGTCAGCTTGCCGGAACACACGCGCGCGAAGGCCATGCGGTCGCGGTGGTTGGGATCCATGTTCGCCTGGATCTTGAAGACGAAGGCCGTCATCTTCGCGTCCGTCGCCTCGACGGTGCGCGTGTCGGCGACTTGGGCGCGGGGCGCCGGCGCATGGAGGCCGAGCGCGTGGATGAGGTCGCGTACGCCGTAGTTCCGGAGCGCCGAACCGAAATAGACCGGCGTCAGCGAGCCTTCGCGGAAAGCGGCCGGATCGAAGGGCCGGCAGGCTTCCATGGCAAGTGCTGCCTCCTCGATGAACGCTTCGCGGTCGCTTTCCGGCAATAGGCCGGCGACCGCGTCCGCTTCCGGACCGTTGACCTTCGTGACGGTCTCGTCGGCATCGGTGCCGCGCACGGCGTTGTCGGCCAGGTGATAGGTGCCGCAGAAGGTGCGTGCCCGGCCGATCGGCCAGGTGACGGGCGCCGTATCGAGGGCAAGCTTCTCCTCGACCTCGTCGAGGATCTCGAAGGGGTCGCGGCTTTCGCGGTCCATCTTGTTGACGAAGGTGAGGATGGGGATGTCGCGCAGGCGGCAGACCTCGAAGAGCTTGAGCGTTCGCGGCTCGATGCCCTTGGCGGCGTCGATGACCATCACCGCCGCGTCGACGGCCGTCAGCGTGCGATAGGTGTCGTCGGAAAAGTCCTCGTGGCCCGGCGTATCGAGCAGGTTGAAGACGTGATCGCCATATTCGAAGGTCATGACGGAGGTGACGACGGAAATGCCGCGCTCGCGCTCGATGGTCATCCAGTCCGAGCGGGTCTGGGCGTGGTCCTTCTTCGCCTTCACCGCACCTGCGAGCTGGATCGCGCCCCCGAAGAGCAGCAGCTTTTCCGTCAGCGTCGTCTTGCCGGCGTCCGGGTGCGAGATGATCGCGAAGGTGCGGCGGCGGGAGACCGCCTCGGCGAGGGCGTCGGGCATCGGCTAAGCGCTTTTCCTGTTGAACGGGCGACATCTAGCGTGTCGCCGTCCGGCTTTCAATTGACCGGTGCCGCTCCACGCGCATGATGCGCGCATGACCACGTCCGCCCTCGATCCCCCATTTCGCGAACCATCGCATGGCGAACCGCCGGCAATCGGCCTCGTGCGTCTTGCTCACGGCGCCGGCCTTGCCCTGCCTTCCTACGAAACCGCCGGTGCGGCAGGCATGGACTTGCGTGCGGCGGTGCCGGCCGATGCACCGCTGGTGCTTGCCGTGAACGCGCGCGTGGCGGTGCCGACGGGTTTCGTCTTCGCGATCCCGTCCGGATACGAGGGGCAGGTGCGCCCGCGCTCCGGCCTGGCACTCAACCACGGCGTCACCTGCCTCAACACGCCGGGCACGGTGGACAGCGATTACCGCGGCGAGGTGAAGGTGATCCTCGTCAATCTCGGGGAGGCGCCGTTCACGATCGAGCGTGGCGCCCGCATTGCGCAGATGGTGATCGCCCCGGTCACCCGCGCTGTCGTCGAAGAGTGCGAAAGCACGGATGCGACGGCTCGCGGTGCCGATGGCTTCGGCTCCACGGGCGTCCGGTAGGGGCCGGGTACTGCGTAGCGAGCGAAACGCGCGACCCTTTGCGACCGTCCGCTCCTATTCTTTCCTGCGATTGTACGGAGCCTGGTTCGTCGGCTTCGACGAAATGCCTTCCGAACTCGCCTTGCTCTGAACCGCTTCCGGCGTCCGGCCCGTCTTGAGACCGATCACGCGTGTCGGCGTGTTTTCCTTTGCGAGTTTGCCGAGCTACTGAACGTCCGCTTTGGACCAGGGCTTGCCGCTATTCTCCGGCTTCTTGCCCATTCTTCCTCACCCCCTTCATTCGAACCGCGTTTGCAATCCCAGGCGAATATTTGTGTGCCCGTGGCCATCTCGCGCGTATGCCAATCCTCATCTCATCCGTACTTCGCGTCGAAGTTTACGCGGCAGCGGCCGTCGCCGGTTCGCCGGCCCGGCGGTAGGCGATGGCTTCGGCGAGATGGATGCGACCGACCGTCGGGCGGTCGTCGAGGTCGGCGAGGGTCCGGGCGACGCGCAGGATTCGGTGATAGGCGCGCGCGGAAAAATGCATCGCGTTCGCCGCGTCGCGAAGCAGGGCCAGCCCGTCCGGGTCGGGCTCGGCGATCGTCTCGACGATGGCCGTCGAGCAGCGGGCGTTGGTGCGAGCGTAGGGGTCGGCACTGGCCGCGAAGCGTTCACGCTGCCGCTCGCGTGCTCGGGCGACGCGCTGGGCGACGGCGGCGCTCGGCTCCGCACGCGCCGGGGCCATGAGGTCGGCGGCGGAAACGGCCGGCACGTCGACGCGCAGGTCGATCCGGTCCAGAAGCGGGCCAGAGATGCGTGCCTGGTAGTCCGACTGGCAGCGCGGTCCGCGTGCGCAGGTGTGCCCCGGCTGGCCGGCCATGCCGCAGCGGCACGGGTTCATCGCGGCCACGAGCTGGATGTCGGCCGGGTAGCTCACGCGGTGATTGGCGCGCGCGATGACGCACTGTCCCGTTTCGAGTGGTTGGCGCAGCGAATCGAGCGCTTGCGGGGTGAATTCCGGAAACTCGTCGAGGAAGAGCACGCCGTTATGGGCGAGCGAGACCTCGCCTGGCCGCGCCCGAAAGCCGCCGCCGACCATCGCGGCCATCGAGGCGGAGTTGTGGGGCGTGCGGTAGGGTCGCCGGTCCGACAACTTTCCGCCGGCGAGCTTGCCGGCGATCGAATGGATCATCGAGACTTCGAGGAGTTCGCTCGCCGAAAGCGGCGGGAGGATGGATGGCAGGCGCGCAGCAAGCATCGACTTGCCCGAACCGGGCGGGCCGACCATCAGCGTAATGATATTAAAACCACTATTGGAAAGGGCAAGCCTGATCTTGCCCCGTAACGAGCGATCGCAACCGTGCGTACAGCCGTAATCGGCCGTCTGCAGATAAATATTCCTAGCATTTTCAATTATCTAGGAATATCATGGCAACTTCACTTCTCAGGGCGTACATCGCTAAAGACGAGCATTTGATCCTCGAATGGGAGAATGGCTCACTCGACGATCTCGGCACAGTTAGGGGCCGAAATGGCCTAGATGGTGCTGACGGTGTGGGCGTTCTGGATGCGGAAATTGACGTGTCCGGTGACCTCATTCTGGCTCTTACGAACAACCGATATGTCAGTGCCGGTCGGGCGCAGGGTAAACCCGGTGACAGGGGCGATCCCGGACCAAAAGGCCCGAAGGGTGATACCGGTGATGTCGGTCCACGTGGTCTCACAGTCACGCAGGGTGCGGTCGACGCCAACGACCATCTCATCCTCACGCTCAACGACGGCAGCACGCTGGATGCTGGAAAGGTTGTCGGTCCTGCTGGTGCTACTGGCCCGAAAGGCGAGCAGGGCGCTGAAGGTCCAAAAGGACCGACAGGCGATGCCGGCCCAACCGGTAAAACTGGTTCGGCCGGCCAGAGTGCCTACGAGATTGCAATCGATGAGGGCTTTACCGGCACCGAAGGCGATTGGCTAGAAACGCTTGTAGGTCCGCAAGGTGAGCAGGGTGACCCGGGCAATCAGGGACCAATGGGGCCAGAAGGCCCAACGGGTCTAGCCGGCGCTAAGGGTGATCAGGGTCCAGAAGGTGCTAGCGCGTTCGCGATTGCGCAGTCCGATGGCTTTGCGGGAACAGAGACCAATTGGCTCGATAGCCTGATTGGACCTGAAGGACCGCTAGGGCCAACGGGTGAGCAAGGACCACGAGGACCGACCGGCCGGCAGGGTGATGCTGGTCCTCCAGGACCAAAAGGTGATACAGGCGATCAAGGTCCGCAGGGTCCAAAAGGCCCACAGGGCACTCGGGGCGAAAATTACACCGGAGTAGGGCCTTTCGCGGCTCTAAGCAGCGTCAGCGTGCCTACAAGCGCTAATGTGGTGCGTACGGACGGCTATGCCAGCGGCAATTCTCGCGGCGCAGCATACTATCGGGCAATCACGGACGATGGCTCTGCACTGACAGCTTGGCAAACACGCACTGCCAATGATCGCCTCTTCGAATTAGCCAGCGAATGGCCGAACCCGTTGGAATTCGGAGCCAGCGACAGTTTGAGCGCGGACAGCACGGACGCATTCCGCAAGTGTGTGGACTACGCCGTCGCAAAGGGCCGGCCGATCCTGATCACGGCAAACCATGCACTGGGCGAGATCGAGATCCCTGACGACGTATCCATCATCTCGCATGCCGCACTGGGCTACGATTTCAGCGGCAATACGAATCCGCAGACCAACGGACCGCAGATCCGCATGCTGCCGGGTGCGGCCACGCTTTTTGATGTGACTGGCCATGAGCGCATGCGTTTCTCGGGTTTGCACCTGTCATCGGAGGGTTGGAAAGGCATTGCCGTCACGGGTGGCGGTAACAGCGTGCTGATGACCGACACATTTATCCGGGGCTTTGAGCATGGGCTCGGCAACAATGTGGATGGCCGGGACATCTACTTGGGCCAGTTCACGGCCTCGAACGTGCTGATTTCCAACTGCGGTACTGGGCTTAATTCGCCCGTAGACAGCTTCTTTATGAATCTGGAAATCAACGCCTGCGGAACGAACGCCAGTTTTCAGGCTGGTTCTGACACCACCGTGTGGATGGGCGGGCGCTGCGAGTGGGCTGAGAATGTGGGCCTCAACTTGTACGGCAACAACGATCTGACCCTGAACGGTGTGGTCTTCGACGGTTGCGGTTCCTACGCGATCCGTGCATCCGGCGGTGCATCCACCTTCAAGATGATTGGCGGTGCGATCAAACGCTCTGGCCGCAAGCAGGACGACAGCGACTTCTCAAACGCTCACCTCTATCTGGAAAGCGCCAGCAGGATGAAGTTAGTGGGCGTCGATTTCGTCGCTGTCAACGACGGAGCCAAACCAGGCCACTCGGGCGGAATAAAAGTCGGCCACGGCGATGGCAGGCGCGACGCACGAAGGGGCCCGATCGG
>NZ_VHLH01000036.1 GCF_006516965.1 Pararhizobium mangrovi | reverse complement strand
CAACCGCGTCTACCACCTCGACCGCGGCTTCGAACGCCTCGAAACCAAGCTCGGCGCATGCGGCGCCGAAATCGAGCGCGTCAGCGGGTAGGATTCAGATCGTTTCGGCGTCTACCGACGTCGCCATTCTGCGCAACGCCATCTCGTAGCCCTGCGTGCCGAACCCGGCGACGATGCCGTCCGCGCAGGTCGAGACGTAGGAGTGATGCCGGAAGGCCTCGCGCTTGTGGATGTTCGAGATGTGCACCTCGAAGATAGGGAAGGCGCACGCCTTCAGCGCATCGAGAATGGCGATCGAGGTGTGAGTGAACGCGGCCGGATTGATGATCAGCCCGCACGCTTCCTCCCGTGCCTCGTGGATCCAGTCGATGATCTGGAACTCCGCGTTGCTCTGATGAAAACGAACCGTCAGCCCGAGTTCTTCGGCAAGCCGTACGCACGACGCCTCCACGTCGGCGAGCGTTTCGCTGCCGTAGATCTCCGGCTCGCGCTTGCCGAGAAGGTTCAGGTTAGGTCCGTTGAGAATGAAGACGGGCTTGGTCACGGCAATCTCCTGAAGCGGCTCGGCCTCATGCCTTTAGCACTCGCATCAGGCAAGCGCGAGGCGACCTTTCCAATCGCGCTCATCCATGGGATTTCTACGCGACTTTCACCGTCGAGGTGAATGCCGGCGGGCAAAAGGACGCGGCGTCGGCCCGCTTTCGTCCCGATCGCTGGAATATGCGCGGCAAGTATGGCAAACGTGCCGCTGATTTCCGGCGGCGCACCTCGACAAGCTGCCGTTCACCCCATCGCCGACGGCCCGGCCGCGATGCCCGGGCCGTTCCGTCAAAACCTGATCGGAGGCTTTTCATGACTGTACGTGTCGCCATCAACGGGTTCGGCCGCATCGGCCGCATGGCCCTGCGGGCAGCCCATAGCGAATTTTCCGACATCGAGATCGTCGCCATCAACGACCTGCTCGAGCCGGACTATCTCGCCTACATGCTGAAATACGATTCCGTCCACGGACGCTTCGCCGGCGAGGTCTCGCTCGAAGGCGACGCGCTCGTCATCGACGGCAAGAAGATCCGCCTGACGTCGATCAAGGACCCCGCCGAACTGCGCTGGGGCGAAGTCGATGCGGACGTCGTCATCGAATCGACCGGCCTCTTCCTGACGGCCGAAGCCTGCGAGAAGCACATTGCCGCCGGCGCGAAGAAGGTGGTCCAGTCGGCACCGTCGAAGGATTCGACGCCGATGTTCGTCTACGGCGTCAACCACCACGAGTATGACGGCCAGAACATCGTATCGGCCGCCTCGTGCACGACGAACTGCCTGGCGCTCGTCGCCAAGGTGCTGAACGACACCTACGGCATCAAGCGCGGCCTGATGAGCACCGTACACGCGGCGACGGCGAGCCAGAAGACCGTCGACGGGCCTTCCTCGAAGGACTGGCGCGGTGGCCGCAGCATCCTCGAGAACATCATTCCGTCATCCACCGGTGCCGCGAAGGCCGTCGGCAAGGTCATCCCGGCGCTGAACGGCAAGCTCACCGGCATGTCCTTCCGCGTGCCCTCGGCGGACGTCTCCGTCGTCGACCTGACGGTGGAACTGGAAAAGAGCGCCACCTACGACGACATCTGCAAGGCGATGAAGACCGCCTCCGAAGGCGAGATGAAGGGCATTCTCGGCTACACCGACGAAAGCGTCGTCTCGACGGATTTCCGCGGCTTCCCCCTGCCCTCGATCTTCGATGCGGGTGCCGGCATCCAGCTCGACGAGACCTTCGTCAAGGTGGTTTCGTGGTACGACAACGAGTACGGCTACACCTGCAACATGCTGCGCTTCGCGCGCCACGTCGCCGAGGCGAAGTAGGCCGAAGCGCAGGGAAGTCGGCAGGAGAACGACGAAGGGCCGTCCGTGAAATCGGTCGGCCCTTCGTCGTTCTCCCGATCTCCGGCGCATACGGAGGCTACGGGCGGGCGGTCGCCATCGCATTCGCAAGATCGGACGCCGGCGCGAGCCCGGTCGGCATCATCCGGGACGCTTCGTGCGAGACGAAGCACAGGTCGAGCAGCTTCTGGATGTCCGCGGCACGCGCGAAGTCCGGCTCGCCGTTCTTTCCGCTGGCAAGCGCTTCGGCGAAACGCGCCTCGTTGCGCGGTGTGGCGGGGCATTCCTTCCGCCGCCATTTCTGCGTATGCACGTCCTCGCCCAGACACACGTCGAGGCTGGAATCGCGTTCGTTCGCCCAGATCTTCAATGCGCCGCGCTCGCCGTAGATCGTCAACCGCAGATCGTTGGCGTTGCCGGTCGCGTAGCGCGTCGCGTGGATGACGCCGAGCGCACCGTTGTCCATCTCGACCGTCATGGCGACGCTGTCGTTGACGTCGAAGGTATAGGCACCGATCGCTCCGCCCTCGGCCTTGTCGAAGACCTTCATGCGCGCCTGCAGCGCGGCGATCTCGAGGCCCGTTCCGAAGGTGACGAAATCGAGAATGTGAATGCCGATGTCGCCGATCACCCCCTTCGAGCCGTGGCCGCTCGAAAGCCTCCACAGCCAGCGCGGATCGGTACGCCAGTCGCCCCAGTGCGTCGCTGTCAGCCAGCTCTGCAGGTAGCTCGCCTCGACATGGCGGATCGGCCCGATCTCGCCGCCCTGCACCATCCGGCGCGCCATCTGAATCGCGTGGGCGTTGCGATAGGTGAGATTGACCATGTTGACGAGGCCCGCACGTTCGGCCGCCTCCGTCATCTCCCGCGCATCTTCGTGGCTGAGCGCAAGCGGCTTCTCGCAGAAGACCGCCTTCTTCGCCGCGATCAGGGCAAGCGTCGTCGGATGGTGGACGCCGTCCGGCGTTGCGTTGACCGCAGCATCGAACGCGCCCCAGTCGAGCGCGTCTTCCAGGCTGGCGAATACGTTCGCGATGCCGTGCTCGCGCGCGAACGTGGCCGCGCGTTCGCGGTCGGTGTCGACGGCGCCGACAAGCTTGATACCGGGCAGCCTGGAGAACTGTTCGGCATGGCGCTCGGCGATCGAGCCGGTGCCGAGGATGATCAGGCGATGTTCGCTCACCGGAACCCCTCCTCGCCTTCCTTGTGGAGCGACGCGCCCTTCGGCGTCAGCGTCTCGCGCGCGCGGTCGTACGGCACGTTCGGTGCTTCGGAAACGTCGGTCCACGGCCTTGCCGGATTATAGGCCCAGTGAACCGCATTCCTGAGCACCGTCTGGACCGCCTCGTCATGGTAGATCGGATAGGTCTCGTGGCCCGAACCGAAATAGAAGATGCGTCCAGCCCCGCGCTGATAGGTCAGGCCGGAACGAAAGACCTCGCCGCCTTCGTACCAGGAGACGAATACCGTCTCCATCGGCTCTGGAACGAGGAAGGGCTCGCCGTACATTTCCGAATTCGCGATCTCGATAGCCGGACCGACACCGTTTGCGATCGGGTGGCTGGGATTGATCGCCCACATGCGCTCGCGCTCGCCGGCCTCGCGCCAGCGCAACGAGCAAGGCGCACCCATCAGTCGCCTGAATATTTTCGAGAAATGACCGGAATGCAGCACGATCAGCCCCATTCCCTCGAAGACGCGCTGGGCGACCCGTTCGACGACCGCGTCGTCCACCTCGCCATGGGCCTTGTGGCCCCACCATAACAGGACGTCCGTTTCGGCGAGGCGTTCGGCCGGCAGGCCGTGCTCTTCATCGCGCAGCGTTGCGGTCGAAACGTCGATGCCCGCATCCACGGCAAGCGCCGCCGCGATGGTGGCATGGATTCCGTCGGGATAGATCCCGCGAACGGCCTCGTTCTCGTTTTCGTGCAGGAATTCGTTCCAAACGACCGTGCGAATGCTCATGCGCGCCTCCGATGGATTGGCGGGGCATCGCTTGCCGGCAACGTCACGACGTTCGCTCGCCCCCTCGCCCGTCTATCATGCAGGCGAAGGGGTCACCAGTCGGTACGGCGTCCCATCTTACCGGTGCGATCACAGATGGTTGCGCGGAATCTGCTCGTCCCAGACACGTTCGGCGACCTTTTCGTCCCCTTCCCATGCCTCGAGCTTCGCCTCGATGTGAAACGCCTCGGCGCTGGCCGTAAGGCGTGTCCAGGTCTTGGTGCGCACCCACCAGTCATCGCGGCTGAAGTCGAACGACCACGTCACCTCGCCATAGACCGAGCGATAGTCGTTGGCCGTGAACCCGTAGGTCTCGGTTCCGCGCTTGGCGACCGTCAGATCGCTGTCGGGGAAGTGGAAGGTTCCGCTGTCGTCGACGACCTTCACCGTCGTCGTGCCGCGACCGAGGTCGTTGACGACGTGCCAGGACTGCTTCTCCGGTTCGACGGTCGTTAGGTCGAGCGGCGGCGCCGTCTGGGCTTCGCCGAAGCGCTCCAGGGCGCGATCGTCGGGCGAAGGCGTGCGCTCGGGCAGACGCAGGGTGCATTCACCCGGATGGACGGTCAGCGTCACCGGTTCGGGCGACGGCCAGGCGAGCGGGAAGTAGTTCGTCGAGATCGAAAGGCGGATGCGGTGGCCCCGGCGAAAGTGCTGGGCGACGTGCTTGAACGGCACGGTGACCGTCGTGCGCTTGCCCGGCTCGAGCTTTTCGGGAAATTCGTGGCTCTTGCGGTGGGTCAGGTTGAAGAGACCGTAGGAGACGCGCGTCGCGGCCCCGTCGGGCGCGACGTCGCTGAGGCGCACGGCGACGATCGCGTCCGGCCGGTCGCTTTCGAAGACGAGGTCGAGCGCGGCGTCGCCGGCCATCTCGAAGGGTTCGTCGAGCGGTGCGGTCTCGAAGACGAGACTGCCGGCGTCGTCGGCACGCTGGTCGACCGGCTGGTCGCCCGGCATCGCGTAGGAACACCACTTGCCGCCGGCAAGACCCACGGAAAGCGGCGAATTGATCGTCATCGGCGCCGTTTCACCCACGGCCTCGCGCCGATCGAGCCGACCGCCCTGCATCAGATTGAAGCGTGCTGGCGTGACGTTGGGCGACGGCCATGACGGCTCGGCGATCCAGCGACCCTGCCGTCTTTCGTAGAAGCTCTTCGGTTCGGCATGGTCCTGCATGAAAATGCGAAGGCGCGGCTCGTCCATGACGCCGTTCTCCTCACCCTTCAGCCAATGGTCCCACCAGCGAATTTCTTCGTCGAGGAAGTTGATGGCGGGAAGCGGCTGACCGAGATGCGGATAGGTATGCGCCCACGGCCCCACAAGCCCCTTGCGCGGACCTTTCAGGTTTTCCATCAGCCGGAAGACCGAGCGGCAGTAGCCGTCCGCCCAGCCGGAGACCGCGTAGACCGGCACCTGCACGTCGTCGAAGTTCTCGCAGACCGAGCCGTGCTTCCAGAAATCGTCGCGCGTCTGGTGCTCGGTCCAGGTCTTCAGCCACAGATCGTTTTCCTGAAGGCGCTGCATCCAATCGTCGCGCCACCGATCTCCGACGTTGCGCGGGTCCGGCGGCAGCGTGTTCTCTCCGAACATCACGGATGCCCAGGACAGCTGATCGACCAGCATCGTGCCGCCCATGTAGTGGATGTCGTCGGCATAGCGGTCGTCGGTGGAACAGCAGGTGATGACGGCGCGCAATGCCGACGGCTGGAGCGCTGCGACCTGCAATCCGTTGAACCCGCCCCAGGAAATACCGATCATGCCGATCGATCCCGCACACCATGGCTGTTCGGTAAGCCAGGCGATCGCGTCCGCTCCGTCCTGCAGCTCCTGCGGCGTATACTCGTCGAGCATGATGCCTTCGGAATCGCCAGCGCCGCGCAGGTCGAGCCGGACATAGGCATAGCCGTGGCCCGCGACATAGGGCGCCGTGCCCGCGTCGCGCTTTAGCGTCAGGTCGTTCTTGCGATAGGGAATGTATTCGAGCACCGCGGGAACCGGATGATCCTCGGCATCTTCCGGCAGCCAGATGCGCGCGGCGAGCCGGCAACCGTCCGGCATCGGGATCTCGACATGTTCGAGTTCCTGGACGGCACGGGGGAATTCGCGAACGATGGCCATGGCCGGTTAGGCTCCCTTACGTCTTTTGGGATGTATGTGAAATGGGAACGCGAAAGCGGCCCGATGATACGAAAATAGGCTGAAGGCGAAAAATGCAACGCCATGGCCCTTCGTCTTCTGCAGCGTCCAGTGCGTCGATCAGCGAAACGTTATCTGCCTCGGTCCTGATTCGGTGCGGCTGCAGTGCACGATCACGCCCCTTTTCCGACCGAATGCCTGCCCCATCTTTCTGCAAAAGCAAGACGCGTGCCACATGGAGATGCGGATGAAGGACGATCCGACGGGAAGGCGGGGCCGGGCCGTGCCCGGTACACGGTTCTCGCGGTTCGGCCGTTTCGGTCAGCTCGCGACCGGTGTCGCGGGCGGCATGATGGCCGAGGGCGTACGCCGCCTTGCCGAGGGCGAGCGCCCGCACCTTCGCGATCTGCTTCTTACCCCCGGCAATGCGCGGCGCATGGCCGAGAGGCTCTCGCACCTGCGTGGCGCGGCGATGAAGCTCGGACAGATGATCTCGATGGATGCCGGCGACGTGCTTCCCGGCGACCTTGCCGAGATTCTGGCGCGCCTTCGCGATCAGGCCGACCCGATGCCCGATCGGCAGCTCGACCATATGCTCGCGGTCGAGTGGGGCCCGCAATGGCGCAGCCGCCTCGCCCGGTTCGACCGCAGGCCGATCGCCGCCGCCTCGATCGGCCAGGTCCATCGTGCGCGAACGTATGACGGACGCGAGCTGGCGGTGAAGATCCAGTACCCAGGCGTGCGCGAGAGCATCGATGCCGACGTCGACAACGTTGCGACGCTGCTTCGCGTTTCGCGGCTCGTGCCGAGCGGGCTGACGATCGCGCCCCTTCTCGAGGAAGCCAAGCGCCAGCTTCACGAAGAGGCCGACTACGTCCGCGAGGGCGAACAGATGACGCGGTTCGCCGACCTGCTTGTGGACGATCCGACCTTCTGCGTGCCGCGCCCGGTGCCCGACCTTTCCACCACCCGCATCCTCGCGATGGACTACATGCCGGGCGACGCGATCGAGACGCTTGCGAACGAGCCGCAGGCGGTGCGCGACCGCCAGGTCGAACGGTTGATGGCACTGACGCTGCGCGAACTCTTCTTGTTCTCGCTGATGCAGACCGATCCGAATTTCGCGAACTACCGCTATCAGCGCGACCGGGACCGGCTCGTACTTCTCGACTTCGGCGCGACCCGGCCGATCGAGGCGCAGACCGTCGAACGGTATCGCGGTCTTCTCGAAGCCGCGCTTTCCGGCCGGCGCGAGACGGTGCGCGAGGCCTGCGTGCACTCGGGCTTTCTCGATACCGGCACGCTCGCACGAGAAGGCCGGCGCATCGACCGGATGATCGACATCGGCCTCGAAACGTTTCATCGACCCGGCCCCTTCGATTTCGGCGACCGGCGCTTTGCCAGGCTCGTCGCCGAAGAGGGACAGGCGATCGCCGAGGACCCCGCGAACTGGACGCTGCCACCCAACGACATGCTCTTCGTCCAGCGCAAGATTACCGGCACCGCGCTGATCGCCGCCCGGCTGAAGGCGCGCGTCGACGTCCGCGCGCTGATCGCGCCCTATGCGCGCGGACCTGCCGACGCGGCCTGATCGCCGGCCGGCCATCGCGTCCGTATCGCTTGCGATATCTAAGGTTCCGTATGAACCTGAAAGGCTCTAAACGCTCGTCGTCATGCCCCCGTCCACGGCAAGGGTGTGCCCGTCGACGAACGAGGATGCGTCGCTCGAAAGAAAGACCGCGGCGCCGACGAGCTCTTCCACTTCGCCCCAGCGACCGGCCGGCGTCCGCCTTTCGAGCCAGGCGGAGAATTCGGCGTCCTCGACGAGCGTCCGGTTGAGCGGCGTCTTGAAGTATCCGGGCGCGATCGCGTTCACCTGAATGCCGTAGGCCGCCCAGTCGGCGGACATGCCGCGTGTCAGGTTGCGCACCGCACCCTTGGCTGCCGTGTAGGGCGCGATGCCCTTGCGCGCGAGCTCGCTCTGGACCGAAGCGACGTTGACGATCTTGCCGTGGCCGCGTGCGATCATGTGCCGGGCCACCGCCTGCCCGACGTGAAAGACGCTCGATACGTTCGTCTCGATGATCGCGCGCCACGCGTCGGCCGGAAAATCCTCGAGCGGCGCGCGATGCTGCATGCCGGCATTGTTGATCAGGATTTCGATCGGTCCGCTTTCGCTCTCAACGCGATCCACCGCCGCGACGATCGCCTTCGGATCGGTCACGTCGAAAACGGCGATTTCAGCCGCATACCCTTCCGCGCGGAGCACCGAAGCTGCGGCTTCCGCCCTCGCTTCGTCGCGCCCGTTCACGACGAGGCTCGCGCCGTGCGCGCCGAGGCCACGCGCGAGCGCGAACCCGATACCCTGGCTCGAACCCGTCACCAGGGCACGCCGGCCCGTCAGATCGAAAAGCGGCATCGTGTATCCTCCGTTTGGCAGGTGATCCGGCATTCGGTCCGGGACGATCCCGCCGCGACGCTGCGTCGCGCCGGTGACCGTTTGTGAAACGCAAAGCCATCGGACCGGCGCCGCTCGCGTTTACTCGCGCTTTGCGATTTGTCGCTAGTATGGGGCGTTGCATCCGCTTCCGACGGTGTCGCCGTGCCCGTGTTCATTCGAGCATTCTTGATGATCGATCTCGCTGCGTCCAATCTTGCCGGCCCACCCTCTTCATGACCCTTCATTCATATCGCTTCATCGCCGCCTGCGAAGAACGTTTCGATTTCCGCTCGGCGGAATACCGCGCGTTGTTCGAAGCCTCCGGCGCGAACGCCTTCCAGCATCCGATCTGGCTCGCGCAGCTTCACGAACGGCTCGTCGGGGACGGCGCGTGCGAGGCGGTGACGATTACCGTGCGCCATCGCCGCGACGGCACGCTCGCGCTCGTCCTGCCGATGGTCCGCCGCAGGGCCGGCGGCATGAAGCTCGTGGAGTTCGCGGACATGCGGGTCACCGACTATGCCGCGGCGGTGTGCGATCGCGAGACGCTGAAGTCGATCGCCGACGACGAGGAGATCCATCGGGCGATCCGCGCCGAGCTGAAGCCCTTCGACGTGCTGCGCATCGCCAAGCTCCACGAATGCACGGCCGACGACCTGTGCCGGATCCTCGACGCCGGTTCGCTCCGTCGCATGAAGACCAGCGCCTACGCCTGCGAATTGCCGGGAAACTTCGATGCCTGGCGTGACGCGAAGATGCGTAGATCCTTCCGCAGGGACCTCGACAAGAAGACCCGCCAGCTCCATCGCCGGGGTGCGACCACCTTCGAGACCGTGCGAGACGGCGAAGAGATCGCCCGTACCCTGGAAGCCATGCGCGCGTTCCGGGCAAGCCGTTTCAGAAGCGAGGAACAGGCCGCCGGCGATCTCCTGCGAAGCCGCGACCATCGCGAATTCTATCTTGCCGTGGCGCGCGAAGGGGCGGCGCAATACGCCCGGATGTACCGCATATGCGTGGACGGACGCATCGTGGCCTGCGCGATGGGCCTGTCACATGCCGGCGCCCTGCTCGTCGTCCTCATCGGCTTCGACCAGGCAGAATTCGGCCGCCAGTCCGTCGGAAGCCTGCTCTTCCAGCACATCGGTCGCGACTGCATCGAACGCGGCGACCGCCTGCTCGATTTCACCATCGGCGACGAAGCCTACAAGAGCTATTTCGGTGCCGAGCAACGACCGCTCTTCACGCTCTCGAAGGTCCGCACGCCGACCGGCCTCATCGCAGACGTCGCCACCGAGCGACTCCCGTTCGTCAAGGAATGGGCGCGGAGCGTACTCGATCATTGATCGTTTTGGCGAAGCGAACGGTCGATCGTCGCATGCGGGTCCGCAAATGCTCGACGATCCCCGGCCGCAAGCCGAAACGCTTCTCGACGCCGAGCGACCAAACCTATCCGATCTCGACGACTTTTGTCCGTGAAATGCCGCCCGACGACACGCGGACGTGTCGGCACGGAAGCGATGCCGTATGATCCAGGAAGGTTTCAGGCGGAATGGCGCAGCATGGCGTAGATGGCGCGCGGATTGGTCGTCAGGTAGCGCCAGCCGAGCCGGCGCGGCTCCTGCAGCACGCGCCAGAACCATTCGAGCCCGGCGCGCTGGACGATTTCGGGCGCGCGCCGCGTGGCACCGGCGAGATGGTCGAAGAGGCCGCCGGCCGTCTTGATCAGGCCGACATTCGGCAGCGACGGGCCATAGTCGCGAATGAAGTGCTGCGCCTGCTGCACGCCGATGCCGAGCCACAGAATATCGGGGGACAAGCGGTCGATCTCGGCAAGCTTTTCTTCGAGTTCCGCGCCCTGATGATAGCCGTGCGCATGGCCCAGCAGCCGCAGATCGGGATAGGCCTCGCGCACTGCGGCGGCGGCGGTATCGACGCGCTGCTGCGTCGAGCCCAGCATGTAGAAGGTATCGCCTCCCCGCTCGGCGAGACCGGCGACGTCGTGGAAGAGATCCGTCGTCGCGACGCGGCCCGGCAGCGAGCGGTGGCAAAGCAGTCGTGAGGCGAAGACGAGAGACTGGCCGTCGGCGAAGATATGGTCGGCTTCGGCGAAGAGCGCGTCGAGTTCGGGGTCGTCGTCAACGCGTGCGATCACCTGACCGTTCGAGGACGTGTAGTTGAGCGGACGGTCACCACGGCGATGCGACCGCGCGGCGCGGATCATCAATCGCGCGGCGGCCGGCCGATCGACGACGCTGATCGACATGCCGCCGAGCGTCACCGTCTCCACGCCATCGTCCGGTCCCGAAGCTTCCGGGAAATCCCGGCGATGGGGGCCGATACTCTCCACACTCGTCATCAGTGATTACTCGTTGTCGGCCGGATTTTCCGGCCTGCCTTGCCCGGCGACAGGGAAACTACGCGTGCCGGGAAAGGGAAAAAAGTCGAATGACCGAACGCAGTTAACGAACGGTGCTCAGGCGGCGGCGGCTTCTTCCTCGATGGCGAGCCGTTTCAGGACGGAATGGATCTCGTCGCCGCTCAACCGTGCGACGTCGAAGCCGCTCTTCGTGCCGACCTCGGCAAAGCGATGGGCGTTCGTCTCCGAGCGTCCGAGGAAACCCATCGCCCAGCTGCCGAAGGCGCGTTCGGCGATCGGCTCGAGCGCGAGCAGGGAAACGTCGCCGTGGCGCTCGTCCTGCTGGATCCGCTCGAAGGTCCTTTCCACCGCGTCGAGTGGACCTTCCAGAACCTGCGCGAAACAGCCGGCGTTGAAGAGCAGCGCCCCGGTTATGCCGTCCTTGTCGTTGTTGACGCGGCTTCGCTCGAGGATCTGCTTGATCTCGGCATCGAGTTCGCCGTTCTGATCGGGGATGTGGTTCCGGCTGTAATAGACCAGACGATAGATAACGGTGCTCATGAAGCGGCCTCCGTGCGTTGCTGACCGTTTTCGAGGAAGCGGGCTATGCGGTCGACCGTCATCGGCCGGCCCGTGAGGTAGCCCTGAACGTAGGTGCACCGCTCTTCGCGAATGCGATTGAGCTGCTCGTCGGTTTCCACGCCCTCGGCGGTGATCGCCATGCCGAGGCTCGTTCCAAGCCCCGCGACCGCCTTGAGGATGGCGTCACAGTCCGCGCCGGTGCCGGCGACGAAGGAACGGTCGAGCTTGATCTTGCTGAAGGGAAACTTCTGCAGATAGGCGAGCGAGGAATAGCCCGTTCCGAAATCGTCCATGGAGATGTGCACGCCGAGATCGCGCAGCGCATGCAGGGTCGCAAGCACGTTCTCCGTATCGTCGAGAAGCGCACCCTCGGTGATCTCGACCTCCAGGCGCGAAGCCGGCAGGCCCGAACGCTCGAGCGCGGAAGAAACGGTTTCGAGCAGCGTGTCGGACTTGAACTGGAGCGGGGACACGTTGACGGCGGCGACCATGTCGCCAGGCCAGTTCGCTGCCGCCTCGCAGGCGCTTCTCAGCACCCATTCGCCGATCGTCACGATCAGTCCCGTCTCCTCGGCGAGCGGGATAAAGTCGAGCGGGGGAACGTTGCCGCGTCGGGGATGGTGCCAGCGCAGGAGCGCTTCGAAGCCGATCACGCGATTGGACTTCAGGTCGAGGAAGGGCTGGTAATGCAGTTCGAACTGTTTGAGGGCGAGCGCGCGGCGGAGGTCGATCTCCAGTTCGCGACGTTCGCGCAGGTTCGCGTCCATGCCGAACTCGAAGCAGCGGAACCGCGCGCGGCCGGCTCGCTTCGCCTCGTAGAGCGCGAGGTCCGCGTTGCGCATGACGTCGCGGCCCTGATATCCGGAACCGGAATAGGCAAGGCCCACGCTCGCGCCGATATTCACCGTATGTCCGTTCAGCACGTAGGTGCGGCCGAGCAGGTCGACGAGGCGGTTCGCCAGCCGTTCCGCCTCGCCCTCGCGGACGGGCGCGCACTGAAGGACGACGAATTCGTCGCCGCCGATACGGGCGACGACGTCTTCCTTCCGGCACGCCTTCGCAAGTCGCTCGGCGACCTTCTTCAGCAGCGCGTCGCCGATGGCGTGGCCGAGCGTGTCGTTGACGAGCTTGAACCGGTCGAGGTCGATGCAGTGCACGGCAATCTCGCCGAGATCGCCGCGTTCCACGAGCGCCACGTCGAGGGCGCGCATGAAGCAGTTCCGCGTGGCGAGCCCGGTGAGTTCGTCGCAGGCGGGTCCATCCTCATGGTTCGCCGCGCCGCCGGCGTGCAGCGAGACGACGCACAGGCCGTTTTCCATCGGCTCGAAACGGGCGATGTATTTCGTGTGGTCCTCGGTCGTCAGCGTGCTGACGCGACCGACCGTGGCGGCCTGGCCCGAATGCAGATAGTACGGAAAGAGATCGGCGAGCGATCGACCGACGAGCCACACGCCGAAGGTCTTCTCACCGGCCGTGTTCGCGTAGACGATTTCCCCGTCGGCGTTAACGACCACGACCGGCTCGGCGAGACCGTCGAGGATGCGTTCGCTCGTTGGAAGGGGGGTCTCTCTCGCCGCAATCGGGATGGCTGCCGCGTTCATGCCTGCCTCGCTTTCGTACCGTTGCGCACCCTTCACGCATCGGCTTAACAAAATGGAACGAAGGCCCCGGCGGACATGGCCGAACGGCATGGATTTATCTGTCTTGGTTAGGAAAAGCTGAAGAACGCGGGCCCGTTTCGATCCGCAACCGTCCCGTGTGTTGTTTTGGCGCCGTGCGCCGAATGCGTGACAATCGGGAAGAATTCCCTACCTTGTCGTGAAAAGGGACGCGTGCCGATGGTGCCGCGGCAGACCGGCGATCGCCGGAAAGGCCGCATGAGCATCCGGCCTTTCGAACGGGGATCGACACCGCTATGCGCGACGCCACCCTTTCCAGACGCCTCGAAGGCCATGTCCGCTCGCTCGAGACGATGACGCGTTTCGTGCTCGCCACGCTGGCGCTTGCAAGCGGCGTCTACACCTATCTCGGGGTGCGCAGCCTGCTCGACGGCTCCGCGACCGGCGTGTTCTTCGCCGCCATCATGTACGCCGGCGCGGTCTCGGTCGGCATCTACGGGTTCTGGACCTATCTGATGCGCTTCCTTCCGGAGATGCGCAGCTTCTCCTCGCGCATCGGGCTTGTCGCCGTAATGGTGCTCGGATGTGCGATGATCGTGGCGATGTCGTCATGGCTGAACGCCGCCGCGCTCGCCGGATCGGCGGCGGTCGAGCAGCATCTGGCGGAAACGCTCGAAGGCTATACGAGCGATCTCGACCAGGCGCACGACAATGCGCTCGGCTCGCTTTCGCTGCTGCCGGACATCCAGCGCGCAGAGGCCCGCTTCTCCAGGCTTGCCGACGAGGAGCGTTCGTCCGGCGCGCTGACGGGCACCTCGGGCTCGGGCAGCGTCGTACAGCTTCTTTCCCAGATGTCGGCACAGATGGCCGAACTCGAGCAGACGATCGGCGGTTCGCGCAAGACGGTCAGCCAGCTCTTCGAGAAGGGTCAGGCGAAACTCGCGGAGATGCGAGGGCTCGTTTCGGGATCCGGCCCCGTCCAGCCACGCTCCGACACCTTCGCCAAGCGCGCAGTGGAGCTTTCCGGCATCATCTCCTCGTTGCAGCAGACCTCCGCGGCGCCCTCCCTCGCACGTGCGGCGCAGGACCTCGCCGCCGGCTTCATCGCCCCCGTCGCCGACGGCAGCGACGCCGATCTAGCGGGTCGCCAGGACGCGGTAATGAAGACGGTGCGCCAGTCGGTCGCCGCGCAATCGACCGCGCTGGCGCAGGCAGCCGACGAGATCATGCAGCAGCCGAAGGTCGCCGAGCGGCGCTACGTTCCGCTGTCGTCCGCAGAAGCGGTTCTTCGCTATGCGACGAGCTTCCTGCCGAGCTGGGCGGGCGCGATTTCCATCGACCTCCTGCCAGCCGTCCTCGTGCTGATCCTGTCTGTCGTCTACGCGACGATCCGCGAAGGCGAGGACGAGATGAGCGACGCCGAACGCATGTCGGCCGCCGACCTCCTGCGCGCACTCGACATCAACGAACGCTTTCGCCAGCGCTCGCACGGTATCGGCGAACCGGAGCCCGAGACCGAGCCCGTCGAAGAGACTGGGACCGAAAGGCGCGAAGACGACGCAGCGTCTTCCGGCCGAGACCATGGCCCGAACGTGACCGCCCTCGCCCGCTCCGAGCCCAAGCGGCCCGACTGATGCCGCAAACGAGCGAACGCACCGGAACCGAACGCCTCGGACAAAGGGCGATGCGTGCATTCGCCCGCATCGACGACGGAGATCTCGCGCGCTGGGCGTTTCGTATCCTGCTCGTTGGTGCGGTCGCGATTGTCGTCCTCGACTATCGCGACCTGCGTACCGAAACCGTTCCCGCGACACCGGCGGATCCCGCCCAGGAACAACCGATACTGCCGCCGGACGTCGCGACGGACGGCGAGGGAAACAGAAACACGAGGCCGGCGCCCGAACACGATCCGCGCCGGGATGTGACGACGAGCGAGGATGCACTGAACGGGCCGATCCGCTTCGATCTTACGAAAGACAACGTGCTCCGGGCGACCGGACGCATCGACCATGCGGCCGCCGAACGCCTGAAGAAGGAACTTCGCGAGCGTGGCGAGTACGTCCACACCGTCGATCTCGATTCACCTGGCGGCGATCTCGGCGCGGCGATCGCCATGGCCGATACGATCCGCGAGCACGAACTCGACACACGCGTGCCCAAGGGTGCGCTGTGCGCTTCTTCCTGTCCGCTGGTTCTGGCGGGCGGCGTTCACCGCAGCGTCGACGACAAATCGGCAGTCGGCGTGCATCAGTTCTATACCGCGACGGATGCCGAACAGAACCCGGCGCAGGCGATCGCCGATGCGCAGATCACGACGGCCCGCATCGTGCGCCATCTCACGGCAATGGGCGTCGATCCCATGATCTGGGCGGATGCCCTGACGACGCCACCACGATCGCTGCACTACCTTACGGCAGACGAGATGGCGACCTATCACCTGACGACGGACGGCACGAAGCCGGCAGTTACGACCTCGTCGCCGTCCTGAAAGCCACACGATCAACCTCGCCATAGCCGCCTCGTGAGATACGCTGCAAAGGAGTGACGAACCCTATCCGAGGCCGTCACTCCCGAGCTGCCAAAAGGCAGGAACGCGCTACTCCATTCCCGCCTTTTTCTTCAGGCGGTCGATACGTTCGGAAGCCTCGCCCTTCGTCAGCCCGTCCTCGTATGCATCGGGCTCGTGCGCCTGCTCGGAGAGCGTCTTGAGGTAGGATGCCTGGGCACCGGTCATCGGATCGTCACCGCTCACCCAATCCTCCGGGTCCTTACGCGTGTTCGAGCCGTCGTCGGACTTGACGTCAGCAGCATTGGTCATGGTTCTTCTCCTGTACGATGTGAGCGGGTAACGCTACCGTTCCACCTTTGTTCCCGCTAGCGCAATGCGGGCGAGCGTTTTCAAAGCGCATCGGATTTGCGGCCGACTGCCTGGATAAGCCGCGTGCCGGAGGCCGGTGTCACAGCGCCCGGTCGCAAATAAATCGCGGCGTCGTGGTTGGAGGCGATCGCTACCCGACAAGGTATGGAGGTACCGCAGGGCGATGCCAAAGTCGTCCGCGGTTCTTTTCAACCACACCTTCGGGCATTATGTGGCGTGCAAACGGATCAAACGAGTCGATGACAAGCCAAGATCTTCCGAAGGCTCTGACGAGTTATTTCCAGAATGCTCCCGTCGCATTGGCTCTTGCCGACGCCACGGACGACCATCCGCTACTGATGATCAACGAGCGTTTCACCCGGCTGACCGGCTATGGGCCGGAAGACGCGGTCGGGCACAATTGCCGCTTCCTTCAGGGGGAAGCGAAGAACCCGCAGGCGCGCGTGAACATCCACCGGTTCCTCGAGACGGAGCGCCAGCCGAGCGTTCGCACGCCGATCGTGAATTTTCGCAAGAATGGCGAGCCCTTCGTCAATCTGCTCTTCATGACCAAGCTGCGCTCGACCGGGAACAAGCTGCGTTACGTCTTCGCCTCGCAGTTCGACATCAGTCGCTCCCATCCCGAACTGCTCGAGGAATACGAGGTCGAACTGGACCGCACCATGACGCAGCTCAGTCCGGTGCTCGCCGAGAGCGGCGTCGTGCTGGAGGGCACGTTGAGTTCGCTCGCCAACACGGCTTCCACGATCGCCCAGGCGAAACTGACGCTTGCCGAACTCGAGGGCGGTTACAATTCCTGACGTTTCCCGCCATCCAGCGTTCGTAAGGACCCGTTCGTGTCGTCGATGAGCAGCACGCCGCCGATCGTCGGCGTCGGCGCGTCCGCCGGCGGCCTGGAGGCTCTGCGCGAGATGCTGTCGAGCGCGGAATTGCCGCTCGGCCTTGCCTTCGTCGTCGTGCAGCACCTCGATCCGACGCATGAAAGCATGCTCGCTCAGTTGCTCGACCGGCAGACGAGCCTTTCCGTGCTCCAGTGCGAAGGCGGCGAACGCATCGAGGCGGACACGGTCTACATCATCCCCCCCGGTCACGGTCTGGCGATCAATCAGGCCGTGCTGGAGCTGACCGAGTTCAGCCAGCCGCGCGGCCTGCGCCGGCCGATCGACGACTTCTTCATTTCGCTGGCCGCCGACCAGCAGGCGAATGCGGCATGCGTCATCCTTTCGGGCACCGGGGCGGACGGCACGACTGGCCTGCGCGCCATCAAGGAACATGGCGGCGTCGCGGCGGTCCAGAAACCCGACACCGCGCGCTACGACGGCATGCCGCTTTCGGCCGTGGGAACCGGGCTCGTCGATTTCGTCGAACCCCCGGACATCCTGCTCGGTGCGCTGAAGAACTATTTCCATCGCCGGCTTTCCGAATCCACCCTCGAGGACGAGGCCGAACTGGTCGCCGACCACGTCGATGATCTGTGCCGGGTGCTGCGCTCGGCCGTCGGCCACGACTTTTCCGGCTACAAGCGTTCGACCTTCATTCGCCGCGTCGAACGGCGCATGCAGGTCCTCGATGCGCCGAGCGGGCGTGCCTATCTCGAACGCATCCGCAACGACACGCACGAATGCGAAGCGCTCTTCCGCGATCTCCTCATCAATGTGACCCGCTTCTTCCGCGACTTCGATGCGTTCGAGACGCTGCGCGAACGTGTCATCGAGCCGCTCGTGAAAAGCCGTTCCACGGGCGAGGAAGTCCGCATCTGGATCCCCGGCTGTTCGAGCGGCGAGGAAGCGTACTCCATCGCCATGCTGTGCGCGGAGGTCCTGCGCGGGATGGAAGATCATCCGACGATCCAGATCTTCGCCACGGACATCGACGAGCGCATGCTGGAGGTCGCACGCGAGGGCGACTATCCCTCCTCCGCTCTTGCCGATATTCCCTATGCACTGCGCGAACGCCACGTGACTCCCCGTGGCGAGCGCTTCGTCATGACGCCGGCGATCCGCGACATGATCCGCTTTTCCAACCACAGCGTGGTGAAGGATCCGCCGTTTTCGCGCATCGATCTCGTTTCGTGCCGTAACCTGCTGATTTATTTTGACGATCGCTTCCAGCAGTCGGTGCTTCCCCTGCTGCATTACTCGATCCGTCCGGGCGGCTATCTGTTTCTCGGACCGTCGGAATCCATCGGTCGCTACGAAAACCTCTTTTCGTCCGTCGATCACGGTGCACGGCTCTTCGAACGGCGCCCGGGCCAGCCGCGATATCCGATCGACCTTCCCGCCCAGACCCAGCCGCGCTCCTCCGACAACGAGCCGCGCCGGCGCGAGCGCAAGCCGCAGGCGCGCCAGGACGCGGAGGCGATGCAGCGCGTCATGGACCGCTACGCGCCGCCGAGCATGGTTCTCGACACCGAGGGCAACATTCTTTCCGCCTATGGCCGGCTCGGCCGCTATCTCGATTTCCCCGTGAGCCGGATCGGCGGCGCCAGCGCGGTCTCGCTCGCCCGGCCGGGCCTGCGAAACGTGCTCGGCCGGCTGCTGCGCGAATGCCGTCAGAGCCGCAAGCGCGCCATCGTACGCGACGTCGAGGTCACGGCCGACCATGGCGTTCAGCGCATCGACGTCGTCTGCGATCCCCTGCCCGACGACAGCCTCCTCTTCATTCTAAGGGACACCGCACCCTTCGAATCGAAGTTCGAGCCCGACATCGACGAGCTCGATCCGGGGGACGACCACGTCGAAGTGCTCGAAGGCGAGCTTCGCGATACGCGCCAGCGCCTTCGCACGACCGTCGAGGAGCTGGAGACGACGAACGAGGAACTGAAGAGCTCCAACGAAGAAATGATGTCGATGAACGAGGAGCTCCAGTCGACGAACGAGGAGCTTTCCACGGTCAACGACGAGCTCAAGAGCAAGGTCGACCAGCTCACCGTCGCCAATTCCGACCTCCGGAACTTTCTCGATTCGACCGATCTTGCCGTCGTCGTACTCGATAGCCGGCTGTGCGTGCGAAGCTACACGGAGCCTGCGACCGAGATCTTCCCGTTGCAGCCTTCGGATCGGGAGCGCCCGCTGGAAGACGTCGCGAGCCGCCTGTCGTCGAGCGAGTATCTGGACGACGCGCGGGCCGTCGCGAACGGCGAACCGGCGCGCCATCGCAGGCTCGCCAACCGGGACGGCAGCCAGACCTATTCGCTGAGGACGATGCCCTACCGCACCCACGACGGAAGCATCGACGGCGCGACGCTCGTCATGACGAACATCACCGAGGCGCTGACCCTCGAGCGCAGCCTCGCCGAGGAACGCGAACGGCTCAAGCTCGCCATCAAGGCCGGTCATATCGGCGTTTGGGAATACGACGTCGAGACGGGCGAAACCTTCCTGGATGCGACCGAAAAGGAACTGCTCGACGCGCCGAACGGCGACGTCGTGCATATCGACACGCTGATGGACCGCATCGTCGACGCCGACCGGGCCGAGGTCGAGAGCGCGCTACGCCGGGCGAGCGGTGGCGAAAGCGACTTCGAGGCGACGTTCCGCATCGAGACCGCCTACGGGGATACGCGGCACATCAAGGGGTTCGGGCGCCTTGCCGGCGACGGGCGCGGCGGCGGAAAGCTGACCGGCGTCTCGATCGACATCACGGCCGAATATGCTTTGGCCGAGACGCGCGAACTGATGCTTCGCGAGATGAACCACCGGGTGAAGAACCTCTTCGCCATCATGGGCGGTCTCGTATCGGCCGGCGCGCGCTCGCATACGAACCTCAAGGATTTCGTTGCCGATCTGCGAGAGCGCATCTCCGGGCTCGGTCGGGCGCACTCCCTATCCTCCTCGTCGAACTACGATCAGGCGATCGACCTCGAGGAGCTCGTCCTTGCCACGCTCGACCCCTATCGCGACCACACGTCGATCGAGATCGGCGGGCCGGAAGTATCGATCGACCATCGCTATCTGTCGTCCCTTGCACTCATGATGCACGAATGGACGACGAACTCCGTCAAGTACGGGGCGCTCGCGTCGGATCGGGGCCGTCTTGCGATCGGGTGGGAACAAGTCGGGGGGCTCGTTCGTCTGAAATGGCATGAGGATCTGGACGAGGCCGTCGAAATTTCGGAAGGAAGCGGCTTCGGCACGGTTCTCGTCCAGACATCGGCACGTCAGCTACAGGCGGATGTGCGCCGTCGCACCGATGGTAACGCGTTCATAATCGAGGTCGACCTGCCTGATGCCGTGCTCGCATCCCAATCGTGAACTCCTCCTCGTGGAGGACGAGTTCTTCGTCGCCCTGGATCTGCAGGACATGGCCGAAGAAGCCGGATTTTCCGTCGACGGGCCGTACGCGACCGTAAGCGAGGCGCTGACCGTCGCAGCCGACCGGCACGTATGCTGCGCGATCCTCGACGTCCGCCTGCTCGACGGCGAGGTCGGTCCGCTCGCCGACATGCTCTACGCCAACGATGTGCCGATCGTGTTCCATTCCGGCCATGTCGACAACGCCGAGCTCGAAAAGCGCTATCCGGAGGCGACGATCTGCATGAAGCCGAGTTCGCCGACCCGGATGAAGCAGATCCTGCTCGAACTGGCCTCCTGAGCCTTTCGCCACGATCCACAGTTCACGCCGTTTGGCGACGGCGCTCCGCAAACCCTTGAAAATTTGAGCGTGCCGGACCCGTCGCGCACCACCTGACTGCAGGCGGCGTTCGGAACGAATGCGGGAGAGCGAAAGGTGCCCGGCGAAATTCAGGTGTGATCGTTGCGACACCTTTGTTGCAATAATCACACAGCGCCGATCCGCAGTTGCGGCACTGCGAAGCATGGAGCGATCGTTTCTCCGGCTGAAGCGTTGTGCATTCGCTGTCGGCACGACCAACTCGCAATGCCCGCACGGTCGAAGACGGCCGGCACCGCCGACAAGCCGCGGGCGAGAACGGGGCGCACGATGACGCCGATGGCTGCAATCGACCGCCTGACCAAGATCGTCATGCGCGACAACCATGTCGCCGACGGCGACGAGGTCGAACGGTTGCTGACGGCGGCCGTCAGCGGCATGCCGGATCGTCGCCACGCCGAGGATCTCGTCGACGAGTTCTGGACCACGATGCGCATCATCGAGATCAGCTTCACGCTCGACGAGGATGGCGGGCGCTACATCGATCAGGACCGCCAGTTCTGCCTGTCCATGCTTCGCGAAATCGCCGAGGCGAACCCGCAGGCCGACGGCCTCGCGCATTAAGACAGGTCGCGAGGCCGCACGGTCGCCGATCTGTCTGCCGCCCGCCCTACTGCGAACACCAAAAGCGGGCGGCAGATCGTTTCCGTTCTCGACGGAAAACAAAAATGCGCGATCGTCTCACACCGTCAGCGAGACCCGATCGAGCCTGTGTTTGACGTCGGCTTCCAGATTTTCCCTGCACAGGAGAGCCATGGGCGCCTCGATCCATTGCACGTCGACGGTGGCGGTCCGGGCTTCGAGGACGAGGCGCAGAAAGATGGTGATCCCCGACAGGCGAAGCATTGTGTCGAGCCGGATTGTCGGTTCGCCCGCCCAGTCCAGATCGAAGGAAGCCGCATCCGCAAAGCGAACCACGCCCGGGGCGAAGTAGAGATCCGCCGCCCCGTCGAAGAGATCGGAGATCGCTCCCCAGCATTCGAAGCGAATGAAGGCGACGAATTCGCCGACGTCGACGAGGCGCAGCTCCGAGGCCACGGGGCGAAGCGCCTCGCCGACGATGCGGTGATACTGGCTGGCTATGAATTCGGCCTTCATGCGCCGACCTCCCGACCCACGCCTACTGGAAGTGGTAGGAGACGGTCGCCATCACCGTGTGGAAATCGACGTCGTCGTCCACCGAGCTTCGCAGCGTGCGACTGTCGCCGAGGTCGAAGTCGCCCTTGAAATCCGCGTCGCCGAGATTGGTGTAGCGGTACTCCACGCCGAAGCTCAGATGCGGCGTCAGCAGGTAGCTCGCGCCGCCGCCGACCGTATAGCCGACGAGCGTGTCGGTATCCTCCTGCGAATCGAAGGATGGCGCGTCGAAGCGCGTCTTGACGTCGCCGAAGGCGAGGCCGCCCGTGCCGTAGATCAGCAATCGGTCGATCGCGTAGCCGACGTTCAGCCGGGCGGACGCGACATAATCGAGGCTTTGGTGCGCGGTGATGCGGCTATTGCCGTCTCCGAGCGAGCCGGAACGGTCCGCGTCGAGGAAATCGATGCTCGCTACCGGTCCGATCACGAATTGCCCGAACTGGAAGTTGTAGCCAGCATGCGCGCCGCCGACCAGTTCGTCTCCGAACCCGTTGGAAAAGCCGTTGGCGAGATCGATCCTCTCCTCGATCGAAGCGTTGCCACCGTCGCCATCGTCGTCGAACGTCGTCAGGCGGCGCTGGAGCGTCGCCGGCCGGTCGTCGTCGTCCGAAGCGTTCGCCCCGTCGTCCCCGTCGCCGGATTGCGATCCGTCGCCCGACGTGCCGTCAGCAAGGACCGCGCCGGTTCCGGTGTTGTCCGTTCCGGCACCGGCGACGCCGAACTGGTCCGCTGTATCGAAGCCGTCGTCGATGGCCGAGCATGCTGCGGTGTTCGGCGTGACGCCACAGGCCGCGCCGATGTCGCCGCCGTCCGCACTTCCGCCGTTGTCGTTTCCGTTGTTGCCGCCATTGTCGCCGTTGTCGCCGTTGTCGTCACCGCCGTCGTCGTTATCGTCCTGGTCGTCGTTGTCGTCGTTGTCGTTGTTGCCGCTGCGTTCGGTCGTGGAGCGCGAACGCAGGGACCCGTCGTCTCCTGCGAAGGCACCGCCGATCTGGCCGCCGGCGTAGAAGCCGCCCCAGGTCACCAGCGGCGGCGGCACCATCTGCGCGGGCGGCGCCGGCGGCAGGATGAAATCGGCCGCATGGGCCGGCGCGATCGCCACCCCGGCGGATAGAAACAGAACGAGCTTCTTCATGTCAGTGCTCCCCTCAGAGCGATCGGCGTTGAACCGGGCACCCCGACGGGTGCGGAAAAAGGTGCCCGCCGCGGATGCGGCGGGCAAAGCCACGCCGGACATCGGCCCGGCGCAGCGAGCGACGAGGCCTAGTCGGAGTCGTTGTCCGAGTTGGCCGAACCGGAGGAATCGCCGGTCACGACCGTGATGCCGCCGGAATTGTAGGCACCGATCGCGGTCGTCGAGATGCCGTCGATACGCGACTTCAGGCCGCCGACGGTGACCGAGCCGTTGATGAAGCCGTCGTTGAAGGCGACGTTCGTGGTCAACGTGTCGGCAACGAAGCCCGAACGCGAAGCGGCGTCACCGAAGGTCGCGTTGAAGCTCGGGCCATCCTGGTCGAAGGCGGTCGAGTAGGACGACCGTGCGATCGCCGAATTGTCGTCGAGCGCAACGTTCGAGAAGGACGACTCGTCGTCGGAGCTGCTCAGCGTACCACCGTCGAAGCCGCCGCTCAGGCTCGTGTTGCTGGCGCTTTCAAGCGTCGGCAGGGCGACATCGCCCGTTCGATAGGCACCCAGCGCCGTCGTCGAGATCTGATCGGTGATGTTGGTGGTACCGCCCTGCACGACCGCGTTGAGGTAGTCCGGATCGAAGATGCCGGCACCGGCGCCAGCAAAGACGCCGAGATCCACGTCGGCACTGAGAACACCGGAATCGGCAGCCGTGTTCGGCGTGCTGCCACCGGCGGCACCGGCGTCGATATCGACGGAACCGTTCAGCGCGAGGCCGGCATTGACGCCGAGCGTGAACTCGCCGGTGGCGAAGTCGCTGAGATTGACCGCTTCCGGCGTAACATTTACCGAAGCATCGACATTCGCGCTGTTGAGCGAACCGCCGATGACGATGCCGTTGTCATAGTTGTCTGCCAGGTCGAGGATGTTCGAACCCAGCGTCTGGCTCAGATTGTCGCCGGAACCGTCGGTGCTGATATCGTCGATGTCGAGCTGTCCGTTCTGGATCGCGTTGCCCAGAACGTTCGCGGCGATCTCCGGATCGATGTTCGAGATATCGACGACCTGTGCATTCGCGGCAGCCATGCCGAAGGTCAGAGCCAGCACGGAAACGCCGGCGAGAAACCCAGTTTTCATAGTCCACTCTCCTT
Organism: Pararhizobium mangrovi; assembly: GCF_006516965.1. Lineage (GTDB taxonomy): Bacteria > Pseudomonadota > Alphaproteobacteria > Rhizobiales > Rhizobiaceae > Pararhizobium_B > Pararhizobium_B mangrovi. Next base: position 15,002 of record NZ_VHLH01000036.1, on the reverse strand, counting down.
TTGGATGCCGCCCGTTCCGGGTCGGCTCGATATGCGGGCTCGGTCCCCCGATACCCGCCATACGAAGGTTCACCCCCCGCATTCTCATTGGCCGAAGAGGGCCTGCGCCCGGGCACGGTCACGCGTGCTCGTCGCATGGCCCGTCTGCGAGCCGTCGCCATGCTGCGTCGCCTTGCGGATGACCTTTTCCCCTTCTGCCTTCGTCTCGTCGGCTTCCGCCGGCTCGGCCTTCATGGCCGCGATCTTTTCCTTGAGGTGCCCACCGGGCCCGTTCTCCATCGCCTGCAGCTTGTCGAGACGTTCCTTCGTGCCGGTGTGCCGGATCGACCCGAAAGCGGTGTCGATCTTCGGTCGGCAGGCCTCAAAGGCCTTGGCTTTCATCACCTGGGTCAGCAGGTCGAAGGTCGCGAAGTTCAGCATCTGCCGCAGGGCGAGGTTGGTCGCTTCGCGTTCGCGCCCGCCGATGTCGCCGGCAACCAGCGTGTCGCCGAGGAAACGGCCGAAGCCGATGCCCGCCTCGTCCTGGAAGATCTGCTTTTGCAGAGGTACGTCGGCGACAACGCGCGACGTGCTCGCCTGCGTCAGCGCCAGATCGAGCCCGACGAGAATGCGGTTCTGGCGGTAGCGCGGACCGACGCCCGCGACCTGCACCTCCGCTCCGCTGCCGGGAATGAAGTCGAGCGAGTTGATCGAGCCCGTGATGTAGAAGTTCGTCGGGATCAGATGCTTCGGGCTCTTGATCTTCCAACCGATCTCCGTTGTCGTGATGCGCGGATCACGGCGGTTGACGACCGTCGCACCCGCCTTGAAGAGCGCCGACTGGACGATGTCGCCGGCGCCTTGCGTGACGAACTTGCCGGTGCCGCCGTCGGTGAAGGACTCCTTGCCCGTCCGGTCCTCGATCGCACCGACGGAAAAGACCAGCTTGTTCGAGATCTTTCCCTTCAGGCAGCTCAGCGCCGTATCGAAGGGCGTGACGATATCGCGGATGGGCGGCCCCTGGATCAGCGCCGCATCCTGGTTCGCCCCGGCGATACCCGGCGCACCCGCGCAGCCCGTCAGTGCAAGTGCCGGGAGGCAGATGCACGCCACGGCAAGCTTTCGCCTGCGTTCGTCTCCGATCAGTTGCACGCCGACGCCCCCTCGCTTCCCGAGGAGATGTCGATGGACCCGTCCTGGCAGCCGTTGGAGTACGACGTGCTCGCGTTGTCGAAGCGGTTCCCGTCACCGCCGAAATCGACGTTCGTTTCGGAGCTATTCACCGAACCGGTCGAGTTCGACTGGTTCTTGATGTTCGTGCTGTTGTCGTTGGTGACGTCGTAATAGTTCTTGGCCGAGTCCGCGTAGTAGCCGCTGTCCTTCTTCTCGATGATCTGCGCCTGGTTCAGCTTCAGCGCCATGGCGTTCGTGCCGCCGAAATTGTAGCCGCCGCTCCAGTCCATGGGCGCCGAAGACACGCTCTGTGCGTGAGCGGTCGCGGCGCCCACCGTCAGAACCGCCGTCGCAACGAGGAAGCGAAGGCGGCGAGACACGGCTCGCCCGTCGTGGTGGCATCGAGTGCCCGTCATGCAAATCCCCCTGGCCCCTGTCGGGCCCTGCGTGCTTGGCGCCAATGGCGCGTCCCCTACCGACATACACTCTTATAGATTGAATATATGGAGTTGAATTATCCTGGGTTGTGCCACTCATCCCGGGAATGGTAAGACACAACTTAAGCGACAAGTATGTTGCCTAAATACAACTATAAGGGAACAGGACATGCTTCGCGAAGTTAGGAATCCGCTCGTCAAACGCTTCATCGCCACGTTCGAGGCCGGGCCCCTCGAAACCCTTGCGCGAGAGGCCTGGCTGGCCCGGCACGCGATTTCGGCGGAAAGCTTTCGCCAGCTCTACCGCAAGCACTGCGGCTTCCCACTCGCCTTTTGCGTGCGCGAATCGATCTTCACGCATGTCTTCTTCGAGATCGCCATCGCGAACGAGGACTTCATGCAGCTTTGCGTCAAATCCGGTTTTGCGTTCCAGTCCGGCTTCACCCGTGCCCTGAAGGGCCGCTACAACCATTCGCCGATCCATATCCGCGATCGATACCGGTCCTCGCCGGTCGCCGCCCTGCCTCCGGTCGAGGTGACGTTGATCGACCCGGAACCGGTGTTCGTGCTGCGAAAGCGGCTGGTCGTGTTCGGTTCGCCCTCTTCACCAGAGGTGGGATCGGCGCTCTTTCTGAAGCGCGCACTCGCCCTTCCGGACGACGTGCATCTCTCCTGCCTCGTCGGACGTGCGCCGGGTTCGCCGATCACCATCATCGAGCTTTGCGCCGAACCCGCACGCATCGCTGGCGACAGGCTGCGGAAGCTTTTTCAGGACGATGTCGATTTCGGTTACCTGTTCGACCGGAAAAGCTACGCGCGTTTCACCTTCCCACGCGAAACGGCGACCTCTACGGACGAGGCGATCGGCCAGATGCGCGCCTGGTTCGAACGCAACCGCAGCGTGAACCTTGCAAACGGGCCATGGATCGAACTTGCCAGCCAATCCGACGATGACGGCGGGACCACCATCCTCGTTCCCTGCGCACGGCCGGGTGACGAGCACCATGCGGACATCGAAGCGTTCGAACGGGATTGCGCCCGTCCGGCGAGGGCAATCCAGCAGCGCTGAGAAGGAAGGGTCGGCAAGCGAAAATACGGGAGCGTCCTGCGCTCTGATCGCTGCGAGCCGCGCGGCCTATCTCATTGTTCGCGATGCCGGACCGGATCACCGTGGCCGGGAAAGGCTCAAGAGCCTTTCAGGTTCATACGGAAACGCTCTGCCGACCCTGTTTGCGTCAGGACCGAGACGGATGGCGACGAGCGTACTGGCGGTACGGTCGAGCCATCCGTCGAAGCGTCATGGCGCAAACAGGGCCGGCCCGAAGGGTTCGACCGTGCCGCTCTCCCACTTTGTCGGCGATCTTGCCCGATGAACCACATCGCGCTGCGATCGCCTTCGCGTGGGAAACCGGCACGATCGAACAGAGCGCTTCCGTATAAACCTAAAAGGCTCTAGCGTCCGGCGTCCGCATCGGCGTCCGGGCAGAGCACTTCGAGGATGCGGGCTGCGTCGAAACGCGAATCGAGCATGCCGTAAGTCGAACGCCACGAACCGGCAAGCCGCGTCTCGGCGAACGCATCGGCGATGTGGGCCGCGCCGAGGCGGTTCAGTTCGGCCGCCGCAGCAGCGAGCGCGAGCTGCTCGGTCAGCATGCGCGCGGCTCCCTCGTCTTCCTGCGCAAGCGCGATGGCCGCCCGAAGCACGTCGACGGTCCTTGCGCCGGCCGGGCCCAGATCGTGGCCGATGCCGGCGACGACGCTGTCGAGCAGCTCGCGGCCGCGGCCGAGCACCCGCAGGACGTCGAGCGCCATGGCGTTGCCCGTGCCTTCCCACAGGCCGCTTGCCGGCGCATCGCGATAGTGCCGTGCGATCGGCCGGTCCTCGACGTAGCCGCTCCCCCCGATGCACTCCATCGCCTCGGAAACGAAGCCCGGCGCGCTTTTGCACACCCAGTATTTCGTGACCGGCGTCATCAACCGGGCGTAAGCTGCCTCCTCGCGGGATTCACGCGCCCGGTCGAAGGAGCGCGCGAGGCGCAACGAAAGTGCTGTCGCGGCCGCCGTGTCGAGCGAGAGATCGGCGAGCACCCGCGTCATGATCGGCCGTTCGGCGAGCGGATTACCGGAGACGGTACGCCGGCGGACGTGGAAGACGGCCTCGCCAAGTGCGGCGCGCATGAGACCGGCGGAGACGAGCGCGCAATCGAGCCGCGTCAGGGTCACCATGTCGAGGATCGTCCGCACGCCGGTGCCTGCCGTGCCGAGAAGGAAGCCGTAGCTTTGCGAAAGCCCCATTTCGACGCACGCGTTCGACCGGGTGCCGGACATGTCCTTCAACCGTCGAAGCTCGATCCCGTTCGCCGCGCCGTCTTCGAGAACGCGCGGCACGAGGAAACAGCTGACCCCCTCTTCGGTTCGCCCAAGCGTTACGAAGGCATCACTCATCGGAGCGCCAACGAACCATTTTTCTCCCGTCAGCCGGTAGATCCCCTCGCCGACGCGCGAAGCGGTGCTCGCACATCCCTCGACGTCCGAACCACCCTGACGTTCGGTCATGGCCATGCCGATGGTAACCCCCTGCTTTCGCATGGCGGGCTTGGTCGCCGAATCGTAGCGTCGCGTCAGAACGCGGGGCGCCCAGTCCTTGGCAACACGCGGCGACGCCGCGATCGCCGCGACGGAAGCGGCCGTCGTGCTGATCGCTGCAAGATGGCCGCGTTCGAGACCGGCCGTCAGGAAGAAGCGCACGGCGCGGGCCTGATGCGAGATGCCGGCTTCGTCGGGTACGTTCTCCCAAACCGAGCAATGCAGCCCCGCAGCCACGGATCGGCGCATCAGCGCATGATAGGCCGGATGGTATTCCACCTGATCCGTCCGCTCGCCGCGCGCATCGAGGGCACGCAGTTCGGGGGCCGACCGGTTCGCCATGCGCGCGAGATCCTGTCCCTCGACCGAGGTCGTGAACCGTCCGATCGCATCGAACCCCTCGCGCAGCGACTTCGGCATGTCCGCCGTGACGTCCGTCAGCAGCGGATCGAGACGATAGGCGTTGACGCCGGCATAAAGGCGGGGCTGATTGACCAAGGTCTCGCGCGGTCCTCGTACGGTTGAAGGGTAAGCCTTTCCGCCTGTCTAGCGGGATTCGGCCACTTTTGCATTCGGGCATTCGCGGTGCGCAAGCGCGACGCCGCGCCGGCGAGCGGTTGTCCACCGCGCGATTCGCGCCTATAGAGCGCCCGACCATGAGCGCGGCCCGACCCATCTTTCCGTTCACGCACCGTCATCTGCTCGGTATCGCCAACCTTTCCGAGCACGACATCGCCTTCCTCCTCGACAAGGCGGACGAGGCGGTGCACATCAGCCGTCAGCGCCACAAGAAGACGAGTACGCTCAAGGGGCTGACACAGATCAACCTTTTCTTCGAGCCCTCGACGCGAACCCAATCCTCCTTCGAGCTTGCCGGCAAGCGCCTCGGCGCGGACGTCATGAACATGTCCGTCGCCAGTTCGTCCGTCTCCAAGGGCGAGACGCTCGTCGACACGGCGATGACGCTGAACGCGATGCGACCGGATATTCTCGTCGTGCGTCACGGTTCGGCCGGCGCGGCGGCCCTCCTCGCGCAGAAGGTTGCCTGTTCGGTCATCAATGCCGGCGACGGGGCGCACGAACATCCCACGCAGGCGCTTCTGGACGCGCTGACCATCCGTCGCGCCCGGGGCCGGATCGCGCGACTGGTCGTCACCATCTGCGGCGACATCCTGCATTCGCGCGTCGCCCGATCGAACATCCTTCTCCTCAACGCCATGGGTGCACGGGTGCGGGTCGTCGCCCCCGCGACCCTCCTGCCGACCGGGATCGAGCGCATGGGCGTCGAGGTCTTCGACCGACTGGAGGACGGGCTCGCGGACGCCGACGTCGTAATGATGCTGCGCCTTCAACGCGAGCGCATGGCGGGCGCGTTCGTGCCTTCGGTTCGCGAATATTTCCAGCGCTTCGGGCTCGATGCCAGGCGGCTCAAGGCTGCGAAGCCCGATGCGCTCGTCATGCATCCCGGTCCGATGAACCGCGGCGTCGAAATCGCCTCGGAGGTGGCCGACGGACCTTCGAGCGTCATCGAGGAACAGGTGGAGATGGGCGTCGCCGTCCGCATGGCCGTCATGGAAGCACTCGCGTTGCCACAGAACGCGGAGGCCACGCCGTGAGCCATCCGCCCCTGGTCATTCGCAATGCGCGCATCGTCGATCCCTCGCGCGATATCGACGAAACCGGCACGATCGTCATCAGGAACGGTCGGATCGAAGCGGCCGGCGCCGACGCGACGAATCAGGGCGCGCCGGAAGGAGCGGAGATCGTCGATGCCGACGGACTGCTCGCGATCCCCGGTCTCGTCGATACGCGCGTCTTCATCGGCCAGCCGGGCGCCGAGCATCGCGAGACGATCGCCTCGGCGAGCCGGGCGGCGGCGGCCGGCGGCGTGACCTCGCTCGTCATGATGCCGGACACCCATCCGGTGATCGACGACGTCGCCCTCGTGGAATTCGTGCGCAAGACCGCGCGCGACGAGGCGATCGTCAACATCCATCCGGCGGCCGCCCTGACGCGTGGCCTCGAAGGCCGCGAGATGAGCGAGCTCGGTCTGCTGGCCGAAGCCGGTGCCGTCGCGTTCACCGAAGGTCGCCGGACGATCGCGGACACGCTCGTCATGCGCCGGGCGATGACCTATGCACGCCAGCTCGGCGCGCTCGTCGCCTGCGAGACGCAGGACCGGCATCTCGCAGCCGGCGGCGTGATGAACGAAGGCCTTTTCGCAAGCTGGCTCGGCCTGCCGGGGATCCCGCAGGAAGCGGAGATCATTCCGCTCGAACGCGATCTTCGTCTCGCAGCCCTTACCGGCGTGAATTACCACGCGGCGAAGATTTCCGTCGGCGAATCGGCTGAACTCGTGCGCGCGGCCAAGCGGCGTGGCCTGCCGGTGAGCTGCGGCGTATCGATCAACCATTTGGCGCTCAACGAGAACGACATCGGCGAGTACCGCACCTTCTTCAAGATGTCGCCGCCGCTTCGCGCCGAAGAGGAACGCCAGGCGATGGTGAAGGCGCTCGAACAGGGGATCATCGATGTCGTCGTCTCCTCGCACGATCCGCAGGACGTCGATACCAAGCGCCTGCCCTTCAGCGATGCCGCCGACGGCGCGGCGGGTCTCGAAACGCTGCTCGCGGCAGCGCTTCGCCTCTATCACGGGGACCAGGTTTCGCTGATGCGCCTCGTCGATGCGCTGGCGACGCGACCGGCGAAGATCTTCGGCCTCGACGCCGGTACGCTCGCCCCCGGTGCGCTTGCCGACATCGTACTCGTCGATCCGGACGAGCCGTGGATCGTCAGCGAGGACGATCTGGTCTCCCTGTCGAAGAACACGGCCTTCGAACGTGCCCGCATGCAGGGACGCGTCCGGCGCACCTATGTCCGCGGCCGCGAAGTTTTCGCCGCGGGCTGAAGCATTCCGATGGTAGAGTTCCTTCGCCGCGCGAACTGCGCTAGGTTCGGTGAGAGTTCGACCGGGGGAGTTCACCGATGATCGGTACGGGTGTGTGGGACGCGGGTCCCGCCGGTCTGTTCGTTGCCTTGCTTGCCGGCTATGCCATCGGTTCCGTCCCCTTCGGCCTGCTGCTCACGCGCCTTGCCGGCCTCGGCGACGTGCGCACCATCGGTTCCGGCAATATCGGCGCGACCAACGTCCTGCGTACCGGCAACAAAAAGATCGCCGCCGCGACCTTGCTCTGCGACGCGCTGAAGGGCACGATCCCGGCCGTGCTTGCGCATTACCTGCTCGGCCTCGATGGGGGAATTGCTGCCGGCTTCGGCGCCTTTCTCGGGCATCTCTTTCCCGTATGGATCGGCTTTCGTGGCGGCAAGGGCGTCGCGACCTATATCGGCGTGCTGCTCGGGCTCGCCCCGCTCGGCGTGCCGGTCTTCGCCGTGTTCTGGCTCGGGACGGCCAAACTTTCGCGCTACTCTTCCCTTTCCGCACTCGTCGCAATGGTCGCGACGACGCTCTTCCTCTTCATCGTCGACCGCGGATCGCTCGCACTCCTCTTCGCGGTGATGACGGCGATCAGCTTCTTCAAGCACCGCACGAACATCACGCGGCTCGTTTCGGGCACCGAAGGGCGTATCGGAGAGAAGGGGTGAGCGCCTCGCCCGAAGCCGAGGGCGAAGGCATCCCCCTTTCCGATGCCCAACGCCTCGCATGGCTTCGCCTCATCCGCAGCGACAATGTCGGCCCGGCGACCTTTCGCGACCTCATCAACCATTTCGGCTCGGCTGCCCGCGCGATCGAAATGCTGCCGGACCTTGCCGCACGCGGCGGCTCCCGACGCATCCGCATCGCGACGAGCAGCGACGCCGAAGCGGAGATGGAAACGGCCGAACGCTTCGGTGCACAGTTTGTCGGCATGGGCGAGCCGGATTATCCGCCGGCCCTGCGCATGGTCGACGGCGCGCCGCCTCTTCTGGCGATGTGCGGCGATCTCACCCTCACGCACCGGCCGGCCGTCGGAATGGTCGGCTCGCGCAACGCTTCGGCGGTCGGCTGCCGCATCGCGACATCGCTGACGCGTGCGATCGGGGCGGCCGGCTACGTGCTCGTCTCGGGGATGGCGCGCGGCATCGACGCGGCCGCGCATGCGGCTGCCGTCGAAACCGGCACGATCGCGGCGATGGCCGGCGGGCTCGATCGACCCTACCCGCCGCAAAACGCCGCGCTTTACGAACGGATGCGCTCGGGCGCCGGGCTCGTCGTCAGCGAGATGCCGTTCGGTTGGGAACCCCGGGCGCGGGACTTCCCGCGCCGCAATCGCCTCATCGCCGGCATCGCGCTCGGCCTCGTCGTCATCGAAGCGGCAAAACGGTCGGGCTCGCTGATCACCGCGCGTCAGGCCGCGGACTTCGGCCGCCTCGTCTTCGCGGTGCCCGGCTCGCCCCTCGACCCGCGCGCCGGCGGCACCAACGGCCTTCTGAAGGACGGGGCGTCCATGGTCACCGAATCGGCCGACGTGCTGGATGCACTCGCCCCGCTCGGTGCTCTGCCGGTGGAGAAACGGCCCTCGGTCGCGGAGCCGGACATGACTTCGTTCCCTGCCGCGCCTCCAGACGAAGGCGAGCGCTCGCGCATCGTCGATGCGCTCGACATGACCCCGGTCGCCGTCGATGCACTGATCCAGCATACCGCCGCCCCGACGGCCGCCGTGCATCTCGTGCTGCTCGAGCTCGATCTTGCGGGGCGGTTGCACCGCCATCCGGGCGGCCTCGTATCGCTGGCGCCGACCGCCGGCTTGTCCTGAAACACGGCCGCGGCTTTTCCTTCGAAAGGGAAAACGAAAACGGTTCGATTCAACCGTAAAAGCGCGAGTTCGGCTTTTCCTTCTCGATCTCGCTCGCCTCCAGGCAGGCCATTTCGATGAGGTAGCACAGCATGTCGCAGCCGTCGCGATCGGCGACGGAACGAAGCTCGTTCAACATCTGCCGAATATACGAAATATCCTCCTGTACCCGTCCGTGTTCGCAATCCCGAGAACCCTTGGAAAGCTGCATCGAGTCGACACTCCATTCGGCGAAAACACGGAAATCGTACGTATTAGCAGTATAAATTGCAAACGCAATTTCGCTTATTGGTTGTGCACCGCAGTAAGAGTGAAATTGACGCCTTGCCCTTGACCCTTTCCCTGCGGCTGTCCATGTCGGGACGCGCCGGGCATTGCTTCGCACCGGCACCATGCCCGCTCACACTTTTTGGATGCCCAATGGACGTCGTCGTCGTCGAATCGCCCGCCAAGGCCAAGACCATCAACAAGTACCTGGGCTCGAACTACAAGGTTCTGGCCTCGTTCGGCCACGTGCGCGATCTTCCCGCCAAGGACGGATCGGTGAAGCCAGACGAAGACTTCGAGATGACGTGGCAGGTCGATACCGCCTCCAACAAGCGGCTGAAGGAGATCGCCGACGCGCTCGCCTCCTCCGACGGGCTGATTCTCGCGACCGACCCCGATCGCGAGGGCGAAGCGATCTCGTGGCACGTGCTCGAGGTCCTGCGGCGCAAGAAGGTGCTGAAGGACAAGCGCGTCAGCCGCGTCGTCTTCAACGCGATCACCAAGAAGGCCGTCCTCGACGCGATGGACAATCCGCGCGAGATCGATTCGCCGCTGGTCGAGGCCTATCTCGCCCGCCGCGCACTCGACTATCTCGTCGGCTTCAACCTCTCGCCCGTGCTGTGGCGCAAGCTGCCGGGCGCGCGTTCGGCGGGCCGCGTCCAGTCGGTTGCTCTCCGGCTCGTCTGCGACCGCGAGGCCGAAATCGAGCGCTTCGTCTCCGAGGAATACTGGCAGATTGCCGCCGAGATGAAGACGCCGCGCGGCGAGGATTTCACCGCGCGCCTCGTCTCGAACGAGGGCAAGCGCCTGCAGAAGATGTCGATCCGCAACGGCGACGATGCCGGGTCGATCCGAGAAATGCTGGAAGGCGCTTCCTTCCGCACCGACAGCGTCGAAGCCAAGCCGACGAAGCGTAACCCGTCGCCACCCTTCACGACCTCGACGCTACAGCAGGCCGCCTCCTCCAAGCTCGGCTTCAACGCCTCGCGCACCATGCAGGTCGCGCAGCGCCTCTACGAGGGCATCGAGCTCGGCGGTGAGACGGTCGGTCTCATTACCTATATGCGTACCGACGGCGTGCAGATGGCCCCGGAGGCAATCGACGCGGCGCGCGCGGCGATCGCGGACCAGTTCGGCGATCGCTACCGGCCGGAAAAGCCGCGTTTTTATTCGACCAAGGCGAAGAACGCGCAGGAGGCTCACGAGGCGATCCGCCCGACGGACTTCACCCGCACGCCGGATCAGGTGAAGCGCTACCTCGATACCGACCAGGCGCGACTCTACGAACTCGTCTGGAAGCGCGGCATCGCCAGCCAGATGGCACCCGCCGAAATCGAGCGCACGACCGCCGAGATCACCGCGACGAACGGCGGCCGCACCGCCGGCCTGCGTGCGACCGGCTCCGTCATCCGCTTCGACGGCTTCATCGCCGCTTATACCGACGCCAAGGAAGACGGCGAACAGGGCGACGACGGGGACGATGCCGGCCGCCTGCCCGAGATCAGGGCGAACGAGGAACAGGCCTGCGAAAAGGTCGTGCCGACGCAGCACTTCACCGAGCCGCCGCCGCGCTATTCGGAAGCCACCCTCATCAAGAAGATGGAAGAGCTCGGCATTGGCCGGCCCTCGACCTACGCCGCGACGCTTTCGACGCTGCAGGAGCGCGATTACGTCACCGTCGAGAAGCGCAAGCTGATCCCCGGATCCAAGGGCCGGCTCGTCACCGCTTTCCTCGGCAATTTCTTCGAACGCTACGTCGAGTACGATTTCACCGCCGATCTCGAAAGCAAGCTCGACAAGATCTCCAACGGCGATCTCGACTGGAAGGAGGTCCTGCGCGACTTCTGGAAGGACTTCACCGCCCATGTCGAGGAGACGAAGGAGCTGCGCGTCTCCGACGTGCTCGACGCGCTGAACGAGGACCTCGCGCCGCTCGTCTTCCCGAAGAAGGAAGGCGAGGAAGGCGATCCCCGTACCTGCCCGAACTGCGCCGACGGCAAGCTTTCGCTCAAGCTCGGCAAGTTCGGCGCGTTCGTCGGCTGCTCGAACTATCCCGAGTGCAACTTCACCCGGCAGCTCTCGCCCGATTCAGCCGATACGCCGGAAGCGAAGCTTTCCGCCGAGCCGAAGGATCTTGGCCGCGATCCCTATACCGAGGAGGCGATCACGCTGCGTTCGGGCCGCTTTGGACCCTACGTCCAGCGTGGCGAGGGCAAGGAAGCAAAGCGCTCCAGCCTGCCGAAGGAATGGTCGATCGACGACATTGACCACGAAAAGGCGCTGGCACTTCTCTCCCTGCCACGGGACATCGGCCAGCATCCCGAGACCGGCAACGCGATTTCCGCCGGCCTCGGCCGCTACGGTCCGTTCGTGCGACACGAGAAGACCTATGCGAACCTCGATGGCATCGACGAGGTCTTTTCCGTCGGCCTCAACCGGGCCGTCACGCTGATTGCGGAAAAGCAGTCGAAGGGCGGGCGTGGCCGCGGCAAGCCGGCGGCGCTGAAGGAACTCGGCGAGCATCCAGACGGCGGCGACATCGCCGTGCGCGACGGACGCTACGGACCCTACGTGAACTGGGGCAAGGTCAACGCCACCCTCCCGAAGGACAAGGACCCCCAGTCCGTCACCATAGAAGATGCGCTGGCGCTGATTACCGAAAAGACCGGCAAGAGCGGTGGCAAGAAGAAGACGAAGGCGAAGAGCGCAACGGCGAAAAAGTCGTCTGCCAAGAGCACTGCGTCGAAGGGAACGGGCGCGAAGGGCAAGACGACCGCGGCGAAGAAGTCGACCGCCGGCAAGACGTCCGCTGCCGGGTCGAAGTCGAAAACCGCGAATACGCCGGCCGAGGACTGAGCGTGACCCAGCGAACCGGTGGCCGGCCCCGCAAGACGAGTTCGACGCGCAAACGGCCGGAGGGCGGTGTGCTGGATCGCGAGACATTGCTGCGTTTCGTATCCGACCATCCCGACCGGGCGAACAAGCGCGACATCGCCAAGGCCTTCTCGGTGAAGGGCGACGACCGGATCGCGCTCAAGCATGCCCTGCGCGAACTGGAGGAGGAGGGCCTTCTTCAACGCGACCGCAAGCAGCTCAAGCGCCCCGGCGACCTGCCTCCGGTAGCACTGCTCGATATCACGCACCGCGACAATGGCGGCGGCCTCCTCGCACGGCCCGCATCCTGGAACGAGGACGACGGAACGGCACCTGCCGTCTCCATCCGTCCGCCGTCCGATAAGGGCAGAGGCAAGCGCCCCGCCCCGGCGCCGGGCGTCGGCGACCGTGTGCTCGCGCGACTGACCCGTGTCGACGACCCGATCGGCGCGCCCTACAGCGCCAAGGTGATGAAGATCATCGACCGGAACCGGGGCACCGGTCTCGGCGTCTTCCGTGAGACGACCTCCGGCGAAGCCCGCATCATGCCGATCGACCGGCGCCAGCAGGAACTGGCTGTCGGACCGGACGACACCGGGGGTGCGAAGGACGGCGACCTCGTCGAGGTAGAGGCCACGGGGGCCGGGCGCTACGGGTTGAAGCGCGGCAAGGTCGTCAAGATCGTCGGTTCGATCGGCGGCGAGAAGGCGCTTTCCACCATCGCGCTCTATGCCCACGGCATTCCGGACCGCTTTTCGGAGGCGACGATCGCCGAGGCCGAAGCGGCCGAGCCCGCGACCATGAAGGCTCGCGAGGACTGGCGCGACCTGCCTCTCGTCACCATCGACCCGGCGACTGCTAAAGACCACGACGACGCCGTCCACGCCGAAGCCGACCCCGATCCGGCGAACGAAGGCGGCGTGATCGTCACGGTCGCGATCGCCGACGTCGCCTACTACGTGCGCACCGGCAGCGCGCTCGACCGGGAGGCGCTTCGCCGCGGAAACTCGGTCTATTTCCCCGATCGCGTCGTGCCGATGCTGCCCGAGCGCATTTCCAACGATCTCTGCTCGTTGCGCGAAGGCGTCGAGCGCCCGGCGCTTGCCGTGCGCATGACCTTCGCCGGGGATGGGCGCAAGTTGAAGCACCGCTTCCACCGCGTGATGATGAAGAGCGTGGCCGGCCTCGCCTACGAGCAGGCGCAGGCAGCGATCGACGGCCGGGTGGATGCCGTGACCGGCCATCTGATGGACACGGTGCTGACGCCGCTCTGGCACGCCTACGAAGTGCTCGGCAGAGGCCGTTCGAAGCGACAGCCTCTCGAACTCGACCTGCCCGAACGGCGCCTCGAACTCGCCGAGGACGGCACCATCGCCCGCGTCGTCGTGCCGGAGCGCCTGGACGCGCATCGCCTGATCGAGGAGTTCATGATCCAGGCGAACGTCTCGGCCGCCGAGACGCTCGAGAACCGGCGCCAGCCGCTCGTCTACCGCGTTCACGACGAACCCTCGCTTGCCAAGCAGGAGTCGCTGCGCGACTTCCTCTCGACGCTCGACATCCCGTTTGCACGCGGCAATCTGCGCGCCAACCATTTCAACGGCATCCTCGAAAGAGCCGAGGACGAACCCTACGAACAGATGGTCAGTGAAATGGTCCTGCGTTCGCAGAGCCAGGCCGTCTACGCGCCGGAAAACATAGGCCATTTCGGCCTGAACCTGATGCGCTACGCGCACTTCACCTCGCCGATCCGCCGCTATGCCGACCTGATCGTGCACCGTGCGCTGATCGGCGCACTCGGGCTCGGCGAAGGCGCGATCACGCCGGAGGAAGAGTCGAACCTGACCGACATCGCAGCCGACATCTCCACATTCGAGCGCCGCGCGATGGCCGCCGAGCGCGAGACGGTCGACCGCCTCGTCGCCCATCACCTCGCGGGCCGGATCGGGACCACCTTCGAGGGCCGCATTGCCGGTGTCACGAAGTCCGGCCTGTTCGTCGCCCTGCCGCAATACGGGGCGGATGGCTTCATCCCGGTTTCCACGATTGGCGAAGAGTACTATGTCTACGACGAGGCGCATCAGGCACTGACCGGCGACCGGTCCGGGCTCGGCTACCGCCTTGGCGATACGGTGGAGGTGCGGCTGAAGGAAGCCATTCCGCTTGCCGGATCACTGCTCTTCGAGATGCTCAGCGAGCCGACGAAGATGCCGGCGACGACCCGCTCCTACCACAAGGCGAGCCGACAGGCCGATCGTCAACGCGTATCGCGCGAACGTCGGAAGGGACAGAAGCGAGCACCACGCGGCAGGCATTGAAAGCCGGCCGATCCGCAGAGCGAGAGGTTCGTCATGAAGCGTTCGAGCCAGCTTGAGATCCGGCACCGTGGCGACGCAGCGCCAGAAGCCGCATCGCCGCGCCACGTCGGAACGGCCATGTCTCGCGGATTTCGGAGCCGGTGTCCGGCTTGCGGCGATGCTCCCCTCTTCCGTGCCTTCCTGAAGCCCTTCGACGCCTGCCCCGCCTGTGCGGAGGAGATGCATCACCATCGGGCCGACGATCTGCCCGCCTATCTCGTGATCGCGATCGTCGGTCATCTGATGGTCGGCGGCTGGCTGGGCACGGCGGCGCTGACCGATTTGCCGGGCTGGGTCCACATCGCGATCTGGGCACCGCTGACGGCGATCGCCGCCGTGGCACTCCTTCAGCCGGTCAAGGGCGCCGTCATCGGGTTGCAATGGGCAAACCGGATGCACGGCTTCGACCATACGCACGCGGATCCGGCCGAACATCCGCTGAAGGATTTCTAGCTGTGGAGCCTCAACAGGTTGTCCTGATCGAGACCGAGGCGGCTGATGGGCACGGTGTCGTTTATCCCGCCATGGGGACGGTGCCA
>NZ_VHLH01000035.1 GCF_006516965.1 Pararhizobium mangrovi | reverse complement strand
CAACCGCGTCTACCACCTCGACCGCGGCTTCGAACGCCTCGAAACCAAGCTCGGCGCATGCGGCGCCGAAATCGAGCGCGTCAGCGGGTAGCGTCGGCCCGATCCTTCACGCCCGTTTGGCGCGATTGAAGCGGAGCGATGCGTTTCCTATCTGCGCATTTCCAGGGCGATCACCGGCCGCGAAGAAGGAAAGACGCAAAGCGATGGACGAAGACCGCCGCCTGAAGCTCTACGGCCTCGACACGGAAGATCTCGGCATCGTTTCCGCCCATGCGCAGGATGCGATCGTCAAGGTCGGCGACATGGAGTATGTGCCGCGGCGCCACCAGTTCAGCCTCGTCTGCAACCGCTTCGTCTGGGAAAAGGCGGGTGGCCGGAACCAGCGCCGCTTCGAACGGCGCCACGCCGTCCTGCATTTCGACCGCGTGCAGCGCGTGCGCATCTTCGGCGTCGATCGCGGCCGGCCGGATACCGTCCTGTCGCTGTTGTCGTTGACCTATACGCCGTCGGGCGAGCCGCCTTCGGGCGAAATCGAACTCGTCTTCGCCGACGACGTCTCGGTCGTCCTCGACGTCGAGTGCATCGAGGTCGAACTCGCCGATCAGGCAGGCGCCTGGGAGACGGACCGCAAGCCGCGCCATCCCGTCTCCTGATCGGCATCCGCCGTTTCGGCCGTTGAGCCATTCGGACCAGGCGGCATCCGGCTCGAACGGCGAAGACCGCCGCCGATTCGCCCGGAAGTGGCTTCTCACATTCCGAATGCCGTTTTAGAACGTCCGGGAACGGCCCGCAGCGCGTGCGCCATACCGACATGAGAAGAGGGGACCGCCCGTGGCCGTCAGGCTCGACGCGAACGATGCCGATTTCGAGAACGCGTTTTCGGCGTTCCTTACGACGAAGCGCGAAGCCGCGGCCGACGTCGCCGCGCAGGTGGCCGAGATCATCGCCGACGTGCGGGAGAGGGGCGATGCGGCGCTCGCCGATCATACAACGCGTTTCGACGGACTGGATCTCGCGAAGGTCGGCATGCGCGTTGCGCCGGAAGAGATCGATTCGGCGTTCGATACGCTCGACGACGCGGTCGTGGACGCGCTGAAGCTCGCTGCCCGGCGTATCGAATCGCACCATGCGCGCCAGCGGCCGGAGGACGATTCCTACACGGACGATCTGGGTGTGCGGCTCGGCCATCGCTGGACGGCGATCGAGGCGGTCGGCCTCTACGTGCCGGGCGGCACGGCGGCCTATCCGAGCTCGGTGCTGATGAACGCACTGCCGGCCAGGGTCGCCGGCGTGGAGCGCATTGTCATGGTGGTGCCGGCGCGCGCCGGAAACCTCAATCCCGTCGTGCTCGCCGCCGCCCGGATCGCCGGCGTCGACGAAATCTACCGCGTCGGCGGCGCGCAGGCGGTGGCCGCACTCGCCTACGGCACGCCGACGATCGCGCCCGTCGCCAAGATCGTCGGGCCGGGCAACGCCTATGTCGCGGCCGCCAAGCGGCAGGTCTTCGGCACCGTCGGCATCGACATGATCGCCGGGCCTTCCGAAGTGCTGGTCGTCGCCGACGGCGAAAACGATCCGGACTGGGTGGCGGCGGACCTGCTTGCCCAGGCGGAGCACGACGCGGCGGCCCAATCCGTACTGATCACCGACGATGCGGATTTCGCGCACGCCGTGGAGCGTGCCGTCGAACGACAGCTCGAAACGCTGGATCGGGCGGCGACGGCTTCGGCGAGCTGGCGGGATTTCGGCGCGGTGATCACCGTTGCCGACTTCGATACGGCGATGGCGCTTGCCAACCGCTTCGCGCCGGAACACCTCGAGCTTGCGGTGGCCGAACCGGACGCCCTCGTCGCGAAGGTGCGCAATGCCGGTGCCGTCTTCATCGGCCGGCATACGCCCGAAGCGGTCGGCGACTATGTCGGCGGATCCAACCACGTTCTGCCGACGGCACGTTCGGCGCGCTTTTCCTCCGGGCTCGGCGTGCTCGACTACATGAAGCGCACCTCGCTTCTGCGCCTCGACGCCGACGCCCTTCGTGCGCTCGGGCCGGCGGCGATGACGCTTGCCGAAGCCGAAGGGCTCGATGCCCATGCCCGGTCGATCGGCGTGCGGCTGAACCTTTGAGCGAAGTCCTATGATTGCCGGCGCGCAACGCGTGTTCTACGCTATATCCGACGTGCCGGCCGCGAGGACCCGATCGACGAGGGGTCAGCGTGTCCGGCGCTTTGCGAAGACCCTCGAAGGATCGACCGTGCCGGGAGGCGACAAGACCAACCGCTTGAGCGAGGTGACCCTCGACGAAAGCATCGCGCCCGGAACGCTGGCCGTGGAGCGCGAATGCGCGGCCGCGATCAGCGATCTCGTGGGAGAGGGCACGTTCGAGCCGATCGGCCGCACGGGCGGGCCGTTCCGGCTGAACCTCTCGATGGTCGAGGGTCGGCTCGCCTTCGCCGTCGCCGATGCGAAGGGGGAAGCTCTGGTCACGCATCTGCTGGCCGCTTCGCCGCTGCGCCGGGTGGTCCGCGACTATGCGGCGATCTGCGAGAGCCACCGCGAGGCCGTGCGTTCGGCAAGCCCGAGCGGCCTCGAGGCCATCGACATGGCCAGGCGCGGCCTCCATAACGAGGGTTCGGAGATCCTGGTCGAACGCCTGAAGGGCAAGATCCGGGTCGATTTTCCGACGGCGAGGCGTCTTTTCACGCTGATCTGCTTGCTTCTTGGAAGAAACTGACCTTCACACGGGCCACGGAAGCGCGGTCGAATCAATCCGGTTCACAAGCACCGGCCGATTGTGTAGTTTCCGGCCAAATTTGCCGGCGCGCCCATGATCAAAGCCGGGACGCGCCTTATCAACAGAAAGACGACAACCCTGCATGGCAAAAGAAGAAGTCCTCGAATTCCCCGGTACGGTCGTGGAACTGCTGCCGAACGCGACGTTCCGCGTGAAGCTTGAGAACGAACACGAGATCATCGCCCATACGGCCGGGCGCATGCGCAAGAACCGGATCCGCGTTCTGGCGGGCGATCGCGTGCTCGTCGAGATGACGCCGTACGATCTGACCAAGGGCCGTATCACCTACCGCTACAAATAGGGCTCTCGCGAGCCTTCCTTTCTTGCGTCAGCGCGACGGGACCATGTCGAAGTCCAGGAAACTCATTCTCGCCTCGGGCTCGCCGCGTCGGCTCGAGCTTCTCGGCCAGGTCGGCATCGAACCGGACCGGCTGATGCCGATGGATCTCGACGAGACGCCGGCAAAGGCGGAGCACCCGCGCGCGCTCGCCAAGCGGCTTTCGGTGGCGAAGGCGACCGCCGCCCGCAAGGCGCTGAAGGGCGATCCCGTGTGGGACCGTCAGCTGGTGCTCGCGGCGGACACGGTCGTCGCCGTCGGCCGTCGCATCCTGCGCAAGCCCGAACATCTCGACGACGCTTCGGACGCGCTGCACCTGCTTTCGGGACGCAACCACCGCGTCTTCACCGGCCTGACGCTCGTCACGCCGTCCGGCGGGCAGCGGCTTCGCATGGTCGAAACGCGCGTGCGCTTCAAGCGGCTCGCGCGTGCCGACATCGAGAACTACGTCGCTTCGGGCGAATGGCGCGGAAAGGCCGGTGGTTACGCGATCCAGGGGCTTGCCGGTGGTTTCGTCGCGCGCCTCGTCGGCTCCTATTCGAACGTCGTCGGGCTGCCGCTCTACGAGACGATCGCGCTTCTGAACGGCGAAGGCTACGACGTGCATAGAAGCTGGCATGCGGAGGCGGGCTGAGATGGCCGGCACGGATCCGCGTTCGACGCACGATTCCAATGTCGAGCCGCTGCGCCCGACGCGGCCGTGCCCGGAATGCGGCCGGCCTTCGGCGCGCGCGCACTTTCCCTTCTGCTCGCAGCGCTGCCGCGATCGCGACCTGAACCGGTGGCTTTCCGGCTCCTACGCGATCCCGGTCACGGAAGAGGACGAAAACACCGATCCGGAAGACGGAGACCAGAGCTGATTGCGGCGATAATTTTCGCCGCGATGCTGGACAGGCCTTTCCCGATACGCTAACCCCACCGCCGTCCGCCGATGGCAAGATTTGAACCGTTCGTGAATGACGGCAGGCCTTGCACCGCCGGCTCGCCCAGGTAGCTCAGTTGGTAGAGCATACGACTGAAAATCGTAGTGTCGGTGGTTCGATTCCACCCCTGGGCACCATTCCCCGATACGATCGACCGTAGCCAAG
This sequence comes from Pararhizobium mangrovi, assembly GCF_006516965.1. GTDB lineage: Bacteria > Pseudomonadota > Alphaproteobacteria > Rhizobiales > Rhizobiaceae > Pararhizobium_B > Pararhizobium_B mangrovi. The sequence continues at coordinate 36,163 of NZ_VHLH01000035.1, read as the reverse complement.
CCTGAAGGCAAATGTTCTACTGCGCGTCCGGCCGGTCTTTTTCCCGTGAACGGGCGCCTTCGAACGTCATCGTGAAGACCTGGCCGGCGATGCCGGCGGCGAGAGCCGGTGAAAGGTCGAGCGGTGCGCAGGCGCGAACGGCGTCTTCTGCCGCCTCGACGAAGGCGGCGCGGGCTTTCGGTTGGCCGTGGTACACGACACCCGTCGGTCGCGGCACGCCGAAGATGGAACCGTCGCGCCTGAAGCTGAAGCGCAGGGTGACGAGGGCGCCGGTGCTGCCGGCGGGTGGGTTCCAGCATGCGAGAAGCGCCGAGCCGATCTGACCCATGGATACGAGCGGTGCGGCCGTGCACGGCGCGCTCGCTGCGAGGCCGAGCGCGAAAGCCGAAGCGGCGGCGCAATCACGAAGCCGTGCGGACATGGCTGACACCTCGCTTTCGCCCGAAGGAGCCTTAGGATGCGAGCCGACGGCAATGCGGACGAGCCCCGCGCTGCCTGTGCGCGGGAGCGGCCGCACCCGTCGTTTTTCGAGGAGGAGATCATGCGAGGCGTTACGCGATTGTTCAAGCCGGCACTGGCGGTTTCGGTGCTTGCCGGCGTTCTGGCGGGCGGACACATGGCGGCCGGCGCGCAGGAAGTCGTTACCGGCAGCAAGGCCTATGGAAGCTGGGAGCAGAACGAACCGGGGCGCAAGCTTCTCATTCGCCCGTCCGACCTTCCAGCACCCGGGGCGAGTTCGGTATCCAGCAATTCGCCGGGCATCGTCGCGCGGCCGAAGAACGCCGCACCGAAGGCGATGGCCGGCTTTTCGGTTCACGAGTTCGCAAGCGGCCTTCAGGCACCGCGCGTCATCGAGATCGCGCCCAACAGCGACGTCTTCGTCTCCGACAGCAGCGCCGGCACGGTCGACGTCTTCCGCATGGGCGACGACGGATCGGTGGCCGAAAGGTCCGTCTTCGCCTCCGGCCTGACGCGGCCCTACGGCATCGCCTTCTATCCGGCGCGGAACCCAAAATACGTCTACGTCGCCAATACCGACAGCGTCGTGCGCTATCCCTATTCGACCGGCGCGATGAAGGCCGGCGGCAAGGCGCAGACCATCGTGAAGCGCCTGCCGACCGGCTACCACTGGACGCGCGACATCGCGTTTTCGAAGGATGGCCGGACGCTCTACGTTTCCGTCGGTTCCGGCTCGAACGTCGCGCGCGGCATGGGCGATCGGCCGCCGCGCGGCTTCGCGGACCAAGCGCCGACGGGTGCGACCTGGGGCGACGAGCGCTGGCGGGCCGACGTGCTGGCCTTCGACCCCGACGGCGGCAACCGGCGGATCTTCGCGACCGGGCTGCGCAACTGCTCGGGCCTTGCGATACAGCCCGACACCGGCGATCCGTGGTGCGTCGTCAACGAGCGCGACATGCTCGGCGACGACCTGCCGCCGGACTACGCGACCCGGGTCGAAAAGGGCGCGTTCTACGGCTGGCCGTGGTACTATATCGGCGACCACCCCGACCCGCGCTGGTCCGACGCGCCGAGGCCCGACCTTGCCGAAAGGGTCCGCGTGCCGGACGTGCTGATCCAGCCGCATTCGGCGCCGCTCGGCATCGGCTTTTATTCCGGAACGGCGTTCCCGGCCGCGTTCCGGGGGGATGCCTTCGTCGCGCTGCACGGTTCGTGGAACCGCAACCATCCGACGGGCTATAAGGTCGTTCGGCTGCTCTTCAAGGACGGCAGGCCGACGGGCGTCTACCAGGATTTCCTGACCGGCTTCATCCTCGACGACCAGCGGGTCTGGGGTCGTCCGGTCGACGTCACGATGGCAAAGGACGGCTCCCTGCTCGTCAGCGAGGATGCTTCCGGCACGATCTGGCGGGTGAGCGCGACGGGCGAGTAGCGGTTCGGCGGGACCTCTTTCGCGACCGCCGAAACCGACGAAAGATGCATGACGACGTTTCTTCGCCCGGAGAACCGCTCTAAGGTCGTTCCATGATGATTTTCGCTTTCATGGTGCCGTGACGGCCTCTAACGAACCCGTTCGGGACGGAACGGCCGGGGGCATGGCGGACGAACGGTCGGGCGAGCGCGCCCATGGCGGCTGGATCGCCGCCGGCACGCCGGAGTTCCGCCGCGTGACGTGGTCGCTCTTCGCGGCGAGCTTTTCGGTCTTCACGCTGCTTTATTTCGTGCAGCCGATCATGCCGCTCTTCGCGAGCGATTTCGGCATCGGACCGGCAACGAGCAGCCTCGTGCTTTCCGCGTCGACGGAGACGCTCGCCTTCGCGCTGCTCGTAAGCGGGCCGGTTTCCGATCGCTTCGGCCGCAAGCCGATGATCGTCGTCTCGCTGATGATCTCGGCACTTCTGACGGTGGCAACGGCACTGGCGCCGAGCTTCGGCTGGCTGGTCGCCGCGCGCGTCCTCGTCGGCATCAGCCTCAGTGGCGTGCAGGCCGTCGGCATGGCCTATCTCGCCGAGGAGATGCGGCCCGATGCGTTCGGCCGCGCTTTCGGGCTCTTCATCGGGGGCAACGTCGTCGGTGGCATGGCGGGGCGGCTCGGCATGTCGCTTGCCGTCGACTACGTGGACTGGCGCATCGCGACGGTCGGCGTCGGGCTCGTCGGATTGGTCGCCTCGTTCTGTTTCCTGAAGCTCTTGCCCCCTTCGAGGAACTTCCGCCGCCAGACCGGCGGGATGCGACTTGCCGGCGCGTTCGCCGACCATTTGAAGAACCCCGTGCTCCTGATGCTGTTCTGCGAGGGCTTCCTGCTCATGGGCGGCTTCGTGAACGTCTTCAATTACCTGACCTTCCGGCTGGTGGCGCCGCCCTTCTCGCTCAGCCAGACCGTCGCCGGGCTCGTCTTCGTGGTCTACCTGACGGGCACGCTGTCCTCCGCGCTTTCGGGCCGGTTGACGGATCGGTACGGCCCGGCGCGGGTGTTCTGGCCGACGCTCGTCGTGACCGCGGTCGGTCTCGCCCTGACGCTGCCGGCGTCGCTTGCGACGCTTGCCCCGGCGATCGCGATCTACACTTTCGGCTTTTTCGCCGCCCACGCGACGGCGAGCGGCTGGGTGAGCCGTTCCGCGCGCCACGACACCGCGCTTGCCGCTTCGCTCTACCTCTTCTTCTACTATCAGGGGTCGAGCATCGTCGGCTTTTCGGGCGGCATGGCCTGGTCGGCCTTCGGATGGGCCGGAACCGCCGGGCTGACCGGCATCCTCCTGATCGTCGCCTTCGCGCTTGCCGCGAAGCTGCGCACCCGTCTCGCCTGAGGCAATCACCCTCACGCAAGCTTCGCGTCCTAGCTTTGCCGGTGAAGGCGAGAAACGCGGCCAACGCCAGGATGATAACGACGGCATGAACCCACTCAACCAGATCCAGACGATGGCCCGCAATCTCGCCGGGTCCGGCCAGTACCGCATGATCGCCATTCTCGGCAGTGCGGCATTGGCGATCGCGATGATCGCCGCCGCGGCGCTCTATTTCGGGCAGACGACCTACGACACCCTCTATGTCGGGCTGAAGGGCGACGACGTCACCGAGATGAGCACGACGCTCGGCGCTGCGAACATTCCCTTCAAGATCGGCAAGGACGGTGCCAGCATATCGGTGCCGACGGACAGCAAGAACCGCGCGCGCATGCTGCTTGCCGACCGCGGCCTGCCTTCCAGCACGAGCGCCGGCTACGAGCTCTTCGACAAGGTCGGCTCTCTCGGCCTTACATCCTTCATGCAGAAGGTCACGAGGGTGAGGGCGCTTCAGGGCGAGATCGCGCGCACCATCGAATCGATCGACGGCATCACCGGCAGTCGCGTCCACATCGTCATGGCCGATCGCGGCAACTTCCGCACGGCCGGGCAGAAGCCGACCGCCTCCGTGATGATCCGCGCCGACGGCGACGCCGGACGCAAGGCCGCGAGCTCGATCCGGCATCTGGTGGCCGCCTCCGTTCCCGGGCTTTCCGTCGACGACGTCACCGTGCTCGACCAGACGGGGCGTCTCCTCGCTTCGGGCGAGGCCGACGGCAACGGTTCGGGGACCCAGTCCCTGAGCCTGACCCAGAACGTCCAGTCGCAGATCGAGAACAACATCGAACGCGCGCTTTCGCCCGTCCTCGGCATGGAAAATTTCCGCACCAGCGTGACGGCCGATCTCGACACCGACGCCCAGAAGGTCGACAGCGTCGTCTACGATCCGGATTCGAAGGTCGTGCGCTCCGTTCGCACGACGAAGGAAAGCGAGAATTCCGACCGCACGACCCCTTCGAAGCCGGCGACGGTCGATTCGAACCTGCCGCAGGCCCAGCCGCAAACGTCCGATAGCGGGCCGAAATCGACCGAGAACAACGACCGCAAGGAAGAGCAGACCAACTACGAGATCAACAGCACGCGCACCCATACCGAGCGCAACGGCTTTCGCGTCGAGAAGCTCTCGGTGGCGGTGATGGTCAATCGTGCGCGGGTCGCCAAGCTGCTCGGCGGAAAGCCGACCGACAAGCAGATCGACGCCTACGTGCAGCAACTCAAGCAGACGGCCGCCACGGCCGCCGGCCTCGACGATGCGCGCGGCGACAAGATCACCATCTCGGCGATGTCGTTCCTCGACGATCAGGTGCCTGCTTCCACGACGGCCGATGCCGGCCTCATGGATTCGCTCGGCCAGCATACGAGCGGCATCATCAACGCGATCGCCTTCGTCCTCGTCGCCTTCCTCGTCGTCTGGTTCGGCCTGCGTCCGCTCGCACGCTCGCTGCAGGCGGGCAACGACGATCGCGCCGGCGATCCGGCTCTGCCGACCGTCGAGGATGTCGATGGCCTGGAACTGCCGGACTACGCACCCGACGACGCCGCCGGCGCTAGGCCGAGCGCGCTCGGCTTCGACGGTGCGGATGGCTACACGATGACGCCGGAGGAAGGTCCGACGTTCAACCGGCGCGTGCGCGAAGGTCCGGAAAAGCGCCTCGCTCGCATGGTCGAGATCAACGAGGAACGCGCGGCGAAGATCCTGCGCAAATGGGCGGCCGAAGAAGAAGCGGCCTGATCCTTCCCGAAAACGTGACCGGCGGCTCGAGGCCGGCTGTATGGTAGACGCCGTGTGTGTGCGGCGAAAGTGCATTGACCGTGGGCCGGCGGGCGGGTTTAGTGAGCGCGCGGACCGCTTCGTCGCGGGATCGACATGGCAGGATCGCCTTATAGAACGAGGGGAGGCGAGCCTGGTCGTGGAGGAGGATGCCCGTCAGGGTATGACATTTTGGGAGGATAATGATGGCACAGGATTCATCCGGCAGGCCTGACCGTACGACGGGCGTGACCCGGCGCTCGGTGCTTCTCGGTGGTGCGACACTGGCTGCGGGAACGGCACTTCTGTCGCCCGTCGTCATGCGCAACGCGTTCGCGCAGGACAAGAAGGCGCCGGTCGGCAACTATCCCGCCGGCAGCGAAGGGGATTCCGTCTTCGTCGGCATCTGCACGCCGCGCACGGGCACCTATGCGGCACAGGGCGAAGACGAGATCAAGGGCTACCAGCTCGCCTTCGAGCACATCAACAACGGCAACGAGATGCTGTCGAAGATGTCGCCGAACCTCGGCAAGAAGAAGGGCGTTCTCGGCAAGCAGATCGCGCACGGCGTCGCCGACAGTGAGGCCAAGCCGAACACGGCCGTGCAGGCACAGACGCGCTTCATCAACCAAAACAAGGCGATGATGATCACCGGCTCGGTCTCGAGCGCGGTCGCGGTCGCGATCAACAAGCTCGCCGAGCGCGAGAAGACGATCTACCTGCCGTGCATCACCGGCTCGAACGACACGACGGGCAAGGATTGCTCGCGCTACTCGTTCCGCTCGTGCTTCTACGCCGAGACGGCGGCCAACGCGATCGCCCCCGTCCTCATCAAGAATCTCGGCAAGAACAAGAAGGTCGCCTTCCTGACGCCGGACTATACCTACGGCCACACGGTTCGCGAATCCACGCAGAAGGCACTGGAACAGCAGGGCGGCTGGCAGGCCGTTACGAACCAGCTCTCGCCGCTCGGCACGACGGATTTCTCGTCCTACCTGCTGAACATCGCCAATTCGGGTGCCGACGTCGTCGTCAACATCAATTTCGGCCGCGACGCCGTGCTTTCCATCAAGCAGGCGAAGCAGTTCGGCATCCTCGACTCCATGAAGCTCGCCATTCCGTATCTCGCGCCCTTCGTGGCCGAGGAGGTCGGCGCCGACACCATGCAGGGCGTCTTCGCCGGCACGGACTACTGGTGGACGCTGGAGGACAAGTTCGAGCTCGCGAAGATGTTCAACAAGGCCTTTCGCGACAAGTACAACACCTATCCCGAATGGGGTGCCGCCGAGGCCTACCTGCAGGTGGCGATGTGGGCGGACGCCGTCGAGCGGGCCGGGTCCTTCTATCCGCCGGACGTCATCAAGGCCTACGAGAAGGGCGAGAAGTTCGAGTCGCTCACGGGTCCGGTGCATTTCCGTGCTGAGGACCACCAGCTCGTGCGCCCGGTCACGATCGTCCAGGGCAAGAAGCCCGGCGACATGAAGACGGACAACGACTACTTCTCGATCGTCGAGACGGTCGATGGCGGTCCGCTCATGCAAAAGCCCGATGCCTTCGGCTGCAAGCTCGGCGACTATACCTGAGCGCACGGACATGACGACGATCGTGCCGGCCGAATGCCGCAAGCTGAGCCGGCCGGCGCGATCCTTCGAACCGAGGCGCGGGCCGGGCGGGTCCGTCGGTCGCGTGCCGTCTTCGCGGCGTCGCTCGGCCTCGCGCGCACCATCTTGATACGGGGACCCTTTTGCTTACCTGGGCCAATCTCGTTTCCCAGATGTTCAACGGCCTCGTGCTCGGCGCGCTTCTCGCGTTGATCAGCTCCGGCCTCACGATCATCTACGGCACGCTCGGCGTGCTCAACCTGGCGCATGGCGCGCTCTTCATGCTCGGCGGCTACGCCGGCTGGCTGACCTTCGACTACACGGGCTCCTATATCGCGGCCGTCGCCGGAGGTGCGCTCTTCGTGCTCCTCGTCGGCATCGTCATCGAACGCGGCATCATCCGCTTCTTCTACGACCGCCCTCACGAGGACCAGATCCTCGTCACCTTCGGCATCGGCATCGTCATCGTCGAACTGGTGCGCCTTTCCTTCGGCAGCCTGTCGCTATCCGTCACGCCGCCGAGCCTGATCTCCGGCATCACCAATCTCGGCTTCGTCATCTATCCGACCTACCGCCTCGCCGTCGTCGCGATCGTCGCCGTGGCTCTGCTCGCCCTCTACCTGGTCCTCTACCGCACCCGGCTCGGCATGATCGTGCGCGCCGGCATCGAGGATGCAGGCATGGTCGATGCGCTCGGCATCAACGTCTATCGCGTCTTCATGGTCGTCTTCGGCATCGGCGCCATGGCGGCGGGTTTCGCGGGCATCGTCAACGCGCCCGTCGCGCCGATCACGCCGGACGTGGGAACCGAGATCCTCGTGCAGACCTTCGTCGTTGTTGTCATCGGCGGCGTCGGGTCCTTTCCCGGCGCGATCCTCGGCGGGCTGATCGCTGGCGAGATCCTGAGCCTGACGTCGATGATCAATCCGGCCTATTCGCAGGTGATGCTCTTCGCGGTCATGACGCTCGTCCTCGTCGTCAGCCCGCACGGCCTGCTCGGCGTTCGGGGGCGCCAGTAATGGCGCGTCGCACGATCGCCTCGCGCGCCTGGTGGCCGGACGTGGTGACCGCGCTCGGCCTTTTCGTCGCGCCCTACGTGCTGCCCGCACTCGGCTTTTCGCCTGACACGATGAGCCGCATCCTGATCTTCGGCCTCTTCGGCATCGGCTTCGACCTGCTTTTCGGCTTCACCGGAATGCTGTCCTTCGGCCAATCGGCCTTCTTCGGCACGGGCGGGTTCGCTGCCGCCTACCTCCTGACGCAGACCGGCATGACGAGCGTCATTCTCGCGCTCGTCATCGGTACGGTCGTCGCTGCCATCGTCGGCGTCGGCGTCGGCCTGATCGCGCTTCGCCGCACCGGCATCTATTTCGCGATGATCACCGTGGCGATCGCCGAGGTCTTCTATTTCCTCGACATGTCGCCGCTTTCCGCCTTTACCGGTGGCGAGAACGGGCTGCCGGGCGTGCCGTCCCCGACCTTCTATCTCGGCTTCGCGACGATCCATATCGAAGCCGGCTGGTCGATGTACGCCTTCCTGGCCGTCTGCTTCCTGATCGGCATGGTTCTCGCCCGGCGCATCATCGCCTCTCCGGTCGGCCTCGTGCTGGTGGCGATCCGGGACAACCAGTTGCGTGCGGCCGCCGTCGGCCATCATGTCGACCGCTACAAGCTGCTCGTCTTCACGATCGCGGCCGCCTATGCGGGCATGGCCGGCGGGCTCCTCGGCGTCCTGCAGAGCTACATGCCTCCGGATGCCTTCGCCTTCGATACGTCGGGCCAGCTCGTCATGCAGACGGTGATCGGCGGGCTCGGCACGCTGTTCGGCCCGCTCGTCGGTGCGGCCGTCTGGCTCTACCTGCGCGATTTCCTGCAGAGCACGCTCGCGCTCGGCGCGGCCTGGAAACTCGCGCTCGGCATCGTCTTCGTTCTGCTCGTCTGTTTCCTTCGTCGCGGCATCATCGGCGGCTTCGCCGACCTTGCCGGTTATTTCCGCTCCCGTGGTTCTTCGGCAGCGCCGGACGGCGAGCGCGAACCGGAATCGGCGGGCATGGCGCCGACGTCGGCGGGCGCCGCTGCGGTCGGCGAACCGGTCCCGGAACCCGCCGAACCGATCGAGCACGGCGACCCGATCCTTCGCACCGAAAATATCTCCAAGCGCTACGGCGGGCTGCTTGCCAACGATTCGATCGATTTCACGGTCCGCGAGGGCGAGTTGCGCGGCATCATCGGGCCGAACGGTGCGGGCAAGAGCACCTTCTTCAAGATGCTGACCTGCGAGGTTGCACCGAGCTCGGGGCGCATTCTCTTCCACGACCAGGACATCACCGGCTTCGGCGTCACGCGCGTCGCCCAGCTCGGCCTGACCAAGAGCTATCAGGTCAACCAGCTCTTCAACCGACTCACCGTGCGTGACAATCTCGCCATCGCGGCCGCCGCCGAGCGCCGCGGTCCCTTCCGGATGGATCTCCTTCGCAGCGTCAGACGGGTCGATGGCCTGCAGGCACGGGTCGATGAGACGCTCGGCCTCGTTAACCTCGCGCACCGCGCCGATGCGCTCGTCTCCGAACTCGCATACGGCGAAAAGCGGCGCCTGGAGATCGGCCTTGCGCTCGCGACCGCACCCTCGCTGCTTCTGCTCGACGAGCCGCTGGCCGGCATGAGCCCGCAGGAGCGCGTCGAGACGATCAGGCTCCTGCGCTCGATCCGCAAGGGCCGCACCATGGTCGTCATCGATCATGACATGGATGCGATCTTCAACCTCGCCGAACGCATCACCGTGCTTCAGGAGGGGCGGGTGCTGGTGGAGGGCACGCCGCAGGAGATCAGGGACAACACGGCCGTCCAGGAGGCCTATCTCGGCGGGATGGAAGAGGCATGAGCCTTCTCGAAGTGACCGGCCTCAACAGCTATTACGGCGATTCCCACATCCTCTTCGACATCGACCTGCGCGTCGAGGCGAACGAGGTCGTCGCCCTGATCGGCCGCAACGGCGCGGGCAAGAGCACGACGCTGAAGAGCCTGATGGGCATGGTGCAGCCGCGTTCCGGCGAGATCCGCCTGGAAGGCGAGAACGTCGCCGGGCGCAAGGCGCACGTCATCGCCCGGCGTGGCATCCAGCTCGTGCCGGAGGAGCGGCGCGTCTTCGGCAGCCTCGATGTCGAGGAAAACATCGTTCTCGCCCGCCTGACGGCGTCGTCCGCATGGCCGCTGGAGCGCATCTACGAGATCTTCCCGCGGCTTGCAGAACGCCGATCGAGCCGCGGCACGGACCTTTCCGGCGGCGAGCAGCAGATGCTCGCCATCGCCCGCGCGCTGGTGCGCGACCCGAAGATCGTCCTTCTCGACGAGCCCTTCGAAGGGCTGGCACCGGTCATCGTGCAGGACCTCATGCGCGTGTGCCGTCGCCTGGTGGAGGAGGGCCAGACGATCGTTCTCGTCGAGCAGAACATCGCCGCGACGCTTTCGCTCGCCGATCGCGCCTATGTCATCAACAATGGGCACGTGGTGCACGAGGACACGACGTCGGCGATCCGCGCGCAGCCGGAAATCCTGCGGCGCTACCTCGGCGTATAGCCGCCGCATCGTCGGGCCGTCATTCGGCCGCCGCCCGAAAAAGTTCGCCACGGCAAAGTCCTGTTGCGTCGGCATCGGCAGTGATTCGGTGACCCCGCGAACGGAGCGCAAGCCCCATCTCCCGAACTTTGCGGTATTTTTTCGGCAATGCTTGGCGTACTCTTTAGAGATCCATAACGGATGATTCGTGAGCGGGGTCCGAGTGTACCGGTATTCGCGTAGGGCGTACTCGCCACGGCGTTGACGATGGTGGTGTTCGGGATGCGTGGGGCGCATCCCGTGGTGTTTTCGGCGGGCGACCGTGCGAAGCGCCTGAGGGCCCGGATCGGGTGGGCTCGTTCATTGCACCCGTCGGCGAAGCGATACCGGGGGACGAACGCATGATGGCGCGCGCGGCGCTGCTCGAAGAACTCGAAACCCTTGCCGTGCGCGATACGTCGTCCGGCATGGATCGGATCTGCGCCTATGCGGGCGCGGCCGGCTTTCTGCTCGCGCGATGCGACGGTTCGCCGGACGACGGGCTTTCCAACGTCGTGGCGAGCGACTGGCCCTTCGATCTTGTCCGCCGATTGGGGCTTGCGCTGCTCGCCGCCCAGGCGAGGAAGAGCGAACTGGATCGTTGCCTGGCCATCCTGCAGCCGGTCGTCGAGCACTGCGGCGAGGAGTTCGTCCTGCCCTCGGGCATAGACCGGCGGTTGTGCGTCGTTCCCTTCAACGCCGGAACGATGCGCATGGTCGTCGCCTTTCTCCTGCCGGAAGGCGCAACTCCCTCACGCGAACGCCTGGGCGATGCGGCGCTGCTCGCCGCCTATTTCGTCGAGCCAGGCGCCGGCGTCCACGAGCCGGATCATCATCCCGACCTCACCGAACGCGAGATCGAATGCCTGGCGTGGATCGCGCAAGGCAAGACGAGCGAGGAGATCGCGATGATCATCGGCATCTCGCGCAACACCGTGAACAATTACATCACCGGCATCATGCGCAAGACCGCGACGCGGACCCGTTCCGAAGCGATCGCGCTCGCCACGCGAAGACATCTGATCTGAGCGCTTCGGGGGCGGCCGGTGCGGCGCCGGCGACCTTCGGGCGATACGACGAGGAAACCGAAATGCCACTCGACACCCATCCCGTGCTTGCCGGGATTTCCGATCCGGCGCGCACCGAAATCCCCCGCATCGCGGCTCCCATCGAGCGGCCCGGCATGACGGACGTCATCGCGCTTCTGAACGCGATGCGCCGCATGGTCGATGCCGATGCGTTCGCGGTCTATACCTGCCCGCAGGCAGGCGCGCGCGTCGGCGGCTGCCTCTCGCTCGTCCTCGACGAACGGCCCGAAGATGCCGGACCGGCCGTCGATCCGGCGTCGGCGGAGGGGATGCAACTTCTCGACCATGTCCAGACGGCGACCATGCCGCTCGTCTGGAATGCCGGGCCGATCGCGACGGAGAGGCCGGTAAGCCTCCTTGCCAGTGCGCAAATGCCCGGTTGTGCGTTCCCCGGCATCGCGCTGCCGGTGCGTCTCGGTGCGCTCGGCAACGGCGTCGTCGTCTTCGAGGGCTGTCGCGTGACGGCCTTTTCCGATCTCGTCTTCCGGCTGCACCGCATGGCTTACCGCGTCATGACGGGGCTGCTACGGCTTGAAATCGCCGAGGGTTCGCCCGCACGCCAGCTCAGCGAACGCGAGCTGCAGTGCCTGCAGATGACCGGCGAAGGCTGCAAGAGCGAGACGATCGCCGAGCGCCTCGGCCTTTCCGTCCATACGGTGAACGCCTATCTGAGCGCCGCGACGGCCAAGCTCGACGCCGTCAATCGCATCCAGGCGATCGCCAAGGCCATCCGCCTCGGCCTCATCGCCTGAGCTTCGTGCTTCACTGGCGACGGCGAAGCGGGCCGCAGCACGATCTCGAAGGATATCGGCCGGGCCGAAGGGGCTGCCGGATGCCCTTGCGCGCGTCTTGGCCGCGGTCGGTGCGCGCCACGGTCGCTTGACCCGATCGCGAAGCCGCGTCTACAGCGCTCCGGCAGGAACCTCGCGCCCGTCCGGAGATCGGCGACCATCGACGGGCGAAACGGGCGAGAAACAGTAAGCGCGACACGGAGCGGCAGGTGGCGAGCGTAATCGACGGTAAGGCGGCGGCGACCGCGGTTTTGGCGGATGTGACGGCGGCGAGCGAGCGGCTGAAGCGCGAAGCCGGCGTTCAGGCCGGGCTCGCCGTGGTCATCGTCGGCGACGATCCGGCAAGCCACGTCTACGTCGCCAGCAAGGGCAAGCGTGCCGAGGCCTGTGGCTTCCGATCCGTGCAGCATACGCTTCCGGCCGACACCGAACAGGCGGATCTGCTTGCGCTGGTCGAACGCCTGAACGCCGACGAGGCGATCCACGGTATCCTCGTGCAGCTTCCCTTGCCGGGGCACCTCGACGCTTCGAGCGTGACGCAGGCGATCCGGCCGGAAAAGGACGTCGACGGGCTCACCGTCGTCAATGCCGGCAAGCTGATGAGCGGCGATCGCTCGAGTGGGCTCGTTTCCTGCACGCCGGCCGGTGCGATGCGCCTCGTGCGCGACGTCCACGGGGAGGATCTTTCCGGGCTCGAGGCCGTGGTCGTCGGCCGTTCCAACCTCTTCGGCAAGCCGATGGGGCAATTGCTGCTCGCCGCCAACGCGACCGTGACGATGGCCCATTCGCGAACCGCCGACCTTTCGGCGGTATGTCGGCGCGCCGACATCCTGGTCGCTGCGACCGGCCGCGCCGGCATGGTGCGCGGCGACTGGATCAAGCCCGGCGCGACCATCATCGACGTCGGCATCACCCGCATCGACGCGCCCGAACGCGGCCCGGGCAAGACGCGTCTCGTCGGCGACGTCGCTCACGACGAGGCCGAAGCGGTTGCCGGCGCCATGACTCCAGTGCCGGGCGGGGTCGGTCCGATGACGATCGCCATGCTGATGGCGAACACGGTCATCGCCGCCTGCCGGCAGGCCGGCATCGAGGCTCCTTCGTTCTAGAGCGCGCGAAACGTCTTTAAGTCACTGATGTTACTCGTGAATTTTCGCGGTAACGGGCGGGAGGATTGCAGACCAGGGCACGTTAACGTGATTGCCGGATCGCTCCGGTATCCGAACCAATGGCCTCGCCCTCGAATTGCCCTTCGGCAGGTCCGACAACGGCGCATTCCGCGCCGGATCGTTTTCCTGCCCGAGGAGGTTTCCATGAAACGCCAATTCATCGTCGCAGCGCTCGCCCTTACGATGACCGCGCCGCTCGCGGTCGCGCAGAGCTCGAACGACACCATGTCGAACGGCACGATGTCCGACAGTTCGTCTTCCATGGCAAAGGTCACCGACGCTTCGAAGTTCGTGCCGATGGCCGCACAGGCGAACATGACCGAAATCCAGATGGCGAAGGTTGCGCTCAAGATGTCGGACGATGCCGATGTCAAGCAGTTCGCCAACCGGATGATCGCGGACCATACCAAGGCCGGCAAGGGCCTGAAGTCGGCGGTCAAGGCATCCGACGCGGATCTGAGCGTTCCGAGCTCGCTCGACAAGACGCATCAGGCCATGGTCGACAAGCTCGAGAACGCGTCTTCCGGTCAGTTCAACCAGATGTATATCGATGCGAACGTGAAGGCGCACGAGCAGGCGGTGGCCCTCTTCCAGGGGTTTGCGACGGACGGCAAGGCCGGACCCGTGAAAGACTTCGCCCAGAAGACGCTGCCGACGCTGAAGGAGCATCTCCAGATGGCCGAGAAACTGAACCAGTCGGCATAGGTATCTCGCCTGCCGCAGCGGCAACGCTCGCCGGTCAGCCGATCTCGAAGCCCGTTCCGGCCCCCGTCGGAGCGGGCTTCGCGTTTCCGACATGCGCTGTCGGAAACCGCTTCGGGGGTGTCGCGGCAAACATGACGTGAACCCGCATCGAGAACTCGGGACGCTATGGCGCCAGTCCCTGCGAGCGAAGCCATTCGGCTGATCGGAACGGCAAGATCGACAAGGCATCGGCGCGACCGCGATGCGCTCGCTGCCGACGTGCTTTTCGATCCAGTCTTACTTTAAGGATCGCGACCGGATGCAGGATGCAGAGGAGAGCAAGCGGGCGGGGCGGCGAATGTCGCCGCCCCGCCGATCGCCATTCAGATCATCGACTTGCCGCCGGTCACCTCGTAGAGCGCGCCGGTCGTGTAGCTCGATTCGTCGCATGCCAGAAGCACGTAGGTCGCGGCGAGTTCGGCCGGCTGGCCGGGGCGGCCGAGCGGCGTGTTCGCGCCGAAATTGGCGACGTGGTCCTCGCCGAGCGTGGAGGGGATGAAAGGTGTCCAGATCGGCCCCGGCGCCACCGCGTTCACGCGAATGCCGCGCTCGGCGATCATCTCGGCGAGCCCGTTGGTGAAGTTGGCGATCGCGCCCTTCGTCGTCGCGTAGGCGAGCAGCGATGCCGAGGGGTCCGTTGCATTGACCGAGGACGAATTGACGATCGACGAGCCCGGCTTCATGCGCGGCACGGCTGCCTGGCAGAGATAGAACATCGAGTAGATGTTCGTGCGGAACGTGACGTCCCATTCTTCCGCCGAGATGTCCTCGAACTTGGCGAAGCTCGCCTGGTGCGCCGCGTTGTTGACGAGCACGTCGAGCTTGCCGAATTCCTCGATCGTGCGCTCGACGAGGGCGTTGCATTCCTCCTGTTTCTTCAGGTCGCCGGCGATGACGAGCGCCTTGCGGCCCGCCTCCTCGACGAGGCGCGCGGTCTCCTTCGCTTCCTCATGCTCGCTGTAATAGGAGATCGCGACGTCGGCACCTTCGCGCGCGAAGGCGATTGCCACGGCGCGGCCGATGCCGGAATCGGCGCCGGTCACGATCGTCGCGCAGCCTTCGAGCCGGCCGTTGCCGCGATAGGTCTTCTCGCCGTGGTCCGGGCGCGGGTCCATCTGGTCCGTCGCGCCGGGCATCGACTGCTTCTGCTTGGCGAATGGCGGGCGCGGATAGCGGTTGAGAGGGTCTTGGGGCATGAGGGTTTCTCCATGGATTTCCGGCTCAAGCCGCGGTCGATCTCTTTTGTTCCTTTCGGCGCGGGAGAAAGCGCAGCCATCTTTTTGACGCGTAGGGGAACCATGCAGAAACGGTGGTCTCGGCGGACTGCCACCTTGCGCGGCGGGGCGGGGTCTGATTCTCTTCAGATCATTCGACACTCTGATTCTTGCGCATTCGCGCGGACGCCCGGTTATCGAGGGGACAGGACATGGCGGAATCCATCACCCATCCGGAACTGGCGACGATGCGCCCGAAGCTGACGGTGCTCGGCGTCGGGGGCGGCGGCGGCAACGCGGTCAACAACATGATCACGGCCGGCCTCGAAGGGGCCGAGTTCGTGGTCGCCAATACCGACGCGCAGGCGCTTGCCGCCTCGAAGGCTCCCAACGTCATCCAGCTCGGCGCCCAGGTGACCGAAGGTCTCGGCGCGGGCGCCATCGCGGAAGTCGGCACGGCCGCCGCTGAAGAGGCGCTGGAAGAGGTGATGGACTACCTCGCCGGCACGCATATGTGCTTCGTGACGGCCGGCATGGGTGGCGGAACGGGCACGGGTGCGGCCCCCGTCATCGCCAGGGCTGCGCGGGAGGCCGGCATTCTCACTGTCGGCGTGGTGACGAAACCCTTCGGCTTCGAGGGCACGAAGCGCATGCGCATGGCCGAGGCCGGTATCGAGCGGCTGCGCGAAGCGGCCGACACCGTCATCGTCATACCCAACCAGAACCTCTTCCGCATCGCCGACGCGGCGACGACGCTCGCCGATGCCTTCGCGGCGGCGGACAAGGTGCTTTATTCGGGCGTCGCCTGCATTACCGACCTCATCGTCAAGGAAGGCCTGATCAATCTCGACTTCGCCGACGTGAAGAGCGTCATGAAGGGCATGGGCCGCGGCATGATGGGCACCGGCGAAGCGCGGGGCGAGGGCAGGGCGACGTCGGCAGCGGATGCGGCGATCGCCAATCCGCTGCTCGACGAACAGTCGATGAACGGCGCACGCGGCGTCCTCATCTCGATCTCCGGCGGCATGGACATGACGCTTTTCGAGGTGGACGAGGCAGCGACCCGCATCCGCGACGAGGTGGACGACGATACGGAAATCGTCGTCGGTGCGATCTTCGACAACGCGCTCGAAGGCACGTTCCGCGTTTCCGTCGTGGCGACGGGGCTGGATCCGGAAGCAAGCGTGCGAGAAGCTGCCGAATAGGCTCCTTATCTCCACGGATCGGGGTCGATCGGACGCCCGCTCAGAGCGGCACGACTTCCACGCGTTCTTCCGGTGCGATCGCCACCGGATTGGCGAGCGGAAGGCCGAAGGTCTCGCATTCGATCTCGAAGACGTCTCCCGGCCGGGTCGCAATTCCATCGGCGAATGACAGCGTCGCGGTGCCGAACATGTGCACATGCAGGTCGCCGGGCTGGCGAAACACCGCATATTTGAAGTGGTGATGCTCGAGGTTGGCGAGCGTGTGCGACATGTTCGCCTCGCCCGACAGGAACGGCTTTTCCCATAGCACCGCGCCGTCGCGGCGAATGCGCGAGGTGCCTGCGATGTCGTGGGGCAGCTCGCCGACCAGCAGCTCCGGCCCGAACGCGCAGGGGCGCAGCTTGGAGTGCGCGAGATAGAGATAGTTCTCGCGCTCCATGACGTGGTCGGAGAATTCGTTGGCAAGCGCAAAGCCGATGCGGCGCGGAATGCCGTCGGGATCGACGAGATAGATGCCGGCGATCTCCGGCTCCTCGCCCGCATCCTTGCCGAAGGCCGGCGATTCGAGCGGTGCGCCGGGGGCGACGAGGCAGGTGCCGTTGCCCTTGTAGAACCATTCGGGCTGCACGCCGGTCTCGCCAAACTTCGGCTTGCCGCCTTCCAGGCCCATGCGGAACATGCGCATGGAATCCGTCAGCTTTTCCGCCTTCGCTTCGCTTTCCTCGTGCGTATGCATCGCATCGCGCGTGGAGGCGGAACCGAGATGGGTGAGCCCCGTGCCCGTCACGTGGATATGCGCCGGATCGGTGTGCGAGACCGGCGCGAGAAGGCGTCCTTCGCGGGCGAGCGCTTCAAGGTCGACAGCGTCGCCGCGGCCGGCTTCCGCGACCATCGCGGCCATGTCCTTGCGAGCGTCGATCGCGCGCGTTGCAAGATCGACGATGCCCGCCGCGCCGGGCACGCGGCGTGCGGCGGCACCGGCGCCCTCCCGGACGGCGACGCCGATCGTGCCTTCCGGCGTGGAGAATTGCGAAAGAAGCATGGACCGCACCTTTTGAAAAATGGCGTTGCGAACGGTGACACGGAAGAGTTCCGCCGTTTCGAGTTCGTCAGGCCTCGTGCACGCTCGCGCGAGCCATCCTGTATTCGTTGACGACGAGATCCGTCAGTTCCTGCACCGAGGTTTCGGCCGTCGGCTTGTCGAAGACGATCTTCCCGCCTTCGACGAGATTGACCCGGTCGCACACGTCGAACACCTGGGCGTAATTGTGCGCGATGATGATGATCGCCATGTCTCCCTGTTCCCGCAGTCGCTGAATGACGTCGAGGATCTGGGCGGATTCCTTCGCGCCCATGGCGGCCGTCGGTTCGTCGAGGAGCAGGAGGTCGGACTTCTGGTAGACCGAGCGGGCCACGGCGATCGCCTGCCGCTGGCCGCCCGAAAGCTTGGAGACCTCGGCGTCGACCGATGGAATGTTCACCCCGATGCGACCGAGATGTTCGCTGGCCGCCTTTCGCATGGCCCTGTCGTTCAGGATGCCAAGGAAGCCGCCGCGCGTCGGTTCGCGTTGCAGGAACATGTTCCGGTAGACGTTGATCTCGTTGACCAGTGCCAGATCCTGATAGACGCACTCGACACCCATCTGGCGGCCGTGCGCGACGGACTTCAACGTCACTTCGCGTCCGTTCAGGAACAGCTTGCCGGATGTCGGCTGATGAAAACCGGTAAAGATCTTCATCAGCGTCGATTTGCCGGCGCCGTTGTCACCCAGGAGCCCGAGCACTTCGCCCCGGTTCAGGTGCATGCTGATGTCCTTCAGCGCCGTCACCTGCCCGAAGGACTTGGAGATGTGTTCGGCGCGTAGAACTTCCCTGCTTTGCTCCGCCATCTCTCAGAGGCCTCCGCGTTCCTTGAGCAGCGTCAGCCGCACGTTGATCACCATGGTGACGAGAATCGCCCCTCCGAGGATCATGTCGAAGGTGTAGGCGCTGACACCGAGCAGCGTGAAGCCGTCCTTCAGAATGCCGAGCACCAGCGCGCCGAGGAGGGCGCCCAGAATGGTGCCGACACCGCCGGCAAGCAGCGTGCCGCCGATCACCGCCGACGCGATCGCCGCGAACATGATCTCCGTTCCGCCGGAAAGCGGATCGATGGAGCCGATGCGGAAGGCGTCGAGGATGCCGGCGAGTCCGCCGAGCACGCTGCAAAGGACGAAGTTGCCGGTCTTGATCGTCTTCGTCTTGATGCCGACTTCGGCCGCGCCGTGCGGGTTGCCGCCTGTCGCCACCGTGTGCAGGCCCCAGCGCGTCTTCTTGAGCACGAACTGGAAGAGGAGAGCGATCACGACCGCCCATGCCATCAGCGCGAGCGCGTTCGCGCCGAAGATCCCCGTGAAGACCGCGCCCGCCTGCGGCTGGACGGGAAAGCCGCCCGAGATCGTCAGCGTGAAGCCGTTGATGAGGAAGAGCATGCCGAGCGTGGTGACGAAGGAAGGCACCTTCAGGAGCGTCGTCACGGCGCCGTTGATCAGCCCGACGACCGCGGCGGCCAGAAGGCCGAGAATCACCGCGAGCCAGACCGGCAGACCGGCCGAAACGGCGAAGAACATGACGAACGGCGTGAGCGCGTAGACCATGCCGACGGAAAGGTCGAGTTCGCCGCACACCAGCACGAAGACCTCGCCGGCGGCGATGATCGCCGTCGTTGCGGAGTATTGGACAAGGTTGCCGAGGTTGGGCCCCGAGAGGAAGGCGGAACTCGAGATCTGGAAGTAGATCACCAGCAGGATGCCGGCGATCAGAATGCTCGCCTCGCGCTGGCGCAGGAAGAAGATCCCGGCGCCCGAAAGGGGGCGCCGGGCCGGCTTGTCGCCGGTTCTCGTTTGGCCGGACGCGGTGCCGGCCGAGGTCTGATCGTTCATGATTATCGCTCAGCCGCCGATCGGTCCGGAACGCTCCACGACCTGCTGCTTCCTGGAGTTGCCCTCGAAGCGGGTCTTCGTCTTCTGGTACGGATCGACGTTGTCCTTGGTGACGAACTTCAGGCCCGTGTTGATCTTGGCCGGTCCCGTCAGCCCGCCGGACATCTTGAACATGAACATCTCCATGACCGTATAGAAGCCCTGAAGGTAAGGCTGCTGGTCGATGGTAAAATCGAGGTGGCCGTTCTTGATGCCGTCGAGCGTGTTCGGCAGCATGTCGAAGCCGCCGCCGCGTACGCCCTTCTTGTGAAGGCCGTACTTTTCCATGGTCTTCGCGACGGCCATGGTCGATCCGGCGTCGACGGCGAACATGCCCTTCAGATCGTTGTGGCCGACATAGTAGGAATCGACGCGCGAAACCTCCTCGTTGACCGTCGGGCCCGACGCGATCTGCTTGAAGTTGATCTTCTTACCGGATTCCTTGATGGCGTCCGCCGCACCGTCGAGACGGGGCTGAATGTTGAGCTGGCCTGGCGTCGCGATGAAGCCGACGACGTCGCCGGAATCAACGAGGCTGACGATGCGTTCGCCGAGCGCCTTGCCGGCGAGGTAGAGATCCTGGCCGATATAGGCGAGACGGTCGTTGCCCTTCGTGTCGGCGTTATAGGCGAAGACCGGAATGCCGGCCTTCAGGGCCCGGTCGGTCGGGGCGTTGAAGGCGTGCTGGTCGACCAGGCAGACCGCGATGCCGTCGACGTTCGCCGCGATCGCCGTGTTCATGGCGTTGACCATTTCCGAGGCGATCGACTTCTGCGAGCCCGTCCACTGGTAGTCGCAGCCGAGCAGGGCGCAGGCATCGGCGATGCCGTACTGCGTCGGCACGAAGAACGGGTTCGTCGAGACGTGGTTGACGAATGTGAACTTCCACTTCTTGTGCTTGGGGAAGTTGCCTTCACCCGCATCCTGCGCGAGCGCCGGGCTGGCGCCGAGCGCGGCGAGCGAACCCAGCGCGCCAGCGCCGAGCGCGCCCTGCATGACGGCACGTCGGCTCGCCATCATGCGGCGTTTCTGCTGATGGTCTTCGTGATCGTTGCTCATCGCGTTCTATCCTCCTTTTGCGAAAGCCCGGTATGCGAAGTCGCCGGAAACCATTCCGGCGAAAACTGATCGATCGTCGTGTGCACGTCGTGCCCGCAGCTTCGGATCGCGGATCGCGCGGCAACGCTTCCATGGAAATCGGAAACGATGTCGGCGCGGATACGACCGGCAGGCAGCATCGACGGGCGTACTAAAGCCCATCCGTGCGCGCTCGTCTGCATCGAAACCTCCTCCACGCTTTCCTCCTCGACAAACCGTCCGGCTGCCTTTCGAGCGCTTCCCGCGCTGGCCGTCCCGGACTTCTCTCCCCCTCGGAGGGTCGCCGATTTTCCGAAACGTAAATCAAAAGTATGATGATTTCAAAGCTTCGATTTTGTCGCACTACGGAAAATCAGTGGAAAATTGGTGCTGCAGCGCAAGAACTGCATGGTTCGCACCGTTTCGCAGCTATCTTGCGGCACGGGTCCGTGAGCCATATCATCATACTTTTCAGCGGTTCCTGGCAGAAAGGGCACTACGCCGGCGCATGGCGAAGCAACCGGACGAAAGACGATCCAGTCGGCGAACGATCACGGTGGCGGAGGCGCTCGCCGAACGCATTCTGACGGGGGATTATCCGCCGGGCACCGTCATCCCGCCCGAGGCCGAGCTCCTCGCCGAGTTCGGGGTAAGCCGCACGGTGCTGCGCGAGGCGTTTCAGGTGCTCGGCGCCAAGGGCATGATCCGCTCGCGTCCGCGCATCGGCACCACCGTCACCGATCCGTTGCACTGGAACTATCTCGACCGGGAAGTGCTGCGCTGGCGACAGAAGGTGGTCGAACCGCGCGTCATCATCGGCGAACTGTTCGGCCTGCGCCGCATGATCGAGCCGGCTGCCGCCGGCATGGCTGCCGAGCATATCGACGCGCAGGCGCTCGAAACGCTGCAGCACGCCGTATTCGCGATGGCGCGTGGCAATGGCGAGCGCACGCCGGAGACGACCGCCGCCGACGTCTCGTTTCACCGCATCCTGCTCATGAGCAGCGGCAACCGGCTGCTTTCGGGCTTCGGCGCCGTAATCGAGGAAGCGCTGCGCTCCTCGATCTGGATCGGATCGGATCCGGCGAACCGGTTGCCGGTGGCACTCGACCTGCATATCGCCGTCTTCGAAGCCGTGCGGGCGGGCGAGGGTGCGCGCGCCTACGAGGCGATGGCCTCGCTGCTCGACGTCACGGCCGGCATCCTCGAAAGCGCGGGCTACCCGTGCGAACTCCCGGCCTATCTGCGCGGCGGGCTGTGGCCACCGGAAAAGAGCTGATCCGCACTGCGGGACCGCAGGCTGGCCGCCCTCGGATGAATGTGCCGTAACAGATATCGTCACAAGATAACAGAATCTGTGTTGCAACGAACGTGTCCGCTTCTATGTTCAGGGTATGAAGGCGCGGATGCGAAGGCAGGAGATCATGGACGTGCTGATGGAGGCGGGAAGTGCCGGGGTCGACGATCTCGCCGCGCGCTTCCGCGTCAGCCGGATGACGGTCCATCGCGATCTCGACGAACTCGAGCAGGCCGGCTTCGTGCGCAAGGTGCGCGGTGGCGCCTCGATCCAGGCGAGTTCCAAGTTCGAAAGCGATTTCCGCTATCGCGAACGCCTTGCGATCGCGGAAAAGCGCCATATCGCGGCTGCGGCTGCCGCAAGTGTCGAACCCGGCCAGACGTTGATGCTCGACGACGGTTCGACCGTGGCGGCGATGGTCGAGCACCTCGTCGAGCGCCGGCCGCTGACCGTCGTGACGGGAAGTTTTGCCGTCATACGCGCATTCGCGGACTGCTCCGGCATCGAACTGATCGCGCTCGGCGGACGCTACAGCACGAAGTTCAACGGCTTCTTCGGGCTCGTCGCAGAGGAGGCGATCCGCTCGCTTCGCGCCGACGTCGCCTTCCTTTCCACGTCCGCGATCCTGGGGACGTCCGCCTACCATCAGGACGAAGGGGTCGTTCAGGTGAAGCGGTTGATGATGGCGGCCGCCGAAAGGCGCTGCCTGCTGGCCGACCACGCGAAGTTCGGGCGATCGGCGCTGCATTTCCTTGCCGATCTCGCCGATTTCGACACGGTTTTCACCGGCGAACCGCTCGGTCCGGCCGCCGCGACGCCGCTTGCGGCAGCCGGCATCCATCCGGAAGTGGCTTCGGCACATGGAGAAGACGGGCATGGCTGAGCGTTCGGTATGGATCGGCACGAGCTGGAAAATGAACAAGACGCTGCCCGAGGCGCTGAGCTTCGCCGAGCGGCTGAATGCGGACCTGAAGCCGCACCCGGCGATCCAGCCATTCGTCATTCCGCCCTTCACCGCCGTTCGCGAGATCAAGGCCGCGCTTGCCGATACCGGTGTGAAGGTGGGTGCGCAGACCATGCATTGGGCCGATGCGGGGGCCTGGACCGGCGAAATCTCGCCGGCGATGCTCGTCGATTGCGGCCTCGACCTCGTCGAACTCGGCCATAGCGAACGGCGCACGCATTTTGGCGAGACGGACGAGACCGTCGGCCGCAAGGTCGCCGCCGCGATCGCCCACGGCCTCGCTCCGCTCGTGTGCGTCGGCGAGACGATGGACGAACGCGAAGCGGGCCGGGCCGACGCCGTGCTTTGCGAACAGGTACGCGGCGCGCTTGCCCATCTCGACAGCAAGGCTGTGAATTCGCCGATCCTCTTTGCCTACGAGCCGGTCTGGGCGATCGGCGAGGGCGGCGTTCCGGCTTCGCCCGACTACGCCGAGGAGCGCCATGCGAAGATCGCCACGCAGACGCGCGAACTGCTTCCGGACGGCGCGCCGGTGCTTTACGGCGGCAGCGTCAATCCGGGCAATTGCGAGGACCTGATCCGGCGCGAGACGATCGACGGGCTCTTCATCGGCCGTTCCGCCTGGCAGGCCGAAGGCTATCTCGGCATCCTTTCCCAATGCGCCGCCGCGCTCGATGCGACGGCGTGAACCAAGCGCCAAACCCTTTCAGACGGAGTGACACCATCATGGGCAAGAAAGTCGTCATCGGAACGGACCATCTCGGTCTCGAAATGAAGAACGCGCTCGTCGAGCACCTGCGCGGCAAGGGCCACGAGGTCGAGGACATCGGCGTGCACGAGGACCAGCCGGTCGACTACCCCGACATCGCCCTCGAACTGGCCGAGCGGATCGCCCGCGGCGAGCACGAGCGCGGCATCCTGATCTGCGGCACCGGCCTCGGCATGGCGATCACCGCCAACAAGGTGCCGGGCGTGCGCGCGGCGAGCGTCTCGGACCCCTATGCCGCCGAACGCGCGATCGCCTCGAACAACGCGCAAGTCATCACCATGGGCGCGCTGAACACCGGGCCGAACGTCGCGAAGATGCTCGCGGACATCTGGCTTTCCAACGAGTTCCAGGGCGGCGGTTCGGCCCGAAAGGTCGATAAGATGAACGAGATCGACGCCCGATATCGCGAGCAGCGCACCTCCTGAACGAGCCGTATTCGCGAGACGTGAAGCGGTCGCCGTCACGCGGGTGATGGCGACCCTTTGCGCTCGGCGCTTCCGACAGCCGAACATGTGGACGTCTCCCGCAGAAACGCGCGCGGCACGCATTGACAACGCGACCCGTTTCTGAAAATTTTTCGCTTAACTGATATAATTATCATCGTCGGGAGGAGGCGATCATGCGCGGGGCGTCTGCTCCAATGCGTCCACGCCGCGAGGCACCTGCCTTCGGCTCTGTCTGCGGCGCGCGCCGGGACCGCGAGCGATGAAGGACGTGATCATCGGCATCGACGCCGGCACCTCCGTCATCAAGTCTGTCGCCTTCGACACGAACGGCGTGCAGCTCGCCATGGCGTCCATGCCCAATGTCTACGACACGTTGGAAGGCGGCGGTGTCGAGCAGGACATGAACCTCACCTGGCGCAAGACGGCCGAAACGCTGCGCGCGCTCGGTGGCAAGGTTTCCGGTCTTGCCGAGCGTACGGCCGGCATCGCGGTGACGGGGCAGGGCGACGGAACGTGGCTCGTCGGGCGCGACGGCGAACCCGTCGGCGGGGGGCTGCTGTGGCTCGATGCGCGCGCCGGCGAGATCGTTCGTGCCGCACGGCAAGACCCTGCCGATCGGCGCCGCTACGAACTGACGGGAACCGGGCTCAACGCCTGCCAGCAGGGCGGCCAGCTTCAATGGCTGCGTCGAGCCGAGCCGGAGCGCATCGAAGCGGCCGCCGCGGCGTTCCACTGCAAGGACTGGCTTTATCACAAGCTGACGGGACGGATCGCGACCGACCCCAGCGAGGGGACGCTGACCTTCGGCGACTACCGCACGCTTACCTATAGCGACGAGGTCGTTTCGCTGCTCGGGCTTGACGACGAGCGGCGGCTGATGCCGGAGATCGTGAACGGGCTCGAACGCCACGATGCGCTCGGCGCCGATGCAGCCGGGCAAACGGGGCTTCTCGCGGGCACGCCCGTGGTGCTCGGCTATATCGATATCGTCTGCACCGCGCTCGGCGCCGGCCTCTACGACCGGACGGCCGATGTCGGCTGTTCGATCGTCGGTTCGACGGGCATGCACATGCGCCTTGCCCGCAGCGTCGAGGCGGTGACGCTCGACGAGCGCGCCTCCGGCTATACGATCGCCATGCCGGTGCCTGGAACCTATGCGCAGCTTCAGTCCAACATGGCTGCCACGCTCAACATCGACTGGGTGCTGCGCCTTGCCCGCGATGTCCTTTCGATTGCCGGCAGCGAACCCGGGCATGGAGAACTGATGCGCGCGCTCGATCGCTGGGTGACGACCGCCGAGCCGGGGACGGCACTCTACCAGCCCTATATCTCGGAGGCCGGCGAGCGTGGCCCCTTCGTCGATGCGGCGGCGCGGGCGGGCTTCGTCGGCCTTTCCACCCGCCACGGCTTCGCCGATCTCGCGCGCGCGGTCGTCGAGGGGCTCGCGTTCGCCGGTCGCGACTGCTACGCGGCGATGGGCGAACTGCCCGAGGAGATCCGGCTGACCGGCGGGGCGGCGCGCAGCCCGTCGCTGCGGCGCGTGTTCGGCGCTGCGACGCACGCGCGCATGCGCACCGGTTCGAGGCAGGAGGCGGGCGCGGCCGGTGCGGCCATGATCGCGGCCGTCAGGCTCGGCGTCTATCCTTCAATGGAGGCGTGCTGCGACGCATGGGTGACGCCGCTTCTCGGCGAGGCGGAACCCTGCGACGAGACGCTCGCACGGACATATGACCGGCTCTTCCCCGCCTTCGTCGAAGCGCACCAAGTGCTGCGGCCCGTCTGGCGCTCGATGGCCGGACGCGGCACGGCGAACGGGCAGGGCGCGTGAGAATGGAGACACTCTTTTGAGCGAGAATGACAACATCTTCGATCTGCTCGTCATCGGCGGCGGCGTGAACGGCGCCGGCATCGCCCGTGATGCTTCCGGTCGCGGGCTTTCGGTTCTGCTTTGCGAAAAGGGGGATCTCGCGGAAGCGACGAGCTCGCGTTCCGGCAAGCTCGTCCATGGCGGGCTGCGCTATCTCGAATACTACGAGTTCCGGCTGGTACGCGAAGCACTGATCGAGCGCGAGGTGCTGATGGCATCGGCCCCGCACATCATCTGGCCGATGCGCTTCGTACTGCCGCACAGTCCGCAGGACCGCCCGGCCTGGCTCGTGCGTCTCGGGCTCTTCCTCTACGACCATCTGGGCGGGCGAAAGAAGCTGCCCGGCACGCGCACGCTCGACCTGCGCACCGCTCCCGAAGGGGCGCCGGTGCGCGACGCGTTCACCCGCGCCTTCGAATATTCCGACTGCTGGGTCGACGATGCGCGCCTCGTGGTGCTGAACGCGATGGACGCGCGCGACCACGGCGCCGAGGTGTGCGTGCGCACCGAATGCGTTTCCGCACGGCGCGAGGGTAATCTCTGGCACGCGACGCTGAAGGACACGCGCACGGGCGAGGAACGGCGCGTGCGGGCGCGCGGCCTCGTCAACGCGGCCGGCCCCTGGGTCAATTCGGTGATCGGCACGGTGGCCGGCGGCAATTCGCAACGCCATGTGCGCATGGTCAAGGGCAGCCACATCGTCGTGCCGAAGTTCTGGCAGGGCGAGCACGCCTATCTCATCCAGAACACCGATCGCCGGGTGATCTTCGTGAACCCCTACGAGGGCGACAAGGCGCTGATCGGCACGACCGACATCGCCTACGAAGGCAAGCCGGAAGACGTGAAGGCCGACGAAAGCGAGATCGAATACCTGCTGAAGGCGATCGGCCGCTACTTTAAGCATACCGTGCGGCGCGAGGACGTCCTTCACACCTTTTCCGGCGTGCGCCCGCTTTACGACGACGACAACGAGAACCCGAGCGCGGTGACGCGGGACTACATCTTCGACGTCGACGGCCGCGACGGCGAAGCGCCGCTGCTTTCGGTCTTCGGCGGCAAGATCACCACGTTCCGCCGCCTTTCCGAGCATGCGCTGGAAAAGCTGCAACCCTTCTATCCGAAGATGAAGAAGGCATGGACCCGGGAGGGGCACCTGCCGGGCGGCGATATGGCCGACGGCGATTTCGAGCAGTTCCTCGCCGACTGCCGGAGACGCTACCCGTTCCTGCCCGCCCGTCTCGCCAAGCATTACGCCCGGCTCTACGGCACGAGGATCCACGAACTCCTGCGCGGTGTCGCGAGCCTCGACGCGCTCGGCGAGCGCTTCTGCGAGACGTTCTACGCCTGCGAGGCGGAATTCGTCATGCGCACGGAATGGGCTTCGACCGCCGAAGACGTGGTCGAGCGGCGGACCAAGCACGCCCGCCACATGAACGCCGACGAGATGGAACGGTTTCGCGCCTGGTTCGAGCAACGTGCCGTCGAGGCGGCGTAAGCAGAGGGGAGGAAGGGATGGCCTTTACGCTGTCAGTGAACACCAACCCGCTCGTCAATCGCTTCGCCGAGCCGGACGATCTGATCGACACGATCGCGCACGACATCGGCCTGCGCGACGTCCAGCTCACGCACGAATTCGTCAATCCGGCATGGCCGGCCGCGACGATCCGCCGATACGTGCGTGCTTTCAACGAAGCGACGGCGCGCACCGGCGTACGCATCACCTCCGGCATGACCGGCCCATACGGTCGCCTCAACCATTTCGGCCATCCGGACCCCGAAGTGCGCCGCTACTACGTCGACTGGTTCCGCGCCTTCGCCGATATCTCCGCCGATCTCGGCGCCACCGGCATGGGAACGCAGTTCGCGATCTTCACGCTGAAGGATTTCGACGACGAGGCGCGACGCGAGGAGCTGATACGGATCGCGATCGATTGCTGGGGCGAGGTCGCGGAGCAGGCGAAGGCGGCCGGTCTCGACTACCTCTTCTGGGAACCGATGTCGGTCGGTCGCGAATTCGGCCATACGATCGAAAGCTGTCGCGCGCTTCAGGACCGGCTGGACGCGGCCGGCTTCGCGGTTCCCATGCGCATGATGGTCGACATCGACCATGGCGACGTCGCCTCCGCAAATCCCGACGACGTCGATCCGTATGCCTGGGCCGAAGCCTTTCCGCCGCGCTCGCCGATCATCCACGTCAAGCAGTCGTCGATGAACAAGGGCGGCCACTGGCCCTTCACCGAACGGTATAACGCTGAGGGTCGCGTCCAGCCGGAGAAGCTGCTGGATGCGGTCCGTACCGGCGGCGGAACGGACAACGAGATCTGCCTCGAACTCTCCTTTCGCGAACGCGAACCGAGCGACCGTGCGGTCGTCGGCGCGCTGGCGGAATCCGTCCGGTTCTGGGCGCCGTATGTCGATACCGGCGCGGGGACGCTTCGCTGAACGCAATTTTTGCGCGTGAGGCCATGTGGGCAATTGACAACCATCTGCTGTTGTGAAAATTTTTTAAGCGGATGATATAAATATCATTCGGGAGGAGTACGCATGAAAGGCAACGGGGTCGCACCGCGCGACGAGACGTCCAGCATGGCGACGCGCGCCGCCTGGCTGCACTACGCGGGCGGGCTGACCCAGGCGCAGGTTGCCAAGCGTCTCGGCCTTTCGAGCCTGAAGGCGCACCGCCTGATCACGCGGGCGAACCAGGAAGGCTCCGTCAAGGTCTTCATCGATGGCGAAGTCAGCGAATGCGTTGAACTCGAGCAGCGGCTCGTCGACGCGTTCGGGCTCGAAACATGCCAGGTCGTGCCGGAGATCGACGAGCCGGAACTGCCGCTGCGCTCGCTCGGCATTGCCGGTGCCCAGTTCCTGAGGCGTGAAATCGAACGGGGAGAGGGCACGCTGATCGGCGTCGGTCACGGCCGCACGCTCGCGGCGAGCGTCGAGCACCTGCCGCAGGTTTCCGCCGACAATGTGCGGTTCGTCTCCCTCTTCGGCGGCCTCACGCGCAAGTTCGCGGCGAGCCCGCACGACGTTATCTACCGGCTGACGGAACGCACGCACGCGCAGGCCTATGTGATGCCGGTGCCCTTCTTCGCCAATACGGTGGAGGACCGGCGCATCCTGCTCGGCCAGCGGGGCGTCAGCGACGTGCTCGAACTCGCGCGCTCCGCCGACCTCATGTTCGTGAGCGTCGGCACGGCCGAGCGCGAAGCCTCGCTCGTGATGACGGGTCAGATCGAGCCGGAGGAGATCGACGAGGTCAAGCGCGACGGCGGCGTCGGCGAACTGCTCGGTCACTTCTTCGACAGGGATGGAAACCCGGTCGAAACGGCGCTTTCCGAGCGCATTCTGGCGCTCGGCCGGGCCGAACTCGCCAACCGGCGCATCGTCGCCGTGGCAGGCGGCACGGTGAAGATGGACGCGATCCGTTCCGTTCTCGCAAGCGGCTACCTGACCGGCCTCATCACCGACGAGAACACGGCGCGCACGCTGACAGAGGCGTCAGCGCGATGAACCGGGTTCCCGTCATGTCCGCAACGGAGCATTCCGCATGAGCACAATCTCCGAAGCACCCCGCGGCCGCCGTCGCCGGTTTTCCGTTCGCACGATCGTCGTCGCGCTCGTCGTGGTCGTGGTGATCGTCGCGATGGCGCTCGATACGACCGTCGTGCGCGTAGGGTCCAAGCGCGACCAGAGCAATGCCGGCTTCCAGGCCGCGGCCTTCGGCACCGAGAACTTCCCGAAGATCAAGGATTACATCGTCAAGAACGCGGTCCAGGCGCCGGAACTCGCCAAGGCGGTGCTTTCCGATCAGCAGGCGGCGGCGAAGAAATACGGCGTTCAGGGCACCATCGGTGCCGAGATCCCGGTGACGTTCACGGGCACGGTCGGCGAAGGCAAGTCGGGGATCTACTCGGTCAGGGTGCCGAACGTGCCGGACGAAATCACCATCCGGGTCCAGACGGGTCCCGCCGTCAACGGCACCGATCTGCGCGATGCGACCGGCAACATCGCCTTCGGCCAGTTCAAGAACCAGATCGAGTACCAGAACGCCGGCGCGGCGCTCAACAACGCCATGAAGCAGAGCGTGCTCGCGAACATCGATACCGCGAACCTGACCGGCAAGACGATCTCGGTGACCGGCGTTTTCAACCTGATCAATCCGAAGAACTGGCTCGTCACGCCGGTCGAAATGAGCGTCCAGTGAACCCGCGGCCCGACATCGAGCGGCGCGGCGGCGAAACGGTGCTGGCCGCACGCGGCATCACCAAGAACTACGGCGGCATCCGCGCGCTGAAGGGCGTCGATTTCGAGGTGCGTCGCGGCGAGGTGACGACGCTCTTCGGCGAGAACGGCGCCGGCAAGTCGACGCTGATGAAGATCCTTTCCGGCGTGGAACGGCCGAGTTCCGGCACGATCGAGGTCGACGGCGAGCCGGTGAGCTTTGCTTCCTCCGTGGAAGCGCAGGCGCGCGGCATCGCCATCATCCATCAGGAACTCTCGCTCGCACCCAACATGAACGTGCGCGACAACGTCTTCATGGGTCGCGAGCTCACGAATGCCGGCGGCGTGGACTATGCCGAGGAGGCACGCCAGACCGAGCGTCTCATGAAGGAGCTCGAAGAGGACATCGATCCGCTGACGCCGCTCCACGACCTGCGCCTCGGCCAGCAGCAGATCGTCGAGATCGCCCGGGCGCTGTCGATCGACGCGCGCATCCTCATCATGGACGAGCCGACCTCCGCACTGAGCGCGAGCGAGGTGGAGGTGCTCTTCAAGGTGATCCGCGACCTGACCGCGCGCGGCGTGTCGATCGTCTACATCTCCCACCACCTCGAAGAAGCGCTCGAGATCACCGACTACGCGGTCGTGCTTCGCGACGGCACCATGACCGCAAACGCGCCGGCCGCCGAGATCGATCTCGAATGGATCGTGCGCAACATGGTCGGCGAGAACTACGACCTCGGCTCGCCGCCTGCGGGCTACGAATTCGGCCAGACGTTGCTTTCGATCGAGGATGTGAGCGTGCCGGATGCGAGCATTGCCGGACGGCGCGTCGTCGACCGTCTCTCGCTCGACCTTCGCGCCGGGGAGATCGTCTGCATCTACGGGCTCATGGGGGCGGGGCGCACGGAACTGCTCGAAGCCGTCGCCGGGCGGGTCGCCATGAATGGCGGGCGCGTTCGCCTCTACGGCGAGGACCTGAAGGGCTGCACGATCGCCGAGCGGATCGCCCGCGGCCTCGTCCTGGTGCCGGAAGACCGCCAGCGCGACGGGCTCGTGCAGACGATGACGGTCGGCCGCAACCTTTCGCTCGCCAGCATCAGCGCCTTCGTGCGCGGTATCTTCCTGTCGCGCGATCGCGAGGCCGAGATCGTCGATCACGCGATCGAGGACGTGCAGGTCAAGACCGAGGGCGGCAACGCGCCGATCGGTTCGCTTTCGGGCGGCAACCAGCAGAAGGTCGTCATCGGCAAGATGATGACGACGCAGCCGAGCGTCATGCTGCTCGACGAGCCGAGCCGCGGCATCGACATCGGCGCCAAGGCGGAGGTCTTCCGCCTCCTGAGCGAACGCGCGCGCGAAGGGCTCGGCGTCATCTACTCGACCTCGGAAGTCGGCGAATGCTTCGCCGTGGCGCATCGCATCGTCGTCATGAGCCGCGGCCGCATCGCCGCCGAGTTCGGCCCCGACGTTTCCAAGGAAGACATCATGGCCGCCTCCGGCGAGCACGAAGCGGCGGCCTGAGGCGAGGGACGGAGCATTCCAATGGCGCACACACGCACGGAACGAAAAGGGGCGAAGGGCGGCAGCCGCCGGCGCATGGGCTTCGGCGAACTCCTTCTCGAAGGCCGCGCCTTCTTCGCGCTGATCGTCATCATCGTCGTCTTTTCCATCCTCTCGCCGAACTACTTCTCGGCGGAGAACTTCCTGACGATGGCCTCGCACGTGGCCATCTTCGGCATTCTCGGCATGGGCATGCTGCTCGTCATCCTCAATGGCGGCATCGACCTTTCGGTCGGCTCCACGCTCGGCCTGTCCGGCGTCGTCGCCGGCTTCCTGATGCACGGCGCCACGCTCGACGTCTTCGGCGTCATCCTCTATCCGCCGGTCTGGGTCGTGGCGATCCTGACGTGCTGCGTCGGTGCCTTCGTCGGCCTCGTCAACGGAACGCTCGTGGCGCGCTTCAAGGTGCCGCCCTTCGTTGCCACGCTCGGCATGCTTTATGCAGTGCGCGGCGTGGCGCTGCTGATGACGGGCGGCCTGACCTACAACAATCTCGGCGGCAGTCCCGAACTCGGCAATACCGGCTTCGACTGGCTCGGCTTCAACCGGCTCTTCGGCATTCCCGTCGGCGTCCTGATCATGGTGGCGATCGCCATCATCGGCATCGTGCTCCTGAACCGGACCGTCTTCGGGCGCTGGCTCTATGCGTCGGGCGGCAACGAGCGGGCGGCCGAGCTTTCCGGCGTGCCGACGAAGCGCGTACAGATCACCGTCTACATCCTCTCGGGCATCTGCGCCTCGATCGCCGGCCTCGTGCTCACCTCCGAACTGACCTCGGCAGGGCCGACGGCCGGCAACACCTACGAACTGACGGCGATCGCGACCGTCGTCATCGGCGGTGCCGCGCTGACGGGCGGGCGCGGCAACATTCGCGGCACGCTGCTCGGTGCCTTCGTCATCGGCTTCCTGTCGGACGGCCTCGTGATCACCGGCGTCTCCGCCTACTGGCAGATGGTCTTCACCGGCGCGGTGATCGTCTTTGCCGTGCTCCTCAATTCCTTCGAATATGGCGGGCGCGGCAGGCGCAAGGCGCCGCCTTCGGAGGCCACCCCTTCCTCGGGTTCGGGAACGGCGACCGGAAAGGCCGCCGCCCGACGCGAGAAGACGGCCGGCTGACCGGCCCGACCACCACCCCAAAGGGAGAGAGAAAGAATGTTCAAGAGGCGTACAGTTCTCGGCCTTGCCGCGGCCGCATCCATGGCCATGGTCTTTGCCGGCCCGGCGAGCGCACAGTCGGACTCCGGTTCGAAGTCAGACGGGAGCAGCGGCGGAAAGGGCCTGATGACGATTATCGTCAACGACCCGTCGAACCCGTACTGGAAGACCGAAGGCGACGTGGCCGCGCAGGCCGCCAAGGATCTCGGCTATTCCGTCAATGTCGGTGCGCACAAGGGCGACACCAATACCGAAAGCCGTCTCATCGACACGGCGATCACCAACAACTCCAAGGCGATCATCCTCGATCCGGCCAATGCCGACGGCTCCGTCGGCGCGGTGAAGAAGGCCGTCCAGGCGAACATTCCGGTGATCCTCGTCAACGCCGAGATCAACCAGGAAGGCATCGCCAAGGCGCAGCTCGTTTCCAACAACGCGCAAGGGGCCGCCCTCGGTGCCCAGCAGTGGGTGCAAATGGCCGGCGACAAGGGCAACTTTGTCGAACTGACGGGCGCGCCCTCTGACAACAACGCGGCGACGCGTTCGAACGGCTACAACACCGTGCTCAGCCAGTATCCGGACCTCAAGAAGGTCGGCTCGCAGGTCGCAAACTGGGACCGTACCCAGGGCCACGACAAGATGCAGGGCATGCTCCAGGCGAACCCGAACATCATGGGCGTCATCAGCGGCAACGACGAGATGGCGCTCGGCGCGATCGCCGCGCTGAAGGAAGCGAACAAGCTGAAGGGCGTCACGGTCGGCGGCTTCGACGGTTCGCCGGCCGCCATCGACGCGCTGAAGAGCGGCGAACTCGCCTATACGGTCCTGCAGCCGGTCGCCGTCTTTTCCAAGAAGGCCGTGCAGGAAGCCGACAGCCTGATCCGCACCGGCAAGACCGGCGCCGACACGGAGAAGCAGCTCTTCAACTGCATCCTCGTCACGCAGGACATGGCCGACCAGTTCGTCGCGCCGTTCACGCTGAAGAGCATGCAGTAAGGTAGAACCGGCGTTCCCGGCGGGCGACCCCGTCATCCGCCGGGAACGCGTCTTCGCCATGCCGTGAGGGCAGGGTGCGGACGTCTTGGCGATGATGCCGAGCGGGGCTACGGTGATGCCGATCATTCCGATCGAGGAACACCCGATGGCCAATATCAAGCAGCCCGCCTTCCTCTTCGATCTCGACGGTACGCTGATCGACAGCGTCTACCAGCATGTGCTTTCCTGGCAGGAAGCGCTCGAGGAAGCCGGCATTTCCCTTTCCGTCTGGCGCATCCATCGCCGCATCGGCATGAGCGGCGGGCTCTTCATGAACGCGCTCCTGCGCGAGACCGGCCGTGAGATCAGTCCCGAACGCGTCGAGGAACTGCAGCGAGGCCACGCCGAGGCATATGCGCGCCGGTCCGCAAAGATCGGCCCGCTGCCGGGGGCATGCGAGCTTCTGGAACGGCTGAGCGAGATGGGCGTGCCGTGGGCGATCGCGACCAGCGGACGGATGGAAACCGCCGGAACGCCGCTCAGGAACCTCGGCGTCGATCCGCAGAAGACCGTCGTCGTGACGCGGGATCAGGTGAGATACGCCAAGCCCGATCCGGACCTCTTCATCGAGGCGGCCGAACGGCTCGGCGTCGACGTCAGCGAGACGCTCGTGGTCGGCGACAGCATCTGGGACATGCTGGCCGCCCGCCGCGCACGTGCCCTCGGCATCGGCCTGCTTTCGGGCGGTTACGGAGAGGACGAGCTCGAACGCGGCGGTGCCTTCCGGGTCTACGAGGACCCGGCCGACCTCCTCGAGCGTATCGACGAGGTCGGCGTCAGGCAGTGATCGTCGAGCCGCCGCGATGAAAGTCTCTAGAAGAGGCGCTCGCGCACGGTGATCGTGTCGCCCGGCCGGATCGGCTCGGTCGGCAGGATGCGGCCCGTCAGGGACTTGCCGTTCAACCGGCGCGTCACCTCGACCGTCTTTTCGTAGGCGCGCGCAGAGAAGCCGCCGGCGGCCGCGACGGCCTGTTGCGCGGTCATGCCGGGCACGTAGCTGTACTGGCCGCCCTGGCTGACCTCGCCCATGATGAAGATCGAGCGATACCGGTCCATCTGGACCGAGACGTCCGGGTCGCGAACATAGCCGTTGGCAAGCTTGCCGGCGATCGTCCGTTCGAGGTTTGCAAGCGTCTTGCCGCGCGCCGGCACCGCGCCGATCAGCGGAACGGAGATGTAGCCGGCCGGATCGACATTGTAGGTTCCGGTCAGCCCGGACTGGTCGAATACGGTGACGCGGACCTGGTCGCCCGAATCGAGATGGTAGGGCTGGACGCTGCCGGTCGGGAACGGGTCCAGCGGCGGCTTTTCGCTCTGGCATGCGACGAGGGGCGCGCAGGCGAGCGCGGCGACGCAAAGTCTCCGAAAACGCGAATACAACATGGTCTCGGACTTTCCTTCCGGAGCCTTCGATGCAGACGGTTTTCGTCGAATACGATTAAAACGCCGTAAATCGGCGCGGGGTTGCCGGAGCACGAGTGAGAAAGGTGTGATAGAAATCGGTTTGATCATTCGATTGGATGATCCTAGAGCGGGATGATTTTAGCATCGGGCATAGCCTGCGTTGATGAGATAGTTTGAACATTCGCGATCGGTGACGGTCTTGAGGATTTCTCCGATCGCGCTGCAGATGGTGTCGCGCGTTCTCGGTCCGGCCTTGCGCAGGTGGTGCTTGAGTTTGGCGAAGAACTGCTCGATCGGATTGAGGTCGGGCGAGTATTTCGGCAGGAACAGGAGCTTTGCGCCGACGGCTCTGATCGCGGCGCGCACAGCCCTGCTTTTATGGCTTCCAAGATTGTCGAGCACGACGACATCGCCGGGCTTCAGGGTTGGGATCAGAACCTCTTCGACGTAAAGACGGAACGTTTCGCCGTTGATCGGTCCGTCGATCAGCCATGGCGCCTCGATCCGGTCGTTTCGAAGGGCGGCAATGAAGGTCGAGGTGTTCCAGTGCCCGAACGGTGCTTTTCCGAAGAGACGCTGACCGACCGGAGCCCAACCGTAAAGCGGGGCCATGTTCGTCTTCGTCCAGGTTTCGTCCATGAAGACGAGACGGCCAGGGTCGACCCGGTCTTGGTACTTGATCCATTGGCTGCGCCGACGCGCAACGTCCGGGCGGTCCTGCTCGATGGCGATCAACGTCTTTTTTTATGCGACAGCTTCTCGTCATGCACGAACTGCCAGACCGAGCGGTAATCGACCTTCAGCCCACGTTCGCTGGCGAGCTCGGCGACCAGACCGCGAAGCGTGAAGGGCTTGTCTCGGCATCGTTCGCGCAGCCAGTCGGCATGTTCTTCGCGGATCGTGCGCGGTTTGTAGCCGCCGATCTGACTGGGAGCGACAGTGCC
>NZ_VHLH01000034.1 GCF_006516965.1 Pararhizobium mangrovi | reverse complement strand
CGCCATGGCCGTCAGGGCTTTTTCGGGATGTTTGCCTTTTGTTTTCACCGGTAGCCCAACTTGCCGCCCCACATTTCGACCATCATCGTGATGTGGATTTCAACGAATTGCAATGGATGGCGCTGGTCAAGGGTTCAAAAACATGATACTGAAATCAAAGCGTTAATTAGACGTGTCTGGACTAGGCTGGCCGCTCGTCGGGCTGTCACCCTCTCCGCCATTTTGCTTCGTTAAGTTTCCGTCATTGAGGGTTAGGTTCTGCGCGCTGCCCTTCCAGTCCTCCGCAACTGCCTGCGACGCCACCGTTATGAAGCGATTGCCTTTTCGACCAAGGCTACTGTGAGCGCAACCTGCCGATCGATCGCAACGTTGTCGTCGGTTTCGGTGAGGCGCCAATAGCTCCAGGTCGCGTTGACGAGCGTGTAAAGGCTGATACCGAGATCGAAGAGCGCGGCCTTTTTCCAGCGTGAACCCAGGCGTTGAAGAAGGCGGACATAGGTCATCGCGAACATGCGCGAGTGATCGCGGGCGATGCACAGAAGGTCCTCGTAGTAATAGGATGCGTCGACGATGGTGCGATCGAGGCCGATTCCCAGCTGGTAGCTCCAGGTATCGCGAACGAGCCTGTCGATGCCCTCGCGCCACGTTTCAAGCGTGATCTGTTCGGCGCCTTTTTCGAGGAAGGCGCGCACCATTTCGAGCTTTTCCTCGTAGATCTCGGCAATGATCGCCTCCTTGTTCGGGAAGTAATCATAGATCGAGCCGATGCGCACGCCGGACTCTTCCGCGATCGCATTCGTCGTGATTCCCCTGATCCCGCGCTGGCGCATCACCTCGTGTGCGGCATCTTTGATGCGGGCCTTGACCTTGCGGGAGCGCACCTGAACGGGGCGGCGCTTGGTCGGCGTGGTCTTGGCAACCATGGCGTTCTCCTGTGACCCACGCGATGCCCGACACGAGCGACAAAATCAACTGCACAAAATTTGGGCTTGAATACGAAATGAACACGAGCGATCATTCGGATTAGGGCGCGACCTGCGGATGGAACTCATTGACGCGCACGCCATCGCCCTCACTCAAAAAAGGGGAACTTCGATGCTAGATCGCCGCCAATTCCTCCTCGGGTCCACGGCCGTGTTCGGTGCGCTCGCGTTAACCGGTATCGTGCCCGCTCTCGCCCAGTCCGGAAAGGTGGCGCATATGCGCCTCACCATCGATCCGGAAGGGCTCTACAACGTCCAGAGCATCTCGCTCGTCGTCAGCGACGTGCTTGGCAACTACCTTGTCGAGTCGCTCGTCTATCTGGACGAGGACGGCAAGGCGCAGCCCTGGCTCGCCAAATCGTGGAACGTCGCCGACGACGGCAAGACGGTCACTTTCAAGCTGAAGGACGGAAAGACTTTCCACGACGGTACCAAGTTCGATGCGGCGGCCGTCAAGTTCCACTTCGACACGATCATGGACCCGCAGTCCGCCTCGCCGTCCAAGGGCATGATCGAGCCACTGTCGAAGGTCGAGGCGCCCGACGGTGAAACGGTCGTCTTCCATTTCTCCAAGCCTTTCGCGCCGTTCATCAATCTCATGGCCCTTTCGTATTTCGGCTTCAATTCGCCGACGGCGGTGAAGAAGGAAGGCGATTCCTACGCGCGCAACCCGGTCGGAACCGGACCGTTCATGTTCGACAACTGGGTGCCGGGCACGCGGATCGAACTCAAGCGGTTCCCGGATTTCAAACAGTACCGCCCCGATGCGAAGAACCAGGGCCCGGCACACCTCGACGGCGTCGTTCTCGACGTGCTCGCCGAGGAAGGCGTGGTGACCTCGGCGCTACAGACCGGCGAGTTGCAGGCGGCCGAACTAACGGCCGATGCCATCCTTCCGCTGAAGGGCGATCCGCAATTCGAGATCACGACGGACAAGAACGCCAAGAACCTGATGTTCCTGGAGTTCGACTACAAGAAGCCGCCCTTCAACGATCACGATTTTCGTGACGCACTGAGCTACGCGATCGATCGCGAATCGGTTCTGGCAGCCGCTTACGGCGGAAACGGCAAGATCGCGCTCGGCCCGCTGTCGCGCGGCATTCCGGGCTACGACGACAGCGTCGCCCAGAAATACGGCACCCCCTACGATCCGGAAAAGGCGAAGAGCCTGCTCGACGCCGCCGGATGGAAGGAAGACGGGGGCGTGCGCGCCAAGGACGGCAAGAAGGCGCAGTTCTCGGTGCTGAGCTACGCCGGCAGCACGACGGAGCGTGCCCTCGCGGTGATCCAGGCGAACTTCGCCGATGTCGGCGTCAAGGTCGACGTCAGCACGTCTGACTGGGGATCGTTCTATCCACGGCTCCTGAAGCCGACCTGGGACATGGACCTCAATCGCTGGACGTGGCCGGACCCGAACGTGATGTCGCAGCTTTTCCGTTCGCCCGGCCATCGCCAGCTTCTGCGGGCCGATCCGTCGATCGACGAGCCGCTC
Organism: Pararhizobium mangrovi; assembly: GCF_006516965.1. Classification (GTDB taxonomy): domain Bacteria; phylum Pseudomonadota; class Alphaproteobacteria; order Rhizobiales; family Rhizobiaceae; genus Pararhizobium_B; species Pararhizobium_B mangrovi. The sequence continues at coordinate 39,386 of NZ_VHLH01000034.1, read as the reverse complement.
GACAAGGCGGACACCACGCTCGATACGAAGAAGCGGATGCAGTATGTCAGCGACGCGCAGAAGGCGATCCTGGAGGATCGTAGGATCGTGCCGCTGATCACCGACTGGCCGATCACCGTCGTTCGCGAGGAGCTTGAGAACTACCGCCTCGACTTCACTGGGCGGCTCTACTCCGCCGACCTCGACATCGCGGCGTAGGACCCGATGGCCCAATATGTCGGGCGGCGCCTGCTGCTCCTGGTTCCGGTCATCCTCGGTATCCTTCTGGTGACGTTCCTGATGAAGGCGCTGATCCCGACCGATGCGGTCACGGCCATGTATCAGGGGCAGCTTTCGGGCAAGTCGGCCGAAAAGGCGATCGCGGCACTGCAGGCGAAGTATCATCTCGACCTGCCGTGGTATCGTCAGCTCTGGTTCTATCTGAGCGATCTCGCGCACGGGAACCTCGGCGAATCCGTCCGGCTCCACAAGCCGGTGAGCGCGGTGATCGGATACCGCTACCTGAATACGATCATGCTGACGGGCGCAGCTCTCGCGATCGCGCTCGTCCTCGGGCTCACGACCGGGATCGTCGCGGCCGCGAAACGCAATACCTGGCTCGACGTCACGGCGACGACGATCGGCCTTTTCGGCATCTCGATGCCGGCCTTCTTTTTCGGGCTTCTCCTGATCCTCGTCTTTTCCGTATGGCTGCGCATCCTGCCGGTCGTCCCGCACGGGCCGCTCGCGATCGTCCTGCCGGCCTTCGCGCTCGGGATCATCGAGGCGGCGCCGCTCTCGCAGGTCACGCGCAGCAGCATGATCGACGTGATGCGGCGCGACTACATCCAGGCAGCCCGGGCGCGCGGGGCAAGCGAACTCGCGCTCACCATTCGCCACGCGCTGCCGAATGCGCTGATCGTCGTTCTCACGATCGTCGGCCTGCAGATCGGCAATCTCCTCGGCGGTGCCTTCATCGTCGAGACGATCTTTTCCTGGCACGGGATCGGCGAACTCGCGGTCAACGCCATCCAGTGGCGGGACTTCGCCCTCACGCAGGCGATCATCCTCGTCAGCGCCGCGACCTATCTCATGGTCAATCTCGTTGCCGATCTTCTCTATGCCTGGCTCGATCCCCGCGTGGAGTTGACGGCATGACGGTCGCGGGCTTCGACGAAGAAATCACTGTTATTCCGCGCTGGCGACGGATCGGCGGCCATATGCTGCAAAGCCGGGCCGCCTGCGTCGGGGCAACCATCCTCCTCATCCTCTTCGTGCTCGCCCTCTTCGCACCCTGGATCGCACCCTACGATCCCTTCAAGATCGATCCGATCCACCGGTTGGCCGCACCGTCCGCCGCGCATTGGATCGGAACCGACGAGGTCGGCCGCGATCTCGCAAGCCGCATCATCTACGGCACGCGATACTTCCTGCTGATCTGCCTCGTCACCGCTGCGATCTCCTCCTCGATCGGCACGCTTCTCGGACTGCTCGCCGGTGCCGGCTCACCGCTCGTCGACGGCGTCATCATGCGCTTCATCGATATCCTGCTCGCCTTTCCGTATATCCTGATGGTGCTCGTGGTGGTGGCGGTCGCCGGTCCGAGCCTCTGGACGGGCATGGTCGCCGTCGGCATCGCCGGCATTCCGGGCTATGCGCGGCTCGTACGAAGCACGGTGCTGACCGTGCGGCAGGAGGACTACGTCACCGTCGCGCGCGCACTCGGCGCAAGCCGCCGCGAGATCCTCTTCGGAACCATTTTGCCGAACGTCCTGTCGCCGCTGATCGTCTATCTCGCCTTCGCAACGCCTCTTTCGGCGCTGATCGCCTCGGCCTTGTCCTTCGTCGGCCTCGGCGCGCAACCACCCGCACCCGAATGGGGAGCGATGCTCGTCAATTCGCGCACCTACCTCTTTTCCGCATGGTGGGCCGTCGCGGCACCGGGTCTTGCGCTTTGCATCTCGATCTTCGGGATGAACATCCTCGGCAACGGGCTGCGCGACGTTCTCGATCCGAGGAACGCATAGATGGTCACGACAACGCACGACGATCGGCATGGCACGGCTGGTTCCGCCGACGACCTTCTCGCCATTCGTGGCCTTCGAACGGAGTTCGGCACCGGCGACCGGACGGTGCGTGCCGTACGCGGCGTCGATCTCTCGATCGCACGTGGCGAGATTCTCGGTCTCGTGGGAGAATCCGGCTCGGGCAAGTCCGTCCTTGCCAGTTCGATCCTCCGGCTGATCCGCCCGCCCGGCCGGATCGCGGCCGGCGAGATCGTCTTCGACGGACGCGACGTACTGGCGATGAACACGCGCACGCTCTCGCGCTGGCGCGGCCGGGACATCGGCATCGTCTTCCAGCAGCCTCAGGGGTGCCTGAACCCGGTGCGACGGATCGGCTGGCAGGTCGCCGAGCCGCTGCGCCTGAAGAAAGGGCTCGGCCGCAGAGCCGCATGGGATGAGGCCGTCCAGCTTCTCCGCTCGGTCGGCATTCCATCTCCGGAAAGCAAGGCACGCGCCTATCCGCACCAGGTTTCCGGCGGCCAGGCGCAGCGCGTGATGATCGCGATCGCGCTTGCCCTGCGTCCCAAACTGCTGATCGCCGACGAGCCGACGACCGCGCTCGACGTGACGATCCAGGCACAGATCCTCGAACTCCTGCGCGACAGTTGCCGCACGCACGGCACATCGCTGCTCTTCGTTACGCACGATCTCGGCGTGATCGCGAAACTCGCCGATCGAGTGGCGGTCATGTATGCGGGTAATATCGTCGAAACCGGCTCGGTCGGCGGCATTCTCGAAAGCCCGCGCCACCCATATACACGCGGTTTGATGGACGCCGCGCCGCGCCTTCGAAGCAGCGAAGGCGAGCGCCTGCGCGATATCCCCGGCAGCATCCCGAACCTCGCCCGGCCGATTCCCGGCTGCCCGTTCGCACCCCGATGCGGTCTTCGCAAGGAACTGGAGCTCGACCGGTGCGACCGCGAGATGCCTCCCTTCGTCCAGTCCGCGGAGCGCCATGCGGTCCGCTGCTGGGGTCTGCCGGAGATGAGGACTGCGAATAGAACGAACGCGGCGGCGCCGGAGCGGGAGATCGTTCGATGACGACGCCACCACTACTGGACGTCGAAGGGCTGCACGTCCGCTACCCGGTCAGCCGGGACGTTTTCGGGCGGCCGACCGGCCATGTGAGCGCGGTCGACGGTGTCGACTTCACGCTGGAAAACGGCGAGACGCTCGGGCTCGTCGGAGAGTCGGGATGCGGGAAAAGCACGCTCGGTCGCGCTGTCGTCGCGTTGGAACCCGCAGCCGAAGGCACGGTCCGCTTCCGCGGCTATGATTTCGCGAGGCTGAGCGACGACGAACTGAAGCAGCAGCGCCGCTTCGGGCAGTTCATCTTCCAGAACCCGCGCACGAGCTTCGATCCCCGCCGAAGCGTCGGCGCGTCGGTGCGCATGGCGCTCGATATCCAGCGCCTGTTCCGTCCGCGTGAGCGCGACGAAGCGGTCGCCGAGATTTTTCGCAAGGTGGGGCTCGGCCCGGAGCACCGCGCGCGCTATCCGCACGAGCTTTCCGGCGGCCAGTTGCAGCGCATCGGCATCGCACGTGCGCTCGTTCTCCAGCCGCAGCTCATCGTCTGCGACGAACCGGTTTCAGCACTCGACGTCTCGGTGCAGGCGCAGATCCTCAACCTTTTGAAGGATCTGCGCGGCGAATTCGATCTGGCGCTTCTCTTCGTTTCGCACAATCTCGCGGTCGTCGAATACATCGCCGATCGTGTGGCCGTAATGTATTACGGGCGCATCGTGGAGATCACGTCGAGGCGTCGCCTGTTCGACAATCCGCTGCACCCCTATACGCACGCACTGCTCGAATCCGTGCCGTCGATGGATCTCGCCCATCGCGACGACCCGGCACCGAAGCTCGGCGACCCGCCCGATCCGACGCACCTTCCCTCCGGCTGCCGCTTCCGCAACCGGTGCCCGCGCGCCTTCGACCTGTGCCGGGAAGCGGATCCGGAAACCGTCGAGGTCGAACCCGGACACGCGGTCGCCTGCTGGGCCGTTCGCGGCGTCGACCGGGCCCGCGCCCGCGAGACATCCGCCACGATAACAAAGACCGAGGAGACGACCTGACATGGAAGACTGGCTTGAGGCAGGGCTCGCCTACGCCCATCGCTGGATGGACTACCAGCTCGCAAAGCACCAGCAGCCCGGCTGCCAGTTCGCGGTCGCCACGGCGAACGGCGAGTGCTTCGAGCGCAGCTACGGCGTCGCGGACATCGCGTCCGGCGAAGCGCTGACCGACGACCATCGCTTCCGCGTGGCCTCGCACTCCAAGACGTTCACCGCCGTCGCGATCATGAAGCTGCGCGAGGCGGGCAAACTCAATCTCGACACGGCGGTCGGAACCTATGTCGACGATCTCGACGCAGCCGTCGCCGAGACGACGCTCGGCCAGCTTCTTTCCCACACGAGCGGCCTGATGCGCGACGGCAGGCGCGCCGGGCATTGGCAGAGAACCGCGGCGTTCTTCGATGCCGAAGCGCTCGGCGCCGAACTCGCCGAGCCGCTGGTGATCGACGCGAACACGCGGTTCAAATATTCCAACATCGCTTTCGGCCTGCTTGGCCTCGTGATCGAAAGCGTGACCGGCGAACCCTATGCGGATTGGGTCATGCGCGAGGTCGTTCTTCCGAGCGGGCTCGAACGCACGGTCCCGGATGTCGGAGATCCCGCCGGGCAGCCGCTCGCAAGCGGTCATAGCGCCCGCATGCCTTTCGGCCACAAGGCGATCGACGGGGCGCAATCGACCCACGCGCTCGCCGCGGCGACCGGTTTCGTCAGCACGGCGGGCGATCTCGCACGCTTCTTCGCGAGCCTCGATCCGGAAGCCGAACGAAGCGTGCTCACGCCCGCGAGCCGGCGCGAGATGGTTCGCCGCCAGTGGCACGTCCCCCATCGCAGCGTGCCGCGCTCCTACGGCCTCGGAACGATGACGAGCACCTGGCAGGACCTGACGCTGATCGGTCATGCCGGCGCGTTCCCCGGTTTCATCAGCCGTTCCGCCTTCGTGCCGGACTGGAAGATCGCCGTCTCCGTCGTCTCGAACGCGATCGACGGCCCGGCGGAGGAATGGCTCGAGGGCATCGTCTCGATCCTGGCGAAGTTCCACGAGGAAGGCGCGCCGAAACCCGCCGTCGAAGGATGGGCCGGCCGCTGGTGGACCGTGTGGTCGCCGATCGATCTGGTTCCGATGGGCGGCAAGGTCGCCGTTTCCGCCGTCGGTGCCGCACAGCCCTTCCGGGATGCAAGCGAGCTCGAGATCACCGATGGAACGAGCGGACGGATCGCGCTGGCCAACGGCTTCGCCAACCATGGCGAACCCGTTCGCCGGACCTTCGACGAAGAAGGAAACCAGCAGCGTCTTTATCTCGGCGGAAGCGAATGGGTGACCGATCCCAACGAGCTCGCGATCTTCGACACCCCTGCCGTTGCCTGACGCCCCTCTACCGAAAGCCGAATCATGCCCGTACACGACCGCATCGAAGCCTACCGCGACGACCTGACCGCAATCCGGCACGATCTGCACCAGTATCCCGAACTCGGATTCGAGGAGCACCGGACCAGCGCGCTCGTGGCCGACAAGCTCGCGGAATGGGGCATCGAGGTCCATCGTGGCATCGGAAAGACGGGTGTCGTCGGCGTGCTCGCCGGAAAGCACGAGGGTGCCGGTCGGATCGGCCTTCGCGCCGACATGGATGCACTACCGATGGAAGAGCGCACGAACCTCGCCTATGCTTCGCGCAATCCGGGCCGCTTCCATGGCTGCGGGCATGATGGGCACACGACGATGCTCCTCGGCGCGGCGCGCTACCTCGCCGAAACGCGCGATTTCGCCGGCACGGCGATCTTCATCTTCCAGCCCGGCGAAGAGGGCTGCGGCGGCGCTCGCGCGATGATCGCCGACGGCCTGTTCGACCGCTTCCCCTGCGACGAGGTCTACGCGCTGCACAACGCACCGAACGAAACACCTCATCGCATCGGCATCAAGCCCGGCCCGGCGATGGCCGGCGCGGACTTCTTCGACATCCGCATCACCGGCTGCGGCAGCCACGCCGCGATGCCCGACAAGTCGCGCGATCCGATCGTCGTCATGGGTGCCCTCGTGCAGGCCCTCCAATCGGTCGTAAGCCGCAACGTTCGTGCGCTCGACCAGGCGGTTCTTTCGGTCACGCAGGCGCACGCCGGCAGCGCCTACAACGTCATTCCCGAAGACGCGACGGTTTCGGGAACTCTCCGCTATCTCGATGCGGAAGTTGGTACGCTTTTGCGAGACCGCGTGCGTCAGATCTGCGACGGCACGGCGCTTTCCTTCGGCGTCGAGATCGATTGCGACATCCGCAACGTCTTCGATGTGCTCGTCAACACCGAAAGTCTCGTCGATGCCTATGCCGATGCCGCCGGCGACATCGTCGGTCCGGACGCGGTCTACCGGAAGACCAAAGCCGTCATGGGCAGCGAGGACTTCGCCGACATGCTGAACATCGTCCCCGGCGTCTACTGCACGATCGGCCACGCCGGAGAAGTCCCCGTTCACAACCCCGCCTTCATCCTCGACGACGACATCCTGCCGGTCGGAGCGAGCCTGTTAGCCCGCATCACGGAACGCCGGCTTCGGCCGGACGATTCCGCTTAGCCTTCAGCTGAAATGACCGACGTCGACGATCTTGACTAGAGGCAGCTTTCAGGAATTACGCGAGAAGGTCGCGCGACTGAATTCGGGGCGCAAAGCGGATATCAATCGCTTAAAAGCTACCGATCATACGATGTATCTCTTCGATTTTCTCGAGCCGTTGCCGCCCTTCCAAGCCGCCTTCTGGATGCCTGTCGCGTTTTGACCGCAGCGGACCCCTTTTTCCGGCTTTTACTTCGACGCGAAACGTTCCGGCCGGAAGGTTTCCAAAAGTGGATGCCGCAGATCAAACGCCATTTCTTCTGCGAGGATCTCGCCGGCGACGAGGCCGAGGGTCGCACCGCTATGGCTGAATGCGACGTAGAGGCCCGGGATCGACTGTACTTGTCCGAGGACGGGTTCGCCGTCCCCGGGGATTGGCTTCGAGCCCATGTGCACGGTTTGCACTTCGAGATCGGGCTTCGGCTCCAGGACGTTGCGCGCCTCTCTCAGCAGGCCCTCGACAGTCTCGGGCCTCGCCTCATAACGACCGTCCTCGTGAACGACCACTTCTTCTTCCGACCACGCGGAATCCATGAACAGCGCACCGGTTGGCGTACGCCGGATTGCGACCCGGGGCGTGTTCAAGACGACCGCCAGCGGATGCTCGATCGGCTTCGTCTCGACGAGCAGGGCGATGGGAGAGTCGTCGTCGATTTCGATCCCCAGTCGCCGTGACATTGCCGGAACCGACGGTCCCGTCGCGAGCAGAACGGCATCGGCATGCCATGTCGAACCGTTGCTGGCACGCGCTCCGGTCGCGCGGCCGTTCTCGATCACGGGTTCCACTTCGCCCGCATCGGTTACGATCGTGCCGCCGAGATCCGTGAATTCCGCGACGAGAAGCTTGATCAGTTCCGGCAGATCGACCCATCCTTCGTTCGGGTTGAAGATCGCGCCGGGTGCGGTCACGGCAGCGGCGTCGACGCCTGAAATGCGTGCGGCAACCTTTTCCGGCGAAAGCAACTCCGCCTGATAGCCGAGGTCGCGTTCGTATCGATAGACATCCGCGATGTCGTTGTCCGTCTCGTCGTCCCAGGTCAGGCCGCCATCGAACCTCAGCCAGTCCTTCGAAGGATGGCTTTGAGCCAAAACGCGGTATCGCTCGATCCCGGCGAGGCGAAGCCTGTGGTAGGCGTCGGAACGCCGCCGCGATGAATTCAGCCAAGCGAGGGACCGCCCCGACGCGCCCTTTCCGACAGGTCCGTCGTTGACAAGGGTCACCGAGACGCCGATGCGCGCAAGCTGCACCGCGGTCGATACGCCGAGTATGCCGCCACCGATGACGATCGATGATTGGATGGTGGGCGATATGGACATCATTGGCTCCGCATTCTTTCTTTGGGTTTACGCGTGCGATGGCGTTGCCGGCGCTTCCAGGCGTCTCGTTTCGCTCGAGCGTATGAGGGCGTCGATCGCCGCGGCATTCCCGATCGAATCCTCGATCGTCGTCGAAAGCGGAGACCCCTCGCGGATCGCGGCCACGAAAGCCTCGACCATCCGCGCATATTGATCGACTGCTTCGAACGTTTCGGTCCTGGCTTTGCTGTGCAACAGGTCCTGATCGCCGACGATCGAAAGGCGGGCCGCATAGTCGCGCGGGCAGTTGAACGGAACGTCGAGCGTCAGGAAGCCGTCGCTGCCTAATAGCGTCATCTTCTGGCTGAGAGCAGACTGGGTCGCGGTCGTGAAGGTCAGGTGTCTGCCATTGGGAAAAACGGCCAGGCCGCTCGTCAGCCGGTCGGTGCCGAAAGACGGATCGCGGTGCATCTCCGCGATGACGGATTCGGGTTCGCTTTCGAAAAACCAGCGTGCTGCGTTCAGGGCGTAGCAGCCGATATCGTAAAGAGCGCCGCCACCGATATCCGCCTTGTTGCGGATATCGTCGGGATCGGAGTTTCGGTAACTGAAGAGGATCTGGATCGCATTCAGCGAACCGATCGCACCGGAATGGACGAGTTCGAAAGCGCGCTGCCATTGCGGATGATGTCGCGTCATGAACGCTTCGGCGACGATGCGGTTCGTTTCCGCGGCTTTCTTCGATATGGCGACCGCCTGTTCGACGCTCAGCGTCAACGGCTTTTCGCAAAGAACATGCTTGCCCGCTTCCAAAGCACGAAGCGTAAGCGGCGCATGCAGATGATTGGGAAGCGGATTGTAGATGACGTCGATGTCGGGTGCCTCGATCAGACTTTCGTAATCATCGTCGACACGCTCGATATTGAAGGTCTTCGCGACGTCGGCCGCCCGGCTCCGATCACGCGATGCGATGGAGACGATCCGACAATTCTGCGTCTCCAGAAGTGCGGGAATCAACGCCTTTTGGGCAATGCGGGCGGTACTGAGAATTCCCCAGCGGAGGTCGGTCATCGGGTCACCATCTTGAATTTCGGCCTACAGGATTTCGGCCAGGAAGCGTTTCAGGCGATCGGTCTTCGGTGCGTCGAACACCGTGTCCGGATCGCCGATTTCGACGATGCGGCCCTCATCCATGAAGACCACCTGATCGGCGACGCGGCGCGCGAAACCCATTTCGTGGGTGACGACGACCATCGTCATGCCCCGCTCGCCGAGGTCTTCCATGAGCGTGAGGATGCCCTTGACGAGTTCGGGATCGAGAGCGCTCGTGACTTCGTCGAATAGAACGACTTCCGGCTCCATGGCGAGCGCACGCGCGATCGCGACGCGCTGCTGCTGGCCGCCCGATAGGTTAGCCGGTCGTTGCTCGCCTCGGCCCAGCAGGCCGACGTCTGCGAGTTGCGCGTCGGCGATCTCGCGGGCCTTGCTTCGGTTGAGCTTTTTGATGCGCGTCAGCGCCAGCATGATGTTCTGGCGTGCCGTATGGTCCGGAAAGAGATTGAAATGCTGGAACACCATTCCGACCCGGGCGCGCAACCGCTCCGGTTTCATCGTCTGTACGTTGGTGCCATCGAGGGCGATCGTCCCGGCATCGATCTCCGCAAGCCGGTTGAGGGCGCGCAGTAGCGTCGATTTTCCCGATCCCGAAGGTCCGATCACGCATGTGACCGATCCCTCCGGTATGTCGAGATCGATGCCTCGCAAGACCTCGACGGGGCCGTAACTGAGATGGACGTCGCGCACCGCAAGGCTCCCGCCCTCGAACTGTCGGGACAGAGCGCCGGTGCGTTGCTTGCCGGATTCCACCTCTTCCACCTCCGCGATCCCGCTGGTCGGCTGCAGCACCGCGGGTCGTTTGCCCGTACGAAGGCGATGATCGATGTAATTGACGAGATGGGTCAGCGGAACGGTAATGACGAGATAGAAGACACCCGCGAGGAAGAGCGGGGACAGATTGCCGGTGACGACCGCCGCGTCCTGACCGACACGGAAGATCTCGCGTTCCGAGGCGAGGAGGCCGAGGAAATAGATGAGGCTCGAATCTTTGACGTTCGAAATGAATTGATTGACGAGAGCCGGCAGGACGCGTCGCACGCCTTGCGGAATGACGATGAGACGCATGCCTTCGCCGTAGCTCATCGAAAGCGCCCGGCAGGCTTCCATCTGACCGCTCGGCACACTCTGGATTCCGGAGCGGAAAATTTCGCCGATATACGCACCCGCGATCAGGCTCAAAGCGAGAATTCCGAGCGGGTAAGGCGAAGGTCCGAAGACGATACGGCCGAGCGAGGCGAACCCCTGCCCGATGAGCAGGATCGTAACGATCGCCGGAAGTCCCCGGAAGATATCCGTATAGACCCGCGCCGGAACGCGGAGCCACGCGGAGCGCGAAATGCCCATGACGGCGAGGAGCATGCCGACGCCGATGCCGATGACCGTGGAGGCGGCCGCCAGGATCAGCGTGTTCTTCAGTCCGACCGCAAGCATGATCGGCAGGATTTCCGCCATTGCATGCCAGTCGAAAAAGGTGCGTTGGAGGGTCTCCAGCCACATTCTCGGCGCTCCGGGATCAAATGCGCCGGGAAGGCGCCGGTGGTTCTACGCTGGGAGAGCGGGTTACCGACCCGCGCCGGCAACCCGCGACGTGCGCAATCGGCCGTCAGTTTTTCGGCAGGTACTGTTTGGGCATCGGCGAGCCCGGGAACCACTTCTTGTAGAGATCGCGCCACGTGCCATCCTGCATCGCGGCATGAAGCGCCTTGTTCAAGCCGTCCTTGAGCGCGTCGTTACCGGGCTTGACCGCAAAACCCGCCGGTGCGTCGAAGGAGGGAATGTTATTCTTGATCGACAGCGAGGGGTAGCGCTTGGCGTAATCCTTGGCTGCTTCGTAATCGAGGAACTGAGCGTCGATCGTCCCGTTGTTCAGCGCCGCGATGCCGGTGTTGTTGTCGGGAAACTGAACGATCTTGGCTTTCGCGAAGTGCTTCCTGGCATACTGCTCCTGCAGCGTGCCCTGGACAACGCCGAGCCGCTTGCCGGCGAGAGAGGAGGCCTTGTCGTCGATCGTGTCGTCGCCGGACAGGATGGAGAGATAACCGGCCAGATAGCCGTCGGAGAAATCGACGACCTTCTTCCGCGCGTCGGTGATGCCGATCGCCGCCGCGGCAACGTCGAAGCGACCGTTCGCTACGGAAGGCAGAAGAGCGGCAAAATCCTGGCCGGTGAACAGGATCTGATCGTTGTCGAATCCCATGCGACCGAGAACGTTCTTCAGGAATTCGACGTCGAACCCGTCGAATTGTCCCTTGGCATTCGTGAAGGCGTAGGGCTTGGCATCGCCTAGCGTGCCGACCCTTACCGTTCCGGGCTCGATGAGGTTGTAGGGGTTGTCGCTTTGGGCGAAGCCCGGCGCGATACTCATCGTGGCCATCGCAGTCATGACGGCTACAGCTTTCGTGGCCTGGCGAAGCCACCTGTTGTCCTGAAAAAGCATCACTGTCCCTCTTGGCTGTTGTTTGCTGACGCATCGAGCCGGCTCGCAATGGCGTATAAGCGCCGAAAAAGGCATTGAGACCGGTCTCAATGCGATATTTGTTCCGTGGTATCGGTGAAGAGTCAAGCTTGACGTCGGGTTTTTTCGATTATGAATTTGGTTGTTCGTCTGCAACGCAGTACGGGACGAAGCGAGCACGGGCCGATGGAGTGGAAAGCGGGATTCCCGAATCATGAATGATAAGAAGGGGAAGCCCGCAACGGTTGCCGATGTGGCTCGGCGCGCACGGGTATCGAAAGCGACGGCCGCACGCGTTCTCGGCGGTTACGGCGTCTTCAGCGAGCAGGCGCGCAATACCGTGCTGTCGGCCGCGGAAGAGCTCGGATATTACCCGAACGAGATGGCACGATCGATCAGTACCGGGCGAACGGGTCTCATCGGCATCGTCGTCGGAGACATCGAGAACGCCTTCTTCAGCTTGACCGTCCGCGGTGTTACCGACGTCGCGCGCGACCGCGGCTTCAACGTGACGATCGCGAATTCCGGCGAAAGCCTCTCGCAGGAACGCGAGATGGTTCGCGTCCTCCAAAGGCAACGCGTCGCCGGCTTGATCGTATCGCCAACCAATCTGCACCAGATCGATCACCTCCAATCGGTGATACGAGCGGGAACGCCGCTCGTTACCGTCGATCGGTACGTCGCGGGTCTGCAGGCGGACAGCGTTCGCGGCGACGATTACGAGCGAATGTCCGATATGGTCGATCGGTTGACGGCGCTCGGCCACCGCCGCATCGCCTATATCACCGCGGTCGAGCAGACCGAAGACCGAGCGATCGATCCCGACCGGGTCCCGGTCTCGACGGTGCGGGATCGCATGCTCGGCTTTCTCGAAGCGGCGTCCCGCGCGGGGATCCAGGATGCGGCCTCATGGATTTTGGATGGTGCGAACAACGACGCGGCAATCGAACGACATGTGATCGACCTTCTCGATGCCAATCCGCCCTGTAGCGCGATCCTCGCCTCGGACAGCACGATCGGCGCCCGGGTCTTTCTGTCGCTGAAGGCGCGTGGAATGGATATTCCAAGAGACGTTTCGCTCGTCTCATGGTTCGATGCGGACTGGACCCGCGTGACATCGCCCCCGGTTACCGTCGTCGATCAGCCGACCTACCTCTTCGGCAAGGTAGCGGCGAACCTCCTGATCGACCGGATCGAAGGAAGAACCGACGAGACGTCCTCCACCATCATTCCGTCCGCAATGATCGAGCGCGGAACGGTAGCGGCGCCCAGGATCAACAATACATAGCGTAGGCTAACTCATTGCTGTCCTCGACCAAGGGCCATACGGAGCGGATCCCCGTCGCGTCGGGCATGGATCATGAGCGGCCGCACGGAGTTGCGGCGATCCATCGAGTGATCCAGGGCCTTTGCTCCGAAGCGGAGCGCATTCACGCGTTTCGGATCCGTTTCACATACCATTGCGTGAAGCGCACCGCTGCCGCGAGGATCGCAAGGGTCAGGAGGACGCCGCGGCGGTCCGGCATGGTGGGTTGGCAGTCATCATGAGATCCACACCCGCCAGACCGGCGAAGGCGCAACCCCACGCGGCCGAGAGGATACCGTTGTGCCGGCGGAATCCGGCGCTCTGGACCACGGCGGCGCTGGCGATTCGCTTGCCGTGCTGCATGGTGAACGGCCGGCGTACGAGAACGCTCAAGAATACGAGGAGGGCCAGGCCGCCATCCACATAGAAGCGCACCTCCCAGACGGACCACGCGGCATGGCGGCCGAGCGCGACGAGGAGCAGGCCGGCGAACATCACGGCACTGCCCGCCTCCAAAAGGTCGACCGTGCGATGGCGGATCGCCGACCGCGAAGCGAGCACGACGGAAACCGCGAGCCCCGAAGCAAGCCCCGGCAGGATGCCGGCGAGCTTTTCCACGACGGCGAAGGCGGCGAACGGCGTGAAGCCGACGAGAACCCCGAACCCCATCACACGGCACTCCGCTGCGCATCGCGGGACATGACTCCCTCGCAATAGCGGAGGAACTTCGTATCGAGGTCGTCGTCGGTGAAGAGGGCGGCGATGTAGCCGTCCGGTCTGACGAGCACCCAATCTCCGGGTTCGAGGCCGTAGGCTTCGCCGATGTACCCGTGATCGTCGAGGAGATCCCCCCGGACATCGATGCGGTCATCAATGAAGTCGCCGATCGTCACCGTTCGCACGCCGGTGCGGGGTGCCGGCCGGCGCTTCGGTTCATAGCCGAGGAGCGTCCAGTGTGGTCCGCCGAACACCGTGAAGAGCCGCGTCGGCTGACCGGCGCGCCCAAGGCACGGCGCATCGGGTGCGCGATCGCCTGCCCGGACCTTGCGTTCGACGGCGTCATTCCATGAGAGCGACATGGAGCGGTAGCCGATATCGATCTGGCGTGCCTCGCGGTCGCGTCGGATCACGCCCTGCTTGGCTTCGTCCAGGAGGCGAGTCGACAGGCCGAGCATCGTCGCGGCGATCGGCCGGCGTTCCTCCTCGTAGGTATCGAGCAATGCGTGTGGCGCACCGCCGAGGACCGCCGCAAGCTTCCAGCCAAGATTGTAGGCATCCTGGACGCTGGTGTTCAGCCCTTGCCCCCCGGTCGGCGGATGGATGTGGGCGGCGTCTCCGGCGAGGAACACACGCCCGATGCGATAGCGGTCGGCAAGTCGGGCGTTCATCGCGTAGACCGACGACCAAGAGACCGAATGGACGACGATGTCGGATCGTTCGGTCCGCTCGCCGATCAGCGCGGTCAGGCCCGCGGCCGACAGATCCACCTCGCCGTCGAGCGCCACCGGGGCCTGAAGCTGGAACAGATCCGTTCCCGCAAGCGGACAGATCATCAGCTGGCTCGCCTGCGAACCGAACTGGAAGCGATGCCAGGCAAGGCGGTCGAGGCCGGTTAGCCGCACGTCGGCGACGAGGGCGCGAACGCCCAGCGTCTCGCCCGGAAAGCCGATTTCGAGGGCATGGCGCACGAAGCTGCGGCCGCCGTCCGTGCCCACGAGGAAGCGCGCCCGGAAATGGTGCTCGCCGTCGGCGTCGGCGATCCGGGCCGAAACGCCGTCGTCATCCTGTTCGAAGCCGGCAAGCCGCGTGCCGAAGTACGGCCGGTGCCCCAATTCGGCGAGCCGTTCGCGCATTGCGGCCTCGGTCGCGAACTGCGGCAGCATGAGCGGCGCCGCATAGGGCTCGGCCGGGCTCGCGATCGCCTCCTCGCCCGTCAACAGGGATTCCTCCATGGTCCCGTCGGACAGATGGTGGCGCATCGGAGGATAGGGATCGCCGAGGGCCGCCAGGCGATCGACGAGGCCGAGATCCTCGAACACTTCGAGCGTGCGCGGTTGAATGCCCTTCCCGCGCGATCCGTGGAAGGGCGTATCGTTCTGTTCGATCAGCATGAAGTCGACGCCGCGCCGGGCGAGATCGATCGCAAGCGCGAGGCCGGCCGCACCGGCACCGCTGATCAGGATTTCCATATCGCGAACCATTGGCATCTCCATCGAAGAATGTGTAAGACGCACATATTCTTTTCGGGGCAAAGGGGCAAGCAAAAAGGTGAATAATACACACGATCGGGAAATCCTGCGCGGCATCTACACGGCGATGATCGACCTCGTGGACGAGATCAATCGTCCGCGGCGCGACGATCGGCTCATTGAGGAAGCCGGAATTCCGCTCGATCGCGCGCTGTTCGCTGTACTGGCGCGCGTCGCTCGCCACGGCCCGATCGGCGTCGTGGATCTCGCGGACCGCACCGGGCGCGACCATACGACGATCAGCCGTCAACTGACGAAACTCGAGGAACTGGGCCTTGTCGAGCGCCAGGCGTCGGCGGCCGACAAACGCATCCGCGAGGCCATCGTCAGCGAAAAGGGCCGCAGCGCCGTCGCCGCCCTGAGTGCCGCGCGCGAACGCCTTGCAAACCGCATCCTCGAATCCTGGAGCGACGCCGAACTCGCGCAGCTGCAAACGCTCCTGCGCCGGTTCGCGGACGATCTCATGCGCTGAGACGGGAACCGGACGGTCCGTTTCACAAACGAATATGTCTTGAAGTGGGAAGTCTGCGGGTGTCGGGCTTTGCCCTTTGATGCACCAGGCAAGCGCCGTTCTGAAGGCAATGCATTCTCGACCGGACGCCTATTCGCTGCGCCCCGTCGCTTCGAACGTCGCTGGCGCGGTCGCTTCGTGTTCCTGCGCGGTTCCGGCATCGGAACCCGATCCGCTCTGTTTGGAAACCACGCGACGCACGACGGAAGACAGCGTCATGCCCTGCACGAGAACGGCGAAGACGACGATCGCATAGGTTGCCGTGACGATGATGTCGCGCTCGTGTCCGTTGGGAAGCGACAGGGCGAGCGCCACGGAGATGCCGCCTCGAATGCCGCCCCATGTCAGCACCGCGACGATGCCGTGTGAAAACCGTTCGCGCAGGCGCACGATCTGGAACGGCAGGTAGACCGACGCCAGGCGCGAAAAAAGAAGCAGCGGGATCGTGGCGAGCGCGACCAGGACATGGGTCCAATCGAAGTCGATCACCAGGAATTCGAGCCCGATCAGCATGAAGAGGACGGCGTTCAGGATGTCGTCGATCAGCGTCCAGAACCCATGGAGGTAGCGTTGGGTCGTATCGCTCATGGCGTAGGTGACGCCCCGCTCGCCGATGAGGAGACCGGCAACGACGACGGCGATCGGCCCGGACATCCCGAGGGAATGGGCGGCAGCGTAGGTGCCCATGACCAGGCCGATCGAGATCAGCACCTCGACGGGATAGTCGTCGATGGCGAGCATCATGCGATAGGCGATGTAGCCCGTGACAGCACCGAAAGCGGCACCGCCGAGCGCTTCGGTCGCGAATTCCCTAAAGGCGACGGCATAGTCGATCCCGGCCGATCCGGACGAGCCGGCCGCGGCGGCAAGCAGGATCGTGAAGACGACGACGCCGACCCCGTCGTTGAAAAGCGACTCCCCGGCCATGTCGATCTCGAGGCGTTTGGGAACGCCCTCCATGGTCTTCAAAGTGGCAAGCACCGCCACCGGGTCGGTCGGCGAGATCAGGGCACCGAAGACGAGCGCCCAGTTGAAGGCGAGCGGGATGCCGGCGAGCCGGCACAGATAGTAGAAGCCCGCCCCGCTGATCAGCGTCGAAAGGAGCACGCCCAGCGTCGCCATCAGGCCGACGGACAGGCTGCGCGACTTCAGCGCCTGCCAGTCGACATGCAGCGCCCCCGCAAAGAGAAGGAAGCCGAGCATTCCTTCCATGAGCGTCTCGTTGAAGTCGATCGATCCGATGGTTTCACGAATGTGGTTCGTGAAGGCCAGGCCCGGCACGAAGTAGGAGACGGCAATGACCAGAATCGAGGAAACGAGCGCCAGCACGAGAAGGCCCGCGTTGCTCGGCAGGCCGACATAGCGCTTGTTGAGATAGCCGAAGATGCCGGAAAGCACCATCAGGATCGCCGCCAGGTCGAACAGCGTTGGCATGGTGGGCATTGGCTCCCTGAATGAGGTCGTCGTCCGCGTTTTGCCGACGGAACACGTTAAACCGGTCCTATCGTAATTTATCGCTATTCCACGTCTCTATGGTTCGTCATGTCAGCGCCTCCCGCACGGCCTACGGGTAGCGCGTCTTCACGCAGCGATTGTCGGCCATCACATCGCTACCGTTGCGACGGACTTTTTCCGCCCGATCGGCATCGGGTTCCGTAGCGCCTTGACGACGGTTTGGCGATCGCTATTTTTAGAACCATTCTAAAAAATACTGAGACCCATCGTCTATGCTCAAACGCTTCCTCGGCCTCGGCCGCCGTTCCTTTTCGAGCCTCTCCGAGCAGGAGATCCTGGCGCTCGCCATTTCCTCGGAAGAAGACGACGCGCGCATCTTCCTCGCCTATGCCAATGCTTTTCGCGACGACTATCCGGGCTCGGCGAAGGTCTTCGAGGAGATGGCGGAAGAGGAGAACCTGCATCGCGAGGGGCTGATCGAGCGTCATCGCGAGCGGTTCGGGGAGCGCATTCCGCTGATCCGGCGCGAGCATGTGCGCGGGTTCTACGAGCGCAAGCCGGACTGGCTGGCGGCGAACCTTTCGATCGATCGCGCGCGCACGGAAGCCGAGGCGATGGAGGTGCAGGCGCATCGCTTCTATCTCGAGGCGATCAAGCACACCGAGGACGCCGAGACGCGCCAGCTTCTCGGCGATCTCGCCATCGCCGAACAGACGCACG
Organism: Pararhizobium mangrovi; assembly: GCF_006516965.1. Classification (GTDB taxonomy): domain Bacteria; phylum Pseudomonadota; class Alphaproteobacteria; order Rhizobiales; family Rhizobiaceae; genus Pararhizobium_B; species Pararhizobium_B mangrovi. The sequence goes on along the minus strand of NZ_VHLH01000034.1, from coordinate 21,559 downwards.
AGGGCCTTGCCCGCCGGCTCGGCCTTAAGCACGTCGACGACGACACGCGTGCTGCCGAGGACGAGACGGCACATCGCCAGTTCGTCCTCACCTACGTGCAGCCGGGGCTTGCCGGGCTGATGGACGGGTCCGTCTCGACGCTGGCGCCGATCTTCGCCACCGCCTTCGCCACGCAGGATACCTGGACGACCTTCCTCGTCGGGCTCGCCGCCTCGCTCGGCGCCGGCATCTCCATGGGCTTCACCGAAATCGCCTCCGACGACGGCGTGATTTCCGGTCGCGGCTCGCCCGTCCGGCGCGGCCTCGTCACCGGCGCGATGACGGCGGCCGGCGGTCTCGGCCACGCGCTGCCCTACCTCATTCCGGACTTCTGGACGGCGACCGCCATCGCGTTCGTCGTCGTCTTCGTCGAACTCTGGGCGATCTCCTGGGTGCAGCACCGCTACATGGAGACCCCGTGGGTGCGCGCCCTCTTCCAGGTCGTGCTCGGCGGCGCGCTCGTCTTTGCGACCGGCATGCTGATCGGCAACGCCTGAATCCTGCGGCCTCGAAGTCCGCGTGCAACCGTGCGACCGGCCGGCGCGTTGCCCGCCCGACCTTTCCAACACCGCAAGAAGGATGCAACGAGATGGCACGCATCGCATTTCTCGGCCTCGGCGCCATGGGCGCGCGCATGGCCGCGAACTTCCTCGCCGCCGGCCATACGCTCACCGTGTGGAACCGAACTTCGGAACGAACCGAACCGCTCGTCGAAAAGGGCGCCAGCGCCATGGAGACGCCGCGCGCCGCTGTGGAGGGCGCGGATTTCGTCATGGCGATGGTCCGCGACGATGCCGCTTCCGAAGCGGTCTGGTGCGACGCGGAAACGGGGGCGCTCGCCGGCATGAAGGCCGGTGCCGTCGCCGTCGAAAGCTCGACCGTCTCGCTCGAATGGGCCCACAAGCTGGCTCGCGCGGCCGGGGATCGCGGCGTCGCCTTCGCCGATGCGCCGGTCTCCGGCTCACTCCCGCAGGCCGAATCGGGCGACCTTGTCTATCTCGTCGGCGCCGACGACGGCGCCTTCACGGCACTCGAACCCGTGCTTGCGGCCGCCGGCAAGACGGTCCGTCATTGCGGTCCCGTCGGTGCGGGCGCTTCCATGAAGCTCGCGATCAACCTGATGCTCGGCGTTCAGGGTGCCGCCATGGCCGAAGCGCTGGCGCTGGCCGAAAAGCAGGGCGTGGCGCTCGAGACCGCCGTCGACATCATCGCGAGCACGCCGGTCTGCAGCCCGGTCGCCAAGGGTGCAGCCGGCCTGATGGCGAAGGGCGACTTTTCGCCGCTCTTTCCGGTTTCCCTGATGGAGAAGGATTTCGGGTTGATCGACGCGGCCGCCCGGGCGAGCGGTGCGAAGACGCCGATCTCGGCTGCCGTGCGCACCGTCTATCGCGATGGCGTCGATGCCGGCCTCGCGGAAGAGAACTATCCGGCGATCGTCAAGCTGTTTCGTACCTGAACGCCGACGGCTCGGGGCAAGCCCGTCGGGGGACCGGTCCCGGCGGGCCCGTTACTTGACCGAGCCGACCAGCATCTCGTGGCCAGTGTCGATCTTCACCCACTGGCCCGAATCGCCGTCGGCCTGTCGCTTGAGATAGGTGTAGTGCGTGCGATCCCAGCGCTTCACCGTGTTCGCCAGATTGTCGAGCACGTAGTCGCCGTCGCCGGTGCGCACCGTCAGCACGGCATGCCCCTCGCCGTTCGGCTTGCGCACGACGGTGATCAGGAGGTCCGACGAATCGAAGCCGCGCCGTTCCAGCATGTACTGCTTGAGCAGGACGTAGTCCTCGCAGTCGCCGGCCGTCTGCGGGTAGGTCCAGTATTCCTCCTGCCCGTAGAGTTCCTCGTCGGTGACCGGCCTGATCTCGTGATTGACCTTCGCATTGACACGCACGAGCGTATTCCAGCGGCTCTTGGTGAGGCGTGAGGGGTGGGCATCGACGGAATGCGAAAGGCACTCCGAGCCATGGCGCTGGCAGAAGCGATAATGGCCGATCGGCTGCGACGTGCGCGACCCGGTCGTCATGAACGCCTGGGGGCGGCCCGAGGCCGCGTCCGCGAGCGGCGATGCCAGCAGAAAGACCAGGGTGGCCGTCAGGATACCGGTGAGCTTCCTGCCATGCTTCATGGGTTTATCGCCTCGCCGCTCTCGATGCTTAACGAAGAGTTAACCAGGCGGGGCCTTCTGTCAATATTCCGCCATATCCAGCGGTCGAACATGGTTAAGGTCGGGGGTCTCCATACGTCGGGACGAGCGGCCCGTCGCGCCGTGCGGCAGGGGCGTCCGTCGTTACCGCGCGCCTCCAAGGTCGGCGATCATCGCCGAGAGCGCGTTCGCCATGCGTGCCAGATCTTCCGGGCGCGAAAGCCGGTGGTCGCCGTCGCGCACCAGTGAAAGCACGACGTCGTCGGACGGCAGGTGCTCGACGAGGCGCAGCGCGTGCCGGTAGGGCACGTCCGGATCTTCCATGCCCTGAAGGATGTGCACGGGGCAGCCGGTGTCGATGATGCCGTCGAGCACGGCGTTGGCACGGCCGTCGTCGAGGAGCGCCTTCGTGAAAACGTTCGGCTCCGGACCGTAGGGCGTCGGCTCCTCGAAATAGCCGTCGGCCTCGAGCGCGCGACGCTGTTCTTCGTTCAACGCCGGCTCGACGAGCTCGTGCGTGAAGTCCGGCGCGGGTGCGAGAAGCAGCATGCCGCCGATGCGCTTTCCATCGCCGCGCCTTGCCAGTTCCTGCGCCATCCGGAGTGCGATCCATCCGCCCATCGACGATCCGACGAGGATCTGCGGACCGGTGGTGAAGGCGTCGAACACGGCAAGGCTTTCCTCCAGCCAGCGCGAGATCGTTCCCTCGGCAAACGCGCCTCCCGAAGCGCCATGGCCGGAATAGTCGTGGCGGGTGCAGGCGATCGACTCGCGGGCGGCATAGCGGTCGAGCTCGACGGCCTTCGTGCCCTCCATGTCGGAGCGGTAGCCGCCGAGCCAGACGAGGCCCGGTCCGCCACTTCCGCCCGGCCGGTGCCGCACGGCGATCCGCCGCACCGTCGAAGCATGCCCCACCTCGATCGTCGTCGTTTCGCCTGAGAACGGTTGAACCATCGAAAACTCCGTTATTTGTACCGCTGAGAGCCTTTTAACGGTATCCGCAGCGCTTCGCAGGGTGATTTTTTCGCCTGAACGTGGTATTGACATGCCAACGGCGATCACGACATTCGCCCCGGTGCCCGCAATGCACACGGTTACCGTGACCGTGCGCAACGCCGTCGCGCCGTCAATGGAAACAGGAGAGTACGACCATTCGCAGACCTTTCAGAGCGCCGCCCACAACGAAGGAAGGCCCCCGCGCCAATGGCGAGATACGGGTTCCACGTGTTCAGTTGATCGGTTCCGAGGGACAGAACCTTGGCATCGTACAGACGAACGAGGCGATGGAGGCCGCGCAGGATATCGGCCTCGACCTCGTCGAGATCTCGCCGAACGCCGACCCGCCGGTTTGCAAGATTCTGGATCTCGGCAAGCTCAAATACGAGAACCAGAAGAAGGCCTCGACCGCGCGCAAGAAGCAGCGGACCGTCGAGGTCAAGGAAATCAAGATGCGGCCGAACATCGACACCCACGATTACGGGGTGAAGATGAAGGCCATGAACCGCTTCTTCGACGAAGGCGACAAGGTCAAGGTCACGCTGCGCTTCCGCGGCCGTGAGATGGCCCACCAGGAACTCGGCATGAAGCTCCTGCAGCAGGTCAAGGAAGACACGCTGGAGATCGCCAAGGTCGAGGCCGAGCCCAAGCTCGAAGGACGGCAGATGATGATGGTGCTCGCTCCGCGCTGACCGGCGTCACGGCCGGTTTTCCGCGCGATCGACTGCGACCTTCAACAGAGCGCATCACTATCCGAGAAATGAAAAGGGACGGTGCCGAGCGGCCCCGTCCCTTTGTTTTTCCACGCGTGCGAAACCGATCCGGTTGCGCCGTGGCGCGCTGACTAAGCGAAATCCGAAGAGGCGTTGTCCCACGGTTCGCGCCCGCGACGAGCGCTGGCCAAGCCGGATCGCGCTTTGCGCCGGCTTACTGGTCCGGATCGATCTGCTGATCGAAATTCCGCTCGTTGACGGCCGGGTTGCCGACATTGTCCGTCTTCGCGACGCCCCTGTTCGACATGCAGCCGGTAACGGCGAAGGACGATGCGGCAAGCAGACCGCAGACGGCGAAAATACGAATGATCATAAGTTGTTCTCTCCTTACATTGCCGCAGCAAGATGGCGCCTCAGACCGACGAGGCAAGCTGCGATCACAAAATGTTGATCGTCGTGACGTTCCAGCCATACCCGGTGGTGCGCCGCGAGCCAAGATATCTTTTCCGCTCGCACGGCCGGCATGCGCACGCCGCCAGCGATCGGTGTGGCGTACGCATGCGTCCGTCGAACCCGTTCAGCCGCGACCGAGCGTTGCGAACGGGTAGTCCGTGTAGCCCTTGGCATCGCCGCCGTAATAGGTTTCGCGGTTTCCCTCGTTGAGTGCGGCGCCCTGGCGGTAGCGTTCAGGCAGGTCGGGATTGGCGATGAAGGGCTTGCCGAAGGCGACGGCGTGCGTATGGCCTTCGTCGATCTTGGCCGCCGCCATGTCGGCGTCGTACCCGCCATTGGCGATGTAGCAGCCGTGCCAGCGCGCGCGCAGGCGCTTGATCATCGCGAAGTTTTCGCTCTCGAAATCGACGCCCTGGAAACCTTCGACAACGTGCAGATAGGCGATCTCGCGTGCGTCGAGCTGCTGGTAGACATAGGTGAAGAGCGCCTCCGGATCGCTGTCGGAGACGGCGTTCGCCTCGCCGAGCGGAGACAGGCGAATGCCGATGCGGTCCGAACCGATCTCCTTGATCATGCGATCGACGATGGCGAGCGGCAGGCGTGCGCGATTTTCGATCGAACCGCCGTACTCGTCGTCGCGCTTGTTGACGCCGTCCTGCATGAACTGGTCGAGAAGGTAGCCGTTCGCGGCATGGATCTCGACGCCGTCGAAGCCCGCGCGCAGCGCCTGGTTCGCCGCATGGGCATATTGTTCGATGAGTTGGCCGACCTCGTCGTGCGTCATCGCGCGCGGTTCGGAAACGTCGGCGAAGCCGCTCTCGATAAAGGTCTTTGCATCCGCGCGCACCGCAGAAGAGGAGACCGGTTGCGCTCCGTCCGGCAGCAACGAGCTATGGCTGATGCGCCCGACATGCCAGAGCTGGCAGAAGATGCGTCCGCCATTGGCGTGAACGGCTGCCGTCGCCGGCTTCCACGCTTCCACCTGTGCGTCCGTCTGGATCGCCGGGGTATCGATGTAGCCCTTGCCCATTTCGGAGATCTGGGTCGCCTCGGAAAGGATGAGGCCCGCGGAGGCGCGCTGGCCGTAATAGGTCGCCGCCATCTCCTTCGCCCGCCCGTCGGAATGCGCACGGTTGCGGGTGAGCGGCGCCATGAAGACGCGGTTGGGAACGATGAGGTTGCCGAGCTTCAACGGCTCGAAGAGACTGGACGTCATGGAGATGACCTCTTTGTGGCTTGGGTCCGGCGTAAGCGGACGTCGTATGGAAGGGCCGCGGCCTGCGGCAGTCGGGTCCGATATGGGGCGAGCGATCACGAAGAAAAGCCGGCGGCCCGCTCGCGAGCGGTATACGCTGCGTCGCCCGGGCTGAAACGACCCGGGCCGCTGCACGATACCCGGCGCGATCGCCGTTCGCCGGCCTGCCGTTGCATTCTCGGCGCGGGATCGCTATACACCGCCCGTCGAGCGGACCGGCAGGGCATGCCGTGGCCGCTCAGGAATGCTCGAAGACCCGGCTTCTTCACCGGGAAATTCAGACAAGAACATGGACGGCCGCACGCCTTTCCGGCGCGCTCGAAGCCGTCGAAGGAGAAAGCAAAATGCCCAAGATGAAGACGAAGTCTTCCTGCAAGAAGCGATTCAAGATGACGGCGTCGGGCCGCATCAAGGTCCAGCCGGCCGGCAAGCGCCACGGCATGATCAAGCGCTCGACCAAGTTCATCCGCGACGCGCGTGGCACCAAGATCCTGTCCGAGCCGGACACGAAGATCGTCAAGGGCTTCATGCCCTACGACCGCTAAGGTTCTTCCCGTCCGTTTCATACGCTTTTTCAGGAGATCAACGCCATGGCACGCGTCAAGAGGGGCGTCACCGCCCACGCCAAGCACAAGAAGGTTCTCAAGCAGGCCAAGGGCTTCTACGGCCGCCGCAAGAACACTATCCGTACCGCGATCGCGGCCGTCGACCGCTCCAAGCAGTACGCCTATCGCGACCGCAAGAACCGCAAGCGCAATTTCCGTGCGCTGTGGGTCCAGCGTATCAACGCCGCGGTCCGCGAGCACGGCCTGACCTATGGCCGTTTCATCGACGGACTGTCGAAGGCGGGCATCGAGGTCGACCGCAAGGTCCTTTCCGATATGGCGATCCACGAGCCGGAGGCTTTCGCCTCGCTCGTCGAGGCGGCCAAGAGGGGCTTGGAATACCTCAAGGACACCACGCCGAACGCCTACGAACACGCCGTCGGCTGAGCCGCGCGCCATTCCGGCGATACCATCCCCGGGCTCGTCCCGGGGATGCCACGACGCACGGAGCCCGGAAAGCGGGTTGGATACTCGGGTTCAGGCCAAAGTATCGCGTGGAGACGGTGGTGCGCATCCACGCGCTCCACTTCCCTGCGGGATCATACGACCTTCCGTAACCGCAGCACGCACCGCGAACCTTCATTCCCCGTGACCCCACACCCCATGGTGTCATCCCCGCGGCTCGATCCCTGGATCCGACTGCGCCGCAGGACGCTGGACAGAGTGGCCAGCCCGCCCGCATCAAATGCCTTCCAACGAACCTGCAACGGGTCTAAACAGAGCCGACAGGGGCATTTCATGAGGGCATTTCCTTGACGCAGCCGCCGAAGACGCCGCTTCTCGATCAGATTCACCTGCCGGCCGATCTGCGCCGCATGGACGACAGCCGCATGCCGCAGCTCGCCGACGAGTTGCGCGCGGAGATGATCGACGCGGTCTCGCGCACCGGCGGGCATCTGGGTGCAGGCCTCGGCGTGGTCGAGCTGACGCTTGCCATCCACAAGATCTTCGACACGCCGAACGACCGGCTGATCTTCGACGTCGGACACCAGTGCTACCCCCACAAGATCCTGACGGGACGGCGCGAGCGCATCCGCACGCTGCGCCAGGAAGGCGGGCTTTCCGGCTTCACGCGGCGTGCCGAGAGCGAATACGACCCCTTCGGCGCGGCCCATTCCTCGACGTCGATCTCGTCGGGCCTCGGCATGGCCGTCGCGAGCCAGCTTTCCGGCACCAAGCGCAACGTCATCTCCGTCATCGGCGACGGTGCGCTTTCGGCCGGCATGGCCTACGAGGCGCTCAACAATGCCGGTGCGCTCGACGCCCGCCTCATCGTCATCCTCAACGACAACGACATGTCGATCGCCCCGCCGACCGGCGCGATGAGCGCCTATCTCGCACGCATGGCTTCAGGCCGCGCCTATATGGGCATCCGCGAGCGGGGCAAGCAGCTCACCTCCTATCTCGGCCGCTCCTTCGACCGTGCGATCACCCGCGCCGTCGAGCACGCGCGCGGCTACGTCACCGGCGGCACGCTCTTCGAGGAGATGGGCTTCTTCCACATCGGCCCGATCGACGGGCACAATCTCGAACACCTGTTGCCGGTGCTGCGCAACGTGCGCGATCACGCCGAAGGCCCGGTGCTGATCCACGTCGTCACCCAGAAGGGCAAGGGCTATCCGCCGGCGGAAGAAGCCGCCGACAAGTATCACGGCGTCTCGAAGTTCGACGTCGTCACCGGCACGCAGGCGAAGGCCAAGCCGAACGCGCCGAGCTACACCAATGTCTTCGCCGAAGCGCTGGTGCAGGAAGCCCGCGAGGACGACAAGATCGTCGCCGTCACCGCCGCGATGCCGGCCGGCACCGGTCTCGACACCTTCGACAGGGAATTCCCGGAACGCACCTTCGACGTCGGCATCGCCGAGCAGCACGCCGTCACCTTCTCAGCGGGGCTCGCGACGGAAGGCTACAAGCCCTTCGCCGCGATCTATTCGACCTTCCTGCAACGCGCCTACGACCAGGTCGTCCACGACGTCGCGATCCAGAACCTGCCTGTCCGCTTCGCGATCGACCGCGCCGGCTATGTCGGTGCGGACGGACCGACCCATGCCGGTTCGTTCGATGTGACTTACCTTTCCACCCTGCCGAACTTCGTCGTCATGGCTGCCGCCGACGAGGCCGAACTCAAGCACATGGTGCGCACGGCCGCCGCGCACGACACCGGCCCGATCGCCTTCCGCTACCCGCGTGGCGAGGGCGTCGGCTGCGAGTTGCCGGTGCGTGGCGAAGTCCTGGAGATCGGCAAGGGCCGCATCGTCAGGGAAGGCACGAAGGTCGCGATCCTGTCGCTCGGCACGCGCCTTGCCGACAGCCTGCTCGCCGCGGAGGACCTGGAGGCTGCCGGCCTTTCCACCACCGTAGCCGACGCCCGCTTCGCCAAGCCGCTCGACCGCGCCATGATCCTCAAGCTCGCGCGCGACCACGACGTGCTCGTCACCGTCGAGGAAGGTTCGATCGGCGGTTTCGGCAGCCATGTCATGCAGCTTCTCGCCGAAGAAGGCTTGCTCGACGGCGGGCTGCGCATGCGCTCCATGGTCATGCCGGACCATTTCGTCGAGCAGGCGAAGCCCGAAGCGATGTACGCCGCCTGCGGGCTCGACCGGAAGGGCATCGTCGACACGGTCTTCAAGGCACTCGGCACGGATGCGGGCAAAATTTCCACCGGCGCGACCAAAGCTTGAATACGCGATGACGAAGGCGATGGCCGAAGCGCCGGCACGCACGCGGCTCGATCAGCTTCTCGTCGCCCGCGGCGACTTCGAGACCCGCTCGCGCGCCCGCGATGCCATCGCCCGCGGCACGGTAAGCGTGAACGGCGCACCGGCCGCCAAGCCCGGCATGCCGGTTGCCGACGACGTCACGGTCGCGATCGCCGATCCGGCGCGCGGCTACGTCTCGCGCGCGGCCCTGAAGCTCGTCGCCGGCCTCGACGCGTTCGGCCTCGATCCAGCCGGCCGCACGGCCCTCGATGTCGGCGCCTCGACGGGTGGCTTCACGCAGGTGCTTCTCGAACGCGGTGCCGCTTCCGTCCACGCGATCGACGTCGGCCACGACCAGTTCCACCCGTCGATCGCCGGCGACCCGCGCGTCATCGGCCGCGAAGGCTTGAACGCGCGCGATCTCACATCCGACGACCTCGGCGGTGCCACGATCGACTGCATCGTCAGCGACGTCAGCTTCGTCTCGCTGAAACTGGCGCTGCCACCCGCCCTCGATCTCGCCACCGCCGGCGCATTTGCCGTCCTCCTCGTCAAGCCGCAGTTCGAGGCCGGCCGCGAGCGCATCGGTCGCGGCGGCATGCTGAAGGATACCGCACTGGCACCGGTGATCGCCGAAGAGCTGCGAAGCTGGCTCGACACATGCCCCGGCTGGACGAGCCTCGGCGTTGCCCGCTCACCCATCGAGGGCGGCGACGGCAACCGCGAATTCCTTCTCGCAGGCCGCAAGGCATGAGCGGCGAAACGCTGACCATCGACCGCCTCGGCACCCATGGCGACGGCATCGCCGAGACCGAGAAGGGCCCGGTCTACGTGCCCTTCACCCTGCCGCGGGAAACCGCGACCGTCGCGCGCGAAGGCGAAACCGGCACGCTGATCGCCCTCACGCAAGCTGCCCCCGAGCGCGCCGAACCGCCCTGCCCGCATTTCGGTCCCGATGGCGAAGGCGGCGCCTGCGGCGGCTGCAACCTCCAGCATCTCGAGACCGACGCCTACCGCGTCTGGAAGCGTGAGCAGGTCGTCCGCCCGCTTGCGATGAACGGCATCGAGACCGAAATCGCACCGCTCTACCCCTGCGAACCGGGCGCGCGCCGGCGCATGGTGCTGACGGCACGGCGCACCGAGAACGGCATGCTCGTCGGCTTCAACCAGGCCGGCAGCCACAACATCGTGCCGATCATAGGCTGCCTCGTCGGCGATCCGCGCATCGTCAAGCATCTGGCGAGCGTCCGGCGCATCGCACGAGCCGTCTGCGCGACGCGCAAGCCCTTCCGTCTTACCGTCTTCGCCAGCGAGACCGGCCTCGACATCGCCGCGGAAGGCGCAGGCCGCGTCTCCACCCGCCAGCGGCAGATGGCGATCGAGACCGCGCTTTCCATGAAGGTGCTCGCCCGGCTGACGGTCGATGGCGAAACGCTCGTCGAAGCACGCCAGCCGATCGTGCGCTTCGGCGGCATTTCCGTCGTCCCGCCACCCGGCGCCTTTCTGCAGGCGAGTGCGGCCGCCGAAGACCGCATGGCCGATCTCGTCCTCGGCCATCTCGCCGGCGCCAAGCGCATCGCCGATCTCTTCGCCGGCTGCGGCGCGTTCGCCCTCCGCCTCGCGCGCGAGGCTGCCGTCATCACCGCCGAATCCGAAGGCCCCGCGCTCGCCGCGCTCGATGCAGCCGCCCGCCACGCGACCGGCCTCAAGCCCGTCGAAATCGACCGTCGCGACCTCTTTCGCCGGCCGCTGATGGCCGCCGACCTTAAATATACTGAAGCCGTCGTCTTCGACCCGCCGCGTGCCGGCGCCGAAGCGCAGGCGCATCAACTGGCTGCATCGAAGGTCTGCCGTGTCGCGGCGGTCTCATGCAATCCGGCGACCCTCGCCCGCGACCTCGCCATCCTCGTCGAAGGCGGCTTCGCGATCGACGCCGTGCATCCGATCGACCAGTTCTTATGGTCGCCACATGTCGAAGCGGTTGCGCTGCTGACGCGGCGGTAAATCGAGGCCGTTGTGCGGCGGTAAATCGAGGCCGTTGCGCCGCGACCACCACGCTGCTACCGCCGTCGCCAACCTTCCATCGCCCAAAGCCGGACAGCCATGGCCGACGTGATCGACATCGAAGCGGACCGCGACTTCGCGCTTGCACGGGGACGAGCGCTTCTTGCCGCCGGCTTTCCGATCGCCGTTCCGACCGAAACTGTCTACGGGCTCGCGGCCGATGCGACGAATGCGCAGGCGATCGCGCGCATCTACGAGGCGAAGGTCCGGCCGCAGTTCAATCCGCTGATCTGCCACGTCTCGGATCGTGCCATGGCCGAACGGCTCGCGACCTTCGATCCCGTATCACGCCGGCTCACGGAGGCGTTCTGGCCCGGACCGCTGACAATCGTTCTTCCGCTTGCCGAAGCGAGCCCGGTCCATCCGCTGGCGACCGCCGGGCTCGAAACGGTCGGGCTGCGCATGCCCATCGGTTTCACCGCAGACCTGATCGAAGCCTTCGGCCGGCCGCTCGCGGCGCCCTCGGCCAACACCTCCGGCCGTGTGAGCCCGACGCGGGCGGCGCACGTCGCCGACGATCTGGGCTTCCTGCTCCCCACCATTCTCGACGGCGGGCCGACCGGCGTCGGCGTCGAATCGACGATCGTGAAGGTCGTCGGCGATGCGGTCCACCTCTTGCGCCCCGGCGGCGTCACGGCGGAAGCGATCACCGAGGCGATCGGCCTGCCGGTCACCCGCGGCGAAGGCGCCTCGCCGGCGATCCAGGCGCCCGGCATGCTCGCCTCGCACTACGCGCCGACCGCCAATGTGCGCCTGAATGCAACGTCCGTCGCGCCGGATGAAACGCTTCTCCGCTTCGGGCAGACGCCGGTCGAAGGGGAGAAGAGCGCCCGGGCCGTGCTCGACCTCAGCGCGGAGGGCGATCTTCGCGAGGCTGCCGCGCGCCTCTTCGACGTGCTGCGCGCCGCCGACGCGACCGGAGCGAAGACGATCGCCGTCATGCCGATCCCCGAAAGCGGCCTCGGCGAAGCGATCAACGACCGGCTTCGCCGTGCTGCCGCCGAGAGGCCCTGAACCGCTCGACCTTCCGAAAGGGGCGGGGTAGAGTGTACGCATGAACGAACAGGCACCCGTCCCTCCTTCCGAGGATCTGATCGCACGTTTCGCAGGCATCGTCGGCGAGGCCAACGCGCTGCGCGACGGCCACGACATCGCGCCCTATCTCGTCGAAAACCGCGAGCTCTACCACGGTCGCACGCCGGTCGTGCTGCGCCCGGGCACCGTGGACGAAGTCGCGGCGATCATGAAGCTCGCGAGCGAGACCGGCACGCGTGTCGTCCCGCAGGGGGGCAATTCCGGGCTCGTCGGCGCGCAGACGCCCGATCCTTCCGGCACGGAGATCGTGATCGCGCTCGGCCGGCTGAACCGCATCCGGGAAGTCGACGCCCGGGGCAACGTCATGGTCGTCGAAGCCGGTACGGTGCTTGCCACCGTCCAGCAGGCAGCCGACGAGGCGGGGCGCATGTTTCCCCTTTCGCTCGGTGCGGAAGGATCCTGCCAGATCGGCGGCAACCTTTCTTCGAATGCCGGCGGCACGGCGGTGCTCGCATTCGGCAACATGCGCAGCCTCTGCCTCGGGCTCGAGGTCGTCCTGCCGACCGGCGAGATATGGAACGGGCTGCGCAAGCTCAAGAAGGACAATACCGGCTACGACCTGCGCGACCTCTTCATCGGCGCGGAAGGCACGCTCGGCGTCATCACCGCCGCCACGCTCAAGCTCTTCGCCAAGCCGAAGGGGCACGAGGTGGTCTTTGCCGGCATCGACACGCCGGAGGTCGCGCTGACGCTCTTTCGTCTCGCCGAAGATCTCTGCGGCACGTCGCTGACGGGTTTCGAGCTGATGCCGCGCATCGGCGTCGAGTTCACGGCCAGGCACATCGAGGGCGTGCGCGATCCGCTCGCCGATCCGCATCCCTGGTACGTGCTGATCGACATCTCGTCGGGCCAGTCGCCGGAAGCCGCTCGCTCGCTGGTCGAGCACCTCTTCGAGGCGGCCTACGAGGACGGCTTGATCCGCGACGCGGTCGTCGCCGAGAGCGAGCAGCAGAAGCACGACCTCTGGCACATGCGCGAGTCCATGTCCTGGGCGCAAAAGCCAGAAGGCGGCTCGATCAAGCACGACGTGTCCGTACCGGTCGCGAGCATTCCGACCTTCCTCGATCGCGCCGGAAAAGCGGTTCTCGAAGCCGAGCCGGAAGCGCGCATCGTCGCCTTCGGCCATATCGGCGACGGCAACATCCACTACAACATCTCCCAGCCGCTCGGCGCAGACAAGGACGCGTTCCTCGCACGCTGGGAGGAGATGAACGTCATCGTCCACGGCATCGTCATGGATCTCGAAGGATCGATCTCCGCCGAGCACGGCATCGGCCAGATGAAGCGCGAGGAACTGGCACGCATTCGCCAGCCGATCGAGATCGACCTGATGAAGCGCATCAAGGCGTCGTTCGACCCGGCCGGCATCATGAATCCCGGAAAGGTTCTCTGACCGGGAAGACAAACGAGAGAACGGGAAGGTCATGGCGTTCGTCAGCGTAACCAGGCTTCGCATCCGCGCCTTGCGTTTTCTTCCGCGCTTCGTCATCCACACGCTCGGAAGCCGCAGGCAGTGCGCCCGTTCACCCGGTTTCCTCTCGGGCGCCGTCTTCGCGGGCGGCCGCCGGTCTTTCTGGACGGTTACCGCGTGGAAGGACCGCGAGAGCATGCGTGCCTACATGACCGACGGCGCACATCGCATTGCCATGCCCCACCTCCTGGAATGGTGCGACGAGGCAAGCGTCGTCCATTGGGAACAGTCGGACGATGCACTGCCGGAGGCGCACGAGGCGGAAGGCCGCATGCGTCTCGAAGGGCGCCCTTCCAAGGTACGCCATCCCAGCCCCGACCATGCCGCGCTGCGCTTCGCCAAGCTCGCGAACCCCCGCATGTTTCCGGTGCGTCCCGACAACCGCCGGGGCTGACCGCTTCGGTTCATTCCACGATCGCGATGCCGCTCTTTGTCCCCGGAAGAACGATATGCGGCTCGGCCATATCCTCGATGTATATTTTTATTAGATACTTCTCATATATTACGGCTGCTTTTCATTCGCCTTACCCTTCGCGCAAGCGACCTTCGTCCGCAGGAACGGCTCCTTTCGCCGAACGACGACTTGGCAATTCGCTAACCATCGCCACGAACAGGATTCCTTAACCGCGTCCCTTAAGCCGACCAGAACCGGGCGTAGCCTATGGTCGCTCCAGTCCAGCGAAGAGAACGGCTCAACCGTCCGCGCTGGCGACAGGGAAAGAGCAGCGATGCTCGCAAGCGACCGGAAGGCGTCCAGAATCATGGCGAACACCGTTTTCAAACCCGTCTGGGCCGGATCGGAGCTGCGGCTCGATCCGACGAGATTGCCCCAGGAGGCGAGCTTCGCGCCGCAGACGGCAGGCGGGGCGACCCGCTGCACGCTCGACGAGCGCGGCGTGGTCATGCGCAAGGATCTGCCGCAGAGCGGCCTGCCGATTTCCATCGCACTTCCCAAGCACGCCTTTCGTGGCGTGGCGGCACGCGCGATGGACGACGGCGAAGGCACCGTCACCGTGACGCTGGAACTGCTCCACGACGATCCGGACCTTTGCGTGCCGCTGCTCGTCGCCCACGATCTCGCGGAGATCGCCGCGGACTGGCAGAGCTGGTCGAGGCTCTACGGCCTGCCGATGCTGATGGTCGAGGCCGACGGCGTCGCCCGTCCGCTCGTCGACCAGGTCGGCAAGGTGACGGTGCACCGCGCGACACCACGGCGCAACAACGCCTTCTTCACCCGGCGCCGCCCGCGCCTTTCCATGCGCCGTCCGGTCGGCGACCTCGAAACGCGCATGCGCATCGACGGTCGCGAGATCATTGGTCCGCGCTGAACGGGCAACTCGCTGGAGCGCTCGGCGACCCGATTGAATCAGGTGCAGCGCTCTATCCCTTCGTTTTGCGCATTGTTCACGACGCCAGACTGGATCAGTCTGGCTGGAAAATGCTCTGGTCGGACTCCGCCCGTCGTGCGGTCGAATATGTAGGCATCGCCCGCGCCCTTACATTGCGAAGATGCCGACGACCAGTCCCACGAAGAGGACGAGCCCGAAGCGGAAATTGGACTTGAAGAGCCGGAGGCACTGGTCGGCGTCGTCGATGTCGAGCACGACGACCTGCCAGCCCATCAGGCCCGCACCGCACGCGAGCCCGACCCAGGCCGGCCACGCCGCACCGGCAAAGACGAAGGCCGTGGCGATCATGACCACGGCGAGGATGTCGATGCCGACGAGCCAGGCCTTGGTGCGCTTGCCGAAGAGGAGCGCCGTCGAGCGCACGCCGATCAGCGCGTCGTCCTCCTTGTCCTGATGCGCGTAGATCGTGTCGTAGCTGATCGTCCACAGGATCGCGCCGGCATACAGGAAGAGCGGCTCGGGCGAGAGCGCGGCGAACGCCGCCACCCAGCCCATGATCGCGCCCCAGGAAAAGGCGAGGCCGAGGAAGAATTGCGGCCAGTCGGTGAAGCGCTTGGCGAAGGGATAGATCGCCACGAAGACGAGCGAGAAGACGCCGAGACCGATCGCCACCACGTTGAACTGCACGAGAACCAGAAGGCCGACCAGCGCCTGGCAGACGATGAAGAGCTTCGCCTGGAACCGGCTGACGCGCCGCGATGGCAGCGGCCGCGAGCGCGTACGGGCGACAGAAGCGTCGATCTTGTGGTCAACGAGGTCGTTATAGGTGCACCCCGCGCCGCGCATGGCGATGGCACCGATCGTGAAGAGCACGCAGTGCCAGACGAAACGCGGCCAGAAGAGGTCGTCGAACATCGCCTGCACTTCGGCCGCAAGGGCTGCGGACCACAGGCACGGCCACAGCAGAAGCTGCCAGCCGATCGGCCGGTCCCAGCGGGCGAGCTGCGCATAGGGCCACAGCACCCGCGGCAGCATGCGATACACCCAGTTGCCCGAAGGCGCGTCGGCGACGCGCTCGCCGCTTGCATCGAGATGGCTCATGCACTCCGTGTTGGCAGCGTGAAGGGCGAAAATCAAGCGCGCGCGCCCGTTTGGGGTACTTGACCGCCAATGCCGCCTTCCCTACCGGGTACTTTCAGGGGAACGGGATCGGGGACGGGAACGATGAAGGTACTCATCATCGGCTCGGGCGGGCGCGAGCATGCGCTCGCCTGGAAGCTCGCACGCTCGCCGCTGCTCACGCGCCTTTACGCCGCGCCGGGCAATCCGGGCATCGCGCAGGAAGCGACCTGCATCGACCTTCCGGTGAAGGACCATGCGAGCGTCGTCACGTTCTGCCGCCACGAGGAGATCGACCTCGTCGTCGTCGGGCCGGAGGCGCCGCTCGTCGCCGGGCTCGCGGACGACTTGCGCGCCGCCGGCGTCGCCGTCTTCGGACCGGGCGCGGCAGCGGCACGCCTCGAAGGTTCCAAGGGTTTCACCAAGGATCTGTGCACGCGCTGCGACATTCCGACGGCCGGCTACCACCGCTTTGCCGATCTCGACAGTGCGCGTGCCTATCTTAAAAAGCGCGGCGCGCCGATCGTCGTCAAGGCGGACGGGTTGGCTGCCGGCAAAGGTGTCACCGTCGCCGCCACCGTCGGGGAGGGACTTGCGGCACTGGAAGCCTGCTTTGCCGGCACGCCGGGGGCGAGTGCTGCGGAAGTGCTGATCGAGGACTATCTCGACGGCGAGGAGGCGAGCTTCTTCTGCCTGTGCGACGGCGCGCGCGCCGTTCCGCTCGCATCCGCGCAGGACCACAAGCGCGTCGGCGAAGGCGAGACCGGCGCGAACACGGGCGGCATGGGTGCCTATTCGCCCGCACCGGTCATGAGCCCGGCGATGGTCGAGCGCGTGATGGACGAGATCGTCCGCCCGACGCTCGCCGGCATGGCCGAGATAGGCGCGCCGTTTTCCGGCGTCCTCTACGCCGGCCTGATGATCGGCGAGCGCGGACCGCAGCTCATCGAATACAATGTGCGCTTCGGCGATCCGGAAACGCAGGTGCTGATGATGCGCCTCGACGAGGACCTGCTTCCCCTTCTCGACGCGGCCGCCCACGGCACGCTCGAGGAACGGTCCTTGCGCTGGCGCGACGAGCCGGCACTGACGGTGGTGCTTGCCGCGAAGGGCTACCCCGGCGCCTACGAGAAGGGCACACCGATCCGCGATGTCGATGCGGCCGAGGCGATGGACGACGTCGTGGTGTTCCATGCCGGCACGGCGACGGGCACGCAGGACCTCGAGGCGAACGGCGGGCGCGTTCTTTCCGTGACCGCGCTCGGGCGCACGGTCGCGCAGGCGCAGGCCCGCGCCTACGAGGCCGTCGACCGGATCGACTGGCCGGAAGGCTTCTGCCGGCGCGACATCGGCTGGCGAGCCATCGAACACGAAGGCAGCGAGCCCGGCGACGGCCGCGACGCGTAACTCGCCGAGCGATCTCGTTCGACACTTCGTGTGCCAAATTGCAAACCGTTCAAATGCAACGCTTTGCCCGAACGTGGTCGTAAGATCACCTTGCTAGGGTCTCTCCCAAGAAGAAGGACAGGGAGATCCGTTTCATGCGTGCGTTGCTTCTGGCTGCCGGCCTTGTTGCCCTTGTGCCTGCGAACGCGTTCGCCGGTTCCATCACGAGCCTTGCGCCCGATGCGGGCCATGGCGAAAGCATCACGGCGCTTGCCTGCCAGGCCTGCACGGTGCCCGTGCCGACCCCGCGCCCGACCCATGTTGCGAGCACCGAAGAGGCGCCGGTGACGGAGACCGTCCGCATCGTGCGCAAGGACGGCAATGTGAACGTCTATCGCACCGATGCGTGGATGGGCGGCGACCCGGTGACGACCGTCAGCGTCGCCGACGAGGCGGATCTCGCAGCGCTCAAGCGCCGCGGTATCGACGTCGCGAGCTCGAAGCCGCAGACGCCGCGACATGAAATCCGCTTCGCCACCGGCGATCTGAAGGGCCCCGTCGGCCTCGATCGGATCGAGACGGGCTCGCTCGAAAAGGCCGATACCGCCGCGACCTTCGATCCGCAGGCGATGAAGCTGCGTCCCGCGCACTGAAACGCGGCGCCGAAGGCGTTCTTCCGGGTCCGCCCTACCCTTCGATCTTCGAAAAGTCGGCGACGGCCAACGTCGCCGTGCGGATACGGGCGAGAAGCGCCAGTCGGTTCGCCCGCACGTCCGCGTCTTCGGCATTGACCAGCACGGCATCGAAGAACGCGTCGACCGGCTCGCGCAGGGTCGCGAGCGCCGCCATCGCGCCGGCATGGTCTTCGCGCGCCACGGCCGCGATCGCCGCCGCCTCGGCCTCGTTCACCGCGGCATACAGCGCTTCTTCCTCACGCTCGGTGAACCGGTCGACGACGACCGTCGGCGCAATGGCGGTCCCCTTCTTCTCCTCCGCCGCCAGGATATTGGCGGCGCGCTTGGTCCCCACGAGAAGGTTCTGCCCGGTCTCGCTGCCGAGCAACTCGCCGAGCGCCTCCACCCGACGCACGACGGCGAGCAGGTCGTCGCTGCCGGTGGCCTCGCTGCCATCATGGGAAGCCGACAAGCGCGCTGCGAGCACGGCGTCGATCAGATCGTGCCTGGCACCCTTGTCGCGGAGGTACACCTTCAGCCTGTCATGGAAGAAGGCGAGGAGGTCGGTATCCGTAATCCCCGCAGCGGTGCGCGCACACAACGGCAGCTTCAATCCGTTCTCCAGAACGAGCCGGATAACACCGAGCGCCGCACGCCGCAGCGCGAACGGATCCTTGCTCCCGGTCGGCTTCTCGTCGATCGCCCAGAAGCCGACGAGCGTGTCGAGCTTGTCGGCGAGCGCGACGGCGATCGTCACCGGATCGCCCGGTACGGTGTCCGTCGGTCCGAGCGGCTTGTAGTGATCGGCCACGGCCACGGCGACGGCGGGATCCTCGCCCTGAAGCGCGGCGTACTTGCCGCCGATCAGCCCCTGCAGTTCGGGAAACTCGCCGACGACCTCCGTCGTCAGATCAGCTTTCGCCAACACCGCCGCACGCTCGGCAAGGTCCGCATCGGCGCCCACGAGCGGCGCCAGCTCGCGCGCCAGCCGGCGGATGCGCTGGACGCGTTCGCCCTGCGAGCCGAGCTTGGCATGGAAGGTGACGCCAAGATGGTCGAGCTTGGCCATGCGCTGGTCGAGCGGCTTGGCGAGATCGAGCCCGAACGCATCGGCCGAGGCGGAAAGCGCCGCCGCGTCCGGCAGATCCTCCTGGTCCGTCCGCCAGAAATAGACGGCGTCGGAAAGCCGCGCGCGCACCACGCGCGCATTGCCGCGCACGATTTCCGCGCCGCCGTCGGGCGCCTCGATGTTGGAGACCAGCACGAAGGTGTTCGACAGATCGCCACCCATGCGTCGGGTGACAAAGCACTTCTGGTTCTCGCGGATCGTCAGCCGGATGATCTCCTCGGGAATGGCGAGGAAGGATTCGTCGAACGCGCCCGAAAGCGTCACCGGCCATTCCACGAGATCGGCCGTCTTGGCCACCAGCCCCTCGTCCGGCACGACCTCGAGCCCGTTGGCGAAGGTGAGATTGGCCGCGTCGTGGGCGATCATGCGCCGGCGCCGCTCGGGATCGATGACGACATGCGCCTTTTCGAGCTTGTCGGCATAGTCGTCGAAACGGCGGACGGCGAAGGGTTCGGGCGCATGGAAACGATGCCCGGCCGTCTTGTTGCCGGCGACGATCCCGTCGATTTCGAAGGCGATGACGACCGGTTCCTCGGTTTCAGGCCCGAAGGTGCACAGGATCGACTGCAGCGGGCGCACCCAGCGCAGGCTCTCCGAGCCTCGGCCGGCGATGCCGCCATAGTCGAGCCCCTTCTGGCCGGACGCGGCCCCCCAGCGCATCGATTTCGGCCAGGGAAAGTCGCGCAGGATCGCCGGCATCGCCTCGCCGATGATCGTCTCGGCATCGCGCCCGGGCCTTTCGATCCGCGCGACGTAGAAGTCGCCCTTCTTCGCGTCGGACCGCACGATAGCCTCCTCGATGGAGGCAAGCCCGGCGCCGCGCACGAACCCGTCGATCGCCTTTTGCGGCGCATCGGTCCGTGGACCCTTGCGCTCCTCGTGCCGATCCGGCGAGCGCGCCGTCACACCCCTGACGTCGAGCGCGAGACGCCGAGGCGTCCAGTATTCCTGCGCCCCCTCATAGGTCAGCCCGGCTTCGACGATGGCATTCGTGACGAGCCGTTTCAGATCGCCGGCCGCCTTCTTCTGCATACGGGCGGGAATTTCTTCTGAGCGCAATTCGAGAAGGAGGTCAGGCATCGTTCACGCAGCCTCGCCGATCGAAAGGGTGGCGCCGCCGGCGTCCGTCTTTAGGAACGCCTCCCCGCAGGCCTTGGCGAGGGTGCGCACGCGCAGGATGTAGCTCTGGCGGTCGGTGACGGAGATGACGCCGCGGGCGTCGAGGAGGTTGAAGGTGTGGGAAGCCTTGATGCACTGGTCGTAGGCCGGCATCACGCAGCGATGCAGGCCGCCCGCCTCGCCCGGATCGCCGGCGGCTAGAAGCGCCGCGCATTCCGCCTCGGCTTCCGTAAAGTGATGGAAGAGGACTTCTGTGTTGGCGAACTCGAAATTGTAGCGGGAATATTCCTGTTCGGCCTGCAGGAAGACATCGGCGTAGGTGACGCGATCGTCGCCCGTACCACCGTTGAAGTTCAGGTCGTGGAAGCGCTCGACGCCCTGCACGTACATGGCGAGGCGTTCCAGCCCATAGGTCAGTTCGCCGGCGACGGGCGCGCACTCGATGCCGCAGACCTGCTGGAAATAGGTGAACTGCGAGACCTCCATGCCGTCACACCAGCACTCCCAGCCGAGCCCCCAGGAGCCGGTCGTGGGGTTTTCCCAGTCGTCCTCGACGAAGCGAACGTCGTGCAGGCGCGTGTCGATGCCGATCGCTTCGAGCGAGCCGAGATAGAGCTCCTGCAGGTCGGGCGGCGAGGGCTTCAGGAGCGTCTGGAACTGGTAGTAGTGCTGAAGTCTATTGGGGTTCTCGCCGTAGCGCCCGTCTGCGGGACGGCGCGAGGGCTGGACGTAGGCCGCGTTCCAGCGCTTCGGCCCAAGCGCGCGCAGCGTCGTCGCCGGATGCAGCGTGCCGGCACCGACCTCCATGTCGTAGGGCTGCAGGATCACGCAGCCATACCGCGCCCAGTAGTTCTGGAGCGTGAGGATCAGGCCCTGGAAGGATTTGCGCGGATCGAGATGATCCGGCAGGTCGTCGGCAGGCGTCGGCATCGGTGCATTCCGCTTGGCATGGCATGAACGGACCGGACGGGCGCACCGCGCGGCCGGCGCCAAAATGCACCATTTGAAGGACGAAGCAAGGATAGGCGGCTACGACCGCAGAACTGGATCGGCGTTTTTACGGCGGCGCGCCGGCGCGCCCGCGTCGTACGCCCTCGCATATGTGCGGCCGGGCCGTTTTCGAAATAGCACAGCCAAACCGGGACGCGCACGATGGGAAGGCTAGATGTGAGCTTTCATTAGGTTGTCCATCCGGTCCGGACCGGGGATGCTGAGGTTGTGAGACTTCAGAGTCCAGGGAGGGACCGGAT